>NZ_JBJGXN010000002.1:0-677719 GCF_045447035.1 Pseudomonas sp. O230 | reverse complement strand
GGATGCCCAAGGCAACGCCGAATACCACAGCTACCCGAACGGCGTGAACGGCCCGGGCGCGACTGACACCTTCACCTACACCCTGCGCGATAACGACGGCGATCAAAGCACCACGACCATCACCATCGACGTGCACAACAGCTGCATCACGGCAGCCACCGACAACGACGTCACCGTCTACGAGAAAGCGTTGGACCTGAGCAAGGACGGCCAGGACCTGGCGCCGGGCACCGTCACCGGCAGCGAGCCAAGCCACACCGGCGAAACCGCCAGTGGCACCTTGGTCGGCTCGGTCACCGGTGCCACCGGCGCAGTCACCTACACCCTGATCGGCAGCGATCACGGGACGTATGGCCAGATCCTGCTCAACCCCAACGGCACGTACACCTACACTCTGACCTCGCCGGCCAGCACCACCCCGAACGCGAACAACGGCGCGAATACCTTGAGCGAAAGCTTCACCTACAAAGCCACCGACGCCCTGGGCAATTCCAGTCTCAGCACGATCAAAGTCAACATCGTCGATGACGTGCCCAAAGCGGTCGCCTCGGAACGTTCGGTGGTCGCCGCAGAAATCGACACCAACCTGCTGTTGGTGATCGACGTGTCCGGCAGCATGAAAGACGGTTCCGGAGTGGATGGGTTGTCGCGACTGGAACTGGCCAAGCAGGCAATCAGCGCCTTGCTCAACAAGTACGACGACCTCGGCGATGTCAAAGTGCAGATCGTTACCTTCAGCAGCGGTGCCACTGACAAGACCTCGGTCTGGGTCGATGTAGCAACGGCCAAGTCGGTCATCTCCGGACTGACAGCGGGTGGCAATACCAACTACGACGCGGCGGTGGCGGTGGCGCAAACGGCATTCGACACCAACGGCAAACTGACCGGTGCGCAGAACGTCGGCTACTTCTTCTCTGATGGCAAACCCAACGAAGGGGACATTGGCAAAACGGATGAGGCGAACTGGAAAGCGTTCCTCGAAGAGAATCACATCAAGAACTACGCGATCGGCCTGGGTAATGGAGTCAGCAATTCCAACCTCGATCCGCTCGCCTATGACGGCAGCGCCGGCACCGGACATGGCACCAACACCAACGCCGCCATCGTCAACGATCTGAACCAGCTCAACTCGGTACTGTCGGGGACCGTGGTCGGTGCGCCGGTCACCGGTTCGCTGCTGGGCGAGGGCGGCACATTCGGCGCCGATGGCGGTTTCGTCAAAGCCATCACGGTCGACGGCACCACGTACACCTATGACCCTAAAGGCAACAGCAACCAGGGTTCGCTGAACTTCAGCGGCGGCGCCAACCACGGCACCTTCAACACGGCCAACAACACCCTGAGTATCGCCACCGACGGCAAAGGCACCCTGGTGGTGAATCTCGACACTGGCGAATACACCTACACCTCGCAAAAAGCCACCTCGGTGGTGATCAGCGAAAACATCGGCTACACCGTCAGCGACAACGACGGTGACCTGGCCAGTTCGACCCTGGTGGTCAAGGTGGTTCCAAACGCGCCACCAGTGGCGGTCGATGACCACGTCATCACCAACGTGCTGTCGGGCAATATCAGCGTGCCAGGCGAGTTGTTGCTGGCCAACGACACCGACCCCAACGGCGATCCGCTCACAGCCTCGCCAACGACCTTCACTACCGGCTGGATTGCCAAAGGCGCGGACTTTACCGGCAGCAACCAGAACTACAGTTTCAACGGCAGCAACGCTCAATCGGTGAGCATCGCCCGCAGCGCCTTCGTCGCCAACACGGCGGCCATGACCGCGGTGCTGGTGGTCAGCGGAGCGTTGGGCGAGGTCAAAAACAACAGCACCAATGACGAAGATCGCATCACCGTCACCCTCAAACAGGGTGAAACCCTCAACCTCGATCACGACCTGGCGGCCGGTCACGTCGTCATGGAGTACTCGGTCAACGGTGGCGCGTTCATTGCCATCGGCGATGGCCAGACCATTACCGCGGCGGCCAATGGCAGCTACCAGATCCACATCACCAACATCGACAACGGTGGGTCGGGCAACAGCGGGAAGGGCGCGGAAAACTACAAACTGACCCTGACCGTCGATTACTCCGGCGCGCATGATATCGCCCCGGATTACCACGGCACCTACACCGCCAACGACCACCATGGCGGCAGCGACAACGCGGCGGTGACCATCAGCTATCAAGACGGCCACACCCTCACCGGTACGACGGGCGATGACGTGCTGGTGGCAGGCACCGGCAACAACGTGATCAACGCGGGTGACGGCAACGATGTGCTCACCGCCGGTGCAGGCAATAACGAACTGCACGGGGGGGCCGGCAATGACTTGCTCTACAGCGGCGCGGGCGACGACCTGCTCGACGGCGGCAGCGGCAACGACACCGCGAGCTACGCCCACGCGACCGCCGGGGTCAAGGTGGATCTGAGCTTGCTCGGCGCGCAAAACACTCTCGGCGCCGGCACCGATACCCTGAGCGCAATCGAAAACCTTACCGGCTCTGACTACGACGACAAGCTCACCGGCGACAGCCACAACAACATCATCACCGGCGGCCTCGGCAATGACGTGCTCAATGGCGGCGGTGGCGATGACTTTCTCATCGGTGGCCTGGGCAACAACACACTCACCGGTGGCGCAGGCGCTGACACCTTCCAATGGCTAAAAGGCAACAGCGGCCACGACGTGGTCACCGACTTCACGCCGGGCGCCGACAAACTCGACCTGTCACAACTGCTGCAAGGCGAGAACGGCAGCGCCGCGTCGCTGGATGACTACCTGCACTTCAAAGTCACCGGCAGCGGCGATTCGCTGGTCACCAGCATCGACGTCAGCGGCATGGCTGGCGCCGCGCCGAACCAGACCATCGACCTTGCGGGTGTGAACCTGGCCAGCCATTACGGGGTCACGCCAGGGGCTGGTGGGGTGATTGCCGGCGGGGCGGATACGGCGACCATTATCAACGGGATGTTGAATGACCATTCGTTGAAGGTGGATACCGTGTGACCTGAAACCTTAAACACTAAACCCGCCATCCCTGTGTCAAGGATGGCGGGTTTTTTGTTGTGTGCGATTTATCGAAGTGTCCGACCAGCGGTAGCAAAACCTGTAATTTCTGACAGTAGCCAGCGACCTGCCCCTGCCTTTAAATCAAGTTATCGGTTAGTCCAACCACGCGTGGAGTCACTGTTGTATCGCGCTCTCGATTCAACGCTGTGAAAAATGTCAATCAGGTTCTCGAACAGGCGCCGGGTCACTGTGGATCGGGCATTGAATCGCTAAATGGGCAGAACGCCCGATGACGGAAAGGAGCTGTGAAATGACCATCCTTGAAAAGCCAGCCGCAAAAGAACAGAGATCGCAGAGCTACAGGAAAAAGCGTCGTTTTGCCCAGGCTGACATCGAAGCTCCGACATTAAAAACAATTGTATTGCTGCCGGCGACGGCGGACGACCTGGGTAATCAGCTGCATTCCAGGGATCGTGGTCTGGCAATGGCTCTGTCGTTTGCAAGATTTCCAACGGCAGATTATCCGGATGATTCAACCATCACAGTTCAGGCACTGTTTAACGGCTCCCCGGTAGGCAACATTTTGACGGAGAAAACGCCGCTGAAGGATGAATTTTTCAATCAGACATTAACGATACCGGCAGGTCATACAAACACTGCGGGTGAACACAAAGTGCAAATCCGCGTCAAGTATCGCTTGAATGAAGATGATTCGCTGGTGTTAGCCGTTAGGGTCGACAATACCCCCCCTGTACTTTCGGCGGAAGTCATCGTTCCCGAGGCAATTAAAAGTGGGGGTATTACCGCTGAATTTTTTGATGGTTCCAATTTCGTACCGTTGAGTTTGGCCAGTACCTATACCGGCGCAAAAATTGGCGACACCATTAAATATTTTATTAAAGAGGCGGGTCAGCCGACAGCAAGCGCTACGCTGATTGACACCATAGTGCGTACCACTCTTACTGTTCCATTGAGCACCGAGAAACTTACCAAGGCGTTGGTCGGGATCGAAGAAGGGAAGGTTGATGTTTATGCGGTGGCCACTGATCGTAAAGGCAACGTAAGTCAAACCTCTCCGTTGCTGGTACTTGATGTGTCACTCTTTCCTGCTCCCCGGAGCGAGGCGGCGACGGTCGATCTGCATGATGATGATGGTGTTCTCTTATTTGAGGATCTACGAGCGCCTACGGCGACAGTTCTCAGCTATCTCAATTTCAAAACTGACGATAAGTGGCGGTTATCCGTAGATGGTCAGACCCCGGTACAGGAGCTGAATCTTTCAAGCGGTTCATACACCCATTCGTTCACCTATAAATATTTGCACAATGGTGTCAACGATGAGAGAGAGGCTGATTTTCGTTGGCAAATCAGACGTGGAGACAAGTTATATCCTACAGTGGCACATTCCAAAAAATTGACGATTGACCCGAGGACACCGGGTGAACAACCTGATCCCGACAATCCGGGATTACCAGGCACGCCTGATTCGAGATTGGGGCTGATCACGGTCCAAGGTGTGGATAAGTCGCGGTATAACTACCTCATCGCGGCAGATGCAAAAGCTGGGGCGAAGGCGTTCGTTAAAATACATAAAGACCATAAAGCAGGTGAGCAAGTACATTTGGTCTTTCACGGCGTCGAAATCGAAGAGGCAGAAGGAGGTGTCTTTACGGTGACCGATAGCCACGATGATGACACTGTTATGTGGTTTGATATCCCGTCCGATTATATTAAGGGTGGAGGTAACAATAAGCAGATACGGGTTGAGTACTTTTTGAGTCATGACTTGAACGCCACGGTCATTCGCTCAAATGTCCAGTATGTAGAAGCTTATATCAATCCTGCCTCTATGCCGCAGGCCGACTTCGCAATTACCGGTGACGCTGGCGATGGTCCAGAGTTGTACTGCGGATCCTTAAAACATAATGGTGATTTGGGCACGATGGCGGTTGAGGCTACGTTTGCTGGAGGTAGTCAATTCGCGAATTCGATTGTTAAGTTCCACGTCCAGGGATTTGCAAATACGCAAGATCCCACCGGCAAAAATGTGCCCGGCCTGATCATTCATGACGCATTAGATACGGTAGAGATAACGTTAGACGCTAGCGGAAGCGCTAAGAGCGCGTTTTTTACTTATCACGTCTTTGAGAAAATCAAGAACGGTTGGTGTGAAATCACCACTGCTACCAAACAGGACGGTTATGCGACGCCATCTGAACCACGTTTGTTCCGGGTAGGTATGGAGCGCCCCGGGGGAGCTTTCTGCAATATTCCCTGATCGACAAATGGAGGCGTTTATTCGCCTCCTTTTTTTCATAGTGCCCTTTTTGGGGGGGGGCGGATTGGCAGGCGTCAGGGTTTTTTCACTCAGCTGAACAGAGATTAATCCTACATCCATATGTAGGGGTAAACGCTATTGTCCGCCCCCCTCACAGTCCTCCCTTTGTCGTTGACCGACAAGGAGGTAACGATGAACAGGACATGAAGCCTTGACGACTGACAAACCAAAGACACGTTCACTGACCACTACAGATGCCATTGTCATGTTGGCACTTATGCCGGCATTTTTATTGATGAGTTCCTCCGCTTTGGCAGCGGTCATTGTTGATAACGGCGCCACACTGGATATCGATTCAAATGATGCATCTATCGATTACGTAGTGCGTAACAACAGTGTGCTGAACATGACGCAAGCGACAACCCAAAGTGTCCAGGTCCAGTCGGGCTCTACCCTGAACATCAATGGCGCCACCATTGTTGGCAATCCGGGGAATTCGGGTTTAACGATCAACAGCAGCCAGGCGACTATTGCCCGTGCAATAGTCTCCAGTGACACCTATGCGTTAATGGTTAACCGACCACCCGCATCCAATCAGGGCTCGACGGTTACCGCTGCCAACAGTGAGTTCACAGGCGGTAACGCCGGCGCTGCTGTGACGGCATTCAGCACACTCGAACTCATCGACAGCGTACTGACAGGAACAAACGCAGGCAGCTCCGGCCTGATCATCTCCGGGGGGGCGGTACGTGCAACAGCCGATACTCGCATCAGCGGTGATGCTTCGGGCGTATTGATGGACGACGACCCGCTTGGCGCTAACCCGTCGCTGGTACTGGATAACTCCAGCGCTGAAGGCCTCCGAGGCCCGGCGATTCTGGTCGATCAGGGTGTCGACGCCAGTATTCAGGTATTGAACGGCTCCAGGTTGATTGCCGCCGACGGCAATCTGCTAAAGGTGCAAGGTGCCTCGACAGCGAACATGCTGGTCGGCAGCAGTATCCTGGAAGGCAATGTGGAGGTTGACGGCAACAGTATCGCCAATCTCACGCTTGATGGCGCTCAATGGACTGGCGTCTTCAATATCGGAAGCGGTTCCACCGGCAATCTCGACTTGCGAAACCAATCACGCTTTATCGGGCGTCTCGACGGGGTCAGCAATCTGTCAATCAACCAGTCGGAATGGACCATGACTGGTAACGACACCGTCGACGCATTGAACATGGCGGATGGCATAGTGCGTTTCGGCACCGCCAGTGCGCCGGGTACTTATTATCAACTGAACTTGGGCAGCCTCAACGGCAACGGCACGTTCGTCATGAAGGTTAATTTCGCCACGGGCGAACGGGACTTACTGAACATTAACGGCGCGGCCAATGGCCAATTCGGTCTAGCAGTCAGCGCCTCCGGGAAGGACACCGTGTCGCCGCAACAATTGACGCTGGTGCACATGGACTCCGGCAGCGCAACCTTCTCGCTGGTGGGTGGTCGAGTGGACGATGGTGCCTGGTCTTATTCGCTGGCCAGTTCCACCAATGCCACGGGTGGCACCGATTGGTATCTGGACCCCAACTCCAGAACTATCAGCCCCGGTGCTCAATCGGTGGTGGCATTGTTTAAAACGGCACCTACCATCGTCTATGGCGAGCTGACAGTGCTGGAAAAGCGCATGGATGAATTGCAAACGGACGCCAATCTGCAGGGCTTCTGGATCAGGCCGTTCAGCAACAAATACAACGTCGACAATGTTTCAGGGGTCGGATATCAACAGCGTCAGCAGGGCCTTTCCCTGGGTATTGATAACCGGCTGGGCGATAGTCCGTGGCGCGTCGGTGTAATGGCGGGTTACAGCCATGCCGATATGGATCTCAATGGCGGCACCTCCGCGACGGTCGACAGCGTTTTCGCAGGCCCTTACTTCAACTGGCAAAACCCGGACAACGGCGTTTATGTCAACGGCGTACTCAAGTTCAACCGTTTTCGAAATGAATCCAAAGTCAGCATGAGCGACAGCACCCGTGCCGAAGGCGATTACAACAACTCAGGGGTGAGCGCCTTTGTGGAGGTCGGCCAGGACATCAAGCTGAGTAATAACTCCTTTATCAAACCGTTTGCGCAGGTATCGACGGCTGTTATAGAAGGCGCGAAGTACGATTTCGACAATGAAATGGAAGTGGATGGCGAGAATACGCGCTCGTTGCGCGGCAAGTTGGGCGTCGCGACGGGTCGTCAATTCAGTGTTGGCAACGATACAGTTGTGCAGCCGTACGTTCATGTGGCGTTGCTTCATGAGTTCGCTAACAACGACGATGTGCAGGTCAACGGTAACGATCTTGATACCGATTTGTCGGGTTCCGGTTTTGAGGGCGGTGCCGGGGTAGCTGTTTCGTTTTCGGAAAACATTCGCCTGGATGCGGGGTTCGATTATGCCAAGGGTAAAAACTTTGAGGCGCCTTTCGCTGTGAGCGTAGGCTTGAGCTACAGGTTCTGATGGCTGCTCATAAAAAAACCGCTGGAATGCGGTTTTTTTATGTCGCTGAACATCTCCCCTGATTCACGCAATTACAGTGCTCGTCATTGTCGATGGCTCACGCGGGTAGAACTGAAATCGTCCAGGATTTGGAGCTGGGGTTTGACCCATACAATCCCTGCAGGGTGAATCGATAGACCGCGGGTCTCAACCCGGAGATGAGGAAGACACATACACCCTTGTCATTGGACTGATCTTTAGGCGGCGGGTTGGTGGCGGTGCCATTTAGCTGGACCTCCGCATTCTCGGCGGCTGTACCTCTGATGACTAAGTAACTACTCGTGGTTTTGCCCCCGTCTTCGATGACTTCATTACCTGCGCCATAGATGGAAGTGATCTCCGGTTCCTCTATTGTCGCTACCGTGAATTCATATGGGGCGGATTCACCACCTTCAGCATAGAGGGCCTTGGTGACAAGGTTATAGGACTTGGCGGACAGAGGACCTATCTGATATCGGTAGTCTCCCGTTTCTTTCACGTCGCCTTCACCCAATGCGGTGCCATCGTCCAGTACCTGGAACTTTTTGCCTTTCTCGCCTTTGCCGTTGACGAACAAGACATTGGTGGATGTGGTGCTGCCCTCTGTAATGACCTCGCCGTCAGCGTCGGTGATGTTGACGAGGGTGATCTGGATAGCGGCTCTTACACTAAATGTCCGAGGGGGCGAGGTATTAGACGGGTTATCGATCGATGATGCGGTAACACTGTAAGGGCGGTTGGATAAGCCTTTGAAAGCGTATTCCCAGTCGCCGTGTTCATTGGCCTTCGTCGTGACTGGTGTTGGAACGCCGCCCACTATCCTGATGCCTTCGTTCGTATTGGCTTTACCTTTGATGGTCAGGTTTTTCTCGAGGGTGCTCGCGCCCTCAGGCACGCTGATGTTTTCGTCAGTGAGCACGTCATCAATGCTCAGCTGGACAACTTTTCCCTTTGTAAAGGTGAAGGCCTGGGACTCTTTTCCATCAGGAGCCTGGAACTTAATCTCGTATTTCTTTTCTTCCAGCCCGCTCAAGGTGAATTTAAAGAGACCGCAGGCATCTACCGTCGCCGTTTCACTTAACTCAGTGGTGCCATCAATTACCTTGAGCGTTGCGCGCGGAGGAGCATTGCCGATGAATTCGGCGGAGGCGCCATCGTAGCTCCCACCGTTTTCAATGGGTTTCCCATCACCTGTAACGGTGTTAGTGATGGGTGTCGTGGTTATTGTGGTGAATCTCCTGGCACTGGAAAAATCATAGGGTAGATTTTTTTCTATAGCGGAAAGGACGACGCATTTGAATTGCGTCAGCGTGAACGTTTTGGTCCAAACTCCGCCAGGACCGCTTGTTACATCAGTAAATTGACTGACCCTATCGCGCAACCAGAGTGCGGTGTTCGGTGCCGCGGTGCCCCTGACGGTCAGGGTCAAACTTTCGGTGGTTACGTTTTCCCCAACGAGATTATTACGTTCATCACGGATCTCAGTGATAGTCACAGTAGCGGTTTTTCCGGGGAGCGGGGGGGTGGCGGTCATGGCGACGACTCCAGTCGTTGAAGAGGGGGATGACGGAGTGATTTAAAGAGGGAAGTGTCGGGTTGACTACTGTCATAACTAACAGGTTTTACGGTATTCCCGACGAGTGGAGCAACGTCGCCGTTTGATTCTTCAACTAAGGAGGGCACCACGGTCTGGATGAGCTAACGACTCAGGAGGAGGGAGGTGTTCAGGGGTTGCGCAGCGTTTTCTGCCGAAGAATGTATACCGTCACCAGCGTTGCGCTGGTCAGCATAAAACCGCGTGCCCACGGCAGGGGCACCAGATAGCACGAAAACAGAATACTCACCCACATCAGGCCAATGGCATACACCTTGCCCTTGAGCGGAATACCGTTGCCGTCGAGGTAGTCGCGAATCCACGGACCCAGCCGTGGGTGCTCCACCAGCCAGTTGTAAAAGCGTGGTGAACTACGGGCGAAGCAGGCGGCCGCCAGCAGCAGGAAAGGCGTGGTGGGCAATACTGGCAGGAAAATCCCGATCACCCCCAGCGCCACGCTCAGCCAGCCGATGGCCAGCAGTACGTAGCGCAACATCAGGGAGCGGTTGCCTATGGGGTTGTCCATAGGCAAAACCTTAGTGGTGACGTGGCTTGAGGATTGCCGGTTTTTCGTCTGGCGCGTTGCACAGCAGGTACAGCGCAGTCAGGGCTTCCGGGATCTGGACGATCATGTCGTCCATCAGGTTGGCGTCGGCCGCGATGTCGGAGAACTCTGGCTGTTCGTCGAACAGACCCGAACCGACCATGATCGGCAGCAGCATTTCGCTGACTTCATCTTCGGCCGTTTCGAACCAGGCCGCTTCGCGCAGGAACACGCCTTCCATGAAGCCGATGCACCAGCCACGCAGGTCGGAATCGTCCGGGTCGTCGCCGAGGTCCAGTTCGCACGGCAGCTCGAATTCTTCATCGGACGCCAGTTGGCGAGCAATGTGAGCCTTGAGGGCCAGCAGGGTGGATTCGATGGCTTCACGCTCGGTGTCGTCGGCGTAATGCGGCTCTTCGGCGAAGAGGGCGTCGATCCACTCACGGTCGGGAACGCTTTCGGAACAGATCGACAGCGCGGTGAGGTAGCCGTGGGCTGCCACGTAGTCCAGCGCCTCGTCATGCAGTTCATCGGCGTCGAGGAAGACTTGCAGGCGGGTTAGTTGCTCAGCGAAGGACATTAAAGGGCTACCTTGGGAATTAACAGATGCGGGAATTCTAGGCCTTCTTGAGCACTCAGGCCAGCCGCGCGGGATATTTGCCCCCCTGCGACCTTCCGGAACAGTGCATTTCCTGTAGGAGCCGGCTTGCTGGCGATGGCGGTTTATCCTGCGACCATTTTCTTTCGGGTGTACATATCCATTCCTGCGGTTACGGCTGCTATCGGTTTCGCCCTTACGGCGAGTCACTTGGAAAAGCGCCAAGTAACCAAGCGCTCTTGCCCCTTTCGTTCGGTGCCTCGCCATGGCTCGGCATGCCCTCGCTCCGGTCCTGCTCCGTGGGCCCGCCGCCATCGGCCATCCATGGCCGGGGGCGGCTAACCCGGCATCCATGCCGGGTTGCCCACTGCGCAGAACCTCCACTCGGCCTCTCGAGGGGGCGCTCAGATCAAAAGCTGAAGGCGAGCTAACGCTCGGCCTGATGAGTGGTGAGAAGCAAAAGCGTACGCCGATCTCTGTAGGAGCCGGCTTGCCGGCGAAAAACGCCCAGACACCGCGTTCATCCAGACAGCCCGCATTATCGTTGACGTCCATCGCTGGCAAGCCAACTCCTACAGGGGACCGCGTGAGCGTGAAAGCAGGTCGGCCCGAAGGCCGCCTCGGTTTTGATTTTGGGCGCCCCGTTAAACCTCGCTGGCCGAACGCAGGTATTGCGCAGCGGGGAAACCGGCAAGGATGCCGGTTTAGCCGCGCTGGGCCAGGGATGGCCCATCGCGGCGACCCGCGGAGCAATGCCGGAGTGAGGGCGCACCGAGCTCAAGCGAGGTGCCGAGTGGTGGGGCAAGAGCGTTTGGTTACTTGGCGCTTTTCCAAGTAACTCGCCGTAAGGGCGAAACCAATAGCAGCCGTTACCGCAGAAACGGATATGTAAACAACCCCAACCCCAACCCCCCTGATCGCGGTGCAACATGAAATATCCCACGGACTTTACATCGTGATCCTCTTCTAAGCGGCGCCCTTTGCAAGGAAGCCCTCGGGTATACTCCCGCGTTTTGTGATGCCCTGCTGGCGTCGCGGCTGAAATGTGAAGCGTCATGCAACGTGCACTTACGATTTGTCGGTGCAGCCTGCGTGGTTCTGGACCAGCCTTGCAGGGATGTTTCGGTGATTTTTGGAGTTTTTATGCTCGAACAGGCTCAACGCGTCCTCAAGGACATCTTCGGCTACGACAGTTTCCGTGGCCGCCAGGGTGCAATCATTGAGCGCGTGGCCAGTGGCGGCGACGCCCTGGTGCTGATGCCTACCGGTGGCGGCAAATCCCTGTGCTTCCAGGTGCCGGCGTTGTTGCGCGAAGGGCTGGCGGTGGTGGTGTCGCCGCTGATCGCGCTGATGGACGATCAGGTGGCGACCCTCGAAGAGTTGGGCGTCGCTGCCGCTGCGTTGAACTCCACCCTGAGCGCCGAGCAGCAGCGGGATCTCGCCGCGCGGATCAAACGCGGCGAAGTGAAGATGCTCTATCTCGCGCCGGAGCGTCTGGTCCAGCCACGCATGCTGGCCTTCCTGCAAAGCCTTGAAATTGCGTTGTTCGCCATCGACGAAGCCCACTGCGTGTCCCAATGGGGCCACGACTTCCGCCGCGAATACCTGCAACTGGGCCAGTTGGCAGAGCTGTTCCCCAACGTCCCGCGCATCGCCCTGACCGCGACTGCCGACAAACGCACCCGGGAAGAAATCGTCGATCGCCTGCATCTGCAGAATGCCGAGCGCTTCCTCTCGAGCTTCGACCGGCCGAATATTTTTTACCGCATCGTGCCCAAGGAGCAGCCCCGCAAGCAGTTGTTGGCGTTCCTCGCCGAGCGGCGCAGCGATGCCGGCATCGTCTATTGCCTGTCGCGCAAGAAGGTCGATGAAGTGGCGGTGTTCCTCAGCGAACAGGGGTTCCCGGCGCTGCCCTATCACGCCGGGCTGCCCAACGACACACGAGCCCATCACCAGAAGCGCTTCCTTAACGAGGAAGGCCTGATCATGGTTGCCACCGTGGCGTTCGGCATGGGCATCGACAAGCCCAACGTGCGCTTCGTCGCGCACCTCGATTTGCCGAAATCCCTTGAGGCTTACTACCAGGAAACCGGTCGTGGCGGCCGTGACGGTCTGCCGGCGGATGCCTGGATGGCTTACGGCCTGCAAGACGTGGTGATGCTCAAGCAGATGTTGCAGAACTCCGAAGGTGACGAGCGCCACAAGCGTCTGGAGCAGCACAAGCTCGACGCCATGCTCTCGCTCTGTGAAGAAACCCGCTGCCGTCGTCAAACTTTGCTCGCCTACTTCGACGAAGACATGCCCGAGCCGTGCGGCCATTGTGACAATTGCGTTGATGGCGTGCAGACCTGGGACGCTACCGAACCGGCGCGACAGGCGCTCTCGGCGATTTATCGCACCGGTCAGCGTTATGGCGTCGGGCACCTGGTGGATGTGTTGTTGGGCAAGGACAACGAAAAGGTCCGCAGCTTCGGCCATCAGCATCTGTCGGTCTACGGCGTCGGCAAGGCGATGGGGGAGAGCGAATGGCGTTCGTTGTTCCGGCAGTTGGTGGCTCGCGGTCTGGCCGACATCGACCTTGAAGGCTATGGCGGCTTGCGTCTCAGTGACACCTGCCGGCCGCTGCTCAAGGGCGAAGTGACCCTGGAATTGCGCCGCGACCTCAAACCGCAAACCACCGCGAAAAGCAGCAAGAGCCAGGCAAGCCAACTGGTTCGCGGCGAAGAACGCGAACAGTGGGAAGCCTTGCGCGCCTTGCGCCGCAAGCTCGCCGAGGAACATGGGGTGCCGCCGTACGTCATCTTCCCCGACTCGACCTTGCTGGAAATGCTCCGCAGCCAGCCGACGTCGCTGTCGGAAATGGCCACGGTCAGCGGCGTCGGTGCGCGCAAACTGGAGCGTTACGGCGAGGCCTTCCTCGAAGTCCTCGGTGGCCAGGTCGAGGCACCCAAAGTGGTGGCCGACGTGCGCCACGAATTGATAACGCTCGCCCGGGCCGGTATGACACCGCTGCAAATCGCCGGACAGCTGCAATGTTCGGAAAAGAATGTTTACACGATGCTCGCCGAGGCCATTGGCAAGCAGCAGTTGTCGCTGGAGCAGGCGCTGGATCTGCCCGAAGACTTGATGGGTGAAGTGCAGGACGCGTTCCTCGACGGCGAGGGTGAATTGCCGCCCGTGGCGGAGATTGCTGCGCTGTTCGCCGGTCGCGTGCCGGAAGGTGTTTTGTACTGTGTTCGAGCCGCGCTGCAGTCGGAATTCGAGATCTGAGTTTCAAATCCCGGACAGGGATGTATTGATGTAACGATTCAGTACAGAGCAAGCCTTGCCTCTGACTAAGGGTCATGCTTAGCTGACTAATAATTAGTTTTTCTCTATTTCAGTCTAACCATGAGTGTTTTATGCCGTTAACCGATCAACACCGCTTTGGCATGCAACTGGCCCAGATGTCGCGCGGGTGGCGTGCCGAACTGGACCGTCGTCTGGCCGGCCTGGGGTTGTCCCAGGCGCGCTGGCTGGTGCTGCTGCACCTGGCGCGTTTCGAGGAGGCGCCGACCCAACGTGAATTGGCGCAAAGCGTCGGCGTCGAAGGCCCGACCCTGGCAAGGCTGCTCGACAGCCTGGAAAGCCAGGGCCTGGTTCAGCGCCAGGCAGTGCTGGAAGACCGTCGGGCGAAAAAAATCGTCCTCTGTGCCCCGGCCCGTCCTCTGATCGAACAAATTGAAACCATTGCCACGCAACTGCGCCACGAGCTGTTCGATGGCGTCGATGAGGCGGATTTGAAGGTCTGCATGCGTGTTCATGGGCACATTCTGGCCAATCTGGAAAAATCTTGAGGCATAAGCAGGCGCCAGCTTTTTGAGATACCCCGTTGGGCAGACTATAAAGAACTACAAGGCGATATCGTGTTCGTACCGGATGTGCGAACACGCACTGGTTGGTCTGGTTATCTAAGGGATGCTCATGCTCGAGAGTTGGCACGTTGTATTGCGGTGTTGCGCCAGGCTGCTGCTGGCCGGTGGGGCGGTCACCTACTCGGCATTGGCGCCTGCATTGGGCCTGGGTGAGATCACCCTGCATTCGGCGCTCAATCAACCGTTGCGCGCCGACATCGCCCTGGTGGATGCCGCCGGCCTTGAGGAGGGCGAGCTGTCCGTCAGCCTGGCGACGGCAGACGAGTTCAGCCGTGCCGGTATCGAGCGGGTCTTTTTTCTCAATGACCTGAAGTTCACGCCGATCCTGCGGGGCAACCGCAGCCTGATCCGGGTCAGTTCCAACAAGGCGGTCGACGAACCCTTTCTGAATTTCCTCGTGCAGCTGAATCAGCCCAACGGGCGCGTGCTGCGCGAGTACACCGTACTGATTGATCCTCCGGGAGCTCCGGGCATTGTTCCGGTCGCTGACGAACCGGCCGCCCGTTCACCGAACTCTCCGTTCCCGAGCGTTACACCTGCCGTTGCGCCTCCACCCGCCACGAAGAAAATTGCCCAGCCGAAGGTCGAGCCACCGGCCGCTGTACCGGTGATTGATCCTGCCGCAGAACAGCTGGCTGCCAGCGTGCTGCAAAATCAGCAACTGCAAAAAACCGTCGATGAGTTGAATGCGAAGCTGCAGGCTCAGGACGAACAGATCGCCGGTCAGAAAAAACAGCTCACCGAGCTGCAAACCCGTTTGGCGGAGGTCCAGCAAGCGCCGTCGGTCACGCCGCAAGCAGTGGTGCCCGCCCCGGTCGTGGCGCAGGAGCCCGAGGCTTTCAACTGGCCGCTGATTATCGGGTTGCTGGCGCTGCTGGGGTTACTGTTGCTGGGGCTGTTTGTTCGTCGGCAACGGCAGCAGGTTCAGGCGTTGCCCGAAGATCCCCCGGTTTTACCGCCGCGACAGGAACCGGTGCTCAATCCAACCGTGGCGCCGGTGGCGAAGCCCACTCCGTCGAATCCGGCGCTCGACCACCATGACGAGACGCCGTCAGGCGATGTGCTGGAAGGTGTGGGTATCTACCTGGCCTATGGCCGCTTTTCCGAAGCAGCGGGTTTGTTGCGCGATGCCTTGGAGAAGGCGCCACAACGCACGGACTTGGCCGTGCAATTGCTGGAAGTCCTCGGCAAGCAGGGGGATGTTCCAGCCTATGACGCTCAGGAAAACAGCCTGCGTGACGCCGGGTTCGATTCTCGGCAACTTCAGGAAATTCGTGCCCGCTATCCGAAACTGAACAGCGCGGTGCCCGAGGCTGCGACGACAGTTATCGCAACACCGGTAAAAACCGAAGAAGCGCCCGGCGATGAGTTCCAGCTGAATCTGGATGACCTGTCGATGGATTCGAGTTGGGACCTGATCAGTCCATTCGAAAACACTAAACCCACGGACAGACCGCCCAAGGCAGAGGAGCCGGCGTTCACCTCGAACCTGCACGAGTTGCCCGATGTGTTGGAGATGCCCGAAGAACCGACCCTGGACGAGCCCGAGCTGGAATGGATCGCTGAACCGCACGCACAGTCTCTGGACGATGATTTTCTTGAGGGGTTCAGTGATGGCGGTCAGTCGCTTGACCTTGAACCTCTGAACCTGGAACCGGGGGAACCGACCCGCGCGGGCAAGCTCGAACAGGCCCAGACCTGTATCGATGAAGGCGATCTCGACAGCGCCATCGAGCTGCTCAACGAGTTGCTCAAAGAGGGTGATGAGCAACTCAAACAGACTGCGCGGACTTTGTTGGCCGGTATCCGCTGACGCTCTATCATGGCGCGGCCCCTTGGCTCAGGAGTTTCGCCCGTCATGACCGCGCATAAACCGGAAATCGTCATCACTTACTGCACACAATGCCAATGGCTGTTGCGTGCGGCCTGGTTGGCGCAAGAACTGCTCAGTACCTTTGGCGACGATTTGGGCAAGGTGTCGCTGGTGCCCGGCACCGGTGGGGTTTTTCATATTGTCTGTGACGACGTGCAGATCTGGGAGCGCAAGGCTGACGGCGGTTTCCCTGAGGCCAAGGTGCTCAAGCAGCGGGTCCGCGATCAGATCGATCCGGGCCGCGACCTTGGGCACAACGACCGCACTCAGTGAGACGCGGCTTCGGCAGCGACCGCTTTCTTGCTTGAACCGCCCGAGAGTCTGCTGGACACCACGATCGCGACGATGATCAACGCGCCGCCGATCAACATCCGCAGCGTCGGGTTTTCATCGAACAGCAGCCAAGCCATGGTGATGCCGTAAACCGGCTCCAGGGCGAACACCACCGCAGCGGTCCGCGCCTTGATCACCGCGAGGCTGGCGACGAACAGACTGTGAGCGACACCGGTGCAGAATACCCCGAGCAGGCCGATCCACAGCCAGTCGATGGTGCGTACTTCGCTCAGTTGCGGTGCGGCCACCGGCAGCAAACACAACGCGACCACCACGTTCTGACACAGCGCAGCCTGTACCGGCGGAATTCGTCCGGAACTGGCGCGGTTGGTCAGCGACAGCAACGCGAACAGCAGACCTGAACCTACCGCCCATAACAGGCCGGTGGTGGCGCCGCTGGCCAGATCGAAGTCAGGCGTGACCAGCACCAGCCCGACACTCACCAGCACCACCAGCAAGATTTCATTGGCGCGAATCCGCTCGCGAAAAATCAACCCTTCCAGGATCACGGTGAACGCGGGGAAACTGGCGAAACCGAGGGTCGCGATCGCCACGCCCGCCACCTTTACCGCAATGAAGAAACTCACCCAGTGCCCGGCCAGCAGCAAACCGCTGAGCAGCAATCGGCGCCAGTCCACGGCGTCGAGTTTTTGCCAGCGGGTGTGGCTGGCGAACTTCGCGAAAATGGCCAGGGCGAGCACGGCAAAGGCCGCACGACCGAAGACGATAACGGCGGGGGAGGCGGCGGCCAGTTTGCCGAACACACCGGTCAGGCCAAACATCAATGCGCCGATATGCAGTGCGCCCAGGGCGGTACGGGGAGTCATTGCGATCCTTAATAAACACAACCGACAGTGGTGCAGTCTAGAGCGCTGCCGGCACGCCTGTCTGTCGCCAGACTCGCATCATTTGTCGCCAGCCTCGCGCCGCAGTTTGCCGGGCGAGGCACCGAACTCCCGCAACACTGCAGCTGAAAATGCACTTTGAGAGCTGTAACCGACCCGACTGGCAATTTCGCCTATGGGCAACGTCGAATCGCGCAATATGGCCACGGCCCGGTGCAAGCGACGGCTGCGGATATAGTCCATCGGCGTCTGCCCGCATTCCGCGACAAACCGCGCATGCAGCCGAGCGCTGGACAGACCGGCAATCCGCGCCAGATCGGCCACCTGCAGCGGGTAGGCCGCGTATTGATCGATGTGCGCATTCAATGCGGCGTATGGCAGACGCCGGCCGCCCACCCCTGCGCTTTTGGCGTTGTTGAGACTGGCCAACAACAGCACCGCGCCTTGTTGCGCAATCAGCGGGTCGCTGATCTGACTGCCCGCCAGCCAACTGACCAATTGGCTTTGCCCGGCATCCAGCGGCAGGCGCCCGGCGTTGTCGAGCAAACGGCGGCTGGCATCGGCGTGCTCGCCAAGGGACTGAGCCACCCATTGATCGCTCGGTACGTCCAGCACCAGGCAGCGGCTGCCATTGGCACTGCCACAGGCATGATGGAAACCGGACGGGACCACGACGAAACTCTGCTGAACCACCTGACTGCCACGCCCGTCGACTTCGAAATCCAGCGCGCCCGACAACCCGAACACCAGTTGCGCGTGGTCGTGGCTGTGGACGATCAGGTCGTGAGTGTATTGGCGCAGCGTGAGAATCGGTCTCATCGCAGGTCTCCCGATTAAGGGCGCCAGTCTACACCGCGAGCACTCACGTGCGTTGTCACCGGACTGACTTGTCACTGTCATGGGCGATTAACCCGACCGGCGCAAGCTTGCAAAAACAATCGCAGAGGGTTGCCCATGACCAGCGCCGAGCTCGCCAAACCCAGTCGTAAGCAACGTGTGCGGACCTTGTGGATTTCCGATGTGCATTTGGGCACACGGGATTGCCAGGCCGAGCACTTGTCACAATTTCTCAAGGGCTACCACGCGGACAAGATCTATCTGGTCGGCGACATCATCGATGGCTGGAAACTGCGCGGTGGCATGTACTGGCCTCAGGCGCACACCAACGTGATCCGTCGCCTGCTGACCATGAGCAAGCGCGGCACCGAGGTGATTTATGTCACCGGCAACCACGACGAATTCCTGCGCCGTTACTCGAAGCTGATTCTGGGCAACATTCAGTTGGTGGACGAAGCGGTGCACGTGACCGCCGACGGCCGTCATTTGCTGGTGATCCACGGCGACCAGTTCGACGTGATCACTCGCTATCACCGCTGGTTGGCGTTCCTCGGTGACTCGGCCTACGAATTCACCCTGACCCTCAACCGCTGGCTCAACCATTGGCGCGCCCGCTATGGCTACGGCTACTGGTCCTTGTCGGCGTACCTCAAGCACAAAGTGAAAACCGCGGTCAGCTTCATCAGCGATTTTGAAGAAGCCATCGCCCACGAATGCGTCAAACGCGAGTTGCACGGTGTGGTGTGCGGGCACATTCACCATGCCGAGATTCGCAAGGTCGGCGGGGTGGATTACCTCAATTGCGGGGATTGGGTGGAGTCGTGCACGGCGCTGATCGAGCACTGGGATGGTTCGATCGAGTTGTACCGGTTGGCGGATGCCCAGGCGCGGGAGGCGGAGTTGAAAACCGTTAAAATCGCGGAGCCGGCTTGAAAGTCAGGATGTCGGCGCTGGCCTCATCGTGGGCAAGCCCGCTCCCACAGGATTCTCGGGCGTTCACAGATTTTGGGTTCACCCCAATTACTGTGGGAGCGGGCTTGCCCGCGATGAGGCCAGACCAGACACCCCTGATTCATCAGGCCGGCGCGTGCTCCTCCATCGCCGCTGTGTAAATTGAATGCTTGGGATGAGCAAACAACCGCTCCATCATCGGCTCAAAGAAACTCAGCGGCAGCGTTTCATACGCCGGATCAAACGCCGCCGCATCGTACTTCGCGCAGAATTCGATGGTCGCCTGATACTGCGGATGCCCGCTGAATTGCTCGCGTAAATGCCGGTCCATCCCCAAGTGATGGAAAAAGTAGTAACCCTGGAAAATCCCGTGTTTCTCCACCATCCACATATTCTCGGCGCTGACGAATGGCTTGAGGATCGCCGCCGCGATGTCCGGGTGGTTGTAGGAGCCCAACGTGTCACCGATGTCGTGAAGCAGGGCGCACACCACGTACTCTTCGTCGCGACCATCGCGCCAGGCGCGGCTGGCGGTTTGCAGGGAGTGAGTTAGACGATCCACCGGGAAGCCGCCAAAATCACCCTCAAGCAATTTCAGGTGCGCCACAATCCGTGTCGGTAATTGCCTCGCGTAGGCACTGAAGTCGGCGGCGATGATCGCCCAGTCTTCTTGCGTGCCGTCCTGCATGTGGGTGAAACGGGCGTTGGCATTCATCGGCTAGTCTCTCTTTGTTTTTATTTCTGAACAGCGGCTGCACCTAGAACGGTACGCGACCTAGAATCATGTCGCGGTACATCACGAAATCGCCGAGCAGGCTGTAAAACGGATGCTGAAAGGTTGCAGGACGATTCTTTTCAAAAAAGAAATGCCCGAACCAGGCGAAGCTGTAGCCCGCCAGCGGAATGGCCAGCAGCAGCAACCAGGCGCCTTTACCGATGGTCAGCGCCAGAATGAAAATAACCAGCGTTGTGCCAATAAAGTGCAATCGTCGGCAGGTACTGTTGCTGTGTTCGCTGAGGTAATACGGGTAAAACTCAGCGAAGCTGTTGAAACGCTTGATGTTTTCCACGACTGCGATCTCTGTGGTTGCTGTTCTGGCTGCAAGTTGTTCTGCGGGTAGCTTATTTGAGTCTAGAGTGATCATTGGTATCAGCCAGTGACAATGGGCGCCACTTTAGTATCCTTCGGAAATTGGCCGTAGCATGCGGCTCACCATGTAAGTAAACGCCATGAGCGAACGAACGACTTCTGCAAGCTGGGCGATGGGGATTGTCAAAGCACTGGAGATGGACGGCCTGGATTGCCGGGTTCTGTTCAAACAGCTGGGGCTCGACTACGCGTCCCTGGACGATCCGGATGCGCGCTTCCCGCAAGATTCCATGACACGACTGTGGCAGCGCGCGGTCGAGCTGTCCGGCAACCCGGCGATTGGCCTGAACATGGGCAAGGTGGTGAGGCCCGCGTCCTTCCACGTGGCTGGGTACGCCTTGATGTCCAGTCAGACCCTGGCCGAAGGCTTTCAGCGGCTGGTGCGTTATCAGCGGATCATCGCCGAAAGTGCCGACCTGAGTTTCCGTCTGCTGGATGAAGGGTATGCACTGATTCTGACGGTCCACGGCGACCACCTGCCGCCGACCCGGCAAAGTGCCGAAGCCTCGCTGGCCTGCGCGCTGGCGCTGTGCGGCTGGCTGACCGGGCGCACCCTGCAACCGCGCAAGGTGCTGGTGCAGGGCGAACAGCCCGCCGATCTCGAACCGTATAAACAAGCCTTCCATGCGCCGCTGGTGTTCAACGCGCCCTATGACGCGCTGATTTTCGAGCGCTCTGACATGGAGGCACCGTTGCCGACCGCCAACGAGGCCATGGCGCTGCTGCATGACCGCTTTGCCGGGGAATACCTGGCGCGGTTTTCCGAAAGCCGCGTGACCCACAAGGCGCGTCAGGTATTGTGCCGTTTACTGCCCCAGGGCGAGCCCAAGCGCGATACCGTGGCGCAGACGCTGCACTTGTCGCAACGGACGTTACAGCGGCGTTTGCAGGAAGAGGGCACGAGTTTTCAGACGTTGCTCGATGACACCCGGCGCGAACTGGCGGAGCAGTATCTGGCGCAACCGAGCATGACCCTGCTGGAAATTGCCTACCTGTTGGGGTTCGCTGATCCGAGCAACTTCTTCCGCGCCTTCCGACGCTGGTTCGATGCCACCCCCGGCGAGTACCGGGTGCGGCTGATGGATTCGCCGAACCCGGTCAGTGACGCCAGAACGCCGGAATACACAGAACAAACACCGTAATGATCTCGAGTCGGCCGAGCAGCATGCCGAACGACAGAATCCACTTTGCGGCATCCGGCAGGGTGGCGAAGTTGCCCGCCGGGCCAATGGTCTCGCCCAGTCCCGGGCCGACCCCGGAAACAGTACTGGCGGCGCCGGTCAGCGCGGTCATCCAGTCGACGCCGAGCAGCGACAGCAGCAGGGCGATCACGCAGATGGTAATGGCGAAGAAGAACGAAAAGGTCAGGATCGAACGCACGATCTCTTCGTCGAGGCGATGGCCGTTGTACTTCTGCTTGATCACCGCGCGCGGGTGAATCAGCTGGTTAAGGTTGGCCTTGAGCAGAATGTAGGCGACCTGGAAACGGAAAATCTTGATCCCGCCCGCAGTCGATCCCGAGCAGCCGCCGACAAAACCCAGATAAAAGAACAGCATCAGCGAGAAATTGCCCCAGAGGCTGTAGTCCCCGAGTGCGAAACCGGTGGTCGTTACCACTGACGTCACGTTCAGCGCCACATGCCGCAATGCGTCCAGCCAATGCAGCTGGGTGGTCCACCAGTACCAGGTGCCTAGCACCAGCCAGGTCACCAGCAACATGCCGAGCAAGCCTTGCACCTGCTGATCCTTGATCAGCGCCCGACGGTTACCGCGCAAGGTCGCCACGTACAGGGTGAACGGCAAGCTGCCGAGAATCATGATGACGATCGCCACCCAGTGCACCGCCGGTTGCGTCCACTTGGCCAGTGACTGATCGGAGGTGGAAAAACCGCCGGTGGAAATCGCCGACATCGCGTGGTTGATCGCATCGAACGGACTCATCCCGGCCCACCAGAACGCCAGGCTGCCGAAAATGGTAATGCCGACGTAGGCCGCGACGATCAACCGCGCCACCATGTGCGAACGGGGCATGACTTTTTCGGAACGGTCCGACGACTCGGTCTGAAACAGCCGCATGCCACCGATGCGCAGCAGTGGCAGAATCGCGACGGCCATGCCGATAAAGCCGATGCCGCCGATCCAGTGCAGCAACGAGCGCCACATCAGGATGCCGGGAGACATGTCATCGAGATGATTGAGCACCGTTGAGCCGGTGGCCGTAATCCCGGACATGCTTTCGAAGAACGAGTCGGTGTAGCTGATGTGCTGGGTCAGCAGGAATGGCAGCGCCGCGAATATGCACACCACCAGCCAACTGCTGACGGTCAGCAGGTACATGTCCCGCGGGCGCAGGTGCACCTGCTCGGGGCGACCGGGGATCACCAGCGCCAAGCCGGCGACAAAGGTGATCATGCTGGCCCAGAGGAACGACGGCAGGTCGCCGGTGCGATCGAAAATAACCAGGGTGGCCATGGGCACGACCATGGCGATCGCCAGCGTGATCAGGAAGAGGCCGATGATGAAACCAATGAGACGTAAGGTCGGCAACGCCATGAAGTCCGCTCGGGCTGAAAGTAGGAAGGGCGCCATTCTACCCGTGGGGCAGGGCATGTAAACCGGCATCCCCGTGGCACTTGCAGCTAGAATGGCCAGACATTTTTTTCAGGAGGTGGCCGATGCAGGCTCTCGACGCTTTGCTCAACCGTGTTTCCGTTCCACGACTGATCGACCCGGCCCCTACCGTGCAGCAGCGCGAAGTGCTGTTTAACGCCGCAATGCGGGCGCCTGACCACGGCCACTTGCAGCCTTGGCGCTTCCTGACAGTCGAAGGCGCTGCGCGTGAGCAAATGGGCGAGTTGCTGGCCGAAGCCGCGAAACTGCAAGACAGTGATGTGTCCGAAGCGGCCTTGGACAAGGCGCGCAATGGTCCGCTGCGCGCACCGCTGGTGGTCGTGGTGATCGCGCGGTTGCAGGATCACGCCAAGTACCCAAAGTCCGAGCAGTTGCTGGCGGCGGGTTGTGCGGCGCACGGGATTTTACTGGCGGCCTACGCGCAAGGGATTGGCGCGGTTTGGCGCACTGGTGAGTTGGCGTATTCGGCACATGTGGCCAAAGGCTTGGGCTTGGCGGAAGGGGAAGAGGTGATTGCGTTCCTGTATCTGGGCACGCCGCAGAAAGAACCGCGGGTAGCGGAGAAGGCTGATCTGGCCGAATTTGTCAGCGCCTGGCCCGGCAAGGCCTGACACCGCCGATCAATGTGGGAGCGGGCTTGCTCGCGAAGGCGGTGTGTCAGAAAACAATGATGTCGACTGACCCACCTACGCGAGCAAGCCCGCTCCCACAAAGGATCACGGTTGGACGACGGCCCCCGGCACTAACGGTAATTCGAGGCTGGCGATAAACCCGCCATCCGGATGATTCGCCAACACCAGGCTCCCGCCATGCCGCTCCGCCGCTCTGCGTGCAATGGCCAATCCCAAACCGTGCCCGGCCGCCGTCTGCCCCGGCGCCCGATAAAACGGCTCACCCAACTGACTCAAATGCTCGGCATCCACGCCGGGTCCATGGTCGCGCACACTCACCACAATCCGCTCACCCTGACGCACCGCCTGCATTTCAATCGATTGCCCCACCGGGTTGAAGCGCTGGGCGTTGCGCAGCAGGTTGTCCAGGGCACGCTCGATCATCGTCGGCCAGCCTTTGAGATTCAGCTGCGGTTCTGCGTCGAGGCGAACGTTCTGCTCCGGCGAACCCAGTTGTGCATCCTTTTGCAGGGTGTTGAGCAGCGCATTCAGATCAACGTCTTCCGCGCTGGCGTTGTCGGCATCGACCCGCGCCAGTACCAGGATTTCGCTGATCAGCGCTTCCAGTCGGTCGCACTCGCGTGTCAGGCGCGGCCAGAGTTTTTCCCGTTCCTCAGGGTTGGCCCGTTCGGCCAGTGCCAGCGCTATGCGCAGCCGGGCGAGAGGGGAGCGCAACTCGTGGGACACATCGCGCAACAGTTGGCGCTGACTGCCGATCAAACTTTGCAGGCGTGAGCCCATGCGGTTGAAATCGTTGGCGAGCACGCCGAACTCATCGCGACGGTTGGCCAGTTTCACCAGACTGTTCTGTTGATAGGTGGTTTGCCCAAGATCGTGCACCGCGCCGCGCAAGCGGCTTAGCGGTCGGGTGATGGACAGGGTCACGAACAGGCTGAACAGGGTCAGCACCACGAGCGCGATGCCCAGTGCACTCAGTGGCCAAAGCAGGCTTTCGCGGTGCCATGAGTCCAGCTCCGGGTGCGGAATGCGATAAATCAGCAGGTAGGTGTCGCCAGTTTTTTCGCTGGTGTACTCCGCCGTCAGGCGACGCCACGGCAGACGCCGGTCATCGTTGTTCTGCCGTGCTTCGAAGGCGGCCGCGCGGCGCGGAAAGGTGCCGCGAACGACCGGGTCGCCGCTTTCGTTGAGTACCTGAACGTCGATGTGATACTGGCGTTTGCGCTGTTCGAGAATGTCCTGGGCGGCTTCTTCGCCCTGGGCTTCGTAGGTTTGCGTCCATTCTTCGGCCAGGGTGTTGAGGCCCGGGTGGCGGCTGAGAATCCACGCGTCTTGGTTGAGCATGTGTCCGAGCAAAATGGACAGCCCTGCCACCAGAGCGATGGCCAGCCAGAAGCTGGCCAGGATACGCCAGAACAATGAGCGCACAGAAAATCCTCAAAAAACACAGACCAGTGTGGGAGCGGGCTCGCTCGCGAAGGCGGTGTATCAGTAGACATCTCCGTATCTGACACACCGCTTTCGCGAGCAAGCCCGCTCCCACATAAATCGAGTGGTGTCAGACCCAACGGTGGTTCAGCCGTTGGGTCCTGGGTCAGCGCATTATTGCGCTTTTTGCGGTTGCTGCGCTTTCCACGCTTTGAACTCAGCCCATTCGGCACGGCGCTCAGCCTGTTTTTTCTCGATCTCGTCGAATTTCTTCTGTTGATCCGGTTTCAGCACGGCGCGCACATCGGCTTGAGCTTTCTGATGTTTAGCGACCATTTCGTCTTTCATGGCTTTCTGGTCGGCTGGCGAGAGTTTTTCCAGGTATTTGTCGACCAGGTGCTTACGATCATGCATCTGTTCGCCCATGATCTTGCGGATCTGCTCGCGCTGTTCGCGGCTCAAATCCAGTTGGCTGTACGGGCCACCTTTACCGTGCTCGTGCATCTGACCGCCGTGGCGCGGGCCGTCCATCGGACCACCCATCGGACCGGCGCCTTCAGGCATGGCCATGGCAACGGTTGGCAGGGCGGCAGCGAACATCAGAGCGATAAGAGTCTTGCGCATGGTGAATCTCCTTGTCTCGTTCCCGGTACGTTCCGGATGAATACAGATTACGGAGATCAAGGTCAGCGGCGGTCAGCGGAGCGTAAAGCTTCGGTAAAGACGGTTTTGTACCTTCCTGACAAACTCTGCCTGAAGCAGCACCTGACCTGTGGGAGCCGGCTTGCTGGCGATGCAGACGACGGGGTGTGTCAGATACACCGTTATCGCTGGCAAGCCAGCTCCTACAGGGGGCAGAGGATTTCAGAGGCTGTAGTAGTAGCCGCGGCTGCGCAGGGCGACGATGCGCGGGCGGCCGTCGGGGTGGGGGCCGATTTTTTTGCGCAGGTTGCTGACGTGCATGTCCAGGCTGCGGTCGTACAAGGTCAGCTTGCGACCGAGGGCGATCTGCGCCAGTTCCTGTTTGTCCAGCGGCTCGCCCGGTTGTTTGAGTAATGCTTCGAGCAAACGACTTTCGGAGACGGTGAGGGTGAATTCCTGTTCATCGATGCTGACGACGCCACGCACCGGGCTGAAACACAGGTCGCCCAATTCGAGCTGGCTGGACACCGCCGCCGGATGACTGCGGCGCAAAACGGCGCGCAGGCGGGCGGTGAGTTCCCGTGGATCGCACGGTTTGGCCAGGTAATCGTCGGCGCCGAGTTCCAGGCCGAGGATGCGGTCCAGGGGCTCGCCGCGGGCCGAAAGCATCAGCACCGGCAACTCAGGGTGGTCGCTGCGCAATTGCTTGAGCAGTTCCAGGCCGCTGCCGTCCGGCAGCATCACATCCAGCACCACCGCCGCAGGGGATGTTTCGGCCAACGCACGACGAGCACTCTGACCGTCGTGGCAAGCCCGGACCTGAAAGCCTTCCTGGCTCAGCCAACTGACCAGCAGCTCACACAGCTCCTGATCGTCATCAATTAATAACAGCTCGCTCATGACTCACTCAATTTAGCCATTGTCGACGTTTTCGACTTGCACCACTGGCGAAGATACCGCAGAGCAGGGCCAATAGCGCAACTCCCGCACCGATCACGAACCATTGCTGCTGGTCTGTCAAAAAGCGCGGCAGCGGACTGCTGGCCTGGGCTTCCTTGAGTTGCAGCTTCAGACGCTGATTCTCCTGGCGCAACCGGCTCAACTGGGCGCTTTCGCGTTCGCCATCGGCACTTTGCAGTTGTTTGCTCAGTTCTTCTCGTTGCTGTTCGCTCACCTTCAAGCGTTGCTGCAACTCGCTGATCTGGCTCCCGGCGCTCAAGGACAGAGGCGTCGAATTGCCACTGGCGGCACTTTCCTCACCGTGGGCGGGCGCCACGATCGACAACGTGACCAACATCAGACACAACGGACCTTTGCGCATCGGAGCTCCTGAATCCAATCGATTATTGGGCAGGTTGTCGGCAGGCAAACGAGAATAATGAGCGATTGAGCGCGCGATGAACCAATAAGGTTCATCGCGCGGGAGGCATTTACGGGAGGACTTGCTTGAACGGCTTGACCGAAACGTTGGCGTAGACACCTGCGACGATGTACGGATCGGCGTCGGCCCAGGCCTGGGCGGCACTCAGGGAGTCGAATTCGGCGACGATCAGGCTGCCGGTGAAACCCGCTGCGCCCGGATCATTGCTGTCGACCGCCGGGTGTGGGCCGGCCAATACGATACGACCTTCGCCCTTGAGCACTTGCAGGCGCTCAAGGTGTGCAGGCCGTGCGGCCAGGCGGGCTTCCAGGGAGTTGGCGACGTCTGTGGCAATGATTGCGTAAAGCATGTCAGTCCTCGGTTTTTGGCGTGGTGGTATCGGCGTCGTGCAGGTGGCGGGACAGGTAAATACCCTGAGCGACCAGGAACAACAGGGTCATGCCCAGGCTGCCGAAGACTTTGAAGTCGACCCAGTAATCCTGAAACGTGAAAGCGACGAACAGGTTGGCGGCACCGCAAAACAGGAAGAATGCGATCCAGGCGATGTTCAGGCGAGTCCAGACAGCGTCCGGCAGGGTCAGTGCGTGGCCCATGATGCGCTTGATCAGCAGTTGATCGCCGATGAAGTGGCTACCGATGAACGCCAGGGCAAACAGCCAATTGACCACCGGGGCTTTCCATTTCAGGAAGGTCTCGCTGTGGAACGCCAACGTCAGGCTGCCGAAGACCAGGCAGGCGATGAGCGTCAGCCACTGGCTTTTTTCCAGCTTGCGCTGCTTGATGAACAGCGTGCCGTACACCACCAGCGAGCTGATGATCAGCATCGCGGTGGCGCTGTAAATACCGCCTACAGTCACGGGATGACCGACGATGTCGACGACCCGTGGATCGATTTTGAATACGATGAAAAACAGCAGGAGCGGGATGAAATCGATGAATTGTTTCACAGTGGCAGCCAGAAGCAGGATGTGGCGGCATAATAACAAACATATGGGCGCGCGATAGCGCCAGCTGATTTGAGGTTACACATCCCTGTGAATGTTGATTTGCACTGCCATAGCACGGCCTCCGATGGCGCCCTGGCGCCTGCGGTTCTGGTTGCGCGTGCATTCGAAAAAGGCGTGCGAGTGCTGTCCTTGACCGATCACGACACCCTTGAAGGCCTCGACGAGGCCCGTAGTGCGGCCACGGCTCTGGGGATGCAATTGGTCAACGGCGTCGAGTTATCCTGCACTTGGGGCGGTGCGACCATTCATGTGCTGGGCTACGGATTTGATGTCAATGCTGCACCGTTGGTCGAAGCCATCGCCAAATTGCACGATGGCCGCTGGCTACGGTCCGAAGAAATAAGCCGCAAACTGGCGTTGAAGGGCATGCCGGGCGCACTTGAAGGTGCTCGGGCGATTCAGCAGGAACTGGGCGACAGCGGCAACGCGCCGGCTCGTCCGCACTTCGCCGACTGGATGGTGCGCGAAGGTTTCGTCAAGGATCGCGCCGAAGCGTTCCGCAAATGGCTGGGCGCCGGCAAGCTGGGGGACGTCAAGCAACACTGGCCGACCCTGGAAGAAACCGTCGAAACCCTGCGCGCAGCCAAGGCCTGGGTGAGCCTGGCGCATCCCTGGCACTACGATTTCACGCGCAGCAAGCGCCGCCGCCTGATTTCTGACTATATTCAAGCTGGGGGCCACGCTATCGAAGTGGTCAATGGCCATCAGCCCGCCGAACAAGTGGGCAGCCTGGCGATTCTCGCCCGCGAGTTCGGTCTGCTGGTCAGCGCCGGCAGTGATTTTCATGGCCCTGGAGGCTGGTCCGAGATCGGTGAATACCGCCCGCTCCCGGAGGATCTGCCACCACTGTGGTGTCGATTCAAACATGACCCAATTATTGCCGCCGTCTGAACAGGTAGAGAATGTGAGTCAATTTTTCCAGATTCATCCGGAAAACCCGCAAGCGCGCCTGATCAAACAGGCAGTCGAGATCATCCGCAACGGCGGGGTGGTGATTTATCCCACAGACTCGTCCTACGCCATTGGTTGCCAGATTGGCGACAAGAATGCCGTGGAGCGCGTGCGCCGGTTGCGTCAACTGGATGAGAAACACAACTTCGCGCTGATTTGCAGCGATCTGTCACAACTCGGGCTGTTCGCCAAGATCGATACCGGCACTTTCCGTGTGCTCAAGGCGCATCTGCCGGGGCCTTACACCTTCATTCTCAACGCCACCCGTGAAGTCCCGCGGCTGTTGTTGCACCCGAAAAAACGCACCATCGGCCTGCGTGTACCCAGCCATCCGATTGCCCTGGCGCTGCTGGAGGAACTCGGCGAGCCGCTGATGAGCGTGACGCTGATCATGCCCGGCGATACCGATCCGCTCACCGATCCGTACGAAATGCGCCAATTGCTCGAGCATCAGGTTGACCTGATCATCGACGGCGGTTTCGGCGGCATCAAGGCGTCCACCGTGATCAGCCTCGCCGACGGCGAGCCTGAAGTGATCCGTGTCGGTTGCGGCGACCCGACGCCGTTCATGGCCGAGGCGTAGATGTCTGCAGTAGAACCCGTTGTCGACAGTCAAGCCGGTGCCCAGCAAGAACTGCCTTTCGCCATGGTCTATGGCCAGGCCGTGCTGGAAATGCCGCTGGATCTTTACATTCCGCCGGATGCGCTCGAGGTCTTTCTCGAAGCCTTTGAAGGCCCCCTCGACCTGCTGCTGTACCTGATCCGCAAACAGAACATCAACATCCTCGACATCCCGGTGGCGGAAATCACCCGCCAGTACATGGGCTACGTCGAGTTGATGCAGTCGGTGCGCCTGGAGCTGGCCGCCGAGTACCTGGTGATGGCCGCGATGCTGGCCGAGATCAAATCGCGGATGCTGTTGCCCCGCGCCGAAACCATCGAAGACGAAGAAGACGACCCGCGTGCCGAACTGATCCGTCGCTTGCAGGAATACGAGCGCTTCAAGGCTGCTGCCGAAGGCATCGATGGCCTGAGCCGCGTCGGTCGTGACGTGGTGGTGCCCAAGCTGGATGCCCCGGAGGCCCGGGCGCGCAAGCTGTTGCCCGACGTCAGTCTGGACGAATTGCTGATGTCCATGGCCGAGGTGTTGCGCCGTGGCGACATGTTCGAAAGTCACCAGGTCAGTCGCGAGGCGCTGTCAACGCGCGAACGCATGAGCGACGTGTTGGAGCGGCTCAAGGGCGGCGGTTTCGTGCCGTTTATCGAGCTGTTCACTGCCGAAGAAGGGCGCTTGGGTGTCGTGGTGACCTTTATGGCGATCCTCGAACTGGTCAAGGAATCTTTGGTCGAGCTGGTGCAGAATGAGCCGTTCGCGGCCATCCACGTGCGAGCCCGAGCCGAATAACGAGTTGAATCATGAACCTGACTGAACCCCGCGAGCTGGCGCCACTGCTTGAAGCCTTTCTGTTGGCCTCGGGAAAACCGCAATCGCTTGAACGCCTGTTCGAACTCTTTGAAGAGGGCGAGCGGCCAGAGCCACCGGTTTTCAAGAGAGCCCTGACGATTCTGGCCAAGTCCTGCGATGGCCGGGCGTTTGAGCTGAAGGAAGTCGCCTCCGGCTATCGCCTGCAGATCCGCGAAAAATTCTCGCCATGGGTCGGGCGTTTGTGGGAAGAGCGGCCTCAACGTTATTCCCGCGCCATGCTCGAAACCATGGCGCTGATCGCCTATCGCCAGCCGATCACCCGGGGCGAGATCGAAGACGTGCGGGGCGTGGCGGTCAACAGTCACATCGTCAAGACGTTGCTGGAGCGGGAGTGGATTCGCGTCGTCGGTTATCGCGATGTGCCCGGTAAGCCAGCGATGTTTGCCACGACCAAGGCGTTTCTCGATCACTTCAACCTGAAAAACCTCGACGATCTGCCGCCGCTGGCTGAACTGCGCGAGCTGGAGCCTGACCCGGTGCTCGACTTCGACGACGCGCCAGTGCCGGCCGGGTTGCAGGAACTGGCGGATGCCAGCGCCGAGCCGGAAGAGCCGAAGGAAGAAACCAGTTTCCATACGTTGTTGCTGGAGCTGGACACCATGGAGGAGGGGCTCAAGACCGACTTTGATGACATCCTGCGCGATGGCGAGGTGACCGGCACCGAGGAGGTTTTGGAGTTGCCGGAGCCTGAGATCGAAGCTGAACTTCCGGTTGAGCCCGAAGCCACTGTCGAAGAAGAGCAGGAAGATGACGTGCTTGGCGTCGCCGAGGCGCGCGAAAAACTCCTGGCCGCCGTCGCTGCGCTCGAACAGCCGAAACCCGAGCCCGAGTTGTCTGACGAAGAAGCCGAAGCCCGGGCCCTCGCCGAAGCCATCGAAGCCGAACGCCGCGAATTCGAAGATTGATTGCCAGCCCCGTGGACACCGAAATTCCCCGTAGGAGCCGGCTTGCCGGCGATAGCGGTGTTCCAGGCACCAAACATTTCGACTGACGCACCGCTATCGCCGGCAAGCTCCTACAAGGGGTGTGTGTGGTCGAGGATTTGATGAGCTGAACCAAAGCCCCCTGCATCAGCGTCTGCAAATTCACCGATGACATCTGCCTCGATTGCGGCCGCAGCAAGCGCGAAATCAAGGCCTGGAAGAAACTCGACAAGACCGACAAACGCACCGTCCTCACCGAAGCGGCGTTGCGCTTGATCAAACTCGGCGCCACCGGTCGGCGGAAATCCAGGTAACTCGCCATTCATCAGCTAGTCTCTGATGCGCAAACGCTCCCATGAGCGTATGATTCACGGCCCTCGAGCGATCCCTTCGCCCGAGTACAAGCTTTCAACGCTTCAGGACCCTCACTTCAGAGCAGCCTGAACAGACCACACCGGGAGGTGCCCAGATGAGTATCAACGACCAGAAAGACGACCAGGAAATCGGCCCAGCAGGCGAAAAACTGCAGAAAGTCCTCGCCCGTATCGGCGTCGGCTCGCGCCGTGACGTAGAAGCCTGGATCAGCCACGGCCGCATCAAGGTCAATGGCAAAGACGCCACCCTCGGGCAGCGCGTCGACATGCACGACGCCATCACCATTGATGGCAAGGTGATCAAGCGCGAAGAAGCCGCCGAGTCGGTACGCCGCGTGATCATGTACAACAAGCCTGACGGCGAAATCTGCACCCGCCTTGACCCGGAAGGCCGTCCAACCGTTTTCGACAAGATGCCGAAACCAAAAGAAGGTCGCTGGATCAACATCGGTCGTCTGGACATCAACACCACCGGTCTGCTGATGTTCACCACTGACGGTGAATTGGCTAACCGCCTGATGCACCCTTCCTACGAGATGGACCGTGAGTACGCGGTACGTGTGCGTGGCGAAGTCGATGACGAGATGATCGAGCGCTTGAAAGCAGGCGTCGTCCTCGAAGACGGCCCGGCCAAGTTCACCGACATCAAGCAAGCACCCGGTGGCGAAGGCTTCAACCACTGGTACCACTGCGTGGTGATGGAAGGGCGTAACCGTGAGGTTCGTCGTCTGTGGGAATCCCAGGGCCTGGTGGTCAGCCGTCTGAAACGCGTGCGTTTCGGTCCGGTGTTCCTGAACTCCGACCTGCCGATGGGTCGCTGGCGCGAAATGAGCCAGTACGAAGTCGACATTCTGAGTGCGGAAGTCGGCCTGACGCCGGTGGCCATGCCGCAGATGAACGCCAAGAGCAAAGACAAGCTCGACCGCATGCAGCGTAAATCGTCGCGTCCGATGGGCAAGACCGAACGCGTGCGTTCGTTGCGTCCAGCAATCGGTAACCAGACCGCTGCGACGCCGCGTGACTCCCGTGAACCGCAAATCGAAGGCGAGCGTCCAGCCCGCAAACCAGCAGCGCCACGTGCTGATGGCGAGCGCGGTCCACGCACACCGCGTCCAGCCAACGGTCGCACTGAACGTGGCGAAGGCCGCGGTGCGCCAAGCGGTGGTCGCAGCGATCGTGGTGCTCCTGCTGGTCGTGGAGAGTCGGGTCGCGGTACGCCAGTGGCCGATCGTCCTTCGGACACCAAGCGTCCGGCAAAGCCAGCGCCAAAACGTCCGGGCATCAAGCTGGTCGAGGGAGACAAGCCATCGGGCAAGCGTCGCGGCGCGCCAGCCGGTTCGGGCCAGCGTCCGGGCTTCGGTCGGCGCAAGCCTGAGTAATCGGTAAGCGCTACTAAAAAACGCCAACCTTCGGGGTTGGCGTTTTTTTTTGCGCTGGTTTTGGCTGGGTGTTGTTCTTGAGGGCCTCTTCGCGGGCAAGCCCCACATTTTGATCGCGTTTCAGTGCGACAACCCGGTCAACCGTGGGAGCGGGCTTGCCCGCGAAGGCGACAGTGAGGGCACTGCCAAAGTCCGGATGGAAAACAGATGTTACGCCGCGTAAAGAAAACCTGACGATTTGTCCGGCTTGCCCTCGAGAAACCCACCTTGGGCGATAACTGTAAGAAATATCTTCCGCTCTATGAGCCTTTAGAACTTTTTCAGCGCTCTGGCCCGCTTGTTTCACCGCCCCATGCAGGGTGAGATGCGCCCCATGCCTGTCGTGCAGGTGCATAACAAAAAGGAGGCGCAATGTACGCCGTGACTCATTTCCACTTCTCCCCGCGGGGCGGCTTTCCTATCGCTCACGCCGACGACCCGCAAAGGTCTGACTCCCTTTTTGCAGCCGCCCGAGCGCTTCGAGGTGGACACGTGCAACCCCGGCAACCGACACGCTGATCCAGCGGTGTCTGGCAGCAGGGGGTTAGCGGTGTACAATGCGCCGCGTTTTACCTGTGACCTCCTGCGCATCTGCGCAAACTTCAAGGCTATCCGCCTTGTTCACTCCGCCGCGTCACGAGCGTGTCGGGTTCGATTTCGTCACAGATAAAAACAAACAGGTGACGCATGACCGTTGTAAATACGCTGAACTCCTGGTGCCTGCGCTGGGGTTTGATCGGCGCTGCTTAACGTCGCAACCGAGCAGCAACGTCTATTGAACATCATCAAACCTTGCGTGAGACCCTTTTCATGAGTGGACAAAACTCGCATTCAGGCGAGCTGAAACGCGGCCTGAAGAATCGTCATATTCAACTGATCGCCCTCGGTGGCGCGATCGGTACCGGCCTGTTCCTGGGCTCGGCCGGTGTGCTGAAATCCGCTGGCCCGTCGATGATCCTCGGCTACGCCATCTGCGGTTTCATCGCCTTCATGATCATGCGCCAACTCGGCGAAATGATCGTCGAAGAGCCTGTGGCCGGTTCCTTCAGCCACTTCGCGCACAAGTACTGGGGTGGTTTCGCCGGTTTCCTGTCGGGCTGGAACTGCTGGATTCTGTACATTCTGGTGGGCATGTCGGAGCTGACCGCCGTCGGCAAATACATCCACTACTGGGCGCCGGACATCCCGACCTGGGTCTCGGCAGCCGGGTTCTTCGTGCTGATCAATTTGATCAACCTGGCCAACGTCAAAGTCTTCGGCGAAGCCGAGTTCTGGTTCGCGATCATCAAGGTCGTGGCGATCGTCGGCATGATTGCCCTGGGCAGCTATTTGCTGGTCAGTGGCAACGGTGGCCCGCAAGCATCGGTCAGTAACCTGTGGTCCCACGGCGGTTTCTTCCCGAATGGCGTCAGCGGTCTGGTGATGGCCATGGCGATCATCATGTTTTCCTTCGGTGGCCTGGAAATGCTCGGTTTCACTGCAGCCGAAGCCGACAAACCTAAAACCGTGATCCCGAAAGCCATCAACCAGGTGATCTACCGGATTCTGATTTTCTACATCGGCGCGCTGGTCATCCTGCTGTCGCTGACGCCGTGGGACAGCCTGCTGGCGACCCTGAACGCCTCTGGCGATTCGTACAGCGGCAGCCCGTTCGTGCAAGTGTTCTCGATGCTCGGCAGCAACACCGCCGCGCACATCCTAAACTTCGTGGTTCTGACTGCGGCGTTGTCGGTATACAACAGCGGCACCTACTGCAACAGCCGCATGCTGCTGGGCATGGCCGAGCAGGGCGATGCACCGAAAGCCCTGGCGAAAATCGACAAGCGTGGCGTGCCGGTGCGCTCGATCCTCGCCTCGGCGGCGGTGACATTGATTGCGGTGTTGTTGAACTACCTGATCCCGCAAAACGCGCTGGAACTGCTGATGTCGCTGGTGGTGGCCACGTTGGTGATCAACTGGGCGATGATCAGCTATTCGCACTTCAAGTTCCGCCAGCACATGAACAAGACCCTGCAGACGCCGCTGTTCAAGGCCCTGTGGTATCCGTACGGCAACTACATCTGCCTGGCCTTCGTGGTGTTCATTCTCGGCGTGATGCTGCTGATTCCGGGCATCCAAGTGTCGGTGTACGCGATTCCGGTGTGGGTCGCGTTCATGTGGATTTGCTACGGCATCAAGAACAAACGCAGTGCTCAACATGCGTTGCAGGTGGCTGTGAAATAACGCAACGCGCAGAAACAACAAACCCGGCCATGTGCCGGGTTTGTCGTTTTTGCATCAGCGTTTACGGGTGGTCCAGAAAGCTCTGCACCGAAGCGTTGAAGAACTCCGGGTCCTGGATAAAGGCGAAATGGCTGGCATTGGGCAGGATCAGCAGGCCCGCACCGGGAATGGCCGAGGCCATGTATTCGGTGTGTTCGCGTTTGATGGCTTCGTCATGGTCGCCATCGACGATCAATACCGGGCTTTTTATCTTCGCCAGATCTTCCGTGGTCCAGTTCGGTTGGCTCGCCCACATATGGCTGATTTGCTCGACGAACGCGTCGTACTCTTTGGGGGTGGGCGACAGCTTCGCGTACTCCTTGCCGGCTCGTTCTATGTAGGCGGCGAACGTTGGGTTCTTCTCGACACCTTCCTTGACGCCCGACGTCTGGGTATTGGCAGCGAAGGCGAAAACCTTGCCAACGCGTTGCGGATAACGCATCGCCAGATCAAGCCCGAGAATGGCGCCGTCACTCCAGCCCACGAAGTCGGCCCGCGCGATCTTCAGTTTATCGAGCACTGCGATGACGTCATCCGCCATCAGGTCATAACCAAAAGGTCGCGCATCTCGCGAGCTGCGGCCATGGCCTCGACTGTCGAGGGTGATGACGGTGTGTTTTGCCGAGAGGGCCTTGACCTGATGGCCCCAATAATCGGAATTGGCCAGACCGCCGTGGAGCAGTACGACAGGCGATCCATGACCGGTTATCGAGTAGTAAAGCTTAATACCGTTGACGTCGGCATGCCCCGTTTTTGCGCTGGTGATCGGTGCGGGGGTAGCAGGCAGTGTTTCCCAGCGTTGCTCGGCATGAACAGCACTGAATGACATCAGCAAACACAAAGCGGCAAACAAGCGACGAGGCATAGGTATCTCCGATTGAAAAACCAGACCGGCGTGATCTGAATTCTTTAGCGTAGAACCAAGTTGCCAGAAGGTCTGACTTTCGGTCATCCATGAAAAAGTACGCCTATGGAATCAAACACAGGGATAATGGCCGCTGCCTGACTGAGCCTCTGTGAAATACCTATGCTGGTGATATCCAACAACGTGCACCTACCGGATGCCGAGATCGAATTGACCGCCATTCGTGCCCAGGGCGCCGGTGGGCAGAACGTCAACAAGGTCTCCAGTGCCGTGCACCTGCGCTTCGACATTCCGGCCTCGTCCTTGCCCGAATTCTACAAGGAGCGGCTGCTGGCGTTGCGGGACAGCCGCATTACCAGCGAAGGGGTGTTGATCATCAAGGCCCAGCAATACCGCACGCAGGAGGCCAATCGCGCCGATGCGCTGGAGCGGCTGACCGAGTTGATCCTCAGCGCGACCAAGGTCGAAAAGAAACGCCGTCCGACCAAACCGACCCTCGGCTCGAAGAAGCGCCGGCTCGAATCCAAGACCAAGCGCGGCAGCATCAAGGCTGGACGCGGCAAGATCGACTTCTAGCGGGCGTCGCGCTCTTCTCGATACTTAGGCGCTTGTCGGTACAGATAAACGCTGAGCATCAACCCGCTTAACGCGGCGATGGCGGCGAACAGGAAGATCGAGGCAAATCCAAATCCGGCAGCAATCGCGCCCGCCAACGGCCCGGTAATCCCCAGCGACAAATCGATGAACAGCGAGTAAGCGCCGACCGCTGCGCCACGGCTCGACGCTGGTACCAGATTGACTGCTTCCACGCCCAGCGCCGGGAACACCAGCGAAAAACCGAAACCGCTCAGCGCCGCACCGGCCAGTGCCCAATGAGCATCCGGCGCCAGCCACAGCAGCAACAGCCCCAAGGTTTCCACCGACAGGCAGGCTATGGCCACGCGAAAACCACCGAGACGGTTGATCAGGTTGCCGAACAGCAGTCGCGCGCCGATGAAGCTCGCACCAAACAGGCTCAGGCACAACACCGCGTTGTCCCAGTGTTGCGTGGCGTAATACAGGGTGATGAAGGTGGCGATGGTGCCGAAGCCGATCGAACCCAGCGCCAGGCCACAACCGTGCGGCAGCACTCGACCCAGCACGTGCATGAACGGCAATCGCTCCCCGACCACAATCGGTGCGGCGGTCTTCGGCCACGCCAGCGCCAGACCCAGCACGGCCAGCAAGACGATGCTCACGCCCATGCTCCACAGGCCCAACTGACTGACCAGCAGCACGCCGAGCGGTGCACCAACGGCCAGTGCGCCATAACTGGCGATGCCGTTCCACGAGATCACTTTGGCGGTGTTCGCCGCGCCGACCCGGCCGATGCCCCAGCCAATCGAGCCAGAGCCCACCAGGCTTTCCGCGCTGCCGAGCACCAGGCGGCCGATCAACAGGCTGATCAGGCTCAGCATCGGCAGGCTTTGGGTCCAGGCCGAAAGCAGCATGAATACGCCGCTCAGGCCGCAACCGGCGAGGCCATACATCACCGCCAGTTTGCTGCCCTTGTTATCAATGATTTTTCCGGCGTAGGGACGGCTGAGCAGGGTGGCCAGGTATTGCACGCTGATCACCAGACCCGCGACCACGGCGCCGAAACCCAGGTCGCTGTGGACGTAGCCGGGCAACACGGCCAGGGGAATGCCGATATTGAGGTAGCCAATAAAAGTGAACAGGACGATGGAAACAACTTGCAGCGTGACCGCCAGGGGGCGCTGGTTTTCAGACATGGGTAAAGGTCCACGGGAAAGCAGGATAGATAGGCTGCTTATGATAGCGGCGTGAGCGGTGGCGGGGCGTGGAAAAGTAAAACTATTTGCCAGGTGGAGGCGGATCAGGGTTTGGCGGGGGCGACCAGTTGCGTCGTGACCAGGGCGGCCAGGGCATTTTCTTCGCTGCCGAAACGGGCGAGCAATGCCGCTTGTTTCTCGGGGGACAGGCGATTCCAGATCTCGATCATCTTCTCGGCGGTGCCAATCAGGACGCTGGCCTGGGTCTCGCTAAAATCATCGGTCATGGTGCGGGGCTCACAGTTCAGGCGGTGTGGAAAGCGCATGTTAGCGCTTTCCACACGGTCTGGCATTGCGGGTGTTTCAGTCTTCGCTGTCGGCCTGGCGGCGTTCAGTGGCTTCTTTCGGCTCGGGCTGTTGGGCGCCGGCTTGTTGCGTGGGTGTCTGCTCAGTTTCGTGCAGGCTTGGGAAGGGGAGATTAGGGATCTCGTGCATGTTTCGCGCTCCTCGCAAAGTCTGTTGATAGATCTGGTAGATCCGCGCTTTTACAAAGCTTGGGCAGGATACAGCAGGAGAAATGACAAATAGACTTTTATATCTATTTGTTTCGACGGGTGGGCTTGTCTAGACAGGTGTGTGTAGGAGTGAGCTTGCTCGCGATGGTGTGTCAGACACTTGGGTGTCGACTGAAACTCTATCGCGAGCAAGCTCGCTCCTGCAGGGCGGGTTATTTGCAGACTTCGGCGATTGCCTCGGCCAGCAAATCAAGACGCGTCGCATCAATTCCCGCGACGTTCGCACGGCCGGTACCGACCATGTAAACGCTGTGATGATCACGCAATTGTTTAACCTGGTCAGGCGTCAACCCGGTGTAGGAAAACATCCCGCGTTGCACACCAATGTGCGCAAAGCGTTCGCGCAAACCATGAGGCTCCAGCGCCTCGACCAGACCGCTGCGCAGTTGGGCAATACGCAAGCGCATGGCTTCCACTTCGTTGGCCCAAAGGCTTTTCAGCTCCGGGTCGCCGAGGATCGTCGCCACCACGGCCGCGCCATGATCCGGCGGCGTCGACCACAAGTTGCGGGCGATATTGGCCAGTTGGCTGCGGATATCGACCAGTTTGTCAGCGGTCTTCGCGCAGACAATCAACGCCCCCGTGCGGTCGCGGTACAGGCCGAAGTTTTTCGAGCAGGAACTGGTGATCAGCACTTCCGGCAATTCAGCCGCGAACAACCGGGTCGACCACGCATCCTGCTCCAGCCCGTCGCCGAAACCCTGATACGCGAAGTCGATCAGCGGCACCAGATCGCGACTGCGCACGACCTCCAGCACCCGGCGCCAGTCGTCGTGGGACAGATCGAAACCGGTGGGGTTGTGGCAGCAGGCGTGCAGTAAAACCACATCGCCCTTCGGCGCTTCGTTGAGCGCTGCCAGCATCGCTTCAACATCAAGGCGGTTATCGCTGCCGACATAAGGGTAGTGGTTAACCTTGACCCCAGCCGTGGCGAAAATGGTTTCGTGAATCGGCCAGGTCGGGTTGCTCAGCCACACGCCGCAGCCCGGCAGGCACTGGGCGATGAAGTCCGCGCTCAAGCGCAGCGCACCGGTGCCGCCTGGCGTCTGGGTGACGCCGGCCCGTTGTTCGGCGATCAGCGCCGAGTCGGCGCCGAGCACCAACTCATTGATGACTTTGCCGAACGCCGGTTCGCCGTGACCACCGATGTAGGTCTTGGTGGTCTGGCGATCCACCAGGCGCTGCTCGGCGAGCTTCACGGCCTGGGGAATCGGCGTCAGGCCAAAGGCATCTTTATAAACGCCTACGCCAAGGTCGAATTTGCGCGGGTTGGGGTCCTGCGCATAGGCCTCCATCAGGCCGAGAATCGGGTCGCCGGGTACTCGACCTATGGCGTCGAAATGCATTATTTGCGGCCCTCGGCGTCCTTGGCCACTTCGTCAGTGCGCGCGGCCATGATGAAATCGTTGCGGTGCAGGCCTTTGATGGAGTGGCTCCACCAGGTCACGGTGACTTTGCCCCACTCGGTCAACAGGCCTGGGTGATGACCTTCGGCCTCGGAGATTTCCCCGACGGCGTTGGTGAACGCCAGCGCGTGTTTGAAGTTCTTGAACAGGAAAACCTTTTCCAGCTGCATGACGCTGTCGCGGACTTCGATGTTCCAGTCCGGGATCTGCTTGATCAGCACCGGCAGTTCTTCGTCGCTGACCTGAGGGGCATCGGCGCGGCAGGCTTCGCAATGGGCTTGGTTCAATGTGGACATGATCTGTTCCTGAATTCGAATGATTGGAAATCGGCCGTCAGTGCAACCACGCTAAACCAAAGCGTCGATTCCTGACAGGCTCACTTGATTCTAAAAGCTGCGGATCACGCGGCTTTTTTGGGCGGAAATTTAGGCGCGTGCAAACCCAGCTGCATGCCTTGCTTGACCATGCCCATGATGTCTTCGTGGGCGAGGTCGAACAGGCGCTTGAGGTTTGGCAGGACGAAATACAACGGTTGCAGGATGTCGATACGGTAAGGCGTGCGCATGCATTCCAGCGGATCGAACGTCTGATGCTCAGGTTCGTCCGACAGGCAGTAAACGGTCTCTTTCGGCGAGGAGAGAATGCCACCACCGTAAATGCGCTGGCCTTCTGGTGTATCGACCAGACCGAACTCGATGGTCATCCAGTACAGGCGCGCAAGGTACACGCGTTCTTCCTTGGAGGCCTGCAGGCCGAGTTTGCCGTAGGTGTGGGTGAATTCGGCAAACCAAGGGTTGGTCAGCAGCGGACAGTGGCCAAAGATCTCGTGGAAAATATCCGGCTCTTGCAGGTAATCCAGCTCTTCGCGGGTACGAATAAACGTCGCCACCGGAAACTGCTTGTTTGCCAGTAATTCAAAGAACGTCTGGAAAGGAATCAGCGCGGGGACTCGGGCAACCTGCCAACCGGTGGTTTCGCCGAGCACCTTGTTGATTTCGCCGAGTTGCGGAATGCGGTCGTGGGGCAGACCGAGTTTTTCGATACCGTCCAGGTATTCCTGGCACGCACGCCCTTCGATCACTTTCAGTTGGCGAGTGATCAGCGTGTTCCACACCGCGTGTTCTTCGGCGGGGTAGTCGATAAAACCTTGCGCATCGGGCTCGCGAGCCACGTACTGCGTCTGCTTCATGCTGCTCTCCTGCTAGGGGATTTCGTTCTTGTTATGTCCTGCTATGGACCTAGAAATACCTCAGGCAATGCGCAGTTGCAGTAAACGAAAGCCGCAGTGCGTAGGAAAATTCGTCGATTTTCGTAAAGTTTTCGTTACGGATGTGCCGTTGTGGCGCTGTGATTGAGATTTTCGGGTGTGAAAAGGCGCACGGGTGTCACATAATCTTGACGACTAACTTGGCCTCGACGCAGAAAATTCCTCGCGCGGGACCTCGGTCACTCCTGTTTCGGGTCTTTATATGCGTATCAAAGTCCACTGTCAGAACCGCATCGGCATCCTGCGCGACATTCTCAACTTGCTGGTCGAGTACGGAATCAACGTCGCTCGCGGTGAAGTGGGTGGCGAGCATGGCAACGCGATCTACCTGCATTGCCCAAACCTGATCAACATTCAGTTCCAGGCGCTGCGTCCGAAATTCGAGTCGATTGCCGGGGTCTTCGGCGTCAAGCGTGTAGGGCTGATGCCCAGTGAGCGTCGGCACATGGAGCTCAATGCCTTGCTCGGCGCCCTGGAGTTTCCGGTGTTGTCGATCGACATGGGCGGCTCGATTGTCGCGGCCAACCGCGCAGCGGCACAGTTGCTCGGCGTGCGTGTCGACGAGGTGCCGGGCATTCCCTTGTCGCGTTATGCCGAGGATTTCGATTTGCCGGAGCTGGTGCGCGCCAACAAATCGCGGATCAACGGGCTGCGGGTCAAGGTCAAGGGCGACGTGTTTCTCGCCGATATCGCGCCGCTGCAATCGGAGCATGACGACAGCGAAGCGATGGCCGGTGCGGTGTTGACGCTGCACCGCGCTGATCGGGTGGGGGAGCGCATCTACAACGTGCGCAAACAGGAATTGCGCGGGTTCGACAGCATCTTCCAGAGCTCGAAAGTCATGGCTGCGGTGGTGCGTGAAGCCCGGCGCATGGCGCCGCTGGATGCGCCGCTATTGATAGAAGGCGAAACCGGCACCGGCAAGGAATTGTTGGCGCGGGCCTGCCACCTGGCCAGCCCGCGGGGGCAGTCGCCGCTGATGGCGCTCAATTGCGCCGGCCTGCCAGAGTCGATGGCTGAGACCGAATTGTTTGGCTACGGCCCGGGTGCGTTTGAAGGGGCGCGGGCCGAGGGCAAGCTCGGGCTGCTGGAGCTGACGGCGGGCGGTACGCTGTTTCTCGACGGCGTGGGAGAAATGAGCCCGCGGCTACAGGTGAAACTGCTGCGCTTCCTGCAGGACGGTTGCTTTCGTCGTGTAGGCAGTGATGAAGAGGTTTATCTCGATGTGCGAGTGATCTGTGCCACGCAGGTCGACCTGTCGGAACTCTGCGCTCGTGGTGAGTTTCGCCAGGATTTGTATCACCGCTTGAATGTGCTTTCGCTGCACATTCCGCCACTGCGTGAATGCCTGGATGGTTTGACGCCGCTGGTGGAGCATTTCCTTGATCAGGCCAGTCGGCAGATTGGTTGTCCGCTACCAAAACTGGCGCCGGCGGCCATGGACCGGCTCAGTCACTACCATTGGCCGGGGAACGTCCGGCAGTTGGAAAACGTGTTGTTCCAGGCGGTTTCGTTGTGCGAGGGCGGGACGGTCAAGGCTGAACATATTCGACTGCCCGACTATGGCGTGCGTCAGCCGCTTGGCGATTTTTCACTCGAGGGCGGGCTGGATGCGATTGTCGGGCGCTTTGAAAAAGCGGTGCTGGAGCGACTGTATTCCGAGCATCCGAGCAGTCGGCAATTGGGCAAGCGGTTGGGGGTTTCGCATACGACCATTGCCAACAAATTGCGTGAGTATGAAGTCGGCAAGACTGAGTCTTAGCCAGTAACTGTGCTGCCTTCGACGGCCCCATCGCGGGCAAGCCCGCCCCCACAGGATCTTCAGTGGTCACTCAATCTGTGAGCTACCAACAACCCTGTGGGAGCGGGCTTGCCCGCGAATGCGTCAGCCCTGTCAGTGAAGAGGCCGTGCCTTGCCACATAACGGCATAACACCGCCGGTTTTTCGTCTTTGACACATTCCCTCATTCCCCTCTGAAACCCCCAAGTCCTTTGTTTGCCGGGCCTCGCGCCGCCAGAAAAAAGTTGGTCTGCAAATTGCTTATCGCTCAGCAGTACAGCGGTGGGCGGCAAACGTCCGGCATGCAGAGGAAAGAGTGTGGACAAGTACCTTTATGTGGCAATGACCGGCGCCAGCCAGAATGCACTGGCGCAGAAGGCTCATGCGAACAACCTGGCGAACATCTCCACCAACGGCTTCCAGAAAGACCTGGAACAGGCGCGTTCGATGCCGGTGTTCGGTGACAGCTTTCCGGCGCGTGCGTTTGCGATGTCCGAGCGTCCGGCCACCGACTTCTCCGCGGGCTCCCTGGTGCAAACCGGTCGCGACCTCGACGTCGCGGTGCAGGGCAACGGCTGGATCGCGGTGCAGAACCCGGATGGCGGTGAGAGCTACGTGCGCACCGGCAGCCTGAACGTTGACGCGCTGGGCGTGCTGCGGGCCGGCAACGGTATGCCGGTGATGGGCAATGGCGGGCCGATTTCCGTGCCGCCCGAGCAGCAAATCGAAGTGGGTGAAGACGGCACCGTCAGCATTCGTGCGATGGGCGAAGGCCCGCGCGTGATGGCCGAAGTCGACCGCATCAAGCTGGTCAACCCCGACTTCAAGAACATGACCAAAGGCCTGGACGGTTCGATCCACACCAAGGACGGCAAGCCGGCACAAGCCGATGCCAACGTCAAACTGGTGTCCGGGTTCCTTGAGTCGAGCAACGTCAATGCCGTGGAAGAGATGACCTCGGTACTGGCGCTGGCCAAGCAGTTCGAGCTGCACATCAAGATGATGAACACCGCCAAAGACGATGACCAGGCCATGGCTCGGGTCTTGCAGATCAGCTAATTATCAGAACGTCGCGCCGTAAAACAGGCGCACGAGGAGAATCGAATGCTTCCGGCTCTATGGGTTGCCAAAACAGGTCTGTCCGCCCAGGACACCAACCTGACGACCATTTCCAACAACCTGGCAAACGTTTCGACCACGGGTTTTAAACGTGATCGCGCCGAGTTCCAGGACCTGCTGTACCAGATCAAACGCCAGCCTGGCGCCCAGTCGACCCAGGACAGCGAACTGCCGTCGGGTCTGCAGGTGGGTACCGGTGTACGCATTGTCGGCACCCAGAAGAACTTCACCGCCGGCAGTCTGCAAACCACCGAGCAGCCGTTGGACATGGCCATTGACGGTCGCGGCTTCTTCCAGATTCTGCAGCCGGACGGCACCACATCCTACACCCGTGACGGTACGTTCCACCTCGATTCCAACGGCCAGATCGTTAACGCCAGCGGCTTCGCCCTGGAACCGGCCATTGTTATCCCGAACGACGCGCAGACCTTCACGGTCGGTCGTGACGGCACCGTGTCCATCACCATTGCCGGTAACCCGGCGTCCCAGGTGATCGGCAACCTGCAAACCGCCGACTTCATCAACCCGGCTGGCCTGCAAGCGGTGGGTAACAACCTGTTCCTGGAAACCGCCGCCAGCGGCGCGCCGCAGGTCGGTACGCCAGGCCTGGCCGGTTTTGGCACCACGCTGCAGAACACCCTGGAAACCTCCAACGTCAGCACCGTTGAAGAGATGGTCAACATGATCACCACTCAGCGCGCCTACGAGATGAACTCCAAGGTGATCTCCACCGCCGACCAGATGCTCTCGTTCGTAACGCAGAATCTGTAATCAAGTCTATGAGGCGGCCATGAGGTCGCCTGCAACACCGTGAGGTAGGGTCATGAATCGCTTTGTATCTGTTCTGGCACTGAGTGGCGTCGCCGCGCTGGCGGGTTGCGTCGGTCCGACGCCCAAGCCCAATGACCCTTACTACGCCCCGGTGTTGCCGCGTACGCCGTTGCCGGCCGCCGCGAATAACGGCTCGATCTACCAGGCCGGTTTCGAACAGAACCTGTACAGCGATCGCAAGGCATTCCGGGTCGGTGACATCATCACCATTACCCTGAACGAAAGAACCCAGGCGAGTAAAAACGCCAACTCGCAAGTGGCCAAGAACAGCAAGGCCGGCATTGGCCTGACGTCGCTGTTCGGCGCAATCCCCAACACCAACAATCCGTTGAGTGAAGGCGACCTCACGCTGAATGCGAGTTACAGCGGCGACCGCGCGACCAAGGGTGACAGCAAGGCCGGGCAGGGCAACAGCCTGACCGGTTCGATCACCGTGACCGTCGCCGACGTCTTGCCCAACGGCATCATTGCCGTGCGCGGCGAGAAGTGGATGACCCTCAATACCGGTGATGAGCTGGTACGAATCGCCGGCCTCGTCCGGGCCGATGACATCGCCACCGACAACACGGTTTCGTCGACACGCATCGCCGATGCACGCATCACCTATTCGGGCACCGGTTCGTTTGCCGATGCGAGTCAGCCAGGCTGGTTCGACCGTTTCTTCCTCAGCCCGCTGTTCCCTTTCTAGGTGGCTACGTTGAATTTCAAACACCTGATGGTGGCTGCGCTCCTGATGTCCGCAGCCTTCGGTGCTCAAGCCGAGCGGCTGAAGGATATCGCCAGTATTTCCGGCGTACGTTCCAACCAATTGATCGGTTACGGCCTGGTGGTCGGGCTTAATGGCACCGGCGACCAGACGACGCAGACGCCGTTCACCCTGCAAACCTTCAACAACATGCTCTCGCAGTTCGGCATCAAGGTGCCGGCCGGTTCGGGCAACGTGCAGTTGAAGAACGTCGCGGCAGTGTCGATCAGTGCCGATTTGCCAGCCTTCGCCAAACCGGGTCAGCAGGTGGATATCACCGTGGCCTCCATCGGTAACTCCAAGAGCTTGCGCGGGGGCACCTTGCTGCTGACGCCGCTCAAGGGTATCGACGGCAACGTCTACGCGATCGCCCAGGGCAACCTGGTGGTCGGCGGTTTTGATGCTGAAGGTCGCGACGGTTCGAAAATCACCGTCAACGTTCCGTCGGCCGGTCGTATTCCCGGCGGTGCATCGGTCGAGCGTTCGGTGCCGAGCGGTTTCAATCAGGGCAATAGCCTGACGTTGAACCTCAACCGTTCCGACTTCACCACCGCCAAGCGCATCGTCGACAAGATCAACGACCTGCTCGGCCCTGGCGTTGCCCAGGCCATCGACGGCGGTTCGATTCGCGTCAGTGCGCCGCTGGATCCGAGCCAGCGCGTCGACTACCTGTCGATCCTGGAAAACCTTGAAGTCGATCCGGGTCAGGCGGTGGCGAAAGTCATCATCAACTCCCGCACCGGCACCATCGTGATCGGCCAGAACGTCAAGGTGTCCCCGGCGGCCGTAACCCACGGCAGCCTGACCGTGACCATCACCGAAGACCCGATCGTCAGCCAGCCCGGCCCTCTGTCCAATGGTCAGACCGCTGTCGTGCCGCGTTCGCGGGTCAACGCTCAGCAGGAAGCCAAGCCGATGTTCAAGTTCGGCCCAGGCACCACCCTCGACGAGATCGTGCGTGCGGTGAACCAGGTCGGCGCGGCGCCAGGTGACTTGATGGCAATCCTTGAAGCACTGAAACAGGCCGGCGCGTTGCAAGCCGACCTGATCGTGATCTGAGGCCAGCGACCATGGATATGCACAAGAGTGGTCTGGTCAGCAGCGCCGATTCGGGTTCCTATTCGGACCTCAATCGCCTGAACCAGCTCAAGGTCGGCGACAAGAACAGTGACCAGAACCTGCGCAAAGTGGCGCAGGAATTCGAGTCGCTGTTCCTCGGTGAAATGCTCAAGTCCATGCGCAAGGCGACCGACACGCTGGGTGAGGGCAATCCGCTCAACACCCCGGCAGCCAAGCAGTACCAGGAAATGTACGACCAACAGTTAGCCGTTTCCATGTCCCGCGAGGGCGGTGGTATTGGTCTGGCGGACGTGCTGATGCGTCAGATGTCGAAGAACAAACCACTGGCGCCGGGCGAAGCGGCAACGCTGTCGGCGGCCAAGCAGGAAGCGGCAAAAGCGGCGGCGCAGACACCGGTGGCTGCCGGCACGATCGGCACCAATGGGCCGCTGTCGCGAGTCAATGGCCAGCGTCCGTTGTGGGCTTCGCGCTCGATCAGCGCTCCACAGGCGGCAGGCGAGGGTGCACATCGCAACGACATGGCGCTGATCAATCAGCGGCGCCTGGCGTTGCCGCCGAAACTGGCTGACCGCTTGCTGGCAGGCCTGGTGCCTTCGGCGACGACGACCGCCGCGACGCTCAACAACACTCGACAGCCCGAACGCACCACGCCGACCGGAGCGGGGCCTTTGTTCAACGGTGATTGGCTGGCCACTGCGCAAGCGTCATCGGGCGCCGGCTTGCAGATTCATGGTCGTGCCATCGCTCAGATACCGTTGGCGCCCGCGAAGAAAGCCTTCAGTTCTGCCGACCAGTTCGTCAACACCATGTTGCCGATGGCCAAGGAAGCCGCCGAGCGCATCGGCGTCGATCCGCGTTACCTGGTGGCTCAAGCGGCGCTGGAAACCGGTTGGGGCAAATCGGTCATGCGCGCACAGGATGGCAGTAGCAGCCACAACCTGTTCGGCATCAAGGCCAGCAGCAGTTGGAAGGGCAATTCGGCGCGCGCGATTACCAGTGAATTCAGGAATGGCGCAATGGTCAAGGAGACGGCCGAGTTCCGTTCCTACGACTCTTACAAGGACAGCTTCCATGACCTTGTGACTTTGCTGCAAACCAACAATCGCTATCAAGATGTCCTGAAGTCGGCCGATAACCCAGAACAGTTTGTACGCGAGTTGCAAAAGGCCGGTTACGCAACCGACCCGGACTACGCGAGCAAGATTTCGCAGATAGCCAAGCAGATGACGAGTTACCAGAACTACGCTGCGGCGGGCGTTTCCACCACGCCTTTATAGGCACAAGGATTAAGGTCGAACCATGAGTTTGCTCAATATCGGGATGTCGGGTCTGGCCGCTGGCCAATCCTCGTTGATGACCACCGGCAACAACATTGCCAACGTCGACACCGCCGGGTACTCGCGCCAGCAAACAGTGCAGGGCACCAAGGCCTCGCAGCAGTTCGGCAATGTCTACATCGGCACCGGCACAACCCTGGCCGATGTGCGTCGCGTGTACAACAGCTACCTCGATGCGCAATTGCAGACCACCACCTCGCTCAACAGCGATTCGGCCGCTTACCTGAATCAGGTCACGCCGCTGGACAAACTGCTCTCCGACACCAGCACTGGCATGAACGGCGCGCTGACCAAGTTTTTTGCCTCGGTGCAGAACGTCAACGCCAAGCCGGGTGACGACGCTTCCCGCCAGTTGCTGCTCAGCGATGCGCAGGCGTTGAGCAACCGGTTCAACTCGATCTCCACGCAGTTGACCCAGCAGAATGCCAACATCAACGGCAACCTGACGAACATGGCCGATCAGGTCAACAAGCTGGCCGCTACCGTTGCGCAGTTGAACCAGAAGATCTCTGAGGTTTCCAACTCCGGCGGCATGCCCAACGATCTGCTCGATGCGCGTAACGAAACCGTGCGCCAGCTGTCGACCTTCACCGGTGCGCAAGTGGTGGAGCGTGAAGGCAGTCTCGATATTTATCTGGGCAGCGGTCAGCCGCTGGTCATGGGTAACACGGTCAACAAACTTGAAGTGGTACCGGGCAAAGACGATCCGGGCCGCTTGTCGCTGCAGCTCAATCGTGGTTCGAGCACCATTGATATCACCTCGATCATGACTGGCGGCGAGATCGGCGGGCTGTTGCGTTATCGCAGCACCGTGCTGGACCCGGCCATGAACGAATTGGGCCGTGTGGCCCTGGTCGTCGCCGATCAGATGAACAGCCTGCAGGCCCAGGGCATCGACAAGAACGGCGCCTTCGGTTCGAACCTGTTCAACAATATCAATTCGGCCAAGCTGGTCTCTGAACGCAGCGTTGCCAGCCTGAACAACGTGGGCGCCGGTAACTTTGATGTGACCATCAAGGACACTGGCAAGCTGACCATCAACGATTACAAGGTCACGTTCACCACTGCGACTGATTACACCGTTCAGCGCCTGCCAGACAACACGCCCATGGGCTCCTTCAGCACGGTAGCGCCGGCAACGGCACCGGTCATCGACGGCGTCGAGATGAAGTTCAACGCGGCTTCTGCCACGGCGGGCGACACCTTCAGGATCACTCCGACCCGCGATGCTGCGGCGAACATCAAGACCGAGATGACCGACTCCAAGCGTCTGGCCATCGCGGCACCGCTGGGCGCGGCGATTGCGGCGAGCGGCAGTGGCAGCGGCACCCTGACGATCCCGGCCAGCGGTCAACCGACCCTGACCACCAAGTTCGATATCTACGACGCGGCGACCGCCACCGCGATGCAGAACGGCCTGAAAAACTCCACGCCGACCAAAGTAGTCTTTGGTGCGGTCTCCGCCGACGGCACCAGCCAGACCTACCAGTTCCTGGATGCCAAGGGCGGGTTGATCAGCGGCGGTACCATCAAGCCAGGTGAGAGCAACACCCTGAACCTGAGCATTCCGCTCAAGGATGCCACGGGTGCGCCGATCCCGCCTGCGCCTGCCACTCAGTACACCGCGTCCTTCAGCATGACCTTCGCCGGCGCTCCGAGCAGCGGCGCGGCCATCAACGTCTCGCTCAGTCAGCCGGGCAGCCTGGACAACCGTAACGGCACCGCACTGGCCGGTTTGCAAACCGCACAGACCGTGGACACCGGGTCGGCCAGCAAAGGCATTTCGCTGAACGACGCCTACGGCAAACTGGTCGAGGGTGTGGGTTCCAAAGCCGCACAGGGCAAGCTCGACAGCGCGGCGACTGGCGCCATCCTGGCGAATGCCAAGGGCGCGCGCGACTCGCTCTCGGGTGTCGACCTCGATGAGGAAACCGGCAACCTGGTCAAGTATCAGCAGTACTACACCGCGTCTTCGCAGATCATCAAGGCTGCGCAGGAAATCTTCAGCACACTGATCAACAGTCTTTAAGGAGTCGTAGCCCATGCGCATTTCTACCGCCCAGTTTTACGAGTCCTCGGCTGCCAACTATTCGAAGAACTTCGCCAACGTGGTCAAGAGCAGCGAAGAGGCGAGCAGCCTGGTTCGCGTCAACACCGCCGCCGATGATCCGGTCGGCGCCTCGCGCCTGCTGCAACTCGGCCAGCAGGCTTCGATGCTCGATCAGTTCTCCAACAACATGACGACGATCAAAGCCACGCTTGGCCAGACTGAAGCCGTCATGACCAGTATTGGCAACGTGCTGCAACGCGCCAAGGAACTGGCCCTGGGTGCCGGCAACGCCGGTTATACCGATTCCGACCGCCAGGCCAACGCTTCGGAGCTCAGCCAGATCGAAGAGCAGTTGCTGAGCCTGATGAACACCAAGGACGAAAACGGCAAATACATTTTCGCCGGTTCCAAGGGCGATACCGTGCCGTTCACGCGCAATACCGACGGCACCTACAGCTATAACGGTGATCAGGTCACGCTGGACCTGCCGATTGGCGATACCCAGTCGATGGCCACCAACAGCACCGGTTGGGCTGTGTTCCAGCAAGCCATCAACACCAGTCGCACGCAATCCACCATGACCTCGCCCACGCCGGCCGTCGATGGTGGTCGTGTGGTGCTGTCCAATGGTCAGGTGAATTCGGACGTGACCTACAACGCCAAATTCCGCGGCGGCGAGCCCTACACCGTGAATTTCCTCAGCCCTACGCAACTGGAAATCCGCGATTCGCTGGGTAATGACGTCACGTCCGAGGCTTCTGGCAATGGCGTGTTCAGCTCCGCCGGTGGTGCCGCCACGCAGACGATCAATTTCCGTGGCGTTGACTTGAAGTTGAACATCAACATGAAGACTGGCGACGTTCCGGCGACCGTGTTTCCGCCGCCCCCGTCCCCCAATGCCTACAGCTTCACCCTGGCGGCCAAGCCGGACAGCTTCAATGCGTCTCGCGCGCCAGGCAACGTGTCGACGGATGTGGTCACCAACACGTCAATCACCAACAGCGCCGCCTATCACGCCAGCTTTCCGGAAGGCGGGGCGATTCTCAAGTTCACCAGCCCCACGGCTTTCGAGTTGTATGCCGCGCCGCTGACCGCAAACAGCAAGCCGGTTTCCAACGGCGTTCTGGCGGGCAACGTCGCCACCGCATCGGGTGTCGCTTTTACGCTGAGCGGCGCCCCGACGATGCTGGCCGGTGACCAGTTCTCCGTCTCGGTCAACACTCACCAGACGCAGAACGTTCTGGACACCGTCAACCAGCTGAAAACCGCGCTGTCGACGCCGACCAACAACAATCCGCAGGCCATTCAAGCACTCAACGCGGCCATTGGTTCCGGTGTCGGTAACCTGGCCAGTGGCATTGACCAGTTGACCTCCGGCCTCAGTTCCGTGGGTGGTCGCGGTGCGTCGCTGAACACTCAGACCGATATCAACCAGAGCCTGGTGCTGGCCAACACGCAGACCCAGGGGGCGATCCGTGATTCGGACCCGGCCTCGGTGATGACCCGCCTGACCTTGCAGCAAACCATGCTGCAGGCCTCGCAACTGGCGTTCAGCAAAATCGCTCAGTTGGGGCTGTTCAACAAAGTCTGAGTCGAGGCCTTCGCGCTGTGGGCGCGGAGGCTGAGGCACCGAGTGCAAACCGTCTTTTTTCAGCGGTTCAGGGCTGCTCCACTCGTTCCAGAGTGAGCGCCCGCCGCTCGCGAGTTACCCCGCCGTGAAACCAACGCCTCTTGTCAGCATCGCCATTCCCGCCTACAACCCGCTGTACTTTCAGGCAGCGCTGCAAAGTGCTCTGAATCAGACTTATGCGCCGCTTGAAGTGATTGTCTGCGACGACAGCGACAGCGACGAAATCCATGAGCTGGTCCAGGCCTGCACGGTGCCGCAAGGCTTGACGCTGCGCTATGTGCGCAATGATCGCCACTTGGGGTTCAAGGGGAACCTGATCGCCTGCGCCGAGCAGGCAACCGGCGAATACCTCAAGCTGCTCTGTGATGACGATCAGTTGCTGCCTGAGTGCATTGCCCGTCAGGTGCAGGGTTTCATCGATCATGACGACGTGAATCTGGTGATTGCCCAGCGTCAGTATTGCGACGGCGACTACCTGCTGCTGCCCGAGCGTCTGGAGAACTCCAGCTTTGCCTCGGGGGATACGCTGTTCAAGGGCGAAGACTTGCTGGACGTGCTGGAAAGCACCGCCCTGAACTTCCTCAGCAATTTGAGCGGCGCGCTGATGCGTACGCATCAGGTGCTGGAGTATCTGCCCGCATTGACCCAGGTCGGCGAAGGGTTTGTCGCGCGTCTCGATTTCGCCTTGTTTGTCTGCCTGTTGCGTCGCGGCAATCTGGCGGTAATAGCGCAGGTGCTCAGCTTCGAACGCTTGCACCCGGCGCGCCTGAGCAATCAACCGGAGGTCGAGCAGGCCGTGGCGGTCGAACTTGGCTGGCTGACCCAGATGCTCGCGGTGCGCAGCGGCGAGCCGGCACCTGCGCCGGGGCATGTGCGCTTCCTCGATCTGCCCAGCGCCGCCCTCGGTGAGCCGTATGCCTGGGAGGAAATGCCCCTCAGCCGCTCACTGGGCTTTTCCGAGACCTTGATACGTTCGCGGGTCGGTGAAAACTGTGACAGCTTCGCTGATGTGTACCAGCAATGGCTCGCCTGTCGCACCCTGAACCCGGCCCAGCAGCGCCTGTTGCCCGCGCGCCTAGCCTCGTGGCCATCGCGACCGCGCATTGTGCCGGTGGTGATTGATGCTGATGCCGACGAGGCCGCGCTGGGCGTCACGCTGGACAGCATCGAACGGCAGGTTTATGCCGCCGAATCGGTGTTGGTGCTCTGCGGTGAAGATCGCGCCAGTGCCCATGCAGGCCACGTGATTCGTGTGGCCTTGCAAGGCGACGGACTTGAGCAGCTCAATGTCCTGCTGATGCAAATGGACGGTGCGGACTGGTTCTATCTCCTGCGGGCGGGTGATCGTCTGAATGAACTCGCCTTGCTGCTTTTGGCCGAGCGCATGGTCGAGAGTGCCGGCGCGATGTGCATTTACAGCGATGAAGGTGGTCTGCGCAACGAGTTGTCGGTGGAGCCGATCTTAAAACCCGATTTCAATCTTGACCTGTTACGCAGTTATCCCTACATCGGGCGGACACTGGCCATTCAGCGTCAGCGCTTTGTGGACGCCGGTGGATTCAACCCGGATTTCACCCAGCTCAGTCCTCATGATCTGCTCTGGCGCCTCGTCGAAAGCCATGGCCCGCATGTCGTGGAGCATGTCGCCCAGGTGTTGGTCGAGTCTTCGTTCGGCATGTCGCAATGGCTTGCATTGCCGCAAGTGATCGAGCAAAACCCCCGTGTCCTGACCGCGCACCTTGAGCGTATCGGTGCGGCACACGAAGTCCGGCAGGGCAACGTGCCGCTGATCAATCGAATTGACTATCACCATGGCTTTCAACCGCTGGTGTCTATTGTGGTGGTGGCCCGTAATCAGCTCGGCTCGCTACAGCGTTGCGTCGAGAGTGTGCTGGAGCACACGGCGTATGCGCACTACGAGTTATTGATTGTCGACAATGCCAGCACCTCGATCGAAGCGCGGAACTGGCTGGCCGCGATGTCGCAAATGGGCGGCGAAAAATTGCGCGTGCTGCACTGCGATTACCCAGACAACCCGGCAGCGGCGCAGAATTTCGCGGTGGCTCAGGCTCGCGGCGAATACGTGCTGTTGCTCAGCCCGGACAGCCTGATCGTCAACCGCGACTGGCTTGGCGAACTGTTGAATCACGGCTTGCGCCCGGAAGTGGGCGTGGTGGGCGGCCGAATGGTCAGCCCGCAGGGCCGTATCGAAGGTTCGGCGCTGGTACTGGGGATGCGCGGTCCTGTCGGCGTGCCCTGGCGCGGGGAAGTGGTGACCACCCCGGGTTACATGCAGCGCCAGCAAGCGGTGCAGAACCTGAGCGCGGTGAGCACCGAATGCCTGCTGATCCGCAAGCAGGTGTTCGATGACCTTCAGGGGTTTGACGAGCAGGCCTTTTCGTACATGCTCAACGGACCGGATTTTTGCCTGCGTGTCAGGCAGAAAGGGTATCTGGTGGTCTGGACGCCGTATGCCGAATCGGTCCGCGTGGTTGTCGAGACGCAGAGTGGGCCGGTGACGTCAACACTGGTGGCCGAGCACAAGCGTTTTTATCAGCGCTGGTTGCCAATCATTGCCAGAGATCCGGCGTACAACGTCAACCTGAGCCTCAATACCAACAATTTCAGCCTTGAACCTGGCTTCAAGAATGACTGGAATCCGTTCGCCCGGCACATGCTGCCGCGGGTGCTGGCGATACCGATCAACGAGACCGCCGTGGGCCATTACCGGGTCACCCAGCCATTTCTGGAGCTGGAAGCCGCGGGGCAAGTGCTCGGCAACCTTTCTTACCATACGCCCTCGGACATTGAGCTGGAGCGCCAGTCGCCCGACGTCATCATCCTGCAGGGGCGCTACAGTGAGGGCGCGGTGAATGAAGTGGAGCGGGTCAGGAACAGCTCCAAGGCTTTCCGGATCTTCGAGCTCGATGACTATGTCATCGATGTGCCCAAGAAAAATGCTCACGTGCGCAAGGCCATGGTGGGTGTCGAAGAGCTCGTGCGGCGTGCAATCGGGCTGTGTGACCGGGTGGTGGTGTCGACTCAGCCGCTGGCCGATACGCTCAAGGGCATGCATGACGATATTCGCGTGGTGCCGAACATGCTCGCTCCCTATTTGTGGACCGGTCTGAGCAGTCAGCGACGGACGTCGCGCAAGCCGAGGGTCGGCTGGGGGGGAGGGACCAGTCATGATGGCGATCTGGCGATCATTGCCGATGTTGTTCGCCTGCTGGCGGATGAAGTTGAATGGGTGTTTTTCGGTATGTGCCCGCCGGCACTCAAGCCTTACGTGCATGAATTCCATCCTGCCGTTGGCCTGCAGGCTTACCCCACCAAACTGGCGAGCCTGAACCTTGATCTGGCTTTGGCGCCGTTGGAGTTTCACATCTTCAACGACTGCAAGAGCAACTTGCGCCTGCTGGAATATGGCGCGTGCGGTTATCCGGTGATCTGTACGGACACTGAGGCTTATCGCGGTTACCTGCCGTGTACCAAGGTGGTGAGCAACAGTACCGAGGAATGGCTTGAGGCAATTCGCAAGCACCTGGCTGACCCGGACGCGAGTTATCGCATGGGTGACGCGCTGCGTGAGGAAGTGCTGCGCGACTATATGCTGCGGGGTAATAACCTGAATTATTGGGCTGAGGCCTGGTTGCCTAACTGATTTTTTGGGGGCATATCCGTTGCTGCGGGAATGGCGGCTGGCGGTTTCGCTTTTACAGCGAGTCACTTGGAAAAGCCCCAAGTAACCAAGGGCTTTTGCCCCTGTCGTTCGGCCTCTCGAGGGGGCGGCTACCGCAACAGCGCCGCGAGGCGGCCTGATAGCCGACCTGGTTCTTCAGGCTTACACGGTCTCCTTCACTACTGCGGTCAACTCATTCCGGACACGTACGCATTTCCCCTGTAGGAGCTGGCTTGCCGGCGATGGCGCCCCTCCAGTCAGTAAATAAATCGACTGACCCACCGCTATCGCCGGCAAGCCAGCTCCTACAGTTGATGGGGGTCATGGCCAATTGGCGCGTCCATATGAAGATGCCGTTGCTTTGGCTTTGGCTTTGGCTTTGGCTTTGGCTTTGGCTTTGGCTTTGGCTTTGGCTGTTGCGGTACACGCCCCCTCGAGAGGCCGAACGAAAGGGGTAAGAGCGCTTGGTTACTTGGCGCTTTTCCAAGTGACCCGCCGTAAGGGCGGAACCAATAGCAGCCATTACCGCAACGACGGATATACACCCAAAGCAAGCCCCCTCAACCCAGCTTTACGTTCCACCCCTCCCCAGAGAAAGAGCTGGCGCGTTTCCTGCAAGCCCCCCCGATATCGCCATAAAACGAGCACTTCCGGTGAATCCAGAAGCGCCTTGAGCGGCATCGAAGGTTTTATCCAGAAGGCCTGCAAAAGCTTGATACAGCTTGGCTGAGCCCTGTGACGAACAAGAGGGGAGACGATGAAGGCAGTTATTTTGGCGGGCGGCCTGGGCACGCGCATCAGTGAGGAGTCGCACCTCAAACCCAAGCCGATGATTGAAATCGGCGGCAAGCCAATTCTCTGGCACATCATGAAGCAGTATTCCGCTCACGGGATTCATGACTTCGTGATTTGCCTGGGCTACAAGGGCTACGCGATCAAGGACTTCTTCGCCAACTACTTCCTGCATACCTCTGACGTCACGTTCGACATGAGCAATAACCGCATGGACGTTCACCAGAACTACAGCGAGCCATGGCGTGTCACGCTCATCGATACCGGTGAAGACACCATGACCGGCGGGCGCTTGCGCCGGGCCAGCCGCTACCTGGAAAACGAAGACGCGTTCTGCTTCACCTATGGCGATGGCGTGTCTGATTTGAACATCGGTGCCCTGGTGGATTTCCACCTGTCCCACGGCAAGCTCGCCACGGTCACAGCGGTCCAGCCACCCGGCCGTTACGGCGCCCTGGAGCGCGATGGTCACCTTGTCCGCGGTTTTACTGAAAAGCCCCGCGGTGACGGGGGCTGGATCAATGGTGGCTTCTTTGTACTGTCGCCCAAGGTCCTGCCGCTGATTACCGCCGACGACACGGTTTGGGAAGCCGAACCGTTGGTCGGCCTGGCCAGCAGTGGGCAACTGGCTGCCTACCAGCACGATGGTTTCTGGCACCCGATGGACACCCTGCGCGACAAAAACCACCTGGAGCAGTTGTGGCTGAGCGGGGAGGCCCCATGGAAGCAATGGGACTGAGTCCGGAATTCTGGCGCGGCAAGCGGGTTCTGCTGACCGGCCACACCGGTTTCAAAGGCAGTTGGTTGACGTTGTGGCTGCAAAGCCTCGGCGCAAAAGTCAGCGGGTTTTCCCTTGATCCGTCGACCGAGCCGAGCCTGTTCGAACTGGCGCGTGTTCACGAGGGCATCAATGATCAGCGCGGCGATCTGCGCGACCTCGGTGCCTTGCTCGAATTGATCGCCGAGACCCAACCGGAAATCGTCCTGCACCTGGCGGCCCAGCCGCTGGTGCGCGAGGGTTATCGCGATCCGCTGGGGACTTACTCCAGCAACGTCATGGGCACCCTGAACCTGCTTGAAGCGATCCGTCAGGTCGGTGGCGTGCGCGCCTGCGTGCTGGTGACCACCGACAAGGTTTACGCGAACAAAGAATGGCTGTGGCCGTACCGCGAGGACGAAGCCCTTGGCGGACATGATCCTTACAGCAGCAGCAAGGCCTGCTGCGAGTTGCTGGCGCAGTCTTATGCCGCGTCGTTCTTCCCGGCTGAAAAATATGCCGAACACGGTCTGGCGCTGGCCACGGCCCGCGCCGGCAACGTGTTGGGCGGCGGTGATTTTGCCCCTGAGCGTTTGATTCCCGATGTCCTGAAAGCCTGGTCCGCCGACGAGCCGGTGACCCTGCGCTACCCGCAAGCGGTACGCCCGTGGCAACACGCGCTGGAGCCGCTGGCCGGTTACCTGCAACTGGCCGCCAATCTTTACGAGCGAGGGCCCGAGTTTGCCGGTGCGTGGAACTTCGGCCCAAGCGAAGCAGACATGTGCAGCGTTGGCGAAGTGGTCGAACTGCTCGCCAACCGCTGGCCACAAGCGCGCGGATTGCGCATCGAGCCGAGTGATCTGCACGAGGCAGGCCTGTTGCGCCTGGACAGCAGCCGCGCCCGTCAACGGTTGGCCTGGCAACCGCGCTGGTCGTTGCAGCAATGCCTGACTCAGACCCTCGATTGGCATCTGGCCTGGAAAAGCGGCGCCGACATGCGCGATGTCACCTTGGGCCAGTTGAACCTGTACCGAGGCGCGTTGTGAGCGAATTTTTAGTGCAAGCGCTACCGCTGGCGGGCTTGTTCAGCGTGCAGCACAAACGCTTCGAAGACGATCGCGGGCACTTCGCCCGGTTGTTCTGCGAGGGCAGCCTGAGCGCCTTCGGCCAAGCGTTTTCCATTCGCCAGATCAACCATTCCTGCACCCGCGCACGCGGCAGTGTGCGTGGCTTGCATTACCAGAATGCCAACGCGCCGGAAGCCAAGCTGATCACCTGCCTGCGCGGTGAAGTCTGGGATGTGGCGGTGGACTTGCGGCCCGAATCCGCAACGTTTCTGCACTGGCATGCCGAACACCTGCGGGCCGGCGACGGTCGCAGCCTGCTGATTCCGGCCGGGTTCGCCCACGGCTTCCAGACCCTGACCGACGACGCCGAATTGCTTTACCTGCACAGCGCCGACTACGCGCAGGAGCATGAAGGTGGCTTATCGGTGAACGATCCACGGCTGGCGATTGCCTGGCCGTTGCCTGTCAATAATCTGTCAGCCAGGGACGCCAGCCATCCCTTGCTCGATGAACGCTTCGCTGGAGTGCGTCTATGAACTGCCGTGGTTGCGGTACTCCTTTGGCCTTGCCGCTGATCGACCTCGGCACCTCGCCGCCGTCGAACGCCTACGTCCGTGCCGATCAGATGGAGCAGGCCGAGCAATGGGTGCCTCTGAAGGTTGCGGTGTGTCAGCAGTGCTGGTTGGTGCAAACCGAGGATTACACCAGCGCCGACGCCCTGTTCGACGCTGAGTACGCTTATTTCAGTTCGTTCTCCAGCACCTGGCTGGCGCATGCCGATCGCTACGTTGCCGAGATGGTCGAGCGCTTCGGCCTGAGCGCCGAGAGCCGGGTGGTGGAAATCGCTGCCAACGACGGTTATCTGTTGCAGTACGTCGCCGGTCGCGGCATCCCTTGCCTGGGCGTTGAGCCGACCCGCAGCACCGCGCAAGCGGCGCGGGAAAAAGGCCTGGAAATCCGCGAGTTGTTCTTCGGACGAGGCACCGCTGCGCAATTGGTCGGTGAAGGCTGGTCTGCAGACCTGATGGCTGCCAACAACGTGTTGGCCCACGTGCCGGACATCAATGATTTTCTCGGTGGCTTTGCGACCCTGCTCAAACCGACGGGCGTGGCGACGTTCGAGTTTCCGCAACTGCTGACGCTGATGGCCGGGCAACAGTTCGACACGCTGTATCACGAGCACTATTCCTACCTGTCCCTGACTGCCGTGCACACCTTGTGCGAGCGCAATGGCCTGGAAGTCTTCGACGTCAGCCAGTTGTCGACCCATGGCGGTTCGCTGCGAGTTTTCGTCCAGCGCGCTGATGGCGTGCGTCGTGAGGTGCAACCTGCGGTTGCTCGACAACTGCACGCCGAACTCGTCGCCGGGGTGAAAACCCCCGAGTACTACACGACCCTCGCGCCGGCCGCCGAACGGATCAAGCACGAACTGCTGCGCTTTTTGCTGCAGGCGAAAGCCGAGGGCAAACGAGTGGTCGGTTACGGGGCCGCCGCCAAGGGCAACACGCTGCTCAACTACGCCGGGGTCAAGCCTGATCTGTTGGCCTGGGTCGCCGACGCCAATCCGCATAAACAGGGCAAGTTCTTGCCTGGCAGCCGGATTCCGGTGGTTTCGCCCGAGCGTATCGCCCTCGAACAACCGGACTACATCCTGGTTCTGCCGTGGAATCTGTTGACTGAAATCACCCAGCAATTCGCCTCGGTCAAAGAGTGGGGCGCACAGTTTGTCGTTGCCGTTCCGGAGTTGAGTATTCAATGAGCAGAATTCACTACACCAAACCGAGTGTCGGCGAACTGGAAGCCCGGTATGCCCTGGATGCCGTGCAGAACGGTTGGGGCGCGCGTTGCTACGAATACCTGACGCGTTTCGAGCACGGGTTTGCCGAACACCTTGGTGCGACCTACGCCATCGCGACGTCAAGCTGCACCGGCGCGCTGCACATGGGCATGGCGGCGCTGGGCATCGGCGCGGGTGATGAAGTGATCCTGGCCAACACTAACTGGATTGCATCGGCGGCACCGATTACGTATCTGGGCGCTACGCCGGTGTTTGTCGATGTGCTGGCGGATAGCTGGTGCCTGGATCCGGAGCTTGTCCGCCGTGCAATTACCCCGAAGACCAAAGCGATCCTCGCGGTGCACCTGTACGGCAATCTGTGTGACATGGATGCATTGCTGGCGATTGGCCAAGAACACGGTATTCCGGTCATCGAAGACGCTGCCGAAGCCATCGGCTCGCAGTGGCGCGGCAAGGCTGCCGGTTCGCTGGGGGCATTCGGTGCGTTTTCATTCCACGGCACCAAAACCATGACCACCGGCGAGGGCGGCATTTTCGTCACGTCGGACAAAGCCTTGTACGAGCGGGTCCTGACCTTGTCCAACCATGGTCGTGTCGCCGGCAGCACCAAACAATTCTGGCCGGAGTTCATCGGCTTCAAATACAAGATGAGCAACCTGCAGGCTGCCGTCGGCTGCGCTCAGGTCGAGCGGATCGATGAGCTGATCGAACGCAAGCGAGCGATATTCGCCAATTACGCCCACGCGCTGGCATCGCTGCCGGGCGTTTCGCTGAACCCCGAACCGACCCATGCCCGCAACGGTTACTGGATGCCCACCGTGGTATTCGATGCCGAGACCGGGATTCATCGCGACGAGATGATCGCCGCGTTCCAGGCTGCCGATATCGACGCCCGAGTGTTCTTCTGGCCGCTGTCGTCGTTGCCCATGTTCAGCGAGCACGCGGTCGATACGCCGGTTTCGTTTGCCCTGCCGGAGCGTGCGTTCAACCTGCCGAGCTATCACGACATGACTGACGCCGATCAGGCGCGTGTGGTGGATGTGGTCCGTGCGCTGCTGGCAAACAGGCAATCGCTGTGAAGATGTACTTGCTGGGTGCGGCGAACCCGGAAGCCGTGCGCATGTTGCACGCGGTGAAGCGCAGCGCGCCGAACGTCGAGTTTGCGTTTCTGGACAATGACCCGAACAAACACGGGACACCGTTTTTTGGTGTACCGGTCATTGGCGGTTCGGCGTTGGTCAGTGAGCTCAAAGGGCCGGACGCACGTTTCGTCAACCTGATCACCGGCAGCACCCGACTGCGCTATGAGACCACCCGTCAACTGGTCGAGGCCGGTGCCACGCTGGGTCAGTTCGTCCATCCCGGCATCGACCTGACCATGATTCGCCTGGGGCAGGGCAGCTATCTGCAGGAAGGCGTACTCCTGCAAGCCGAGGTGACGCTGGGCGACAACACCAGCATCAGCGCCGGCAGCGTGGTGGGGCATGAAGGGCAGATCGGCCACTCGGTGTTCCTGGCGCCCGGCGTGTGCATTGCCGGGTGCGTGGAGATCGGCGACGGCACGTTCATCGGCACCAACGCCACGATTTTGCCGCGCTTGCGTATCGGTCGCTGGGTGACCATCGGCGCCGGTGCCGTCGTCACCAAAGATGTCCCGGATTATTCAGTCGTGGCGGGCAATCCCGCCAGGATCATCAAGACCAACGCGGTGCCTTACCCCGACGGTAAGGTCTTCAAGTAACCCGTTTGCCTCATTTTTTTGGAGCGTTTCAATGAATCCCCATGAGCAGTTTCGCGAAGAAGTAAAAGACAACATCGAAAGCCTGAAACAGGACAAGGCGTTGCAAGCCGAGTCGCTGGGCTGGGTCGGCACCACGGCCAAACACAAGTACACCTACAACTTCAGCTGGATGGGGCGGCCGATCATTCAGTTCCCGCAGGACATGGTCGCGATGCAGGAAATCATCTGGAACCTGCGTCCGGACGTGATCGTTGAAACCGGCATCGCCCACGGCGGGTCGCTGGTGTTTTACGCCTCGATCCTCGAACTGATGGGCCATGGTGAAGTGCTGGGTGTCGACATCGACATTCGCCCGCACAACCGCGAAGCGATCGAAGCGCACCCGATGAGCAAACGCATCCAGATGATCCAGGGATCGAGTATCGACACCGCCATCGTCGACCAGGTGCGCGAGCGCATCCAGGGCAAGAAAGTGCTGGTGGTCCTGGACTCCAATCACACCCACGAACACGTGCTCGAAGAGTTGCGCCTCTACGCGCCGATGGTTTCGGTGGGCAGCTATTGCGTGGTCATGGACACCGTGGTCGAAGACATGCCGGAAGATGCGTTCCCGGACCGTCCGTGGGGCAAGGGTGACAACCCGAAAACCGCAGTCTGGGCCTACCTGGAAGAGAACCGTGATTTCGAGATCGACCAGGCCATTCACAGCAAGTTGCTGATCACTGTCGCGCCGGATGGCTACCTGCGCCGAGTGCGTTAAGCGACACCTTTATTCAAGCGTTCATCAGGCAATCGATTTGTGGTGGGGAAGGATATGCAAGGCATTTACGGTTCTGAAAACACGCGGCCCTTGAGTGAACTGTTCACTCTGGTGCTGATTACACACAATCGCCCGGCGTTCCTGCGCAGGGCATTGCAGTTCTACAGCACGTTGCCTTGCAAGATCCTGGTCCTCGATTCATCGGCCATCGCGCTGGAAGGCGCGGCGACGGTTGCGGACACCATCGACTATCGGCACTTGCCGCAATTTGGCTACTGGGGCATCCAGGCCAAACTGGTGTACGGCGTCGAGCAGGTCACCACGCCGTACATGGTCTTCGCTTCCGACGATGACTTCCTGTTGCACGGTGCCCTTACCGACTCGGTGAACTTCCTCGAAGCCAACCCCGATTACGGTCTGTGCCATGGCTATTGCCTGATGTACCTGACCCACTCCAACTATGTGCAGTACTACCGTCGTGACAAGAAAGTGCACGAAGACTACAACGCCGAGCACGGTCAGGATCGTGTCCTGGATTACATGAGCCAGTACATTCCGCCGTTCTACGCGGTGCACCGGACTTCGCTGCTGCGTGACTGGTATGACGCGATGCCGGAAGGCACGATCTTCCAGTGGCAGGAAATCGGGCATGTCTACTACATGCTGGCCCGGGCCAAGGCGCGGATTCTTCCGATGCCTTACGTGGTGCGTGAGATCAACTATGGCCGCTCGGATCACAACACCGAAATCATGACGACCCTGAGCTTCAAGGATGCCCGGTCTGTTGTCGACCGTGAGCGCTTTGCCGGGTTTCTGGCAGCGCTGCCGACCGGCATCAGTGGCCTGAATGAACAGCAGACCGCGCAACTTGCCCTGCAAAGTTTCGCCGCCCTGGCCAAGAGCCTGACGATCCGTAACGCGCTGACCATCGAACCGATTTTCGAGTCTTACTGGACGGATCCGGCGGTGGGGCCGAAACGGGTCTTTGGCGCTGAGCAATACGTCGAAATGCCGTTCTACAACAGCGCCTTCTTCGAGCAACTGGCGCAGTTCGAGTTCCTGCTTCATGCAATGCCGGCCGGGCGCTTGCAGCTTGAAGAAATGGAAGGTGCATTGCTCAAGCAGGAGGCGTTGCAGCGCACTTACTCCAATGACACTGCGGAGACAATTCAGTACCGTTTGCTTGAAGCCGTTAGTCTGGGGGCCTTCAACCGTCGGGTGGTGCAAAAACTGGCGCAGCAACTGCTGGATATGGATAAAGCCGCCGATGCCCAGGTGCTGACCGACTGGGTTCAGCGTCTGGACAGCGTGCCCGTTTTTGACAGTCGTCAGTTGCTCGACACGATGCCGTCGGGCCGTGTGCGGAACTGGTTGCAGGCCCGTCAACCGAACGACACCGCGGTAAGGAAAATCAATCAGCACCTGGCCGCCAACGAAGGGGGGCCTCAGTTCGGCATTCTGCTGCTGGATATGGACGCTGACATGGACAAGCTCCAGGTCACCCTGGATAGCCTCATGGAGAGTGCGTTCCGGGCATTCAAAGTGGTGGTCTTCACCACGGGTGACTTGCCGGCGGTCACCACGGCTCAAAACACGCTGCATTTCGTCAAGGTCAGCGCGGCCAATTACGTCGACAAACTGAACCAGATCGCTCGCCAGTCAACCTCGGATTGGTTGCTGCTGGCCGAGGCGGGCGACGAATTCACCGCTGCCGGTTTCCTGCGTGCCAGCCTCGAGTTGCAGAACGCCGAGGGTTGCCGTGCGGTGGCGATGGACGAAATTCATCGCCAGGCCAACGGCACATTGCTCGACGTCTTCCGGCCAGCGTTCAACCTTGATCTGTTGCAAAGCATGCCGGCACTGATCGCGCGGCACTGGCTGATCCGCCGCGAAGTACTGGTGGAGGCTGGTGGTTTTGCCCGCGAGTTCGCCTCGGCGCTTGAGTTCGACCTGTTGCTGCGCCTGATCGAAACCGGCGGTCTTGCTGGTTTTGCGCATCTGGCCGAGCCGTTGCTGATCACCGCAGCACCGGAGTTGGCAGCCAACGAACACGAACGTCAGACGCTGGTTCGTCATCTGGCGACGCGCGGTTATCAAGCGCAGGTCAACACCGAAGCGTCGGGTGGTTACCATATCGACTACCGCCATGCCGATCGCCCGAAAGTGTCGATCGTCATCCACAGCCAGGACAACCTGGAGCATTTGCAGCGTTGCCTCGTCAGTGTGTTGCAGCGCACGCGCTATCAAAACAATGAAGTGGTCATTGCCGATAACCACAGCCAGTCCGCCGAGCTTCACGCCTGGCTCGACAATCTGGAACAGAACGGGCGTGGCCGGATTCGTCTGGTCAAGGCTGAACAGCGACTGAGCACTTCGGCACTGCTGAACCTGGCCGCCGAGCAGGCGCAGGGCGAATACCTGGTGTTGCTGGCGGCGGACGCCGAAGTGGTCAACGCGAACTGGATCGAGGCGTTGCTCAATCAGGCCCAGCGTCCGGAAGTCGGCGTGGTCGGTGGCAAATTGGTGGATCGCGAAGGCAGTGTCACCGGCGCCGGCCTGATTCTTGGGCTCAACGGCGAGATCGCTTCGCCCTTCATCGGCGAGAAAAAGGATGCGTCGGGCTACATGCGCCGATTGGCCGTCGAACAGAATTATTCCGCCGTCTCCGGTGCATGCCTGATGATTCGCAAGGAAGTATTCGACGCCCTCGGCGGTCTGGATCTGGAGCATTTCGATGAAGCGTACGCCGATGTCGATCTGTGCCTGAAAGTCGTCGACGCCGGGTTGCTCACGGTGTGGACGCCACAGGTTCAGATTGCGCACCCCGGAACGTTGCCGAACGCACCTCAGACAGTGGCAGCCTTGCGCGACAAGTGGCAGGCGCGTTTTGCCCACGACGAGGCTTACAACAACAACCTGGCCTTGACCGGCAAGGGCTTTGCCCTGAGTGAACCGGCCCCGGTGAACTGGGCGCAGTTGCTCGCATAAGCCTGACTGACAGGCACAAGGACTCAAGGCATGTTCAACGGTAAATCGATTTTCATCTCTGGCGGCACCGGCTCGTTCGGGCGCAATTTCATTCGCCGGCTGCTGGAGCAATATCAGCCGAAGCGGGTGGTCGTGTTCTCGCGCGATGAGCTCAAACAGTACGAGATGCAGCAGACGTTCAACGCGCCGTGCATGCGTTATTTCCTCGGTGATGTGCGCGACGCCGACCGTTTGCGTCAGGCCATGCGCGGCATCGATTACGTGGTGCATGCCGCGGCACTGAAACAAGTGCCGGCGGCAGAGTACAACCCGACCGAATGTATCCGCACCAACGTCAACGGCGCGGAAAACATCATTGCTGCGGCCATCGACAACGGCGTGAAAAAAGTCGTCGCACTGTCCACCGACAAGGCCGCCAGCCCGATCAACCTGTACGGCGCGACCAAGCTGCTGTCGGACAAGTTGTTCGTTGCCGCGAACAACATTGCCGGTGACCAGAACACCCGTTTTTCGGTGGTCCGTTACGGTAACGTCGCCGGCTCGCGGGGGTCGGTGGTGCCGTTTTTCAGCAAGCTGATTGCCGAGGGCGCCACGGAGCTGCCGATTACTGATGAGCGTATGACGCGTTTCTGGATCACCCTCGATCACGGTGTGCAGTTTGTGCTCGACAGCTTCGCCCGCATGCACGGTGGTGAAGTGTTTGTGCCGAAGATCCCGTCGATTCGTATCGTCGATCTGGCACAGGGCATGGCTGAACATTTGCCACACAAGAACGTCGGCATTCGTCCGGGAGAAAAACTCCATGAGTTGATGGTGCCACTGGACGACGCGCGGATGACCCTGGAGTTCGCCGATCACTACACCATTCAGCCCTCGATTCGTTTCACCAGCGTCGACGTCGATTTTGCCGTCGACAAACTGGGCGAGCAGGGCCGGCCGGTCAGTGAAGACTTCGAGTACCGTTCCGACACCAATCCGCACTACCTGTCGGTCAGCCAGATTGCTGATCTGCACGCGAAGCTGTCGGCATGATTCCCTACGGTCGGCAGAGCCTCGATCAGGCAGACGTTGATGCGGTGGTCGCCGTGTTGCAGTCGGACTGGCTGACTCAAGGGCCGACCATCGAGCGCTTCGAACAGGCCATGGCCGAACGTTGCCAGGCTGATTTTGCGGTGGTGGTGTGCAATGCCACGGCGGCGTTGCACATTGCCTGCCTCGCGGCCGGGCTTGGACCGGGCGATCGGCTATGGACCACGCCGAACACGTTCCTGGCCTCGGCCAACTGTGGCCGCTATTGCGGCGCCGAGGTGGACTTTGTCGACATCGACCCACTGACGTGGAATCTCGATGCTCACGCACTGGCGTCGAAGCTTGAGGCCGCAGAGCGCGCAGGCACGCTGCCGAAGGTGCTGGTGGCCGTGGCGTTTTCCGGCCAGAGCTGCGACATGCGCATGATCGCCGGACTGGCCGAACGTTACGGTTTCACGGTGATCGAGGACGCGTCCCACGCAGTGGGTGCCTCCTATGCCGGGCGTCCGGTGGGGTGCGGTGAATTCGCAGCGATGACGGTGTTCAGTTTTCACCCGGTGAAAATCATCACCAGCGCCGAGGGGGGCATGGTGTTGACCAACCGCCCTGAACTGGCCGAGCGCTTGCAGCGCTTGCGCAGCCACGGCATGACCCGCGATCCGCAGCAGATGACCGAACCCAGTCACGGCCCCTGGTATTACCAGCAAGTGGAGCTGGGCTTCAATTACCGGATCACCGACCTGCAAGCCGCACTCGGTCTGTCGCAACTGAGCAAGCTCGATGGCTTCATCGCGCGCCGCCGTGAACTGGCGGCCCGTTATCAGCAGTCGCTGGCGTACTTGCCGCTGACCTTGCCCGGCGCGCAGGCCGAGGCCGAATCGGCGTGGCACCTGTACGTGGTGCGGTTGCACACCGACCGGATCAACCTCAGTCATCGCCAGGTGTTCGAAGGCTTGCGAGCAGCCGGGGTCGGTGTGAACCTGCACTACATACCGGTGCATTTGCAGCCGTACTATCGCGACCTGGGGTTTGCCGAAGGTGACTTTCCGCAGGCTGAACAGTATTACGCCGAGGCCATCAGCCTGCCGTTGTTTCCTTTGCTGAGCGATGAACAGCAGGACTATGTGGTGGCGCAGCTGCGGCGCCTGTTGCTCGAAGCGTAGAAACGCTTGAGCGGCAGTTGTTCCGGCGCGCGGTGTCAGCCCGCAACTCGTGAACACTTTTTTAGATCACCAACACAACTGGAGTGGCTTTGTGAAAGGGCAGCACGCAGCACGGGGAACAGGCACGCCAAGCGTTGGGCAACCGGTTCTGAGCATCGCCGGGCGTCGCATCGGCCCGGCCGAGCCTCCTTACATCGTTGCCGAGATGTCCGGTAATCACAACGGTGACATCAACCGTGCGTTTCGCATTATTGAAGCCGCCAAGCTGGCGGGTGCGGATGCGGTGAAGATTCAGACGTATCGCGCCGACACCATCACCATCGATCACTGCGGGCCAGAGTTCATGGTGAGCGGCGGTCTCTGGGATGGCCGTCGACTCTATGAACTTTATGAAGAAGCACACACGCCGTGGGAGTGGCACGAAGCGATCTTTGAGCATGGCCGCAAAGTCGGGATTACCGTGTTTTCATCGCCCTTTGACGCCACCGCGGTGGATTTTCTCGAATCCCTTGGCGCACCCGCCTACAAGATTGCCTCGCCTGAATTGATCGACCTGCCGCTCATTCGTAAAGTGGCGCGCACGGGCAAGCCCATCGTGATGTCCACGGGCATGGCGACACTTGAGGAAATCGCTGAAGCGGTAGAGGCCGCGCGTTCGGCCGGGGCCACCGAGATTGTGGTGCTTCACTGCACGGCTGCTTATCCAGCGCCGCCAGAGGAGGCGAACCTGGCAACAATCGCCGAGATCGCCCGGCGTTTCGACGTCGTGGCCGGGCTCTCCGACCATACGCTCGGCACCGTGGTGTCGGCCATTGCCGTCGGGTTGGGCGCGTCGTTCATTGAAAAGCATTTCACCCTGGCTCGCGCCGAAGGTGGGGTCGATAGCGCCTTCTCGCTGGAACCCGCAGAGCTGGCCGAACTCGTGGCGACGGCGCGCATTGCCCATGTGGCGGTCGGCGCTCCAGCATTCGAGCCCACACGGTCGGAACAGATTGTCCTGAAAAATCGCCGTTCGCTTTATGTCGTGGCACCGGTCGCCAAGGGCGAAATGCTCACGGAGGCGAACGTGCGCTCCATCCGTCCCGGTAACGGGCTCAAACCCAAATTTCTTGATGGGGTGCTTGGGCGCAGGGCCGCGCGCGCGCTGGCCTTTGGCGAGCCACTCGACGCCTCGATGATCGACGGAGGAATTGATCCATGACTGGCACACCTCGCGCCGTTGCGATCATTCCTGCCAGAGGTGGCAGCAAGCGGATCCCTCGGAAAAACATCCGCCTGTTCCGAGGGCGCCCCATGCTGGCCTGGTCCATTGAAGCGGCACTCGCCTGCGGCGCTTTCGACACGGTCATGGTCAGCACCGATGACGCAGAGATTGCCCAAGCCGCACGTGCCTTGGGCGCCGAGGTGCCCTTCCTGCGTTCGGAAGCGGCGGCGGACGATCACGCCACAACGTCGCAGGTTCTGCTTGAAGTGCTGGATCAATACGCCGAGGCGGGGGGGCAGTTCGATCTTGCCTGCTGCCTCTATCCGACGGCGCCGTTCGTGCGGGCACAGGACCTTGCTGACGGACGCGCGAAATTGCTGGAAAGCCGGTTCGACGTCATCATGCCCGTCGCCGCTTTTTCTTATCCGATCTGGCGATCGCTGCAACGTGAGGACGATGGTTGCATCGCCCTGAACTTCCCTGAGCACCTCAACGCCCGGTCACAAGACCTTCCGGTCGCTTACCACGACGCCGGTCAGTGGTACTGGTTTCGCACTGAGGCGTTTCTGCGCGACCAGGTGCTGATGGGGCCGAACACCGGATCGATCATTTTGCCCGCCATGCAGGTGCAGGATATCGATACCGAGGATGACTGGGCGCTTGCCGAGCTGAAACATGAAAGGATGTTTGGATGAACGACCCCCGTCTACGCCGGCACGAGTTCGGTTTTCTGGAGGTCGTGGATCGCCCCACGCCAGAGGCCTTGAGCGAATATTACGCGCAGGCCTATTTTCAGAACGCGGCCAGTAGCAGTTTTCGAAAATCCTATTCTGAAGAAGAACTTCAGGTCATCGAGCTTCGAATCGCGCAAAAGGCGGGGCAGATTCGTACGCTCTTGAGTGATGAACAACCCGGCAGACTTCTTGATGTCGGCTGCGGTGAAGGCTTCGTGCTGAGGTTCTTCGAGCGACTCGGGTGGCAGGTTCAGGGGATCGACTACAGCCGCGCAGGCGTGCAACAAGTCAATCCGGCCTACGCCGACCATGTCGAGCAGGGTGATGTCTTCGAGTTGCTCGAGGCGCGTATCGCGTCTGGAGAACAATACGATCTGGTCTGGCTGGGCAACGTCCTCGAACATGTCCTGGACCCCGTGAGCCTGCTGCAATCACTGCGCCGTCTAGTGGCGCCAGACGGGCTGCTAGTGGTGACGGTGCCGAACGATGGCACGGCCTATCACGAGGCGCTGTACGCGACGGGAGCGATCCCCGAGCGGTTCTGGGTCGCCATGCCCGATCACCTGTCGTACTTCACCGCTGACAGCCTGCGCCGCACGGCTGAAGCAACGGACTGGGACTGGCTTGCGATTCAGGGCGATTTCCCGATCGACCTTTTTCTCGCGCATGAAGGCTCGAATTACGTCGCTGATCGTTCCCGAGGGGCGCAAGCCCACCGGGCCCGCCTGATGCTTGAGCGGCTGATCGGCCAGGCAGGCATCGAAGCGTCCAACCGCTTTTACGCGGCACTTGTTGATGTGGGGTTCGGTCGCAACCTGACCGCGTTCTTTAGACCGAAACCCTGAGGAGTCACTACATGACAGATCAAACCATTCGAACACTGGTGGGCTCGACGCAGTCCGAGACTGAGCGCAAGCAGATGCTTGTCGATCGACTTCGCGCCTCACGGATTCCCGACCGCGAGCTGTTGGACAACATCGGCCTTTACCTCACGCGACAGACGCTGTCGCGGATCAACTTCATGCAGATGCTCTACCAGATGATCGTGCCCGTGCACGGAGTCATCATGGAGTTTGGTGTGCGTTGGGGGCAGAACATGGCGTTGTTCTCCACGTTGCGGGGCATACACGAACCCTTCAACTACAACCGCAAGATCATCGGCTTCGATACCTTCGAGGGTTTTCCTGCGGTCGCGCCGCAGGATGGTGGCGGCGTACAGCCGGGTGACTACGGCGTCGTGGAGAACTGGAAGGAAGAACTCGAGGGCATCCTCGACTTTCACGCGCAAAACGCGCCGATTCCACACAAGAAAAAGCACGAACTGGTCACGGGAGATGCCACGATGTCGCTTCCCGGGTATCTCAAGGCGCATCCCGAAACCATCGTGGCGCTGGCCTATTTCGACTTCGATATCTACAAGCCGACTCATGATTGCCTCGAGGCGATCCTGCCGTACCTGACCAAGGGCAGCATTCTGGCGTTCGACGAACTCAATACACCGGAATTTCCCGGCGAAACCATCGCCCTGCGCGAAGTGCTCGGATTGTCTCGTTACGCCATACGGCGAGACCCCTCCAACCCGCTCACCTCTTATCTGGTGATCGAATGAGTGCGACGGCCGTGCGATACCGGGTGATGCCGAACTCGACGCTATCGGACGGGGTGCTTGAGGTTCGAGCGGTTCAACCGGCCGACATCGAAGCGATCCGGCAATGGCGAAATGCCCAGATGGACGTGCTGCGCCAAACGGCTCCGATCTCGCCTGAACAGCAGGCGCACTATTTTGCCGAGCATGTCTGGCCGCAGACCGAAAGCCTGGAGCCCTCGCAGGTGTTGGTCGCGCTGGAGCGTGCAGGTGTCTTGATCGGGTACGGTGGGCTGGTCCACATTTCCTGGGCAAACCGCCGGGCCGAGGTTTCGTTTTTGCTCACCCCGGAGCTCGAAAAGAACTCAGACGAACTCATCGCCCTGTTTTCACGTTTCCTGGACTTGATGAAACGACTGGCCTTTGACGATCTCGGACTGCGGCGCCTGAGCACCGAAACGTTTGCGCACCGCACTCGCCACATCGCGATCCTTGAGGCTTCGGGGTTTCGTTGTGAGGGACGCTTGCGCGAGCATGTGCTGATTGACGGCACACCCACGGACTCGTTCGCCCACGGTTTGCTTGCCTTCGAATGGAAGAATGGCCAGTGAGCGACAGTCAGACTCCCTTGAAAGGCACGGCTCGCCACGTGCTCATCACCTCGGCGTCGCGTAAGGCACCGCTGGTGCGCGCGATGCAGGACGCTGTCCGGCGGATACATCCCGAGGCTCGCGTGATTGCTGGCGACCTCGATCCTGACGCGCCGGCACGCTATGTGGCTGACGGGTTCTGGCAGATGCCACCCGTGACCGACGCTGAACTGCCTAGGCTGATTCAAGGCTGTCACGAGCGAGGGATCGCGGTGGTTTTTCCGACCCGCGATGGTGAGTTGGCCTTTTGGGCGCGCCACCGCGCAACACTCTGCAAAGCGGGGATCTCAGTCGTCGTCTCCCACCCCGAGGCCGTTGAACGTTGTCTCGATAAACTCGCGTTCGCTCGCTTCGGCAAAGAGGTTGGCCTGCCTGTCATTGAGGCGGCGATGACACCCGAGGCCGTCGGAGCCGGACCTTACGTAGTCAAAGAGCGTTACGGCGCGGGTTCCCGGGCAATCGGGCTTGATTTGCCTGTCGATGCCGCCCGTCATCACGCGAAAAGCCTAGTGGCTCCGATCTTTCAGGCGTTTGTGCCGGGGCCGGAAATCAGCATCGACGGCTGGCTTGATCGCGGTGGTTCGGTGGTGGGCGTGCTGCTGCGCCGACGCGACCGTGTGATCGCTGGCGAATCGCAGATAACGACCACTTTTCGCAGTGAAGTGCTTGAGCATGAAGCGGTTCGCGCCCTGGCGGCGCTGGACCTGCGCGGTCCCGTGGTGATGCAAGCCATCGTCATCGACGACACGCTGCGGATCATTGAATGCAATCCTCGATTTGGCGGTGCCTCCACCACCGCCATCGCGGCTGGGCTGGACGTTCTTTACTGGAGCCTTGGCGAGGCTTTCGGGCTGGGGCTGCCACCTGTTTTCAAACGTATTGCCGGTGAGGTCAGACAGATTCGTCTGCCTGCCGATCTGGTGCTGCATGATCCTGATTTTTGACCTTGACGATACGCTCTATGACGAGACCAGCTTCGTCATCAGCGGGCTGGGCGCCGTGGCCCGCCATGGTGAGGATGTCTTCGGCTGGAACGCTGAACGTTCGCTGGGTTTGATGCTGAACGTGCTGGAGCGTGAGGGGCGAGGGCGGGTTTTCGACCGATGGCTTGAGTCGCATGGACAGTTGTCGAAGACGCGCGTGACCGAGTGCGTGAACGTTTATCGGCATCATCGCCCGAGCCTCGAATTGTTTCCCGCTGCCCGCGTCGTGCTTGACCGCTACCGTGGGCAAGTGCCGCTCTATCTCGTCACTGACGGGCACAAGATCGTGCAGAGGAACAAAGTCGATGCACTGGGGCTGTTTTCAACGTTTCGACGGGTCCTGATCACTCATCGTTTTGGTATCCGCCATGCAAAGCCGTCCCTGCACTGCTTCGAGCGTATTCGCCAGGCAGAAGGCTGTCGCTGGGCCGACATGGTGTACGTCGGTGACAACCCCTCCAAGGATTTCGTCAACCTCAACCCTCTGGGGGCATTGACCGTTCGGGTGCAGACCGGTGGACATCGCAGCGTCGTGGCGTTGCCGGGCTACGATGCGCAAATATCCATCCCGGACCTTGACGCACTCCCCGGGGTCCTGGACGCACACTTTCAGGCCGCTGCCCCCGTTGGTCGAATAGCCTCTTGTGGCGCTGATTCGGCAAAATAGCGTGACCTACGAGTCATAACGCGCATCTTCACTGTATTGTATTAATCGGGAAGGTGGCGCCTGGCCTGTTTTTGGCCCAGTGATAGCCTTTTATTCTTCCCGCTGTCGCCTCAATGAGGCGACGTTTTTCTCCGTTTGTCGGCGCCCCTCGAATCATTACGAGCGGTGGTATTGGGCTGTTTCTTATTGGGAAGCCGTAATGATTGGCATAAAAAGCATTGCGAGCTACGTTCCTGTAGCCGGCGTGGACAATTACGCACAGGGTGCAAAATTCGAAAAGGATGAAGAATTCATCCTGGGCAAGATCGGTTCGGCCTTCCTGCCGCGCAAAGACGCTGGTCAGGAAACCTCGGACCTGTGTGTCGAAGCGGCCAACGCGCTGTTCGCCAACAATCCCGACTTGAAACGTGAAGACATCGACGTGCTGATCGTTGTCACCCAGAACGGCGACGAAGAAGGTCTGCCGCACACCGCCGCCATCGTTCAGGACAAACTGGGCCTGCCGACCACCGTGGCTGCGTTCGATATTTCCCTTGGCTGCTCCGGCTACGTCTACGGTATCTACGCCATCAAGGGGTTCATGGAAGCCGCAGGCTTGAAGAATGGCCTGCTGATCACTGCTGATCCGTACTCGAAGATCGTCGACCCGGAAGACCGCAACACCACCATGCTGTTCGGTGATGCCGCCACCGCGACCTGGATGGGTGAAAACGCGCCATGGCAACTGGGCAAGGCCAAGTTCGGCACTGACGGTTCCGGCGCGCCGCACCTGAAGGTGACCGACGGGGTGTTCTTCATGAACGGCCGTCAGGTGTTCAATTTTGCACTGCTTAAAGTTCCGGCGCATTTGCACGAACTGCTCGCCGATTCGCAACTGACCGCTGACGATATCGATGCGTTCTGCATCCACCAGGGCAGTGCAGCGATTGTCGATGCCGTAGCGCGACGTTTCGAGGGTGAGCCGGAGAAGTTCATCAAGGACATGGTCGAGACCGGCAACACCGTGTCGTCGAGCATCCCGCTGCTGCTGGAAAAGCACGTGCTGGCTTCCACTTGGAAACGCGTAGCGTTGAGCGGTTTCGGCGTTGGTTTGTCATGGGGGTCGGCGATTATCTATCGCCCTTGATCCTTCAAAAGCCAGGCACAAAAAAAGCGTTCAAGGTGTAACCTTGAGCGCTATTTTTTTGCCCAAATGAAAAGCGAGGCTCCATGAGCGAGTTGTTTGAGCACAACGGCGAGTTGATTCAACGGCGCTGGCCCAAGGTCTGGCATCGACTGTCGGTGGAAAACAGCGCCGCCTTGCAAGCTGATCTGGTGGAGGGCCTGGGTTCTACGTTGCGCATCAATGGCATTCAGTTGACCAGTCGCCATGACCGTACTCGCGAAGCGTTGCTTCAGGCCGACAGCCTGCCCGTGGACAGTCCGGTGGTGCATGTCTATGGCACCGGGCTGGGTGATTTGCAGTTGCAATTGCTGGAGCGGGTCGGGCTTGAGCGGTTGTACGTGCACATTCTGAATGGCGCGGTGTTTGCCCTGGTGCTGCAACTGCTCGATCAACTGCCGTGGCTCGGCGATTCGCGGGTGGTGCTGCTGTACGCCGGCGATTTGGCGGAAATCCAGTTGCCGTATTTCGCGCTGCCTTCTGAGCTGGTGCTGGCGGATGACTTCAACGCCAAGATCCGTGACCGGCTGATCAGCGAAACCCACCTGACCTTCAATAATCGCGAATTCGATACCGACAATCCGGAAATTGCCGAGCGTTTGCAGGCGTGTGTCGAGCGTGTTCGCGCCGATGCCGATGCGGCCGAGCTGTTTGCCAGCTGTCCCGGCAGGGAGGTGTTTGTCATTGCCACCGGGCCGAGCCTGGAACAGCACTTCGACACACTGCGCACGGTCCGCGAACAGGCACAGCGGCCGCTGTTCATTTGCGTCGATACCGCCTACCGACCGCTTATCGAGCATGGGATCAAACCGGATGTGGTGGTCACGATTGATCAGCGCATCTCGACGCGACATTTGCCGGCCGATGCCACGAGCGATATCACGCTGGTCTACATGCCGATGGCTGACCCAGAGGTTTTGGGGGGCTGGCAGGGCAAGCGTTACGCGGCCTATTCCGCCAGTCCTGTTTATAAGGACATGCGCCAGCAGTTGCCCAAGGCCCAACTCTTTGTCGGTGGCAGTGTGATTCACCCTGCGGTGGACCTGGCGGTACACATGGGGGCCAGCCAGATCACGCTGTTCGGCGCCGACTTTGCTTTCCCCAACAACAAGACTCACGCCGGCTGGAATGACGGTGATCTTGGGCCACAAGTGAGTGCGGCCCGGCACTGGGTCCTCGATGGCCACGGTGAGCGGGTCAAGACGCAGCTCAATTTCCGCAGTTACTTGTGCGAGCTGGAGCGGTACATCGCCGGGCATCCTCGGGTGGCTTTTTATAACAGCAGTCGGGCCGGGGCAATGATCGTTGGCACGACGTTTCACCCGGAGCTCACGCGATGACTGAATCTTCCTTGATTGCCGAGGCGCGCCAGTGTGCGGTTTTGTTCCGTCTGGGGCGAGATGTCGAAGCCGCGCTGCTCATGGTCCAGGTGTGCAGTGATGTGCAATCCACGATGGGGCGTGAAAATGTCGAGGTCCAATCCCGCTGGACGGCGGTGCTCATTGACATGCTTGCCTGTCAGGAAGCGCAGGATTGGTTGGCGCTGGCCGATTATCTCGATTATGAGTTGCCCCAATTGCTGGAAGCGCCCACGGCCGGTTAAGACTTTTTGACAATGTGCCGGTACAGGCGAGTCCTCGCTGTCCCGTTACCGGCATTTCCCTGACGTCATTCTTTTGTATTGAGCTGCCGCCAAGCCCTTGTTTCATGAGGGGTGGCAGTGTGATGGCAATTTTTTTTCAAAATCCCCTAAAGCAACCTGCATTCGCGACGATAACTATTACGAAGGTTCTCTAGGCCATACCCGGCGGTTGCCAGGGCCGGAAGCCGCAGTACCCAACCAACGAGGAATTCGTCATGGCTTTGACAGTAAACACCAACACTACGTCGCTGAACGTTCAGAAAAACCTGAACAAGGCTTCCGACGCGCTTTCGACTTCGATGACTCGCCTGTCTTCCGGCCTGAAAATCAACAGCGCCAAAGACGACGCCGCCGGCCTGCAAATCGCTAACCGTATGACCTCGCAGATCCGTGGTCAGACCATGGCTATCAAAAACGCCAACGACGGTGTTTCGATCGCTCAGACCGCTGAAGGCGCTCTGCAAGAGTCGACCAACATTCTGCAACGTATGCGTGAAATTGCACTGCAATCGCGTAACGACTCCAACGGCACTGCTGACCGTACCGCTCTGGACAAAGAATACCAACAGTCGATCGCTGAATTGACCCGTATTGCTCAGTCCACCAACCTGAACGGCAAGGCACTGATCGACGGTACTGCTGGCGCGATGGAATTCCAGGTGGGTGCGGGTACTACTTCCGACAACCAGATCACCCTGACCCTGTCGTCGAGCTTCGACGCAAGCGCCCTGGGCATGACCGGTACTACCATCTCCGGTACTTCCAACTCGGGTAACCACAACTCTGTTTCGGCTTCCATCTCGGCCATCGACAACGCGCTGAACAAAATCAACGCCACTCGTGCTGACCTCGGTGCTGCTCAGAACCGTTTCTCCACCACCATCTCCAACCTGCAGAACATCAACGAAAACGCCAGTGCTGCACTGAGCCGCGTACAAGATACCGACTTCGCTGCTGAAACTGCACAGCTGACCAAGCAAAACACCCTGCAACAAGCTTCCACGTCGGTTCTGGCCCAGGCCAACCAGCTGCCATCCGCTGTACTGAAACTGCTTCAGTAATAGCCGGTTGAGTTTTGGCGGGGGAGTGCGTACGCGTGCTCTCTCGCTTTTTCAGTTTAAGAGGTGATGGACATGGATATGAGCGTGAAGCTGAACTTGTCTTATCCAGCCGCGAAGCCGGCGACGACTGTTGCTGACCATCCGGTGGAGAAGCCTCGAACCGATGCTGCCCCCGTGGCAACGGTCAAGGATGAACCAAAAGACGCGCAAACCGAGCAGGACAAGCTGAAGATGGCCGTTCAGGAAATCGAAAAGTTCGTCCAATCGATCAAGCGCAATCTGGAGTTCTCGATCGATGAGCCTTCAGGCAAAGTTATCGTTAAAGTCATCGCCAGCGAGTCGGGTGAGGTGGTTCGCCAGATCCCCAACGAAGAAGTGCTCAAGTTGGCCAATAGTTTGAATGATGCAAGCAGTCTGTTGTTCAGCGCTAAAGCCTGACAACTGGCACGAATTTTGTTGCTATGTTCTTTTGGGCGTTGTAATGGTCAAAAGGCCGGCGACACACTGAAGGGAGTCCAACATGGCAAGTCCAATTCTACCGGGTCTGGGGTTAGGCTCCGGCCTTGACACCACGGCTATCGTCAAAGCCTTGGTTGATGCTGACAAATCGGCAAAGCAGAGTCAGATCAACCGACAGACGAATACCAATACCTCGAAGATTTCCGGTGTCGGGACCCTCAAGAGTGTGCTGGCGAATTTCCAGGCCGCGATCAAAAACCTCGGTGATACCAAGACCCCGCAGTTCCTGGGTTACAACGCCACGAGTTCCGATCCCAAAGTGCTGACCTCTGTCGCCAGCAACTCGGCGGTCAACGGCACGTATGTTATCAAGGTCAACAACCTTGCGACTTCATCCAAGGTGGCGACCGCTGCGTTTGCCGGTGGCCCTACCAGTGCCGTTCAGGACGGTACGCTCAATATCACTCAAAATGGCATTGCCCGACCGGTCACCATTCCTCCTGGCGCTACGTTGCAGACGGTGCGGGATGCGATCAACACCCAGCAAGGCGCCAATGGCTTCAGTGCCAACATTGTCACTGACTCCTTCGGGTCGCGTCTGGTCCTGGGGTCTACCGCGACCGGTTTTGGTTCCGATATCACGCTCGGTGGTATTCCGGGCCTGGAAATTACCGCGGGTCAGAAAATGGGTGCCACGCCTGATGAGACTTCGGCTGGTGCCATCGGCGAACTCGCTGCGAATGCCAGCTTCACGGTTGACGGACTGGCTATCTCCAGCAAATCCAACACTGTGGATAGCGCCATTTCCGGCCTGACATTGAATCTGGTGGCTGGGGGTGGGGCGACTTCCACTGTGACGGTCGGGCCGAACAGTGACGGTTTGAAAAAATCGATCCAGGCCTTTGTCGACGCTTACAACCAGGTTGTCACCACCGTCAATACGCTGAGCAAGCCCACCCTGGACAAGGATGGCAAGCCAACCGTTGCCGCGGCACTGACCGGCGATTCGCTGGGTCGGGGCGTCCTGGCGTCGATCCGTGAACCGTTGGCCACTACCGGTGCGGGCGACAAGCTGACCGTACTTTCGCAGTTGGGTATTACCACCAACCAGAAAACCGGTGCGCTCGATTTTGACAGCGCCAAGTTCACTGCGGCGATGGATACGCAGAAACTGGGTGGTGAGATTCAGAAGCTGTTCCTGGGTGATCCCGCGGCGACCGGTGATGCGGCCAAGGGGCTGCTGGAACGAATGACTGCGGTGATTACGCCTTATACCGTCACTGGCAGCGAAGGCATCCTTGATGCGCGTTCGGCCAACCTGGCGAAGGTCAAAACCAGCCTGGCCAACCAGCAGGAGGCACTGGATCGTCGTGTCGCGACGCTGACAACCGTGCTGACCAAAAAGTACAACGACATGGACACCCTGGTCGGCAAGCTCAAGGCAACGGCGAATAACATTACCTCGATGTTCGACGCGATCAACGCACAGAAAAACGCCTGATAGCGCCTATGCGCCAAAAGCCCGGCAGCGAATTCCGCTTGTCGGGCTTTTTTTGTTTCGATCTAAAGTTTTTTGACGCGGTGTCGATACACTGGTTATACGAATCACACAGTTTTGATGAGGTACAACATGAACCCGATGTTAGCCCTTCGGCAGTACCAGAAGATTGGCGCTCAGGCCCAGACTTCCGAAGCCAGCCCCCATCGCCTGGTGCAAATGCTCATGGAGGGCGGTCTGGATCGCATCGCTCAGGCCAAAGGTGCCATGGAGCGCAAGGACATCCCCAACAAAGGCATTTTCATCGGCAAGGCGATCGGGATCATCGGTGGCTTGCGTGAAGGCCTGGATCTGGAGAATTCTGTTGAGTCTGTGGGTGAACTGGACAAGTTGTACACCTACATGATGAAGCGGTTGACAGAAGCCAACATCAAAACCGATCCAAAGATTCTCGACGAAGTCGCCGATTTGCTTCGCACCGTGAAAGAAGGTTGGGACGCTATCGCCGCGCCGGGTCCGCAGTTTTAAGGAGATCACCATGAGTCTTGTATTGCAGCGTATCGAACACACCCGTGATGCCCTCGTCGGTGCCTTGGCCGAGCGCAATTGGGAAGCCATTGGTGAGTTGGATCTGGCGTGTCGTTCCTGCATGGAAGACGTCTTGAGTGAAGTTTCGGTGGACGAAGCCGCCTTGCGCGACAATCTTGAGGAGCTGTTGGGAGTGTATAAGCAGCTTTTGGAGGCGGCGACAGGGGAGCGGCAAGCAATAGTTGATGAGATGTCGCAGATCCATCAAGCACAGAACGCGGCAAAGGTTTACCATCTGTTTGGTTAATTAATCCTCAGTTAATCCAAACATAGTGCGCCATAAATTTGACTGTGCACGGTTTTTTGACTTAACTAGTGGCTGGTTCCAGATTTCAGGCGTCTACAGGCATAACGTGTCTGCAAGCGTCTAGCTTGCCCCATCATTTCGGGCATTGAGTTGACTAGGGAAGTTGCTATTGCATGTGGCGTGAAACCAAAATTCTGCTGATTGATGACGATAGCGTCCGCCGCCGCGATTTGGCGGTGATTTTGAATTTTCTTGGCGAAGAAAATTTACCCTGCGGTAGCCATGACTGGCAGCAGGCTGTCGGCTCTTTGTCATCAAGTCGTGAAGTGATCTGTGTCCTCATCGGGACGGTCAATGCTCCTGGTGCACTTCCGGGCTTGTTAAAGACACTCTCTACCTGGGATGAGTTCCTTCCGGTTTTGTTAATGGGCGATAATTCTTCCGTTGACCTGCCCGAAGACCAGCGTCGCCGAGTGCTTTCGACCCTCGAAATGCCACCCAGCTACAGCAAGCTGCTTGATTCGCTGCACCGTGCCCAGGTCTATCGCGAGATGTACGACCAGGCCCGCGAGCGCGGCCGTCACCGCGAGCCCAACCTTTTTCGCAGCCTTGTCGGCACCAGTCGGGCGATTCAACACGTCCGTCAGATGATGCAGCAAGTCGCCGACACCGACGCCAGTGTGCTGATCCTCGGCGAGTCGGGGACTGGCAAGGAAGTGGTCGCGCGCAACCTGCACTATCACTCCAAGCGTCGTGACGCGCCGTTCGTCCCGGTCAACTGTGGGGCGATCCCGGCCGAGTTGCTGGAAAGCGAATTGTTCGGCCATGAAAAGGGCGCCTTCACCGGGGCAATTACCAGCCGCGCCGGGCGCTTCGAACTGGCCAACGGCGGCACGCTGTTCCTCGACGAGATCGGCGACATGCCGCTGCCGATGCAGGTCAAACTGCTGCGTGTGCTGCAAGAGCGTACTTTCGAGCGCGTGGGCAGCAACAAGACCCAGAGCGTCGATGTGCGCATCATCGCGGCGACTCACAAGAATCTCGAAAACATGATCGAGATCGGCACTTTCCGCGAAGACTTGTATTACCGCTTGAACGTGTTCCCGATCGAGATGGCGCCGCTGCGCGAACGTGTCGAAGATATCCCGTTGCTTATGAACGAGTTGATCTCGCGCATGGAGCACGAAAAGCGCGGTTCGATCCGTTTCAACTCGGCGGCGATCATGTCGCTGTGCCGTCACGGCTGGCCGGGCAACGTCCGCGAGCTGGCCAACCTGGTGGAACGCATGGCGATCATGCACCCGTACGGGGTGATCGGCGTGGTCGAGTTGCCGAAGAAATTCCGCTACGTCGATGACGAAGACGAGCAGTTGGTCGACAGCCTGCGCAGCGATCTCGAGGAGCGCGTGGCCATCAACGGTCACGCGCCGGACTTCGCGGCCAGCGCCATGCTGCCGCCGGAAGGACTGGACCTGAAAGACTACCTCGGTGGTCTGGAGCAAGGCCTGATTCAGCAGGCGCTGGATGATGCCAATGGCATCGTGGCGCGCGCTGCCGAGCGGCTGCGGATCCGTCGCACCACGCTGGTAGAGAAGATGCGCAAGTACGGTATGAGCCGTCGCGACGGTGATGAACAGGCGGATGATTGACGCCTGTTTTTCAAGTCGTTCATTTATAGGCGGTTTTTTTTAGGCACGGGTATTGCTACATCCCTCGCAACGTTCCGTTTAACTGACGGTCAGCCAAGCGAGAGAGCCCGATGCCCCAAGCCGCCCAGATGTCTCCTGTCCCTGATGCTTCGGGTCAAACGTCGTCCGTAGAGCAGGCAAGCCGGCTTAGTCTTGAGCAGGCTTTCGCGTTGTTCAACCAGATGTCCAGCCAGTTGACCGATTCCTACAGCATGCTCGAAGCCCGGGTCACCGAGCTCAAGGGTGAGCTGGCGGTGGTCAGCGCTCAGCGCATGCAGGAGCTGGCGGAAAAAGAACGCCTGGCCAACCGCCTGCAAAACCTCCTCGATCTATTGCCCGGTGGCGTTATCGTCATCGACGCTCAGGGCATCGTCCGCGAAGCCAACCCCGCTGCCAGTGAACTGCTCGGCCTGCCCCTCGAAGGCGAGTTGTGGCGTCATGTCATTGCCCGTTGCTTTGCGCCGCGTGAAGACGACGGGCATGAAATATCGCTCAAGGACGGCCGGCGGCTGTCGATCGCCACTCGCTCGCTGGATGCCGAGCCCGGCCAGTTGGTGTTGCTCAACGACCTGACCGAAACTCGTCATCTGCAAGATCAACTGGCTCGGCACGAACGCCTGTCCTCCCTCGGTCGAATGGTCGCGTCGCTGGCTCACCAGATTCGCACGCCGTTGTCCGCCGCATTGCTTTACGCCAGTCATTTGACCGAGCAAGAGCTGCCGGTTGCCACGCAGCAGCGTTTTGCCGGACGGCTCAAAGAGCGTTTGCATGAGCTGGAACACCAAGTGCGTGACATGCTGGTTTTCGCTCGCGGCGAGCTGCCGCTGACCGATCGCGTCACGCCGAAAATGCTGATGCAGTCCTTGCAGGCCGCCGCGCTGACCCACGTGCAGGATTTGCCGGTTCGCTGGCAGTGCGACAGTCACGCGGGTGAGCTGCTATGCAATCGTGACACGCTGGTCGGGGCGATTCTGAATCTGATCGAGAACGCGATCCAGGCCAGTGCCGGCGACGTTCGCTTGAAAGTCCATCTCTACAGTCGTGACAACAACCTGCGTGTTTGCGTCAGCGACAGCGGCAGCGGCATCGAAACGAAAGTGCTGGCGCGTTTGGGCGAACCATTTTTCACCACTAAAACCACCGGGACCGGCCTGGGCCTGACGGTGGTCAAGGCGGTGGCTCGTGCTCATCAGGGAGAATTGCAACTGCGCTCGCGGTTGGGTCGCGGCACCTGTGCGCAGGTGATCCTGCCGCTTTTTTCTGATGAGAAGCGCAGTGCTCGGGGAGCGGAGTGAGAGGCATGGGGATCAAGGTTTTACTGGTCGAGGATGACCGCGCATTACGCGAAGCACTGACCGATACGCTATTGCTCGCGGGGCATGACTACACCGCCGTGGGTTCGGCGGAAGAAGCGCTGGACGCCGTCGGAGCCGAGGCGTTCAACCTGGTGCTCAGCGACGTCAACATGCCGGGCATGGACGGCCATCAACTGCTTGGATTGCTGCGCGCTCGCCAGCCGCAGTTGCCGGTGTTGCTGATGACGGCGCATGGCGCCGTAGAGCGCGCGGTCGATGCGATGCGCCAGGGGGCGGCGGATTATCTGGTCAAGCCATTCGAGCCCAAGGCGTTGCTGGATCTGGTCGCGCGGCATGCGTTGGGCAGCCTCGGCGCTGCCGACACTGAGGGGCCGATAGCATTCGAGCCGGCCAGTGCGCAGTTGCTGGAATTGGCTGCACGGGTGGCGCGCAGTGATTCAACGGTGTTGATCTCCGGTGAGTCCGGAACCGGTAAAGAAGTGCTGGCGCGTTACATCCATCGGCATTCTCATCGTGCGAGTCAGCCGTTTATCGCGATCAACTGTGCGGCGATTCCCGACAACATGCTCGAGGCCACGTTGTTCGGTCACGAAAAGGGCTCGTTCACCGGCGCCATCGCGGCGCAGGCTGGCAAGTTCGAGCAGGCCGACGGCGGGACCATTCTGCTCGACGAAATCTCCGAAATGCCCCTGGGTCTTCAAGCCAAGTTGCTGCGCGTGTTGCAGGAGCGTGAAGTCGAGCGGGTCGGCGCGCGCAAGCCGATCACGCTGGATATTCGGGTTGTCGCGACTACCAACCGTGACCTGGCCGGGGAAGTGGCGGCAGGGCGTTTCCGTGAAGACCTTTACTATCGCCTTTCCGTGTTTCCGTTGGCCTGGCGTCCGTTGCGCGAACGCACCGCCGACATCCTGCCGCTGGCCGAGCGGTTGCTGGCCAAACACGTCAATAAAATGAAGCATGCTGCGGCGCGACTGTCGCCCGAGGCGCAGGCATGCCTGATCGGCTACCCGTGGCCGGGCAATGTGCGGGAGCTGGATAACGCGATTCAGCGTGCATTGATTCTGCAGCAGGGCGGTGTGATCCAGCCGCAGGATTTCTGCCTGGCCGGGCCCGTTGCCTGTGCGCCGTTACCGGCGTTGGCCGCCGTGCCGGTGCGGGTCCTGGAGGTCGAGCCCGAGTCTGCCGGGGCGCTGGGCGACGATTTGCGTCGCCGCGAATTCCAGATGATCATCGACACCTTGCGCTCCGAGCGGGGGCGTCGCAAAGAAGCGGCGGAGCGTTTGGGCATCAGCCCGCGCACCCTGCGCTACAAGCTGGCGCAAATGCGTGATGCCGGAATGGACGTTGAAGCGTACTTGTTCGCCACCTGATTTTATTTTGTAGGAGCGAAAGCGAAGGACAGGCTTTTGTTCAGAGCGGCCACGGAGCTGGCACCCTTGTTGCTAAGACCTCACTACCCGCCGAGTGAGTGTCAAAAAATTGCGGGTCGCCAACGAGAGTAGACCATGAGCCAAGGTATTGAATTCAATCGGTTGATGTTGGACATGCGGTCCATGCAAATGGATGCCATGTCTGCGCCGAAATCGACTGCCGTCGTCCCTGAAATGAGTGGCAGCAGCTTTTCCGACATGCTCGGTCAGGCCGTCAATAAAGTGAACGACACCCAGCAGGCTTCCAGTCAGTTGTCCAGTGCCTTCGAGATCGGCAAGAGTGGCGTCGACCTGACGGACGTGATGATTTCCTCGCAGAAGGCCAGCGTGTCTTTCCAAGCGTTGACCCAAGTGCGTAACAAGCTGGTTCAGGCCTACCAAGACATCATGCAGATGCCGGTTTAAGGACGAGATTGAGTCATGGCAGAAGCAGTCGCCGATAATGTTCCGGCCAAGGCCACTCCGATAGACGGCAAACCGCCGCTGTTCGGCTTGTCCTTCCTGGAAAACCTCTCCGAGATGACCATGTTGCGTCAGGTGGGCCTGTTGGTCGGCCTGGCTGCGAGCGTGGCGATTGGCTTCGCCGTGGTGTTGTGGTCCCAGCAGCCGGACTACCGGCCTCTGTACGGCAGCCTTGCCGGTATGGATGCCAAGCAAGTCATGGATACCCTGGCGGCCGCTGACATTCCCTATACCGTTGAACCGAACTCCGGTGCCTTGCTGGTCAAGGCCGATGACTTGTCCCGTGCGCGTCTGAAACTCGCGGGCGCTGGTGTCACTCCCAGCGACGGCAACATCGGTTTCGAGATCCTCGACAAGGATCAGGGGCTGGGCACCAGCCAGTTCATGGAAGCCACCCGTTATCGTCGTGGCCTCGAAGGCGAACTGGCCCGGACCATCTCCAGCCTGAACAACGTCAAGGGTGCCCGCGTGCATCTGGCGATTCCGAAAAGCTCGGTGTTCGTGCGCGACGAACGCAAACCGAGCGCTTCGGTGCTGGTTGAGCTGTATTCCGGTCGATCTCTGGAGCCGGGTCAGGTGGTGGCGATCATCAACCTGGTCGCGACCAGCGTTCCAGAACTGAGCAAATCGCAGATCACCGTCGTCGACCAGAAGGGCAATCTGCTTTCGGATCAGGCGGAGAATTCCGAACTGACCATGGCCGGCAAGCAATTCGATTACAGCCGTCGCATGGAAAGCATGCTCACTCAGCGTGTGCACAACATCCTGCAACCGGTGCTGGGCAACGATCGCTATAAAGCCGAAGTCTCGGCGGACGTGGATTTCAGCGCCGTCGAATCGACCTCCGAGCAATTCAACCCGGACCAACCGGCGTTGCGTAGCGAGCAGTCGGTCAACGAACAACGCACTGCCAGCAATGGCCCGCAAGGCGTGCCGGGTGCCCTGAGCAACCAGCCGCCATCGCCAGCCTCGGCGCCGCAAACCACCGGGGGCGCTACGGCGTCGGCCGGCATGGTGCAGCCAGGCCAGCCACTGCTGGATGCCAACGGTCAGCAAATCATGGACCCGGCCACCGGCCAGCCAATGCTCGCACCGTATCCGGCGGACAAGCGTCAACAATCCACCAAGAACTTCGAACTCGACCGTTCCATCAGCCATACCAAGCAACAGCAGGGCCGATTGAATCGCCTGTCGGTGTCGGTAGTGGTGGACGATCAGGTCAAGATCAACGCAGCCAACGGCGAAACCTCCCGTGCCCCGTGGAGCGCCGACGAATTGGCGCGCTTTACCCGTCTGGTACAGGACGCCGTCGGTTTCGACGCCAGCCGTGGTGACAGTGTCAGTGTGATCAACATGCCGTTCTCCGCCGAGCGCGGTGAAGTGATTGCCGATATTCCGTTTTACTCCCAGCCCTGGTTCTGGGACATCGTCAAGCAAGTGCTGGGTGTCTTGTTCATCCTGATACTGGTGTTCGGCGTGCTGCGTCCGGTGCTCAACAACATCACCAATGGCGGCAAAGGCAAACAGCTGGCCGGTTTTGGCGGCGACGTGGAACTCGGTGGCATGGGCGGCCTGGATGGCGAACTGGCCAACGACCGCGTCAGCCTTGGCGGCCCGACCAGCATCCTGCTGCCAAGCCCGAGCGAAGGCTATGACGCACAGTTGAACGCAATCAAGAGTCTGGTGGCAGAAGATCCGGGTCGTGTGGCCCAGGTCGTGAAAGAGTGGATTAACGCAGATGAGTGATAACCGAGCCGCTGTCGCCAAACTGTCCCGGGTCGATAAAGCCGCGATTCTGCTGCTGTCCCTGGGTTCGACCGACGCCGCCCAAGTGCTGCGCCACATGGGGCCCAAAGAGGTCCAGCGTGTGGGTGTGGCCATGGCGCAAATGGGTAACGTGCACCGCGAGCAGGTCGAGCAGGTGATGAGCGAGTTCGTCGACATCGTCGGCGACCAGACCAGCCTGGGCGTCGGCTCCGACGACTACGTGCGCAAAATGCTGACTCAGGCACTGGGCGAAGACAAGGCCAACGGCCTGATCGACCGGATCCTGCTGGGTGGCAACACCAGTGGTCTCGACAGCCTGAAGTGGATGGAACCGCGCGCCGTCGCCGACGTGATCCGTTACGAGCACCCGCAGATCCAGGCGATCGTTGTGGCGTATCTCGACCCGGACCAGGCCGGCGAAGTGTTGGGCAACTTCGACCATAAGGTGCGACTGGACATCATTCTGCGGGTTTCCTCGCTGAACACCGTGCAGCCAGCTGCGCTGAAAGAACTCAATCAGATTCTCGAGAAGCAGTTCTCCGGCAACTCGAATGCCTCGCGCACCACCCTGGGTGGCATCAAGCGTGCGGCCGACATCATGAACTTCCTCGACAGCTCGATCGAAGGTCAGCTGATGGACTCGATCCGCGAAGTCGACGAAGACCTGTCCGGTCAGATCGAAGACCTCATGTTCGTGTTCAACAACCTGTCCGATGTCGACGACCGCGGGATTCAGGCGTTGCTGCGCGAAGTGTCCTCCGACGTGCTGGTCCTGGCCCTCAAAGGTTCCGACGAAGGCGTTAAAGAGAAGATCTTCAAGAACATGTCCAAACGGGCGGCCGAACTGTTGCGCGACGACCTCGAGGCCAAAGGCCCGGTGCGTGTCAGCGACGTGGAAACCGCACAGAAAGAAATCCTCACCATTGCTCGCCGTATGGCCGAAGCCGGAGAAATCGTTCTCGGCGGGAAGGGCGGCGAAGAGATGATCTAAGGTCACTATGTCGTCCAAACATGATGAGTCCAACACCGACCTGATCCGTGCCAAGGATGTCGGTGGTTTCGATGTCTGGTCGCTGCCCAGTTTCGACCCGCATGTGCCGGAACCCGAGCCGGAACCTGAGCCCGAGCCACCGGAAATGGAAGAAGTGCCGCTGGACGAAGTCCAGCCACTGACCCTCGAAGAGCTTGAAAGCATTCGCCAGGAGGCCTACAACGAAGGCTTCGCGACGGGTGAAAAAGAAGGTTTTCACAGTACGACGCTCAAGGTCCGTCAGGAAGCCGAGGCGATCCTGGCGCCGAAAGTCGCTGCCCTGGAGCAGTTGATGGCCAACCTGTTCGAACCCATCGCCGAGCAGGACACCCAGATCGAAAAGTCGCTGGTCGACCTCGTGCAGCACATCACCAAACAGGTGATTCAGCGCGAACTGGCGATTGACTCGACGCAGATCGAACATGTCATGCGCGAAGCCCTCAAGCTATTGCCGCTGGGCGTGGGCAACGTGCGGCTGTACATCAATCCGCAGGACTTCGAACAGGTCAAAGCCCTGCGCGAACGCCATGAAGAAACCTGGCGCATCGTCGAGGACGAAGCGTTGTTGCCTGGCGGTTGCCGGGTCGAGACTGAGCACAGTCGCATCGACGCCACCGTTGAAACCCGCGTCGCCCGGGTCATGGACAAGCTGTTCGATCAATTGCACGAACAGGCGCTGCACCCTGCCGCGCCGGACCTGAGCCTGGAGCTGCCGGCCGACGCCAAGCCTGTCGTCGAGCCTGAACCGGACGTTCCCGATGCGCCTTGATCGCACCAGCTTCGCCAAGCGTCTCGGCAGTTACGTCGAGGCCACGGAGTTGGCCGGCGCACCGATTCTTGAAGGCCGCTTGCTGCGCATGGTCGGCCTGACCCTCGAAGCCGAAGGCTTGCGCGCCGCCATGGGCAGCCGCTGCATGGTCATCAACGACGACAGTTACCATCCGGTGCAGGTCGAAGCTGAAGTCATGGGCTTCTCCGGCAGCAAAGTCTTTCTGATGCCGGTCGGCAGCGTCGCCGGCATCGCGCCCGGTGCCCGAGTGGTGCCGTTGGCCGATACCGGTCGTCTGCCGATGGGCATGAGCATGCTCGGACGGGTGCTTGATGGCGCCGGCCGTGCGCTGGACGGCAAGGGCGGAATGAAGGCTGAAGACTGGGTGCCGATGGACGGCCCGACGATCAACCCGCTCAAGCGTCACCCGATCAGTGAGCCGCTGGACGTGGGCATTCGCTCCATCAACGGCTTGTTGACGGTCGGTCGCGGCCAGCGACTCGGACTGTTTGCCGGTACCGGCGTGGGTAAATCCGTATTGCTGGGCATGATGACCCGCTTTACCGAGGCCGACATTATCGTCGTCGGGCTGATCGGTGAGCGGGGCCGCGAAGTTAAAGAATTCATCGAGCACATCCTCGGTGAAGAAGGCCTCAAGCGTTCAGTGGTCGTGGCGTCCCCCGCGGACGATGCGCCGCTGATGCGTCTGCGCGCCGCGATGTATTGCACCCGAATCGCCGAGTACTTTCGCGACAAGGGCAAGAATGTCCTGTTGTTGATGGACTCCTTGACCCGTTTCGCCCAGGCCCAGCGGGAAATCGCCCTGGCCATTGGCGAGCCGCCGGCGACCAAGGGTTATCCGCCCTCGGTGTTCGCCAAGTTACCGAAACTGGTGGAGCGGGCCGGTAACGCCGAAAAGGGCGGCGGTTCGATTACCGCGTTTTATACCGTGTTGTCCGAAGGCGACGACCAGCAGGATCCGATCGCCGACGCCGCGCGGGGTGTCCTCGACGGGCACATCGTCCTGTCCCGGCGTCTGGCCGAGGAAGGGCATTACCCGGCCATCGACATCGAGGCGTCGATCAGCCGGGTCATGCCGTCGGTGGTCTCGCCGGAACACATGACCCGCGCCCAGTATTTCAAGCAGTTGTGGTCGCGCTATCAACAGAGTCGCGACCTGATCAGCGTTGGCGCCTATGTGCCCGGCGGTGATCGTGAGACCGACCTGGCGATTTCCCTGCAACCGCAGCTGGTCAAATACCTGCGCCAGGGATTGAACGACAGCATCAGCCTGGGTGAAAGCGAAGCCTATCTCGGCTCGATCTTTGCGCCTGCGGCTGGCGGCTAATCGATCATGGCCCAGAGTCGGGCAGGGCGCTTGGCGCCGGTGGTTGAAATGGCCGAAAAGGCTGAGAAAACCGCCGTCCAGCGGTTGGGCCATTTTCAGGGTCAGGTTCGCCTGGCTGAAAGTAAGCTCGCCGACCTTGAAGCCTTTCGACTCGATTATCAGGAGCAATGGATCGTGCGCGGCAGCAGCGGCGTCTCGGGCCAATGGCTGCTGGGTTACCAGGGCTTCCTCGCGCAACTGGGGACCGCCATTGATCAGCAGCGGCAAAGCCTGGCGTGGCATCAGAACAATCTGAACAAGGCTCGGGAAACCTGGCAGCAGGCGTTTGCCCGGGTCGAAGGCTTGCGCAAGCTGGTTCAGCGCTATGCGGATGAGGCGCGGCAGCTGGAAGACAAGCGCGAGCAGAAGTTGCTGGACGAGTTGTCCCAGCGATTGCCGCGCGAGAGTCCGTACTGAATCAGTCTGACCGCGTTATCGTTCTTCGTCGGAACGCCACTCGGAGCTTGCCCGCGAAGACCTGCTCGAAAACTCCACAAACTTCCAGCCTTGCCCCCATCTCCACCAAGTGCTAAACCTTGTACAAGTATGTTCACCAATGACAAGGAAGCCGTTCAATGTCAGTTGTTACAGAAGTCTCCCCGAATGGGCAAAAACTGACGATATCGATCAAGGGACGATTCGATTTCGCCAAACATCAGGAATTTCGTGAATCCTACGAGCATCTTGAGCCAAAACCCGAGTCCTTCGAAGTGAACTTGAAGGACGCCACTTACCTCGACAGTTCCGCGCTAGGCATGTTGTTGCTGTTGCGTGATCACGCCGGTGGCGAGAACGCCGAGATCACGCTGACCAACGCCAACGCCGATGTGCGCAAGATCCTCGCCATCTCTAACTTCGAACAGATCTTCGACGTGGCGTGACGGCCGTGCAATCGTTGTTCGAGCCGCTGACGATCCTGATCGCTGAAGACAGCGCGGCCGACCGCATGCTGCTGTCGAGCATTGTCCGTCGCCAGGGTCATGAAGTCCTGACGGCGGCCAACGGCGCCGAAGCGGTCGAAGCGTTTCGCCAGCAGCGACCGCAATTGGTTTTGATGGACGCCATGATGCCGGTGATGGACGGTTTCGAGGCGGCGCGGCAGATCAAGGCGCTGGCCGGGGAAACCCTGGTGCCGATCATCTTCCTGACGTCGCTGACCGAAAGCGAAGCCCTGGCGCGCTGTCTGGAGGCCGGCGGTGACGACTTTCTGGCAAAACCCTACAACCAGGTGATCCTCGCCGCCAAAATCAAGGCGATGGACCGCTTGCGCCGGTTGCAGGCCACCGTGCTGGAGCAGCGTGACCAGATCGCCCGGCATCACGATTACCTGCTCAACGAACAGCGTGTGGCAAAAGCTGTGTTCGATAAGGTCGCCCACTCTGGCTGCCTGAACGCCCCCAACATCCGTTACCTGCAATCGCCCTATGCGCTGTTCAACGGTGATTTGCTGCTCGCGGCATTCACTCCGGCCGGCGACATGCACGTGCTGCTGGGCGATTTCACCGGCCATGGCTTGCCGGCCGCCGTCGGGGCGATGCCGCTGGCCGAAGTCTTCTACGGCATGACCGCCAAGGGTTATGGCCTATCGGAAACCCTGCGCGAGATGAACGCCAAGCTCAAGCGCATCCTGCCGGTGGATATGTTCTGTTGTGCGACGCTGCTGTGCCTGAGTTTTCAGCGGCGCTCGGTGGAAGTCTGGAACGGCGGGATGCCGGACGGTTACCTGCACACTATCGCCAGCGGCGAGCGTACACCGCTGGCGGCTCGGCATTTGCCCCTTGGCGTGCTGAGCCCGCAGACGTTCGATGACCGCACCGAAGTGTTTCCGATGGCGGTCGGGGATCGGGTGTTTCTGTTGTCCGACGGGGTGATCGATACGTGTGATGCCAATGAGCAGTTGTTCGGTGTCGAGCGATTGCAGCAGGTGTTTGCGGCCAACCGTCAGCCCGATCGGCTGTTCGAGGAGATCGAGCAGGCGCTGCGGGATTTTCGCGGTGAGGCTCGCGACGACGTCAGCATGGTCGAAGTCAGCCTGTTGGAGGCTGCACAGCTGAGTCCGCCGGCGCCGGTTTATTCCGATAGCGGTCAGTCCTGCCCGCTGGACTGGTCGGTGAGTTTCGAGTTTCGCGCCGCTACCCTCAAGCGCTTCAATCCACTGCCGTATCTTTTGCAGTTACTGTTGGAGGTCCATGGTTTGCGCGCACAGAGCGGTGCGCTTTACAGCGTGCTCGCGGAGCTGTACTCCAATGCGCTGGAACATGGCGTGCTGGGGCTGGACTCAAGTCTGAAACGCGATGCGTCAGGTTTTACCCGCTATTATCAGCAGCGCAATGCGCGCCTGGACGCGCTGCAAGATGGCTACGTGCGCGTGCATTTTCAGGTCGTGCCCAACGATGAGGGCGGTTGCCTGACGATTCGTGTCGAAGACAGCGGCAAGGGTTTTGATGTCGATCAGGTGATGGCGCGCCCCCTCGATGGCGCCCGTCTATCGGGACGGGGGGTCAGTCTGATCCGCCAGTTGGGCCGTAACGCCAACTGGGCCGACGATGGTCGTAGTGCCCGCGTGGAATTTTTCTGGGAGGCTCTGGCATAATCCGCGCATTCTTGATCAAGGAGTGAGCAAGTGGCTGACACACACCTGGACCGCGACGTGCTGAGCGCGTTGCAAGAGGTCATGGAGGATGATTATCCGACGTTGCTGGATACCTTCCTCGCCGATTCCCAAGAGCGCTTGAGTCTGCTGCACAAGGCAGTTGATGCCGAGACGCTCGGTGCTACTGCGCACAGTTTCAAGGGCAGTTGCAGCAACATGGGCGCCATTCGCCTCGCGCAGCTGTGCGATGAACTTGAACAGCTAAGCAAGCAGACGTCTGCGAAAGGCATCGAGAAACTGGTCGGAGCCATCGATGGCGAATTTGCCATTATCCGTCCTCTCTACGAAGCAGAGCGCCAGCGCTCTCTCGCTGACAGTGCCTCCGTCCGGCGCTTTTAACGCTGGCCTGACAAAACTGGCGCAACCCTTGCAGTAATCTCCGCAACTGTACCTACGATCCCAGTGCAGCGGAGACCGTTTCATGCCCGTTACCCCCAATATTCTTCTTCAGGCCGCCGCTCAGGCCAAGACTCAAGCCGCCTCCGCCAATCCACCGGCGCTGTCCGCTGAGCCCGGGGACAAGGCGTCCAGCTTCGCTCAGGTCTACGCCAATCAAGCCCAGAACAAGCCCTCTGCGGCCACCGATGGATCGGCGAAGCCGGTGCGCGATAAAACCCCGGACAGTCCCGATAAAAAGAGCGTCGGCAACGACAATGCTGCCGCCCCGGAACCGACGGTTGCCGATAGCGGCAAATCCTTGCCCGCCGATAAACCGGCACCGGCCGACGGCAAGACCGCCAGCGATGATGCGGCGGATACTGCAGAAACCCCGGTAGCCGACACGGCGCCGGTTGATCCGGCCCTCGATCCTTCATTGCTGCCAGCGTTGCAGGCCGTGGTGGCCGCTCCGGCTCCGCAGGTGCCGCCAGTGGTGGTCACTGAGCAGCCGCAAGTCCAGGCGCCTGTTGCTGCGCCGGTGACGGCGGCACAGGTGGCTGCGCCAGCGGATGACGCGTTCGATCCTGAAGCCGATCCGCTGGATGCGCTGCCGGCCGTGCGTATGGCCATGGAGCAGGGTGGTCATATTTCCGCTGCCAGTCAGGCGCAACCCAAGGCAGCACCAACGGCTGCTCAGGCCCAGGCTGACGGCGAACCCACCTCGGCGCAGAACTTTGCCGCCGGCATGGCGGGCATGTTCGATGTGCAGGCAGACAAGGACAGTACCAGCCAGGGCGGTGAGAAATCTTTCAGTGGCCTGATCGATGATGGCCTCAAGGATTTGAAGTCAGCCAGCAGTGATACCCGTGTCGACGACTTCGCCAACCGCCTGGCGGCGCTGACCCAGGCTGCCACACCGAAAACCGCCAACGCGGTGCCGGTGAATCAGCCGATTACGATGAATCAAAGCGGCTGGACCGAGGAAGTGGTGAACCGGGTCATGTACCTGTCCAGCGCCAATCTCAAGGCGGCCGATATCCAGCTGCAACCGGCCGAGCTGGGGCGCCTCGATATTCGGGTGAACATGGTGCCGGATCAGCAGACCCAAGTGACTTTCATGAGCGCGCATCCAAGCGTTCGCGAAGCGCTCGATGGGCAGATGCACCGCTTGCGTGACATGTTCGCGCAGCAGGGCATGGGTCAGGTCGATGTCAACGTTTCCGACCAGTCGCGTGGCTGGCAGGGCCAGGGTCAGGAACAACAGGCTCAACAGGGGCAGGGCGGGCGCACCAACGCCAGCGGCGGTCGCCTCGAGGGTGCGGATGAAGAGCTCGTGCCGACCGTTGCCGACGTGGCGGCCAGCACGACCAGCGTCATCGGTTCCAGCGCTGTCGATTACTACGCCTGATTGAATCAGCACCCTCCCTGTGGGAGCGAGCTTGCTCGCGAAGGTTGCCCACGATAACGCGCCAAACCTGACATCTCGGGGCGTTCTCGGGTTTTTCGCGAGCAAGCTCGTTCCTACATGGCATAACACTTGCTCTTGCCTTGCCGTGCGACTGTGAAAACCCGAATAGTGACGGATTATTGGCATGGCGAAGAGCGAAGCAGCAGTAAAAGACCCCGCAACCAAAGGCAAAATCAAGCTGATCATTGTGATCGTGGTAGCCCTGCTGCTGGCGATCGGCTTGTCCGTGGGAGCGACCTGGTTCTTCATGCACAGCGCTCAGAGCAAGCCTGTCGCCGTGGCTGAAACCGCCCCGATCGGCAAGCAGCCAGCGGTTTTCGAGCAAATGGCGCCGGCCTTCGTGGCCAACTACAACCAGAACGGCCGCCAGCGCTACATGCAGGTGAGCATCACCATGCAGGGTCGCAATCAGGCCGACCTGGAAGCGCTCAAAGTCCACATGCCGGTGATCCGCAATAACCTTGTCATGCTGTTCTCCGGGCAGGATTTCGCGACCCTGGCGTCGCCGGTCGGTCAGGAAATGCTGCGCCAGAAAGCCACGGCGAGCGTCCAGGAAGTGGCGCAGAAAGAGCTCGGCAAAGTGGTCATCGAACAGTTGCTTTTCACTAATTTCGTACTGCAGTAGGAACACGACATGGCCGTGCAGGACCTGCTGTCCCAGGATGAGATCGATGCGCTGTTGCATGGTGTCGACGATGGTCTGGTACAGACCGATACCGCTGCCGAGCCCGGCAGCGTCAAAAGCTACGACCTGACCAGCCAGGATCGCATCGTCCGCGGACGCATGCCGACCCTGGAAATGATCAACGAGCGTTTCGCCCGCTACACCCGTATCAGCATGTTCAACATGCTGCGCCGCTCGGCGGACGTTGCCGTCGGTGGTGTGCAGGTGATGAAGTTCGGCGAATACGTGCACTCGTTGTACGTGCCGACCAGCCTCAACCTGGTCAAGATCAAACCATTGCGCGGCACCGCACTGTTCATCCTCGACGCCAAACTGGTGTTCAAGTTGGTGGACAACTTTTTCGGCGGCGACGGCCGTCACGCGAAGATCGAAGGGCGTGAATTCACCCCGACCGAACTGCGGGTGGTGCGCATGGTGCTGGAGCAGGCCTTCGTCGATCTGAAGGAAGCCTGGCAGGCGATCATGGAAGTGAACTTCGAGTACATCAACTCGGAAGTGAACCCGGCCATGGCCAACATCGTCGGCCCGAGCGAAGCGATTGTGGTCTCCACCTTCCACATCGAACTCGATGGCGGTGGCGGCGACCTGCACGTGACCATGCCGTACTCGATGATCGAGCCGGTGCGCGAAATGCTCGACGCCGGCTTCCAGTCGGACCTCGACGATCAGGACGAGCGCTGGGTCAATGCCTTGCGCCAGGACGTGCTCGACGTCGACGTGCCGATCGGTGCGACGGTTGCCCGTCGCCAGTTGCGCCTGCGGGACATTCTGCACATGCAGCCGGGGGACATTATCCCGGTCGAAATGCCGGAAGAAATGATCATGCGCGCCAACGGCGTGCCTGCGTTCAAGGTCAAGATGGGCTCGCACAAAGGCAACCTCGCGTTGCAAGTGATCGAGCCGATCGAGCGCCGTTGACCGGCGCCTCTCCACATTCGCTTTTAACTGACGGCGCCTTTTGAAGGGCTGCCCGCCGAGGACACAAGATGGCTGACGATATGAATACCCAGGACGACCAGGCGCTGGCTGATGAATGGGCTGCGGCCCTGGAAGAAACCGGTGATGCCGGGCAGGATGACATCGACGCCTTGCTGGCTGCCGACGCTTCCGGTTCGTCGTCCAACCGTCTGCCGATGGAAGAGTTCGGCAGCGTGCCGAAAAACAACGACCCGGTAACCCTGGACGGTCCGAACCTGGACGTGATCCTCGATATTCCGGTATCGATTTCCATGGAGGTCGGCAGCACCGACATCAACATCCGTAACCTGCTGCAACTCAATCAGGGGTCGGTGATCGAGCTCGATCGCCTGGCTGGTGAGCCGCTGGACGTGCTGGTCAACGGTACGTTGATCGCTCACGGTGAAGTAGTAGTGGTCAACGAGAAGTTTGGCATCCGCCTGACCGACGTGATCAGCCCAAGCGAACGCATCAAGAAGCTGCGCTGAGTGAAACAGGTTCCGGGTTCTCTGCTGGGGCTGGCGCTGGCCTTGCCGTTCAGCGTGCTGGCGGCCGAGCCGGTGGCGACGGCCGTCACGACCGTCGCACCTGCTGTCAGCAGCGGTGTGGCGGGGCAGTTGACGCAACTGGTGCTCGGCTTGCTGCTGGTGCTGGGGTTGATCTTCTTCCTCGCCTGGCTGCTGCGCCGGGTCCAGCAGGCCGGGCCTGCCGGCAAAGGGCAGGTGATCGAGTTGATCGGTTCCCGGGCGCTGGGTCCGCGTGACCGATTGATGCTGGTGCAGGTCGGCAACGAGCAGATTCTGCTCGGTTTGAGCCCTGGCACCATTACTGCTCTGCATGTGCTCAAGGAGCCGGTGCACGTACCGGTCACCGAAAAAGCGACCCCGGAGTTTGCCCTGCGCCTGATGGAGCTGATGGGCAAGGATCAGAAGGATAAGAAGTAATGGGTGCGCTACGCATCATCTTGACGCTGGCCCTGATGCTGGCCGCGCCGCTGGCCTTCGCCGCCGATCCGTTGTCGATCCCGGCGATCACCCTGGGCACCAACGCCAATGGCGCTCAGGAATACTCGGTCAGCCTGCAAATCCTGCTGATCATGACTGCGCTGAGTTTCATTCCGGCGTTCGTCATGCTGATGACCAGTTTCACCCGGATCATCATCGTCTTCTCGATCCTGCGTCAGGCCCTGGGTCTGCAGCAGACGCCGTCGAACCAGATCCTTACGGGCATGGCGCTGTTCCTGACCCTGTTCATCATGGCGCCGGTGTTCGACCGGGTAAACCAGGATGCCTTGCAACCGTACCTGGCGGAAAAACTCACCGCACAGGATGCCGTGGCCAAGGCTCAGGTGCCGATCAAGGACTTCATGCTGGCGCAGACGCGCAGCAGCGATCTGGAGCTGTTCATGCGCCTGTCCAAGCGCACTGACATCGCCACGCCGGATCAGGCACCGCTGACGATTCTGGTGCCGGCCTTCGTCACCTCCGAGCTGAAAACCGCGTTCCAGATCGGTTTCATGATCTTCATTCCGTTCCTGATCATCGACCTGGTGGTCGCCAGTGTGTTGATGGCGATGGGGATGATGATGCTCTCGCCGCTGATCATTTCCCTGCCGTTCAAGATCATGCTGTTTGTGCTGGTGGATGGCTGGGCGCTGATCATCGGGACATTGGCGAGCAGCTTCGGTGGTGTCTCGCCATGACCCCGGAAGTCGCGGTAGACATCTTTCGCGAAGCGCTCTGGCTGACCACCATGATGGTCGCGGTGCTGGTGATTCCGAGCCTGCTGGTGGGCCTGTTGGTCGCGATGTTCCAGGCGGCCACGCAGATCAACGAACAGACCCTGAGCTTCCTGCCGCGCCTGCTGGTCATGCTGGTGACGCTGATCGTTGCCGGCCCGTGGCTGGTGCAGACGTTCATGGAATACATCCTGCAGTTGTACGGCAACATTCCTCGGGTCATCGGCTAAGTCATGCCGTCGTTGCTGCAACTGACCGATACCCAGATCAGCACCTGGGTGGCGACGTTCATGTTGCCGTTGTTTCGCATCGGTGCCTTGCTGATGGTCATGCCGGTCTTCGGTACGACCCTGGTGCCCAAGCGAGTGCGCCTGTATTTCGCCCTCGCAATCACGGTCGTGATTGCTCCCGGATTGCCGCCGATGCCGCCGGTCAATGCGCTGGACTTGAGCGGGCTGCTGCTGATTGCCGAACAGATCCTCATCGGCGCGGTGTTTGGGTTCGCCCTGCAACTGTTCTTCCAGGCGTTCGTGGTCGCCGGGCAGATCGTTTCGATTCAGATGGGCATGGGCTTCGCGTCGATGGTCGACCCCACCAACGGCGTTTCGGTGGCGGTGATCGGGCAGTTCTTCACCATGCTGGTGACATTGTTGTTCCTTGCCATGAATGGCCACTTGGTGGTCTTCGAAATTCTCACTGAAAGTTTCACCACGTTGCCGGTCGGTAGCGGGTTGATGGTTTCACAATTCTGGGACCTGGCCGGCAAGCTCGGTTGGGTGTTGGGCGCGGCGTTGATGCTGGTGCTGCCGGCGATCACGGCACTATTGGTGGTCAACATCGCGTTTGGCGTGATGACCCGCGCCGCGCCGCAGCTGAACATCTTTTCCATCGGCTTCCCGCTGACCCTGGTGCTCGGGCTGTTTATCGTCTGGGTCGGGCTGGCGGACATCATCAATCAGTATCAACCGCTGGCCACCGAGGCCTTGCAGTGGTTACGCGAACTGGCACGGGCGCGCTGAGTCATGGCTGAGAGCGAAAGCGGTCAGGACAAAACAGAAGACCCCACGGAGAAACGTAAAAAGGACTCCAGGGACAAGGGCGAGATTGCGCGCTCCAAAGAGCTCAACACCTTGGCGATCATGCTCGCAGGTGCCAGTGCGCTGCTGATTTTCGGCGGGGCTTTGGCGCAGGACATGATGGAGCTGATGCGGATGAACTTCACGCTGTCGCGGGAAGTGATTCTGGATCAGCGCAGCATGGGCGCCTTCCTGCTGCACTCGGGGCAGATTGCCTTGGTGGCGATTCAGCCGGTGATGATCACCCTGTTGCTAGCGGCGTTTCTCGGCCCGATTTCCCTTGGTGGCTGGCTGTTCGCGGCGGGCTCGATGGCGCCGAAATTCAGTCGCATGAACCCTGGCGCCGGGCTGAAGCGGATGTTCTCGGCCAAGGCGCTGGTGGAACTGCTCAAGGCCCTGGCGAAGTTTTTCATTGTGCTGTTCGTCGCGCTGGCGGTGTTGAATTCCGACATCGACGACCTGATGCGCATTGCGCACGAGCCGTTGGACATGGCGATTATTCACAGCCTGCAGGTGGTCGGCTGGAGCACCCTATGGATGGCCTGCGGCTTGATCATCATCGCCGCCGTCGACGTGCCGGTGCAGTTGTGGGAAAGCCACAAGAAGCTGCTGATGACCAAGCAGGAAGTGCGCGACGAACACAAGGATCAGGAAGGGCGGCCGGAGGTCAAGCAGCGCATTCGTCAGTTGCAGCGTGAGATGTCCCAGCGTCGGATGATGGCGGCCATCCCCGAGGCTGACGTGGTTATTACCAACCCGACTCACTACGCCGTGGTGCTCAAATACGACTCGGACAAGGGCGGGGCGCCGATGCTGATTGCCAAGGGCAGTGATTTCCTGGCCCTGAAAATCCGTGAAATCGCTGTGGCCAACGAAGTGTTGCTGCTGGAATCTCCGGCCCTGGCGCGTTCGATCTATTACTCCACCGAGCTGGAGCAGGAAATTCCCGGCGGGCTCTATCTGGCCGTCGCTCAGGTATTGGCCTACGTCTACCAGATCCGACAGCACCGTGCCGGCAAGGGCAAGCGGCCGGATCCGCTCAAGGATGACCTGCCGATTCCACCGGATCTGCGCCGCGATTCCTGAGTTTTGTGCTATCAGCAAGGGGCTTTTCGCGAGCAAGCCCGCTCCCACTTTTGAACGTGTTTCTCTGGTAGGGCACCGTCAAATGTGGGCGCGAGCCTGCTCGCGAAGGCGTCAGCTCAAACAACACCAATCCCCCTCGATATCCCCCTCTGTTTCAAGCCCCGGCAAAAGTTGGAAGGTTTCTTGCAATAGCCGCCCTGCGCCTGCTTCAGGCGTCAAAAGTTTGCTTTAAAGGAACGGGGAAAACCGGTGGATCGCTCTCAGTTACTCAACAGTGCCCGCACAAACGTTGCCGACTTAAGTCGGGGCAATCTGGGCGTGCCGTTGTTGCTGCTGGTCATGCTGGCCATGATGATGCTGCCGGTGCCGCCGTTCCTGCTGGATGTGTTCTTCACGTTCAACATTGCGTTGTCGATCGTCGTGCTGCTGGTCTGTGTCTACGCCTTGCGACCGCTGGATTTCGCGGTGTTCCCGACCATTCTGCTGGTGGCGACATTGTTGCGCCTGGCGCTGAACGTGGCCTCCACGCGGGTGGTGATGCTTCACGGGCAGGACGGCCATGCCGCCGCCGGTAAGGTGATCCAGGCGTTCGGTGAGGTGGTGATCGGCGGCAACTACGTGGTCGGTATCGTGGTCTTCGCCATTTTGATGATCATCAACTTCGTCGTGGTCACCAAGGGTGCCGGGCGGATTTCCGAGGTGAGCGCGCGTTTCACCCTCGATGCGATGCCCGGCAAACAAATGGCGATCGACGCCGATTTGAACGCTGGCCTGATCGATCAGAACCAGGCCAAGCTGCGCCGGATGGAAGTCGCCCAGGAGGCCGAGTTCTACGGTTCCATGGACGGTGCCAGCAAGTTCGTGCGCGGTGACGCCATCGCCGGTTTGCTGATTCTGTTCATCAACCTGATCGGCGGCATGGCGGTCGGTATTTTCCAGCACGGCATGACCTTCGGCGATGCCGGTCGGGTGTATGCCTTGTTGACCATCGGTGACGGTTTGGTGGCGCAATTGCCATCACTGTTGTTATCGACAGCTGCAGCGATCATGGTGACCCGTGCTTCCGGTTCGGAAGACATGGGCAAACAGATCAATCGCCAGATGTTCGCCTCGCCCAAGGCGTTGGCCGTGGCGGCGGGTTTGATGGCGGTGATGGGCCTCGTGCCGGGCATGCCACACTTTTCCTTTCTGAGCATGGCGGCCCTGGCGGCCGGTGGCGCGTACCTGTTCTGGAAGAAGCAGAACACCGTCAAGGTTCAGGCCTTGCAGGAGGTCAAGCGTCAGCAGGAATTGCTGCCATCGCCGGCCCGCGCTCAGGAAACCAAGGAGCTTGGCTGGGACGATGTGACGCCAATCGACATGATTGGCCTGGAAGTCGGCTATCGCCTGATTCCGCTGGTGGACCGCAACCAGGGTGGTCAGTTGCTGGCGCGGATCAAGGGCGTGCGTAAAAAGCTGTCCCAGGATCTGGGGTTCCTGATGCCGACTGTGCATATCCGTGACAACCTCGATCTCGCGCCGAGCGCCTATCGCCTCACTCTAATGGGAGTGATCCTGGCCGAAGCGGAGATTTATCCGGATCGCGAGCTGGCGATCAACCCCGGCCAGGTCTACGGCTCGCTGAACGGCATTACCGCCAAAGATCCGGCTTTCGGGCTGGAGGCGGTCTGGATCGAAGTCAGTCAGCGTGCACAGGCGCAATCCCTTGGTTACACCGTGGTCGATGCCAGTACGGTAGTGGCAACCCACTTGAACCAGATTCTGTACAAGCACTCCAGTGAGCTGATCGGCCACGAAGAAGTGCAGCAACTGATGCAATTGCTGGCCAAAAGCTCGCCAAAACTGGCCGAGGAGTTGGTGCCTGGCGTGGTGTCGTTGTCGCAGCTGCTCAAGGTGCTCCAGGCGTTGCTGGCCGAACAGGTGCCTGTACGTGACATCCGCAGCATCGCCGAGGCGATCGCCAACAATGCCGCCAAGAGTCAAGATACTGCCGCTCTGGTGGCCGCGGTGCGCGTCGGCGTATCCCGTGCAATCGTCCAAAGCATTGTAGGGACTGAGTCCGAGCTGCCAGTTATCACCTTGGAGCCAAGGTTGGAACAAATATTGCTCAATAGTCTTCAGAAGGCAGGACAAGGCTCGGAAGAGGGCGTTCTGCTGGAGCCAAGCATGGCTGAAAAACTGCAACGCTCGTTGATCGACGCGGCGCAGCGTCAGGAAATGCAAGGTCAACCGGTGATTCTGCTGGTGGCCGGCCCGGTTCGCGCGATGTTGTCGCGATTCGGCCGACTGGCAGTCCCGGGTTTGCACGTGTTGGCTTACCAGGAAATCCCTGACAACAAGCAAGTGACCATCGTTGCGACAGTAGGGCCCAACGGCTGAGGTAGTGGTTTATGCAAGTTAAGCGTTTTTTCGCCGCCGATATGCGTCAGGCCATGAAGCTGGTTCGTGATGAGCTGGGCGCTGATGCCGCCATCATTGGCAACCGCCGGATCGCCGGTGGTGTCGAGCTGACGGCCGCGCTCGATTACAAGCTGTCGGCGTTGGCCCCGCGTGTTCCGAACATGGAACTCGAGGACGAGCTGCGCAAGACTCAGTCGCGGATCGTCACCGCCCAGGCCGAACTGAGCCTGCGCAGCGAGGGCGAGAGCGACAAGTCGACCAATCGCCAGTTGTTCGCCGGCCTGCCGCTGACTGCCGCTGAACCGTTGATCGAGCCTACGTACACTGAACCTCGTCGCCCGGCACCGGCTCCTGCGCCTGCTTCGACCGGCGTTGATCCGCGTGCTTTCGACTCGATGCGTTTCGAACTCAACAGCCTGCGCGAACTGATGGAAGTACAACTCGGCTCCCTGGCCTGGAACCAACTGCAAGGCAGTCGTCCGGCCCAGGCCAACCTTTGGCGTCGCCTGCAACGCATCGGTTTGTCCGGTCCGTTGTCCCGCGACCTGCTGGAGCTGATTACCGACATTGAAGAGCCTCGTCAGGCCTGGCGCATGTTGCTGGCGCACCTGGCGCGGATGATCGCCACACCGGAAGTCGAGCCACTGGAAGAGGGCGGCGTGATTGCCATGGTCGGCCCGGCCGGCATGGGCAAGACCACCACTCTGGCCAAGCTCGCGGCCCGTTACGTGCTCAAGTACGGCGCGCAGAATATCGCGCTGGTGAGCATGGACAGCTACCGTATCGGTGCTCAGGAACAACTCAAGACCCTCGGCCGGATCCTCAATGTGTCGGTGACGCACGTCGATCCGGGTCAGTCGCTGGTGCAGGCGCTGGATCCGTTGCTGCGCAAGCGCGTGGTGCTGATCGATACCGCGGGCCTCCAGGCCAGTGACCCGGCATTGCGCATGCAACTCGAAAGCCTGGCTGGCCGTGGCATCAAATCAAAAAATTATCTGGTTCTGGCAACCACCAGCCAGGAACAGGTTCTAACCGCCGCTTATCACAGTTACAAGCGCTGCGGGCTCGCTGGCTGCATCCTGACTAAACTGGATGAAACGGCAAGCCTGGGTGAGGTGTTGAGCCTGGCAATCAGTCATGAATTGCCGGTGGCTTACCTGACCGATGGACCGCGTATTCCGGATGATTTGCATCTGCCGCGTCGTCATCAGTTGGTCAGTCGCGCCGTCAGCGTGCAAATGCAGGAAGAACCCAGCGAAGAAGCCATGGCTGACATGTTCGCTGATATTTATCACAGCCCGACCAAGCAGGTTGGCTGAGGTATTAATGAACAGTTTTTGTACCTACATCGATGGTCTGCCATGCATTGTTCAGATGATGAACGCGCAGCCAGTAATGTGGCCTCCGTCTATGCAAGACAAGGTAAAGAAATAACATGGGCAGCATGCATCCCGTACAGGTGATCGCGGTGACCGGCGGCAAAGGTGGCGTCGGGAAGACTAACGTGTCAGTGAACTTGTCCCTGGCTCTAGCTGAGCTCGGCCGGCGCGTCATGCTGTTGGACGCCGATCTGGGGCTGGCGAACGTCGACGTCCTGCTGGGACTGACACCCAAACGTACCCTGGCTGACGTCATCGAAGGCCGCTGTGAACTGCGCGACGTGCTGTTGCAGGGGCCCGGCGGCATTCGCATCGTCCCTGCGGCGTCCGGCACTCAGAGCATGGTGCACCTGAGCCCGGCTCAGCACGCCGGCCTGATCCAGGCTTTCAGTGATATCGGCGACAACCTCGACGTGCTGGTGATCGACACCGCTGCGGGTATTGGTGACTCGGTAGTCAGTTTTGTTCGCGCCGCGCAAGAAGTCTTGCTGGTGGTGTGCGACGAGCCGACCTCGATCACCGACGCCTACGCCCTGATCAAACTGCTCAACCGCGACTACGGCATGAATCGCTTCCGCGTCCTGGCCAACATGGCGCAGAGCCCGCAGGAAGGGCGCAACCTGTTCGCCAAGTTGACCAAGGTCACGGACCGCTTCCTTGACGTCGCCTTACAATACGTCGGTGCGGTGCCGTACGACGAAAGCGTGCGCAAGGCTGTGCAGAAGCAGCGCGCGGTCTATGAAGCCTTCCCGCGATCCAAGTGCTCCCTGGCGTTCAAGGCCATCGCACAAAAGGTCGATACCTGGCCGCTGCCCGCCAACCCGCGTGGGCACCTGGAGTTTTTCGTCGAGCGCCTCGTGCAACAAACGGCAGGACCCGTGCTATGACAGCCAGCGGTTACAACCTCTACAAGAAGTCGGCACGTGACGCGCAGTACGAGCTGATCGAGCGTTACGCGCCACTGGTCAAACGCATTGCCTACCACTTGCTGGCACGACTGCCGGCCAGTGTCCAGGTCGAAGACCTGATTCAGGCCGGGATGATCGGCCTGCTAGAAGTATCGACCAAATATGACGCCAGCAAAGGCGCGAGTTTCGAGACGTACGCGGGCATTCGAATCCGCGGCGCCATGCTTGATGAAGTGCGCAAAGGGGACTGGGCGCCACGTTCGGTCCACCGCAATACCCGCATGGTCAGCGACGCAATTCGCTCGATTGAAGCTAAAACCGGCCGTGACGCTAAAGATCACGAAGTTGCGGCCGAACTCCAATTGAGTCTCGACGATTACTACGGGATTTTGAACGACACCCTGGGCAGTCGCTTGTTCAGTTTCGACGATCTGTTGCAGGACGGCGAACATGAAGGGCTGCATGAGGATGGCGCGAGTGCTCATCTCGAGCCGTCACGCGATCTGGAAGATGAACGCTTCCAGGCAGCGCTGGCGGACGCGATTGCCAATTTGCCGGAGCGTGAGCGACTGGTGTTGGCGCTGTACTACGACGAAGAGTTGAATCTCAAGGAAATCGGTGAGGTCCTGGGGGTCAGCGAATCTCGGGTCAGCCAGTTACACAGCCAGTGCGCGGCCCGTTTGCGGGGGCGTTTGGGGGAGTGGCGAGCGCGCTGAAGGCAGTGTGGGGACACTGCGAACGTGGCTGGTGTGGTGTTGAACTGCGCCGGTCGCGATCTGTTGTGCTCCAGACAGTCATTGAGTGCTTTGCCGGATTGATTGAAATGGCGCGTCCAGGTGCTGGGTGCGTTTAAGACTGCTTGGAGGTCGAATTGGACAAGAACATGAAAATCCTCATCGTTGATGACTTCTCAACGATGCGGCGGATCATAAAAAACCTGTTGCGTGACCTTGGGTTCACCAACACGGTCGAGGCCGACGATGGCGTTACTGCCATTCCGGTTCTCAACAGCGGAAGCATCGACTTTCTGGTAACGGACTGGAACATGCCGGGCATGACCGGTATCGATCTGCTGCGCCATGTGCGCGCCGATGAAAAGCTCAAGCACCTGCCGGTGCTGATGGTGACCGCTGAAGCCAAGCGCGAGCAGATCATCGAAGCGGCCCAGGCCGGCGTAAACGGCTATGTGGTCAAACCCTTCACGGCCCAGGCGTTGAAAGACAAAATCGAGAAGATTTTCGAACGCATCGGTTGAGAAACTGCGCCACGGGGGAGCTATGGACCACAAAGAATCTTCACAGGGCGATTTTGAATCGACCCTGAAAAAACACGCGGTCGAACTGGTCGAAAGCCTTGAAAAAGGCAGGTTCGGCGACGCTGTGCAACTGATCCATGAGCTCAACCAGACCCGTGACCGCGGCCTGTATCAGGAAGTGGGCAAGCTCACCCGCGAGCTGCACAGCGCGATCGTCAATTTCCAGATTGACCCGCACATGCCGCAAGCCGAGGAAGTGTCCCAGATCACAGATGCCACCGAGCGTCTGGGTTACGTTGTCAAGCTGACAGAGGCCGCAGCCAACCGCACCATGGATCTGGTCGAAAACTCCACGCCGCTGGTCAACAGCCTGAGCGATGAAGCCCAGGCGCTGAGCACGGACTGGGGGCGGTTCATGCGTCGCGAAGTCGGGGCTGAGGAGTTTCGTGAACTGGCACGGCGTGTCGACGGTTTCCTGACACGCAGCAGCGCGGACAACCGCGCGGTGTCGAGCAACCTCAACGACATTCTGCTCGCTCAGGATTACCAGGACCTCACCGGTCAAGTGATCAAGCGTGTGACCCAGTTGGTCACCGAAGTTGAAAGCAACCTGCTCAAGCTCGTGCTTATGGCCAGTCAGGTGGACCGCTTTGCGGGCATCGAACATGACCGTGAAGCGATGCTTGCAGAAAAAGATCCGCAAAAACATCTCTCTCAGGGTGAAGGTCCGCAGATTCATGCCGATAAAAGAGAAGACGTTGTGTCCGGTCAGGACGATGTGGACGACTTGCTATCCAGCCTAGGGTTTTAGAATTTTAGGCATTTTAGGTTTTTAGACCTGTAGGAGCACACCCTTAATGAGCTTCGGCGCCGATGAAGAGATCCTTCAGGATTTCCTGGTTGAGGCCGGCGAGATTCTAGAGCAACTGTCCGAACAGCTGGTCGAGCTTGAAAGCCGACCGGATGATGCGGATTTGCTCAATGCAATTTTTCGCGGTTTTCACACTGTAAAAGGGGGCGCCGGCTTCCTCCAGCTCAACGAGCTGGTGGAGTGCTGTCACATCGCCGAGAACGTGTTCGACATCCTGCGCAAGGGTGAACGTCGCGTCGACTCGGAATTGATGGACGTGGTTCTCGAAGCGCTGGACGCGGTGAACAGCATGTTTACCGAAGTCCGCGAGCGCAGCCCGATAACGGCTGCCACGCCTGAATTGCTGGCGGCCCTGGCCCGTCTGGCCGAGCCGCAAACCGCCGATCAAGCCGCACCTGTAGCTGAAGTGGTGGAAGAACCGGCTGCCGAAGCCGAATCAGGCGACATCACCGATAACGAATTCGAACAACTGCTGGACTCGCTGAACGCCGTCAAGGCTCAGGCTGAGGCCCCGGCGGCTGTTTCACTGCCGGCCGGCGATGCCGCGACCAGCGACGAAATCACCGATGCCGAGTTCGAGTCGTTGCTCGATCAGTTGCACGGCAAAGGCCAGTTTGCTGTCGACGCGGTGGCTGCACCCGCAGCGCCAGCCGCACCGGCAGCGCCGAAAGCGCCAGGCGACAGCTCCAACATTACCGACGACGAGTTCGAAGCACTGCTCGATCAGCTGCACGGCAAGGGCAACTTTGCAGTCGACGCACTGGAATCGGCCATTGCCTCGGTACCGGTCCCGGCTGCGCCAACCGCAGCAGCGGCCGGCGGCGATCTGATCTCGGATCACGAGTTCGAATCGCTGCTCGACGAATTGCATGGCAAAGGCAAGTTCACTGAAGTCGGCACAGGTTCTGCCGCTTCTTCGGTAGCGGCGCCCGTCGCCAAAACCCCGGCACCTGTTGCCAAGGCGCCCGCGCCAAAAGCCGAAGCACCGAAACCCGTCGCCGCCGCTGCTGCACCGGCGCCTGCCCGTGCACCGGCCGCGCCACCGGCGGAAAAACCGGCTAGCGAAGCCGAGACCACCGTGCGGGTCGACACCGCGCGCCTCGACGAAATCATGAACATGGTCGGCGAGTTGGTGCTGGTGCGTAACCGCCTGGTTCGCCTGGGTGCCAACAGCGCCGATGAAGCCATGTCCAAGGCCGTGTCGAACCTCGATGTGGTCACGGCCGACCTGCAAACCGCGGTCATGAAGACCCGGATGCAACCGATCAAGAAAGTCTTCGGGCGCTTCCCGCGTCTGGTTCGCGATCTGGCTCGCCAGCTCAAGAAAGAGATCAACCTGGAACTGGTCGGCGAAGAAACCGACCTCGACAAAAACCTTGTCGAGGCCCTGGCCGACCCGCTGGTCCACTTGGTGCGCAACTCGGTCGACCACGGTATCGAAGAGCCGGCCGAACGCGAAGCGATGGGCAAACCGCGCAGCGGCAAGGTGATTCTGTCTGCCGAACAGGAAGGCGACCACATCCTGCTGTCCATCTCCGATGACGGCAAGGGCATGGACGCCGACGTTCTGCGCGGTATCGCGGTCAAGAAAGGCTTGATGGACAAGGATGCGGCAGACCGCCTCAGCGAGTCCGACTGCTTCAACCTGATCTTCGCCCCGGGGTTCTCGACCAAAACCGAGATCTCCGACGTGTCGGGTCGTGGCGTGGGCATGGACGTGGTGAAAACCAAGATCGCCCAGCTCAACGGCACCATCAATATCTACTCGACCAAGGGCAAAGGCTCGAAGATCGTCATCAAGGTCCCGTTGACCCTGGCGATCATGCCGACGCTGATGGTCATGCTCGGCAATCAGGCGTTCGCGTTCCCGCTGGTGAACGTCAACGAGATCTTCCACCTCGACCTGTCGCGCACCAACGTGGTGGACGGCCAGGAAGTGGTGATCGTGCGGGACAAGGCGCTGCCACTGTTCTACCTCAAGCGCTGGCTGGTCAGCTCCGCCGCTCACGAAGAGCAGCGCGAAGGCCATGTGGTGATCCTTTCGGTGGGCACCCAGCGCATCGGCTTCGTTGTCGATCAACTGGTCGGCCAGGAAGAAGTGGTCATCAAGCCATTGGGCAAAATGCTCCAGGGAACCCCGGGCATGTCGGGCGCCACCATCACCGGTGACGGTCGTATTGCGCTGATTCTCGATGTTCCGAGCATGCTCAAGCGTTACGCCGCACGGCGTATTTGATTCTGGGGGAGCGGGGCGACTGCGCCTCGCCCCCGCCTAACGGAGTGTTTATGGTAGTCAAAGTCCTGGTGGTGGACGATTCGGGGTTTTTCCGCCGCCGCGTCTCGGAAATTCTCTCAGCGGATTCGAATATCCAGGTCGTCGGTACGGCGACCAACGGAAAAGAGGCGATCGATCAGGCGCTGGCCCTCAAGCCGGACGTGATCACCATGGACTACGAGATGCCGATGATGGATGGCATCACGGCGGTGCGGCACATCATGCAGCGCTGTCCGACCCCGGTCTTGATGTTCTCCTCGCTGACGCACGAAGGCGCCCGGGTCACCCTGGATGCGCTGGACGCCGGTGCGGTGGATTTCCTGCCGAAGAATTTCGAAGACATCTCGCGCAACCCCGAGAAGGTCAAGCAACTGCTGTGCGAGAAGATTCTCAGCATCTCGCGCAGTAATCGTCGTGTCAGTGCCTACAGCGCGCCGGCACCGGTCGCTGCACCCGCCCCGACACCTGCGCCTTCCAGCATAGGCAGTTATGGCAGCAGCGCACCTGCTCGTCCGGCACCGGCACCGATGCCTGCTCGCACCTCCGCAGCCAGCCCATCGTCGCCAACGCCGAAACGCAAAGCCTACAAACTGGTTGCCATCGGCACGTCTACAGGCGGCCCGGTTGCCCTGCAACGGGTTCTGACCCAGTTGCCGGCCAACTTTCCGGCACCGATCGTGTTGATCCAGCACATGCCGGCCGCTTTCACCAAGGCGTTCGCCGAACGTCTGGACAAGCTCTGCCGCATCAGCGTCAAGGAAGCCGAGGATGGCGACATCCTGCGTCCGGGCCTGGCGCTGCTGGCGCCGGGTGGCAAGCAAATGATGATCGACGGCCGTGGCGCGGTGAAAATCCTGCCGGGCGACGAACGTCTGAACTACAAACCGTGCGTGGACATCACCTTCGGTTCGGCCGCCAAGACCTACGGTGACAAAGTTCTGGCGGTCGTGTTGACCGGGATGGGCGCCGACGGTCGTGAAGGCGCGCGTCTGCTCAAGCAGGGCGGCAGCTCGATCTGGGCTCAGGATGAACCCAGCTGCGTGATTTACGGCATGCCGATGGCCATCGTCAAAGCCGAACTCGCCGATGCGGTGTACGGCCTCGACGACATTGGCAAGCACCTGGTCGAGGCGTGTATCTGATGGATGTACTCAGCCTCATCGGGATCATCTTGGCGTTCGTCGCCATTATCGGTGGCAACTACCTGGAAGGCGGCCACCTCGGCGCGTTGGCCAACGGTCCGGCCGCGTTGATCGTGCTCGGCGGGACCGTCGGTGCGGCGCTGCTGCAATCGCCGATGAGCGCCTTCAAGCGCGCCATGCAGATTCTCGGCTGGATCCTGTTCCCGCCGCGCATCGACCTCGCCGGCGGCGTCGACCGCGTGGTGAACTGGAGCCTGACCGCCCGCAAGGAAGGTCTGCTGGGTCTGGAAGGGGTCGCCGACGCCGAACCCGACGCCTACTCGCGTAAAGGCCTGCAACTGCTGGTGGACGGCGCCGAACCGGAAGCGATTCGCAGCATTCTGGAAGTGGATTTCTATACCCAGGAAAGCCGCGACATCGAGGCCGCCAAAGTTTTCGAAAGCATGGGCGGCTATGCGCCGACCATCGGCATCATCGGTGCGGTGATGGGCCTGATCCACGTCATGGGCAACCTGGCCGATCCGTCACAACTGGGTAGCGGCATTGCCGTGGCCTTCGTCGCCACCATCTACGGCGTGGCCAGTGCCAACCTGGTGCTGCTGCCGATTGCCGCCAAACTCAAGTCCGTTGCTTTGCGTCAGTCGCGTTATCGCGAAATGTTGCTGGAAGGCATCCTGTCGATCGCCGAAGGTGAAAACCCTCGCTCTATTGAGTTGAAGCTTCAGGGCTTCATGGATTGATGGGGGTAATGGATTATGGCTCGTCGCCGGCAACCTGAAGAACATGTAAACCACGAACGCTGGCTGGTTTCCTACGCCGACTTCATTACGTTGCTGTTTGCCTTTTTCGTGGTGATGTACTCGATCTCTTCGATCAACGAAGGCAAGTACAAGATCATTTCGCAGGCGCTGATCGGCGTGTTCACCGATTCGGATCGTTCGCTCCAGCCGATTCCCATCGGCGAAGAGCGGCCGAAAACCGTGACCCCGGCCAAGCCGCTGGTCAAGGACAGCGAACAGGTCGACGCCGGCATCGCCGGTACCAGCGATCCGCTGAAAAGCATTGCCGATGACATCAGCGCCGCGTTCGGCGACTTGATCAGCTCCAATCAGATGACCGTGCGCGGTAACGAGCTGTGGGTCGAGATCGAACTCAATTCCAGTCTGTTGTTCGGCAGTGGCGATGCCATGCCCAGCGACATGGCGTTCAACATCATTGATAAAGTCGCAGGGATCCTGAAGCCGTTCGACAACCCGATTCACGTCGAAGGCTTCACCGATGATCAACCGATCCGTACCGCGCAGTACCCGACCAACTGGGAGCTGTCCTCGGCGCGTTCGGCGAGCATCGTGCGGATGCTGGCGATGCAGGGGGTAAATCCCGGTCGATTGGCATCGGTGGGTTACGGCGAATTTCAGCCGGTGGCCAATAACGCCACGGCCGAGGGCAGGGCGCGCAACCGTCGCGTGGTGTTGGTGGTGTCGCGAAATCTCGATGTCCGTCGCAGCCTCACCGGCACCGGAACCGCTCATGCGCAACCGGACGCCGCGTTGAAGCGTGCTGGCACACAAACTGCACCTGCACCGGTCAAGTCGCCGGGACGAGAGAGCGCCGTCAATTCTCCGTCACCCGCATTAATACGTTGAGCTATTTCTCGGTCGACCGGTTCGACCGGGAGGAACAATCCGAATGAGAGTCTGGGCCGTTGCCAATCAAAAGGGTGGTGTTGGTAAAACCACTTCCTCTATCGCTCTAGCCGGGTTGCTGGCTGAGGCGGGCAAGCGCGTGGTTGTGGTCGATCTCGACCCCCACGGCTCGATGACCAGCTACTTCGGTTACGACCCCGACAACCTGGAACACAGCAGCTACGACCTGTTCCTGCACCGGGGCAGCGTGCCGCAAGGCTTGCCCGGCCAGTTGCTGTTGCCCACCAGTCACGCGAGTATTTCCCTGTTGCCGTCAAGCACCGCACTGGCGACCCTCGAGCGCCAGTCGCCGGGGCAGAGTGGTTTGGGCCTGGTGATCGCCAAGAGCCTGGCGCAACTGTGGCAGGACTTCGATTACGCGGTGATCGACAGCCCGCCGTTGCTCGGTGTACTGATGGTCAATGCCTTGGCGGCCAGTCAGCAATTGGTGATTCCGGTGCAGACCGAGCACCTGGCAGTCAAAGGCCTGGAGCGCATGGTCAACACCCTGGCGATGATCAACCGTTCGCGTAAACAGCCGCTGGCATTCAGCATCGTACCGACCCTGTTCGACCGGCGCACGCAGGCGTCGCTCGGGACCTTGCGGGTGTTGCGCGACAAGTACCCGGAAGAAATCTGGCAAGGCTACATTCCGGTCGACACGCGTTTGCGCGATGCCAGTCGTGCCGGCGTGACGCCTTCGCAGTTTGACGGCAAGAGCCGCGGCGTGCTGGCCTATCGCGCGCTGCTCAAACACTTGTTGGCGCAGCAATCTGTTGCGCAGGTGGCGTGAGATGAATCGCCCGGTAAAAATCACTTCCCGTCCGCAACTTGCGCTCCAGTCCTATCTGGAGAGCTTGCTGATGGACGCGACTGAAGAGTTGCCGCCGGAAATCGAAGAGTTGCCGGCGCAAATCGAAGCGATTCCCCAGGTGGTCGAAGTTGAAGCGGCGCTGGACGAGTTCCAGGCCGCGGTGCTTGAAGAGCAGGCCCGCGATGCGCAGAAGCCGGCCGAGAAACCGGCAGCCGTTGCCGCGCCAGTCGCGGCACCCGTGGTGAAAGCCTCGGTGGCGCTGATTGAAGCGCCGGCACCGGTTTTGGCGCCGGTATCGACCATCGCGCCACTGCTGCAAGCGCTGGTGCCGCCAATCGTTGAAGTCCATTTGCCGCCGAGCAATACGCCGCCGCCAGTGGAAACCGATGGCCGTCCCGCGTGGGCCGCCGAGCCGTTCGAATGCCTGTTGTTCGATGTCGCCGGGTTGACCCTGGCGGTGCCGCTGGTGTGCCTGGGTTCGATTTACTCCCTGGCCGGTCAGGAGCTGACACCGCTGTTCGGTCAGCCTGAATGGTTCCTCGGGATCCTGCCGAGCCAGGCCGGCAACCTGAAAGTGCTCGATACCGCCCGTTGGGTCATGCCCGACCGCTATCGCGATGACTTCCGTCAGGGCCTGCAATACGTTATTTCGGTTCAGGGCTACGAGTGGGGGCTGGCGGTGCATCAGGTCAGCCGCTCGTTGCGCCTGGACCCGAACGAAATCAAATGGCGCACCCACCGTGGTCAACGACCATGGCTGGCGGGCACGGTGATTGAACACATGTGTGCGTTGCTCGATGTTTCCGAACTGGCCGAGCTGATCGCCAGCGGTGGGGCAAAGCACATGGGTGGCAGTAAGCCGACCCATAAACCGATATAAAAAACACGCGGGGCAAGTGACTTGCCATCGCACCGAACACACACCGCCAGGAGCGGTTTTTCGAGGGGTCAGGGTATGAATGATAAGGCGTCGTCTGCAAAAGGTTCCGAAGATCCGATCCTGCAATGGGTAACCTTCAAGCTGGACAATGAAACCTACGGCATCAACGTGATGCGCGTTCAGGAAGTCCTGCGTTACACCGAAATCGCCCCGGTCCCGGGTGCCCCGAGCTACGTGCTGGGCATCATCAACCTGCGCGGTAACGTGGTCACCGTGATCGACACCCGTCAGCGCTTCGGCCTGATGAATGCCGAGATCAGCGACAACACCCGGATCGTCATCATCGAAGCCGACAAGCAAGTGGTCGGGATCATGGTCGACAGCGTGGCCGAAGTGGTTTACCTGCGTCAGTCGGAAATCGAAACCGCGCCGAACGTGGGTAACGAAGAGTCCGCCAAGTTCATTCAAGGCGTGTGCAACAAGAACAACGAATTGCTGATCCTGGTCGAGCTGGACAAGATGATGAGCGAAGAAGAATGGTCGGAACTGGAGAGTATCTGATTGATTCTTGAGGTTGCGGTCATTGTCTTGTTCCTCTTCTGGGCAGGCACGCTGGCGATGTTTCTGGCGTACATTCGCGGTCAGCGGCAGATCGCCGCGCAACAGGCCCAGGGCGATGCGCTGCGAGATCAGCGCATCAAGGAACTGGCCAAGCGCGTTGACAACTATCAAAGTGGCAGCGTGCGCATGGGTGAAGACCTGCACGAGCTGCGTGCCGTCGTCGGCCCGTTGCCGGACAAGCTGGCTCAGCTTGAACAGCGCGACCCGTCGAGCCTGTCATTTGCCCAGGCAGCGCGCCTGGTCGGAATGGGCGCGAGCGTCGACGAGCTGACTCAGTCCTGCGGGTTGACCCAGGCTGAGGCGGAGTTGATGAGCAAGTTGCACAAGAACTGAAGCTTTTCGCTAGTGTAGGCGCGATGCGGCGTTCCGACTTGCCAGCGATGTCGGCCGAAAGGGCGATGCAAGCCTCAAGACCGCTTCGCCGGCAAGCCGGCTCCTACAGTTTTTGCGAGATCCCGAAGGACATCGCACTTGTAGAGCCGGCTTGCTGGCGATGGCATCTTCGAATCCTCAGTAATCATCCCCGCGATCGGTGATGTCCTTCTCGATCATCTGCGCACTCGGATCATGCCCTTCAGGAAACTTGCCTTTCAGGTTCCAGGCAAACGCAATGATCTCGGCGATCGTGAGGTACAACTCCTGCGGAATACTGTCCCCAAGCTCCATCCTTGCCAGCAGTTTCACCAGCTCGGCGTTCTCGTAGATCGGCACTTCATAATCGCGGGCAATCTTCAGGATTTCTTCCGCCAGTTCTTCGTCGCCTTTTGCCGTGAGGGTCGGGGCGTGGGTGCCGTCATATTTGAGGGCAATGGCCTGGCGTGGCGTCTCGGGATTTCTCATGCGGTTTCGTCAACCCAGCGTTGTTCCAGACGGGTCTGGGGACCTTGCGGCGGTGTGCCGAGGTGGCAATCGAGATCGCCGACGTTCAGGCCTGACGCCAGCAGCCGTTCGCGCAGCCCGACAAGATTGCTCTCGATCAGGCTCGCGGTGTACGGCCGCTCGGCCCACAGCTGGCTGGACAGGCTGCCGTTGATCAGCTGCGCCTGAATCTGCAGCGGCCCCAACGGTTCCATGTCGAATGCCAGTTCGACGCGCCACAGTTGTTGCTTGGGCTCACGTTCGTCACGGCGTTCATTGGGTTGTTCTTTTTCCGGCGCTTCCTCGCGCTGAAACTTGACCTGCAGCGGCACGATGTCTTGCATATTGCGCATCGGGATTTCCAGCTGCCAGGTGCTCATCAGCCGACCGTCGTCGGTGACGCCGGTTTGCTCCAGGCTCGACAGTTGGTGGCTTTGCAGGCGTGAAACCGCGGCGGCCGCCAGACGCAGCAAGTGCTCCAGATCACCTTCGCCGTCCAGGCTCTGCAGGAAGCGCTCCGGCAGAGGAAAACTGGTCGGCTGCGGTTTGGCGCTGACCTGGCCGAGCATGCCGAGGGCGCTGCGTACGAAACTCGGCATGGCCTGGGCCAGCGTGTTGGCGGCGATGATTGCGCTGAGATTGGTGTTGGCCGGCAACCCCGGTGTCAGTTGCGCGATCAGCTTCAGCAGATCGCCTTTCATATCCGGTGCCAGCGTCGGATTTGTCCCGGCGAGCAGTTTTGCCTCGAGGAACAGTCCGCTATTGGCCAGCGCCTGGGCCAGGCCTTTTGGCGTGCTCAGTTGCTGCACGTCCGGCAGGCCAGCGAGCAACTTGTCCACGGCGGCACGCAGGTCGCTGGATGTCTGGTTCGAGGTTGGCAGGTTTTGCAGAAGCTTCAGTAATCCGTCCAGTGAGCCTTGGCGGCTTTGCTGGCTGACCAGTTGTTGGGTGACTGCCAGTTGTTCCTGGCGGTTGCTCAACGGTACGAATTTCAGGGAGTGGGTATCTTGTACCAGCGCGCTCAGCAGGGTGCCGATGCGCAACGGCGTCGGGCTGTCGATGTTCAGGGTGCTGCCGCTCAGCGCCGTGTTGAGCAGACTTACCATCGAACGAAACACCGTCGGCTGGCCCGGCACTTGCGGCAGCACCTGGGAAGTCAGCACTTTGCCTTGCAGCAAGGTGCCCACCGGCAGTTGCGCCGTGTCGAGGCGGGTGAGGGTGGCAACGCTGGAGGCGATGGCCTGTTGCACTGTCACGGCGAGGTTGCCCGCTGATGGCTGGGTGATTGCCAGGTTCGTGCCCTGTGGCAACGGTTGACTGCTGGTGGCCTGAACCGTGGTCTGACGGCCGCTTTCAAGGGTGACCTTGAGCAGCAGTTGAAAGGTCTGATCCGCCTGCTTCAGCGACAGCACTTCGGCTTTGGCGGTCTGCCCGGCACTAATCAAGCCCTCCATCGGCGTCAGCAGCTTGAGCAGATCGCCACTCACCACCTGCGGCCGCGACGTCGCGGGCGTGGTCGGTGGTAGCGGGAGGATGTTCATTTCGCCTGTCATACGCGGTCACAACCTGAGGAAATTGCCCTCTTTAGAGTAGGGCATGGCATGTATAATGCCGCCCGTCTTTCGGAGAGTGGCGAAAACATTGCAATTGTTTGACGCAGCTCTCTAGAACAGGCCGCCAATGCATCTATGCTGCATCTCTTTAGCGGCTGCACCGCCGCCGACTTGAACCGTAAAGGCCCGTGATCTCTTGACCAGTCCAGTCCTGCAAACCGTTGCCCTTGCCTGTGAGCGAGACCTTCGGCTGCTCTTCGAAAATCTCGAATTGAGACTGGCCAGTGGCGAAATGGTGCAAATTAGCGGACCCAATGGCAGTGGCAAAACCAGCTTGTTGCGTCTGCTTTCGGGCTTGATGCAACCGACCGCCGGTCAAGTGCTGCTCAACGGCCAGCCGTTGAACGAACAACGCAGCGAACTGGCGCGTAATCTGCTGTGGATCGGTCATGCGGCGGGCATCAAGGATTTGCTGACCCCCGAAGAAAACCTCAGCTGGCTCTGCGCCCTGCATCAACCGGCCTCCCATGAAGCCATTTGGGCAGCACTTGCCGCTGTCGGACTGCGCGGTTTCGAAGATATTCCGTGCCATACCCTGTCCGCTGGCCAGCAACGCCGTGTGGCGCTGGCGCGGTTGTATCTGGACAGCCCGCCGCTGTGGATCCTCGACGAGCCGTTCACCGCGCTCGACAAGCAAGGCGTGGCGCAACTCGAAGAACACCTGGCCGGGCACTGTGAGCGCGGCGGCATGGTGGTGCTGACTACGCACCACACGCTGAGCCGGATGCCGGCCGGCTATCGCGACATTGATCTGGGGAATTGGGCCGTATGAGTGTTTTCGGCCTGTTGGTCGCCCGTGAGGCTCGCTTGTTGTTCCGTCGTCCGGCGGAGTTGGCCAATCCGCTGGTGTTCTTCGCGATTGTGGTTTCGCTGTTCCCGTTGGCGGTCGGCCCCGAGTCTCAATTGTTGCAAACCTTGTCTCCGGGGCTGGTCTGGGTGGCGGCCCTTTTATCGGTTTTGCTCTCGCTGGACGGGCTTTTCCGCAGTGATTTCGAAGACGGTTCCCTCGAACAGTGGGTCCTTTCGCCGCACCCCCTGACTCTTCTGGTTTTGGCCAAGGTACTGGCACACTGGGCCTTCTCGGGTCTGGCACTGGTTTTGCTCGCTCCACTGCTGGCGTTGATGCTCGGTTTGCCCACCGCCTGTCTGCCGGTGTTGCTGCTTTCCCTGTTGCTGGGTACACCGGTGCTGAGCTTGCTCGGTGCGGTGGGCGCAGCCCTGACGGTAGGCTTGAAGCGTGGCGGCTTGTTGCTGGCGCTGCTGATTCTGCCGTTGTACATCCCGGTGTTGATTCTCGGCAGTGGCGCCTTGCAGGCGGCATTGCAGGGCATGCCGGCGACCGGTTATCTCCTGTGGCTTGGTAGCCTGACCGCCCTGGCGATAACCCTGACACCTTTTGCAATAGCTGCTGGCCTGAAGATCAGCGTCGGCGAATAATGAGGTCTGGTTAAATTTTAACCAGTAAAGACCCTGCGCTGCTCGTGATGGCGAGCAGCAACCGTGATGGAAACAGTAATGAACTGGACCTGGTTTCATAAGCTCGGCTCACCCAAATGGTTTTATGGCATCAGCGGCAAACTGCTGCCGTGGCTGAGCATCGCAGCGTTGCTGCTGATCAGCGTTGGTGTCGTTTGGGGCCTGGCCTTCGCGCCGCCGGACTACCAGCAAGGCAACAGCTTTCGCATCATCTATATCCACGTTCCCGCCGCGATGCTGGCGCAGTCCGTCTACGTCATGCTGGCGGTGTGCGGCATCGTCGGGCTGGTCTGGAAGATGAAACTGGCCGATGTCGCCCTGCAATGCGCGGCGCCCATCGGTGCCTGGATGACCGCCGTGGCGCTGGTCACCGGCGCGATCTGGGGCAAACCGACCTGGGGCTCGTGGTGGGTCTGGGATGCGCGACTTACGTCCATGCTTATTCTGCTGTTTCTGTACTTCGGTCTCATTGCACTGGGCAACGCCATCAGCAATCGTGACAGCGCGGCCAAGGCCTGTGCGGTGTTGGCGATTGTCGGCGTGATCAACATCCCAATCATCAAATACTCGGTGGAGTGGTGGAATACCCTGCACCAGGGTGCGACCTTCACCCTGACCGAAAAACCGGCGATGCCGGCTGAAATGTGGCTGCCATTGCTGCTGACGGTGCTGGGTTTCTATTGTTTCTTCGGTGCTGTTTTGCTGCTGCGCATGCGCCTTGAAGTGCTCAAGCGCGAAGCGCGCGCCAGTTGGGTGAAAGCCGAAGTGCAGAACAGCCTGGAGGCCGCTCGATGAGTTTTGCGTCATTCGGCGACTTCCTCGCCATGGGCCATCACGCCCTGTATGTCTGGTCAGCCTATGGCATCTGCCTGGCGGTGTTGGCCCTCAACGTGGCGGCGCCGATCCTGGCCCGCAAGCGGTATCTGCAACAAGAGGCGCGTCGTCTGCGCCGGGAGAACGGCAAGTGAATCCGCTGCGTAAAAAGCGTCTTATCATCATTCTCGCGATTCTGGTCGGTGTCGGCGCTGCCGTCGGCCTGGCCTTGAGCGCCCTGCAGCAGAACATCAATCTGTTTTACACCCCGACGCAGATCGCCAATGGCGAAGCGCCACAAGACACGCGCATCCGTGCGGGTGGCATGGTCGAGAAAGGTTCGCTGCAACGGTCCGGTGATTCGCTGGACGTTAAATTCATCGTCACTGACTTCAACAAATCCGTGACCATCACCTATCGCGGCATCCTCCCGGATCTGTTCCGCGAAGGGCAGGGCATCGTCGCGCTCGGCAAACTCAATGCCGATGGCGTGGTCGTGGCCGACGAAGTGCTGGCCAAGCACGATGAAAAGTACATGCCGCCTGAAGTGACCAAGGCTTTGAAAGACAGTGGTCAATCCGCTCCAACGCCCGCGAAGGAGGGTTGATCGATGACGTCCGCACTTTATAGTTCAGGGCTGTTTATCCCCGAACTCGGCCATCTGGCCATGATCCTGGCGCTGTGTTTCGCGCTGGTTCAAGCCGTGGTGCCGTTGTTCGGTGCCTGGCGCGGTGATCGCATGTGGATGAGCCTGGCCCAGCCAGCCGCCTGGGGCCAGTTCGCTTTTCTGGCATTCGCCTTTGGTTGCCTGACTTATGCGTTCATGACCGACGACTTCTCGGTGGCCTACGTCGCCAGCAACTCCAACAGCGCGCTGCCGTGGTACTACAAGTTCAGTGCGGTGTGGGGCGCGCACGAAGGCTCGTTGCTGCTGTGGGCCTTGATCCTCGGCGGCTGGACCTTCGCGGTGTCGGTGTTCTCCCGGCAGTTGCCGCAAGTGATGCTGGCGCGCGTGCTGGCGGTGATGGGCATGATCAGCACCGGTTTCCTGCTGTTCCTCATCCTCACCTCCAACCCGTTCGCACGGATTCTGCCGCAGATTCCGGCAGACGGTCGTGATCTCAACCCGTTGTTGCAAGACATCGGCCTGATTGTTCACCCGCCGATGCTGTACATGGGTTACGTCGGTTTTTCCGTGGCCTTTGCGTTTGCCATCGCCGCGCTGCTGGGCGGCCGACTTGATGCCGCGTGGGCGCGTTGGTCGCGGCCATGGACCATCGTCGCCTGGGCCTTCCTCGGCATTGGCATCACCCTCGGTTCGTGGTGGGCTTACTACGAACTCGGCTGGGGCGGCTGGTGGTTCTGGGATCCAGTGGAAAACGCTTCCTTCATGCCTTGGCTGGTCGGTACGGCGCTGATTCACTCGCTGGCGGTCACGGAAAAGCGTGGCGTGTTCAAGAGCTGGACCGTGTTGCTGGCCATCGCTGCGTTTTCGTTGAGCCTGCTCGGGACTTTCCTCGTGCGGTCCGGCGTGCTGACGTCGGTTCACGCGTTTGCGTCCGACCCGGAGCGCGGCGTGTTTATCCTGATCTTCCTGCTGTTCGTTGTCGGCGGCTCGCTGACGCTGTTCGCCCTGCGCGCGCCAGTAGTGAAAAGCCATGTCGGCTTCAACCTCTGGTCTCGGGAAACCCTGTTGCTGGGTAACAACCTGGTGCTGGTGGTGGCGGCGTCGATGATCCTGCTGGGCACGTTGTATCCGCTGATCCTCGATGCGATGACCGGCGCCAAACTGTCGGTCGGCCCGCCGTACTTCAACGCGCTGTTCATTCCGTTGATGGCGTTGCTGATGATGGTGATGGCGGTCGGCATGCTGGTGCGCTGGAAAGACACGCCGGTCAAATGGCTGGCAAGCATGCTCACTCCGGTGTTGCTCGGCAGTGCCGCATTGGCCGTGGTGGCCGGCGTCGCCTACGGCGATTTCAACTGGGCAGTGATTGCTACCTTCATGCTAGCGGCATGGGTGTTGCTGGCCGGCGTGCGTGACATCCTCGACAAGACCCGCCACAAAGGCCTGATCAAAGGCCTGCCGACCCTGACCCGCAGCTATTGGGGCATGCAGATTGCGCATCTGGGCATCGCCGTGTGCGCGCTGGGTGTCGTGCTGTCGAGTCAAAACAGTGCCGAACGTGACCTGCGCCTGGCGCCGGGCGAGTCCATGAACCTGGGTGGTTACCAGTTCGTGTTCGAAGGCGCCAAGCACTTCGAAGGCCCGAACTTCACCTCCGACAAGGGCACCGTGCGGGTAATCCGCGACGGCAAGGAAGTCAGCGTGCTGCACCCGGAAAAACGCTTGTACACCGTGCAGAACTCGGTGATGACCGAAGCCGGGATCGACGCTGGTTTCACCCGTGATCTGTATGTCGCCCTCGGCGAACCCCTGGGCGATGGCGCCTGGGCCGTGCGCGTACACGTCAAACCGTTCGTGCGCTGGATCTGGTTTGGTGGCTTGCTCACCGGATTCGGCGGGCTGCTGGCGGCGCTGGATCGTCGTTATCGAGTCAAGGTGAAAAGCCGTGTGCGTGAAGCATTGGGCATGACGGGAGCGACGGCATGAGACGTTGGTTGATGCTGTTGCCGCTGGCGATTTTTCTGGTGGTGGCTGTTTTCCTGTATCGCGGGCTCTACCTGGACCCGGCCGAGCTGCCTTCGGCCATGATCGGCAAGCCGTTCCCGGAGTTTTCCCTGCCCGCGGTGCAGGGCGACAAGACCCTGACCAAGGCGGACATTCTCGGTAAACCGGCGCTGGTTAACGTGTGGGGCACCTGGTGCATTTCCTGCCGGGTCGAGCACCCGGTGTTGAACAAACTGGCCGAGAAGGGGGTGGTGATCTACGGCATCAACTACAAGGACGTCAATGCGGATGCCTTGAAGTGGCTGGTGGAATTCCACAACCCGTACCAACTGGATATCCGTGACGACGAAGGCACACTGGGTCTGAACCTCGGCGTGTATGGCGCTCCGGAAACCTTCTTCATCGATGCCAAAGGCATCATCCGCGACAAGTTCGTCGGCGTGATCGACGAGCAGGTCTGGCGCGAAAAACTGGCGGCCAAGTATCAGGCGCTGGTCGATGAGGCGAAACCATGAAGCGCTGGATAGCCGCTGTTGTATTGGGCTTGAGCATGGCCGGCGTCGCACACGCGGCCATCGACACCTATGAGTTCGCCAAGGAAGGTGATCGCGAGCGTTTTCGCGAACTGACCAAAGAGCTGCGTTGCCCCAAGTGCCAGAATCAGGACATCGCCGATTCCAACGCACCGATCGCCGCCGACCTGCGCAAAGAGATTTTCCGCATGCTTGGCGAGGGCAAGGACAATCAGCAGATCATCGACTTCATGGTCGACCGCTACGGTGATTTCGTCCGCTACAAACCTGCACTCAACGCCAAGACCGCTTTGCTCTGGTTCGGCCCGGCCGGCCTGTTGCTGGGCGGTTTTGTGATCATCGCCGTGATCGTCCGCCGTCGTCGCGTGCAACGCGCTGATGCCAAGGATGAGCTTTCTGCCGAGGAGCGCGAGCGCCTCGATCAACTGTTGGATAAAAACCAAGAATGATTGATTTCTGGCTCGCTGCAGGTCTGCTGCTTCTGGTTGCCCTGAGTTTTCTGTTGATCCCCGTTCTGCGTGGCCGCCGCGCCCAGCTTGAAGAGGATCGTACCGCCCTGAACGTCGCGCTGTATCAAGAGCGCGTGGCTGAGTTGCAGACTCAGCAGGAAGAGGGCGTGCTCGACACCGCGCAAATGGACACCGGCCGCGCCGAAGCGGCCCGCGAATTGCTCGCCGACACCGAAGGCGTGGAGGCTCCGCGCGTTTCCCGTCTGGGCAAACCGTTGCCATTGCTGGCGGCGATTCTGGTGCCGGTATTGGGGCTTGGGCTCTACCTGCATTTCGGCGCGAGCGACAAGGTTGAACTGACCCGAGAATTCGCTCAGGCGTCGCAGTCGATGGAGGAAATGACCCGCCGTCTGGAACGTGCCGTCGCCGCTCAACCGGAATCGGCCGAAGGCCTGTACTTCCTGGGTCGCACTTACATGGCGCAGGATCGTCCCGCCGACGCGGCGAAGATCTTCGAGCGCACGGTGAACGTGGCCGGTCGTCAGCCGGAACTGCTTGGTCAATGGGCGCAAGCCCAGTACTTCGCCGATGGCAAGAAGTGGTCGGACAAGGTTCAGGCCCTGACCGACGAAGCGCTGAAAGCCGATCCGAAGGAAGTCACCAGTCTCGGCCTGCTCGGTATCGCCGCGTTTGAAAGCGCACATTATCAGGACGCCATCGATTACTGGAATCGCCTGTTGGCGCAACTGCCACCGGAAGACAACTCCCGCGCCGCGCTGCAAGGCGGGATTGCCCGGGCCACCGAGAAACTCGAAGCCAGCGGCGGCAAGGTTGCCCAGGCGCCTGCGGCAAAGGTTGCGGCGCTGCTCAAGGTCCGCGTCGATCTGGCACCAGAGCTCAAGGCCAAGGTTCAGCCGGGCGACAGCGTGTTCATCTTCGCCCGCGCCACCTCGGGGCCTCCGGCACCGCTGGCTGCCAAACGCCTGACTGTGGCTGACTTGCCTGCGACCGTCGAACTGGGCGATGCCGACGCAATGATGCCGCAGTTGAAACTGTCGAACTTCCCTGAAGTCCAACTGGTTGCGCGCATCTCACGGGCCGGCCAACCGACTGCCGGTGAATGGATCGGTCGCAGCCAGCCTCTGGCCAGCAGCACCACCGAGGCGCAAAAACTGACCATCGACAGCCCGGACAAATAACAGGAACCAACGCCATGACCGCCATTGCTCGTATCACCCTGCTCAGTCTGGTTATGGGGTTAAGCGCGTGTGCGGTCCAGCGCCCCGAGCCGACGCGGCTGCCACCGATCCCGCCGTCGCAGCCCCGCCCGACGCCGTCTACGACACCGACACCGGGCAAGCCGGGCATTCCAGCCAAGCCCGCCAAACCGCTGCCGAGCACCTCCGCCAGCTTCGCGCCACCGCCGGGTGGCAACAGCCATTGGGATGCGAAACTTGGCGTGTATGTGCTCGACGACCAGAGCAACACCTTCTACCGCCAGCGCACGTATTACCGCTGGAACAACGGCTGGAGCCGCTCGATCAGCCCGAACGGGCCTTGGGAGGAAACCGATATTCACGGCGTGCCGGGTGGTTTGGGACGGCAATTCGGGCAGTAAATGGAAACGGCGATCTACGGATCGCCGTTTTGCTGTCTGGAAGATATTCGAAATAATCGAAAATCCTCATAAACGAAACGAAGGTTTGTCAGACCTTTTTTACCAACAACCCCTGCACATATTCCACAAACGCCCGAGCCTTGGCGCTGGCCATTCGCCCGGTCGGAAACACCGCCCACAGCTCTTGAACCGGCAGCGTCCACTCGGTCATCACCTCCCTGACCTCGCCGCTGGCCAGTTCCGGTGCAAACATCCACGCCGACGCCATGGTCAGCCCCTGATGGGCCAGCACCGCTTCACGCAGACCCTCCGCGGCGCTGACGCGAATCCTGCCGCTGACGGTGACGGTTTGTTCTTCTTCAGCCTTTTTGAACGGCCAGTGTGCGCCGCCGGCCAGCGTGTAAATGACCGCCTGATGCTGGCTCAGATCGGCAGGGCAGGCGGGTTCGCCGTGTTGTTCGAAGTACGCCGGCGTGCCCAGCACCACACGCCGACATTCGGCGATCTTGCGCGCAGTGAGGTTCGAGTCGCTCAAGGTGCCCATACGCAGGGCGACGTCGATCCCTTCTTCCACCAGATTGACGTTGCGATCATCCAGCATCAGGTCGATGGTCAATTCAGGATTTTGTTCGAGAAACGCGCCGAGGTGCGCAACGATGTGCATCCGGCCGAAGGTCACGGCGGCGCAGATGCGCAGGTTGCCGGTCAGCCCGTTGGCGGCACCGCGAGCTGCGTTGTCAGCTTCGTCGGCTTCCTCGATGGCACGCTTGGCGCGTTCGAAAAACGCCAGCCCGGCTTCGGTCGGCGTCAGGCCCCGGGTCGAGCGCAACAGTAGCCGGACCGCAAGCCGTGTTTCCAGTTGCGCGATGGCTTTCGACACGGCGGGCTGGCCGACATCCAGCCGTCGCGCGGCAGCGGAAAACGAACCGGTTTCCACCACGTAGACGAAGGTTTCCATTGCGGCGAGGCGGTCCATCCCAAGTCCTTATAATGATCAAAATGTGGGAGCGAGCTTGCTCGCGATGACGAAGGCACTTCCTGCATAGATGGGGCTGACAATCAGTCATCGCGGGCAAGTCAACTTGCCCGCGAAGCTTTTGGCACTTCAAGCCGTCGCGAGCGAACGCTTCTGTGAAACACTCAAAAACCGCAACAATGCCAGCAGTGGAAACGCGCTGCCGACGATCACAATCCACAACCAGCCGCCGTGCTCATACACCGCGCTGGCCACCGAAGAACCAAACGCACCGCCGATAAAGATGCTGGTCATGTACAGCGCGTTCAGGCGGCTGCGGCTTTTGGCGTCAAGGGCGTAGACCGCCCGTTGGCCGAGGACCATGTTCATCTGCACGCAGAAGTCGAGCACCACGCCGGTGACGGCGAGGCCGATGACGCTGTAGACCGGGTGGATGAACGCTGGCAGGAAGCTCAGGCTGGCGAACAGCAGCGCCAACAGCGAAGCGATGCGGGTGTGACCTGCATCGGCGAGTCGACCGGCGATAGGCGCGGCGATGGCACCGATGGCGCCGACCAGGGCGAAGATCGCGATCTGGGTTTGCGACAAACCATGATTACGCGCCAACTCCAGTGGCACGGCGGTCCAGAACAGGCTGAACGTGGCGAACATGCAGCCCTGATAAAACGCGCGCTGGCGCAATACCGGTTGCTGGCGCAGCAGCGTCCACAGAGAGCCGAGCAACTGGCCATAGGAAGCGCTGTGATCAGGCTGGCGCTTGGGAATCGTCATGGCCAGCACGATACTGATCGCCGCCATCAACACCGCCGCAATCACAAACATCGCCCGCCAGCCGAAGTGGTCAGCCACAACGCTGGACACCGGTCGCGCCAACAGGATTCCCAGCAGCAAACCGCCCATGATCCCGCCAACCACTCTTCCGCGAGATTCCTCCGGCGCCAGGTGCGCGGCCAGTGGAATCAGGATCTGTACCGACACTGAACTGAAACCCACCAGCAACGAGATCAGCAGAAACACATTCGGCTGATCGGTGAACGCGGCGCCCAACAGACTGGCAATCGCCACCACGGTGGTGATGATCATCAGCCTGCGGTTTTCCAGCAGATCTCCCAGCGGCACCAGGAAGAACAGGCCCAGTGCGTAGCCAATCTGAGTCAGCGAAACGATCAGGCTGGCCATGGTGCTGGTCAGGCCGATGTCCGGCGCGATCAGGCCGATGATCGGTTGCGCGTAGTAAATGTTGGCAACGATGGCGCCGCAGCAGAAGGCAAACAGCAGCACCATGCCTTTGGTCATTGTCGTGGCGCCGTGGGGCGCCTGGGTCGCTGAGTTCATAACGTGTCTCGCTGAACAGAAAGGAATGCGTGAAGGCTAAGTGGCAGGTCGAATCGGCGGAAGAGGGATTGGAGTGATAGCACTCATTCCTTTGCGGAATGAGTGGTGCTGAATGTGAGCGTGAAGGTTGAGGTCCGATGATACATTCACTTACATCTTGTTCGATAGCGTGCTTATGTTCTCTCTTACGACTCATCACCGGAAGGCACTTTCATGAACCCGATGTTCCGTCACCTGATTCGCGGTACTGCAGTTATCAGCTTGATTGGCTTGTTCACGGCAGGTCTCGCCCAGGCGGCCGACGCGCCGGGCATGCGCATCGGTGTACGCGGCGAGATCACCGGGGTGAGTCCCGACGTGTTGAACGTCCACGTCAACAGCGGCGAAAACGTGGTCATCAACCTGACAAAGGACACCAAGGTCCGCGCCGTCACCCTGGCCAACATTGAAGACATCAAGCCCGGCAGTTACATCGGTTCGGCTGCAGTTCCTCAGGAAGATGGCTCGCTCAAGGCTCTGGAAGTCCATGTCTTCCCACCGGAACTCGCCGGCAGTGGCGATGGGCATCGACCGTTCGACCTGGTCAAGGGCAGCAGCATGACCAACGGCAGCGTCGGGGATCTGGTGGTCAGTAATGGCCGGGTGCTGACCGTTAACTACAAGGGAGGACAGCAGAAGATTCTGGTGCCGGAGGATGTGCCGATTGTGAACCTGGTGCCGGGGGATCGCAGTCTGCTGAAGGTGGGTGTGAAGATCGTGACGTTTGTAACCCAGAGTGCGGATGGAACGCTGACCGCTCAATCCATTTCGGCCGGCAAGGATGGCGTCACACCGCCGATGTGACGGTGTACCGAAATTCCTGTGGGAGCGGGCTTGCTCGCGAATGCGGTGTGTCAGTCGAAATCAATGCCTCATGACCCACCGCATTCGCGAGCAAGCCCGCTCCCACAGTTGTTCTGTGGCGTGGCGACACTTCCACAAAAAAAGGCGACCTTCTCAGGTCGCCTTTTTCATTGGGCCCTCAGCGTTTACTGAGCGTAAATCTGATCAAAAATCCCGCCGTCATTGAAGTGCGTCTTCTGCACTGTGCGCCAGTCACCGAAGGTCTTCTCCACCGACAGGAAATCCACTTTCGGGAAGCGATCGGTGTACTTGGCCAGCACTGCCGGATCACGCGGACGCAGGTAGTTGGCGGCGGCAATCTCCTGACCTTCCGGCGACCACAGGTACTTCAGGTATTCCTCGGCCGCAGCGCGGGTGCCTTTCTTGTCGTCGGTTTTGTCGACCACCGACACCGGCGGCTCGGCTTCAGCGGAGACGCTTGGGTAGATCACTTCAAACTGGTCACGACCAAACTCACGGGCGATCATTTCCGCTTCGTTTTCGAAGGTCACCAGCACGTCGCCGATCTGGTTGGTCATGAACGTGGTGGTGGCGGCACGGCCACCGGTATCCAGCACCGGCGCTTGCTTGAACAGCTTGCCGACGAAGTCTTTGGCCTTGTTCTCGTCACCGCCGTTTTTCAGCACGTAACCCCAGGCGGACAGATAAGTGTAGCGACCGTTACCCGAGGTCTTGGGGTTCGGCACGATCACTTGCACGCCGTCCTTGAGCAGGTCCGGCCAGTCTTTCAGGGCTTTCGGGTTGCCTTTGCGGACGATGAACACGGTGGCCGAGGTGAACGGTGCGCTGTTGTTCGGCAGGCGGGTGACCCAGTTGTCCGGGACCAGTTTGCCGTTGTCCGCCAAGGCGTTGATGTCGGTGGCCATGTTCATGGTGATGACGTCAGCCGGCAGGCCATCGATCACCGAACGCGCCTGTTTGCTGGAGCCGCCGAAGGACATCTGCAAGGTGATGTTTTCGTTGTGTTCGGCTTGCCAGTGTTTCTGGAACGCAGTGTTGTAGTCCTTGTAGAAGTCTCGCATCACGTCGTAGGAAACGTTGAGCAGAGTCGGTGCGGCCTGAGCCACGCTGGTCAGGGCCAGGCCAGCGGCCAGAAGTGAGGCGCCAAAGAGTTTTTTCACTGCGCAATCCTTGTTCTAATTTAAAAGTGAGGCAATTTGCCAGCGACTATAGCCGGGCTCGCATAGGCCTTTAAAGATTAAAAAGCACTTTGCTTATTCCATTTTCTTAAACAAAGCATTCCCGCAACGGGAGCAAAACGCCGCCCCGTGTTCATGGCTGTTTTTCTTGCACACCGGGCAGTCGTGTTGCAACTGTTCACCGCGCATGGCGTTGGCCAGTTCGGCGGTGAAAATCCCGGTTGGCACGGCGATGATCGAGTAACCGGTGATCATCACCAGGGACGAAATCACCTGGCCCAACGGTGTCTTGGGTACGATGTCGCCGAAGCCCACCGTGGTCAACGTGACAATCGCCCAGTAGATACCTTTGGGAATGCTGGTGAAGCCGTGCTCCGGGCCTTCGATCACGTACATCAGCGTGCCGAACACCGTCACCAGGGTGCAGACACTGACCAGAAACACCACGATTTTCTGCTTGCTGCCGCGCAGCGCCGACATCAGGTAGTTGGCTTGCTTAAGGTAGGGGCTGAGCTTGAGCACGCGGAAGATCCGCAGCATCCGGATGATCCGGATAATCAGCAAGTACTGCGCATCGGCGTAATACAGCGCCAGGATCCCGGGCACGATCGCCAGCAAATCCACCAGCCCGTAAAAGCTGAACGCATAGCGCAATGGCTTGGGTGAGCAGTACAGGCGCAAGCCGTATTCGATGACGAAGATGACGGTGAAGCCCCACTCGATGTTCGCCAGCACGTTGGCGTAGTTCTGATGAATCGAGTCAATGCTGTCGAGCATCACGATGATGATGCTGGCGAGGATGATCAACAGCAGAATGCCGTCGAAGCGCCGCCCGGCCTTGGTGTCGCTCTGGAAAACCATGACGTAAAGGTCTTCACGCCAGTTTTTGCTGCTGTCCATGGAAAACGCCTGAATCGAGAATCAGCGAAGCCTAGGTTGATTCTCCTCCAGAGTGCAAGGCGTACCGGTGACAGTGCTCTTGCCGAGCCTTTGAACAACCGTGCGGATCAGCCAGCAGGCGAGGATGAACGGCGCGGTCAGCGTTGGCAGACCGATGGCGGCAAACACCGGCGTCAGCAACAGCGCTGATGCAATGCCGACCAGCGGCAGCCACGCCTGCTGGCGTTGCGTGCTGAAGGCGAGGGCGGCGAGTACGGCGTTATAGCCACCGAGGCCGATCAATGCGGTATAAAAGTCGTGATGCAGCAGGCTCCAGCCCATGCCCGCGACAGACGCCAACAACGCCCAGCAGAAGGCGCGGCGATCAGCGATCAGCAAACCCACGGCAATCATCGCACCGGCCAGCGGATGGCCAAGGAACATCACCTGACCGAAGCCTTTCAGTGGTGCCGCGAGCAGGTTCAGCGTATTGATTTCGATCAAATGCGCTGTTGTCGAGGGTGTGGCGAAGCACAGCAGCACCCAGCTCAGCCCCACGAAAGGTGCCGTATAGGCAGGCAGGTATTGGCTGACCCGGATGCGTTTGAGCCACTGCTGAGTGAGCATCGCGCTCAGGCCTCCCGCAGCGATGATCAGCGGCGGCAATAGCGCTGACCAAGGGAAATACAGGCTCAGCAGCAAACCGAGCAGGACACCGTTGTAACTGAACAGCCCGGCCTGGCGATCGGCCTTGGCGTAGTGGCGACGCTGCGCGGTGAGCAAACCGGCGACACCGCCCAGCAGTGCGCCGCCGAGCAGGGTGGGCGCGGTAAAAAGAATCGCCAACAGACACAGCAGACCACACAGCGGATGGCGCTGGAGGAAGATCTGGCTGAAGCCGTTGAGCAGGGCAGTCGCCCAATCGGGGCAGTGGGTGTTGAAGTGGTTGGCAGGCATTTTCGTTCAGTGTGTCAGTGGGACCGAGTCGCCTGCATCGCTGGCAAGCCAGCTCCTACAGAAATACGCTGTCCCTGTAGGAGCCAGCCTGCTGGCGATGAGGCCGGTATGGGCGCTCTAGATCAACGTCTCGATACGCAAGGAGTTAGTCGACCCAGGCTGCCCAAACGGCACACCCGCGGTGATCAATAACGTATCGCCGCGCTGAGCCATGCCCTGCGCCTGCGCAATCTCCAACGCCGTCGAGCACACCTCGTCCACCTGGCGCAGCCGATCATTGACCACCGAATGCACGCCCCACGCCACGGTCAGGCGGCGAGCGGTCTGCAGGTTCGGCGTCAGGTTCAGAATCGGTACCGTCGGACGTTCCCGCGCCGCACGCAGGCTCGACGTGCCGGATTCGCTGTAGTTCACCAGCACCGCCACCGGCAAGACGTTACTGATGCGACGAATCGCGCAGCTGATCGCATCGGATACCGTCGCCTCAGCCTTAGGCCGACTGACATCCAGTTGTGTCTGATAATCCGGACCGTTTTCGACCTGGCGGATGATCTTGCTCATCATCTGCACGGCTTCCAGCGGGTACTCGCCGGACGCGGTTTCCGCCGACAGCATCACGGCGTCGGCGCCTTCGACCACTGCGTTGGCGACGTCGGTGACTTCGGCGCGGGTCGGGGCCGGGGAGAAGCGCATCGATTCCAGCATCTGCGTCGCCACCACCACCGGTTTGCCCAGTTCGCGGCAGATACTGATGATGTTCTTCTGAATCTGCGGCACGCTTTCGGCCGGCACTTCGACGCCGAGGTCGCCACGGGCAACCATGATCGCGTCGCTCAATTCGGCGATTTCCCGCAGTTGAGTCACCGCTAACGGCTTCTCGATCTTGGCCATCAAAAACGCTTTGTCGCCGATCAGTTCACGCGCTTCGCGAATGTCTTCCGGGCGTTGCACGAACGACAGCGCGACCCAGTCCACACCCAGCTCCAGGCCGAAACTCAAATCGCGGCGATCCTTGGCTGTCAGCGGGCTCAACTCCAGCACCGCTTGCGGGACGTTCACGCCTTTGCGGTCCGAGAGTTCGCCGCCATTGAGCACGGTGGTGTCGATCGCGTCGGCGTACTTATTGACCACGCGCAGCCGCAGCTTACCGTCGTCCAGCAGCAGGTCCATGCCCGGCTCCAGCGCGGCGATGATTTCCGGATGCGGCAGGTTGACCCGGCGTTGGTCACCCGGCGTCGGATCGAGGTCCAGGCGCAGGGCCTGACCGCGATGCAACTGCACCTTGCCTTCGGCGAACTTGCCGACTCGCAGTTTCGGGCCTTGCAGGTCCATCAGGATCCCGAGCGGGTAATTCAGCTGGCGCTCGACTTCACGAATCCATTGATAGCGTTGAGCGTGGTCGGCGTGATCGCCGTGGCTGAAGTTCAGGCGGAAGATGTTGACCCCGGCCTGCACCAGCTCGCGGATGTCTTCGATCCCGTCGGTGGCCGGGCCGAGGGTGGCGAGGATTTTGACCTTTTTATCAGGCGTCATTTTTTGTGCTCTCGAGAATCAGGATGGCGCGGAAGTCGTTGACGTTGGTGCGGGTCGGCTCGGTGACGATCAGCGCGTCGAGCGCCGCGAAATAGCCGTAGCCATTGTTGTTGTCCAACTCGTCGCTGGCGCTCAATCCGAGGGCGGCGGCGCGGGCGTAGCTGTCCGGGGTCATGAGCGCCCCGGCGTTGTCTTCGGAGCCGTCGATGCCATCGGTATCACCGGCCAGTGCGTAGACGCCGGGCAGGCCCTTGAGGCTGTCGGTCAGGCTGAGCAGGAATTCGGCGTTGCGTCCGCCGCGACCGTTGCCACGCACGGTGACCGTGGTTTCGCCGCCGGACAGAATCACGCACGGCGTCGCCAAGGGCTGGCCATGCAAGACCACTTGCCGCGCGATGCCGGCGTGAACCTTGGCCACTTCGCGGGATTCGCCTTCGAGGTCGCCGAGGATCAGCGGGCTGAAGCCAGCCTGACGGGCTTTCACCGCAGCGGCTTCAAGTGACTGTTGCGGACGGGCAATCAATTGGAAATGACTGCGCGCCAGGCTCGGGTCGCCGGGTTTGACCGTCTCCGATTCGGGGTTTTGCAGCCAGTTGCGTACCGAGGCTGGAACCTCGATGCCGTAGCGCTTGAGGATCGCCAGCGCTTCGGCGGAGGTGCTCGGGTCGGCTACAGTCGGGCCGGAGGCGATGACCGTGGCGAGGTCGCCCGGCACATCGGAAATTGCGTAGGTATAAACAGTGGCGGGCCAGCAGGCCTTGCCGAGACGGCCACCCTTGATCGCCGAGAGGTGCTTGCGCACGCAGTTCATCTCGCCGATGGTCGCACCGGATTTGAGCAGGGCTTTATTGATCGACTGCTTGTCGGCGAGGGTGATGCCTTGGGCCGGAAGGGCCAGCAACGCTGAACCTCCACCGGAGAGCAGAAAGATCACGCGGTCGTCTTCGCTGAGGTTGCTGACCAGCTCCAGCACGCGTTTGGCGACGGCCAGGCCAGCAGCGTCCGGCACCGGGTGAGCGGCTTCGACGACTTCGATTTTTTCGCACGGGGCGCCGTGACCGTAACGCGTCACCACCAGGCCGGACACTTCACCCTGCCAGCAGCGCTCGACCACTTGGGCCATGGCGGCGGCAGCTTTGCCGGCGCCAATGACGATCACGCGACCGCTGCGATCGGTGGGTAAATGGGCTTCGAGGACTTGCTGCGGATGGGCCGCGTCAATGGCTGTGGCAAACAGCTCGCGCAGGAATTGTTGCGGATCGACCGACATGGCGGGCTCCCGGAATTCTTGTTATTGGGATAAGACGACAGCAGGTGTTGCGACGCGGTCCTGTGGGAGCTGGCTTGCCAGCGATTCAGGCGCAGCGGTCTTTCAGGTAGACCGAGGCGATGGCATCGCTGGCAAGCCAGCTCCCACAGGTATTGCGGCGAATGTTACTTATCGCGAATCGAGAAATTCGCCATGTGTTCCAGGCCTTTGATCAGCGCCGAGTGGTCCCAGTTGCTGCCACCGATGGCCGCGCAGGTGCTGAACACTTGCTGGGTGTTGGCGGTGTTCGGCAGGTTGATGTTCAGTTCTTTGGCGCCTTGCAGGGCCAGGTTCAGGTCCTTCTGGTGCAGGCTGATGCGGAAGCCTGGGTCGAAGGTGCCTTTGATCATGCGCTCGCCGTGCACTTCGAGGATCTTCGACGAAGCGAAACCGCCCATCAGCGCTTCACGCACCTTGGCTGGATCGGCACCGTTTTTCGAAGCGAACAGCAGGGCTTCGGCCACGGCCTGGATGTTCAGCGCGACGATGATCTGGTTCGCCACTTTCGCGGTTTGCCCGTCGCCGTTGCCACCGACCAGGGTGATGTTCTTGCCCATCGACTGGAACAGCGGCAGGGCGCGTTCGAAGGCATCGGCATCGCCGCCGACCATGATGCTCAGGGTCGCGGCCTTGGCGCCGACTTCACCGCCGGATACGGGTGCGTCGAGGTATTGCGCGCCTTTTTCGTTGATCTTGGCAGCGAAGGCTTTGGTGGCAGTGGGCGAGATCGAGCTCATGTCGATGACGATTTTGCCTTTGCCGACACCGGCTGCGATGCCGTCAGCGCGGAACAGCACGTCATCGACCTGCGGGGTGTCCGGCACCATGACGATGATGAATTCGGCTTCTTGCGCGACTTCTCTCGGGCTGGCCAGGGCGACGGCGCCCGCCGCGATCAAGTCAGCAGGCGCGGCGTCGTGGTGCGCCGACAGAAACAGGCTGTGACCGGCTTTCTGCAGGTTCAACGCCATTGGGTGGCCCATGATGCCGGTGCCGATAAATCCGATTTTCGCCATGAGAAATTCCTCTTTTTATTGGTTTTCCGTAGGAGCCGGCTTGCCGGCGATCCAGGCGGCGCGATGTGTCTGATTCATCGCGGTGATGCCATCGCCGGCAAGCCGGCTCCTACAGGAATTGCGTGCTTTTGTAGGAGCCGGCTTGCCGGCGATCCAGGCGGCGCGGTGTGTCTGATTCCCCGCGGTGATGCCATCGCCAGCAAGCCGGCTCCTACAGAGAGTTGTGTCAGATCGCGTTGTGGGTTTTGAGCCAGCCCAGGCCCGCTTCCGTGGTGGTCAGCGGCTTGTATTCACAGCCAACCCACCCTTGATAGCCAATGCGGTCGAGGTGTTCGAACAGGAAGCGGTAGTTGATTTCACCGGTGCCCGGTTCGTTGCGCCCAGGGTTGTCGGCCAACTGGATGTGGTTGATCTCGCCCAGGTGCGCGGCCATGGTGCGGGCCAGGTCGCCTTCCATGATTTGCATGTGATAGATGTCGTATTGCAGGAACAGATTGGCGCTGCCGACCTGTTCGCGAATCGACAGGGCTTGCGCCGTGTTGTTCAGGTAGAACCCCGGGATGTCGCGGGTGTTGATCGCTTCCATCACCAGTTTGATGCCCGCCGCTTGCAGCTTGTCGGCGGCGTACTTGAGGTTGGCGACGAAGGTTTTTTCCACGCTGGCATCGTCGATGCCTTGTGGACGAATACCGGCCAGGCAATTGACCTGGGTGTTGCCCAGCACCTGCGCGTAGGCGATCGCCAGATCGACCCCGGCGCGGAACTCTTCGACCCGGTCCGGCAGGCACGCAATACCGCGTTCGCCCTTCGCCCAGTCACCGGCCGGCAGGTTGAACAGCACCTGGGTCAGACCGTTGGCGTCGAGCTTGGCCTTGATCTCGGCGGAGCTGAAGTCGTAAGGAAACAGGTACTCGACACCACTGAAGCCGGCCTTGGCGGCCGCTTCAAAACGGGCAAGAAAATCCTGTTCGGTGAACAGCATGGACAGGTTGGCTGCGAAACGCGGCATGGTGGTCTCCCGTATATGTGTGGGTTCCCCTGTGGGAGCGGGCTTGCTCGCGAAAGCGGTGTATCAGGCGACATCAATGTTGACTGTGCCGCCGCCTTCGCGAGCAAGCCCGCTCCCACAGGGGGAACGATCAATCGAGCAACGAAATCGCGGTTGGCGCATCGTTGCCGACCAGCGCCAGGTCTTCGAATTCGTTGACGGCGTTGATCTCGGTGCCCATGGAAATGTTGGTCACGCGCTCCAGAATAATCTCGACGATCACCGGCACCTTGAACTCTTCGATCAGCTCCTGAGCCTTGCGCAGGGCAGGCTGGATCTGACCCGGTTCGAACACGCGCAACGCTTTGCAGCCGAGGCCTTCGGCAACGGCGACGTGGTCAACGCCGTAACCGTTGAGCTCCGGAGCATTGAGGTTGTCGAAGGACAGCTGCACGCAGTAGTCCATGTCGAAACCGCGCTGGGCCTGACGAATCAGCCCCAGGTACGAATTGTTTACCACAACGTGGATGTACGGCAGCTTGAACTGCGCGCCCACCGCCAACTCTTCGATCATGAACTGGAAATCATAGTCGCCCGACAGTGCCACGACCTTGCGGGTCGGATCGGCCTTGACCACGCCCAGCGCTGCCGGAATGGTCCAGCCCAGCGGGCCGGCCTGACCGCAGTTGATCCAGTGACGCGGCTTGTAGACGTGCAGGAACTGCGCGCCGGCAATCTGCGACAGACCGATGGTGCTGACGTAGCAGGTGTCTTTGCCGAATACCTGGTTCATCTCTTCGTACACGCGCTGCGGCTTGACCGGCACGTTGTCGAAGTGCGTCTTGCGTTGCAGGCTGGCTTTGCGCTGCTGGCAGTCTTGCAGCCAGGCGCTGCGGTTTTTCAGCTTGCCGGCGGCTTGCCATTCGCGAGCGACTTCGATGAACACGGTCAGCGCGGCAGCGGCGTCGGAAACGATGCCCAGGTCCGGGTTGAACACACGGCCTATCTGCGTCGGCTCGATGTCAACGTGGATGAACTTGCGGCCTTCGGTGTACACGTCGATCGAACCGGTGTGACGGTTGGCCCAACGGTTACCGACGCCCAGCACCACGTCGGACTTCAACAGGGTGGCGTTGCCGTAACGATGCGACGTCTGCAGGCCGACCATGCCGACCATCAATGGGTGATCGTCCGGGATCGTGCCCCAGCCCATCAGAGTCGGGATCACCGGAATGCCGGTCAGCTCGGCGAATTCCACCAGCAACTCGCTGGCGTCGGCATTGATGATGCCGCCACCGGCAACCAGCAACGGGCGCTCGGCCTGATCGAGCATGGCCAGGGCCTTCTCGATTTGCACGCGGTTAGCCGTGGGCTTGGCCAGTGGCAGCGGTTCGTAGGCGTCGATGTCGAATTCGATCTCGGCCATCTGTACGTCGAACGGCAGGTCGATCAGCACCGGGCCGGGACGACCGGAGCGCATTTCATAGAAGGCTTTCTGGAACGCGTACGGCACCTGGCCTGGTTCCATGACCGTGGTCGCCCACTTGGTCACGGGCTTGACGATGGCGGTGATGTCGACCGCCTGGAAGTCTTCCTTATGCATACGGGCGCGGGGAGCTTGCCCGGTGATGCACAGGATCGGAATCGAGTCGGCCGAGGCGCTGTAGAGCCCGGTGACCATGTCGGTACCGGCTGGGCCGGAAGTGCCGATGCACACGCCGATGTTGCCGGCCTTGGTACGGGTGTAGCCCTCGGCCATGTGCGAGGCGCCTTCAACGTGGCGAGCGAGGACGTGATCGATGCCGCCGACTTTCTGCAAGGCGGAGTACAGCGGGTTGATCGCGGCGCCCGGGATGCCAAAAGCGGTATCAACCCCTTCACGGCGCATCACCAGAACGGCGGCTTCGATTGCTCTCATTTTGCTCATGGTTTTGTGCCTCTTACGTTTTGTAATTGTATACAAGTGGCTTTGCGCAGAGTGTATTCACGGCGGACGGCGCAGGTCAATCCATTTTCTCAAGCGACTGTTTCATTCGTCGGAAGCCCGTTCTGCTGTGGCTTTTCGTCGCATGTGGCGCTTTTCGAGAATTATTGTATACAAAAAAATAACCCATTGTGTTCTATTTGTTGCATCGGGCTGCGGCGCAAGCGCGCAGTCCATCCGCTTTCCCTATAACAAAATGAGGACGGCACCATGAGCGCTTTAACCTTGAAAGTGGCAGTCAACCTGACCAGTCAGGCCATCTCCGCCGCGCGTGCAATTTCCGCAGCACCCTTGACCATCGCCGTGCTGGATGCCGGCGGGCATCTGATCACCCTGCAACGCGAAGACGGCGCCAGCCTGCTTCGGCCACAAATTGCCATCGGCAAAGCCTGGGGCGCCATTGCGCTGGGCAAAGGCTCACGCTTGCTGGCGCTGGACGCCCAGCAACGCCCGGCGTTTATCGCGGCTTTGAACAGTCTGGGGCAAGGCAGCGTGGTGCCGGCACCGGGCGGTGTGTTGATTCGGGATCAGGGCGGGAATGTGCTGGGGGCGGTCGGTATCAGCGGGGATTTGTCGGATGTTGATGAGCAGTGTGCGATCAATGCGATCGAGGCGCTGGGGTTGCGGGCGGATGCGGGGGTGAGTGCTTGATCTTCATCGCCTGAACAAATGTCATCGCTGGCAAGCCAGCTCCCACAAGGACCGGCGGTGTTCACATATTTGTGGGCACCATCAGACCCTGTGGGAGCTGGCTTGCCAGCGATTGCTATTTGGCAGACACATCCAGCTAAAAAGTCTATATCAACAATCAGAGTTTCCAGGTCTAGCCTTTTCATGAACTCATGATGAGAGAGGCAAAGGGATGCCTGATTTACCTGCTTCACATCGCCTGCGGACGGGGCGCTATGCCGAACCCAACCGAACCTATTTACTGACCACCAACACTCTGGATCGCGAGCCGATTTTTGCCGACTTCGCTTTGGGCAGATTGGTGGTTCATCAATTTCGCCGAGCACAAGATCTTGGATTGGCAAAATCATTGGCTTGGGTCGTCATGCCCGACCATTTTCATTGGCTGGTCGAATTGGAAAACTGTTCGCTCAGAAAGCTGATGCGCGAAACTAAATCCCTGATTACGAGGGCGGTGAATCTTTCGAGTAGTAGTGGTGGGCCGCTTTGGTAGCAGGGTTATCACGACCGGGCGTTGAGGCGGGAGGAGGATTTGGTGAAGGTGGCGCGGTATGTCGTGGCCAACCCGTTGCGGGCTGGACTGGTGGAAAAGCTTGGGGACTATCCGCTTTGGGATGCCATCTGGGTTTGAGCCGGCACCGAGTCGCCTTCATCGCTGGCAAGCCAGCTCCCACAGAGATTTGTGTCGTTCACAGAATTTGAATGCAACAGAAAAACCTGTGGGAGCGGGCTTGCTCGCGAATGGCCGCGCCGCGGTCTACCGATCCGGCTCACACCCCTTGAGCACCAACCGGATAATCGTCTGCGCCGCCGCTTCATAATCCTCTTCATCCAACTTGGCTTTGCCAGTGATGGCAGTGATTTGCCAGTCAAAATCGGCGTACGTCTGGGTCGCGGCCCAGATGCTGAACATCAGGTGGTTGGGGTCGATGGCGGCGATCTGGCCGCGGTCGATCCAGGTCTGGATGCAGTCGATGTTGTGTTTCGCCTGGCTGTTCAGTTGTTCGACCAGGTCGGCGCTCAGGTGCGGGGCGCCGTGCATGATTTCGCTGGCGAACACCTTCGAGGCGAAAGGCAAATCGCGGGAGATACGGATTTTCGAGCGGATGTAGCCGCTCAGCACTTCACTGGGCACGCCGTCGGCGTTGAACGGTGTCGAGGCCTGCAAGATCGGCTCGATGATGCTTTCCAGCACCTCGCGGTAGAGGTTTTCCTTGGATTTGAAGTAGTAGTAGACGTTGGGCTTGGGCAATCCCGCCTTGGCTGCGATGTCACTGGTTTTGGTCGCAGCGAAGCCCTTGTCGGCAAACTCTTCACTGGCGGCACGCAGGATCAGTTCTTTGTTGCGCTCGCGGATGGTGCTCATAAACCAGGGGGTTCCTTGCCTGTTCTGGCGGTTACGCATGGTAGCACCGGCCTCGCGCGGCGCTCAAGAATGCCCCGTGCGGCGCTCGGCCGCGCTATGCTGCGCGGCATTCATTCAAGAAGGAAGCCTGATTTATGGCAGGAAGCAGTTTGCTGTTGCTGATCGACGACATTGCCGCGGTACTCGACGATGTGGCGTTGATGACCAAAATGGCCGCCAAGAAAACCGCCGGCGTGCTCGGTGACGATCTGGCGCTCAATGCCCAGCAGGTTTCCGGCGTGCGTGCCGAACGGGAAATCCCGGTGGTTTGGGCAGTAGCGAAGGGCTCGTTTCTCAACAAACTGATCCTGGTGCCGTCAGCGCTGGCGATCAGTGCGTTCATGCCATGGCTGGTTACGCCTTTGTTGATGGTCGGTGGCGCTTACCTGTGCTTCGAAGGTTTCGAAAAGCTCGCGCACAAATTCCTGCACAGCAAGGCGGAAGACCAGGCCGAGCATGCGGAGCTGGTCGAAGCCGTGGCCGATCCGGCGGTTGATCTGGTCGCCTTCGAGCAGGACAAGATCAAGGGCGCCATTCGTACCGACTTCATTCTCTCGGCGGAAATCATCGCCATCACCCTCGGCACCGTGGCAGATGCGTCGCTGACCCAGCAAGTCATCGTGTTGTCGGGGATTGCCATCGTCATGACCATCGGCGTCTATGGCCTGGTAGCCGGTATCGTCAAGCTCGATGACCTGGGGTTGTGGCTGACCCAAAAGCCCGGACAGATGGCCAAAAGCATCGGTGGCGGGATTCTGCGTGCGGCGCCGTACATGATGAAAAGCCTGTCGGTGATCGGCACGGCGGCGATGTTCCTGGTGGGCGGCGGGATTCTCACTCATGGCGTGCCGGTGGTTCATCACTGGATTGAAAGCGTCAGCGCAGGGGCGGGCGGTGCCGGTTTTATCGTGCCGACGTTACTGAATGCGGTGGCGGGGATTGTCGCGGGTGCGGTGGTGTTGGCGGGCGTGATGGTCGTCAGCAAGGTCTGGAAAGCGCTGAAAGGCTGAAGCCGAAGCCTGTCCAAAATGTGGTAGCGGGCTTGCTCGCGCAGAGGCCATCACATCCAACATTGATGTCGGCTGTCCGACCGCTTTCGCGAGCAAGCCCGTTCCCACCTTTGATCTATGACAGGCATGTAAAAAGGCCATTCGACTCCCATCGAATGGCCTTTTTTGTGGTCGATGACTTACTCGGCGATCTGCAACTTGCGCGATTCGGTGTACACGTAACGCACTTTCTCGTACTCGAACGGCGAGTTCAGCTGGCCATAGCGGAAGCTGGTCTGGTTGCGTTTGTCGATGCTGCGCAGGACCCAGACTTCAGGGTGGTTGGAGCTGACTTCGGCGACGTTCAGAAAGTTGATCGCGTTCTCGGCAGTGAAGTCCACGGCCAGGCCGCCGGTGTCGCGAATGTTCGACGGACCGAGGATCGGCAGCACGAAGTAGGCGCCGCCCGGTACGCCGTAGAAACCGAGCGTCTGGCCGAAGTCTTCGCTCTGGCGCGGCAGGCCCATCGCGGTGGCCGGGTCCCACAGGCCGGCGATGCCGATGGTGGTGTTGAGCAGCAGGCGCGCGGTGGTTTCCATCGAACGCTTGCCTTTGAACTGCAGCAGGCTGTTCATCAGGTTCGGCACGTCGCCGAGGTTGTTGAAGAAGTTGCTGACGCCAGTGCGCAGGAAACTCGGCGTGATGTAGCGATAACCATCGACCACCGGCAGGAACACCCATTGGTCGAAGCGGTAGTTGAAGTGATAAACCCGGCGGTTCCACTCTTCCAGCGGGTCGTAGACGGCCAGCGCGTTGAGCGTCGAGCGTTCGAACTCGCGTTGATCCAGGCCCGGGTTGAATTTGAGTTTGCTCAATGGCTCTTTGAAGCCATCGCCGTCGATGACGACCGGTGCGTTGGCTTTGCTGTTGTCGGCATTGGCGACGCCTGCACAGAGTAACGCTGCGACAAGCAGGAGGTATTTAGCCACGGAAGAACTCCAGCATGGCGTCGCTGTTGACGCGGTAGTTAAGGTTGCCGCAGTGGCCGCCCAGTGGATAAACAGTCAAGCGGTCGCCGAAGGTCTTGCGCAGGAACCCGAGATCGCCCGGGCCGAGGATAACGTCGTCGGCGTTGTGCATGACCGCAATTTTCGGGCTGTCGTGCAGGTAATCCTTCAAGGCGTACAGGCTGACCTGGTCGATCAGTTGCAGCAGGCTGCCGCCGTCGGTGCGGGCACGCCACATCGGGATCACTTGCTCGGTGATGTAGCAGTCGAAGTCGCATTGCAGCGCACGCTTGAGGAACGGTGTGAGGCTGGTGCCTTCGGTGATCGGGTATTTCGGCGGCGTGATCAGGCCGCGGCGGTTGATCAGGTCCGAGGTGAAAGCGATGTCGGCAGCCGAGAAGCGGAACGACGTGCCGATCAGCATGGCCATCTGTTCGTTGGACAGGTGCTGCTTGGACTGCTGGAAGTCGTAGAGCAGGGCGTCGTTGAGGTCGATGTAGCCTTTCTGCTGGAAGTAGCGGGTCAGTTTGTTCAGCACCAGTTCATAGAACGTCGTGCTGTTGTTGATGCCCTTGACCTCGGTCTGGACCAGCTTGTCCAGGTTGGTGATCGAGGTGTAGAGGTTGACCGGCGGGTTCAGCAGCAAGACTTTCTTGAAGTTGAAGCTGCGGCGGGTTTCGTCCAGGTGCGCGACGAATGCCGCGTCCAGTGCGCCCAGGCTGTAGCCGGTCAGGTAGTAATCGGTAACGTGCACATTCGGGTTCTGGGCCCGCACGGCTTGCATCACCCGGTACATGTCTTCGGCGTCTTCCTTGGTGATACCGGGTGTGGCAAAGCGTGAAGCGGCGCTCATGAAGTCGAAGCTGGTGGGCGACGACAATTGCACTACGTGGTAACCGGCCTTGTAGTAGAGCTTCTTCAGGTATTCGTTAAGACTGCTGTCATAGCGCGCGCCGGTGCCGGCGATCAGGAAGATCAGCGGGGCGGCTTTATCCTGGGTGGCGATGCGGTAGGTGAGCTTCTTCACCGGCCAGAAGTTGTCCGGCAGTTCGAACTCACGCTCCGGGCGCAACGTGACGCTGCGGGTTTGCTGGTCGATGTCGTCGTCAAGCGGCAGCTCCGGACGCAGGTCCGGCGGCGTAGTGGCAATGGTCGCCTCGAACGGGTTAGTCAAGGGGAAGCCATAACTGGCTGCGTCGATATCGACCGCCAGTGCAGACGCACTCAAAATAAGGCCGCCAAACAGGGCGGCAAAGCGCAAGGAACGGAGCATGACTGGATCCCTTAGAGAACGGTGCCGAATGAAGTTCGCAGGCTATGACCACGGGGGTTGCGCCAAAGTGCCATGCATCGGCACCAATCAGGGCTAATTTCGGATTAATAGTAGCTGGACGATACACTTTGCAGTGATTGACTGCCCAGTTAACTGTTGTTAACGCTTGCGTAAGGCTGTCGGGGGATTAAGCTGGCCGCCGTTTTTCGCTAATTGGAGTGCTTCATGTCCCGCCGTTTACCGGTAATTCTGCTGCTTGTTTTGCTGCCTTTATGGTTGGCCGCCAGCTATGGCGCGCGGTATGGCTTTATGGAGGATGCGCAGTGGGTCGGCCTCTGCGTGGATGAAGCGAGCCGTTGGGAATGTCAGGTTCGTTCGAACCTGGGACTGATGATTCATTTCCAGGTGTTGGGTTGGACGGCAGTGGCGGCAGCCGTGATCGGTTTTGTAGTGCCGGGCCGGGCAGGGTGGTGGTTGGCGGTGTTGGCGCTGGTGTTCGGGTTTCCGGCCTTGGCGTTGTACAACACGACGATGGCGGTGTTTGCGGTGGTGATTGCCGGGTTGCGGTTGGTCCGGGCGCCCCGCGGAGCCTGACACACGATCGCCAGCAAGCTGGCTCCTACAGGGTTTGTGTACTGTAGGAGCCGGCTCGCCGGCGATGGCGTCATCAGCCTTTGCGAACCCGCAAGCTGCGCCACATCGCTGCCACCATCAACACACTCACCAGCGCCCAACCCCAGGCCTGCTGGTTCTGCAATCCTTCCCGATACAGCTGCGGCGCAATGCCGGCACCGATGATGAAGGTCAGCAGAGCAATTTCACGACGCGGCACGCTCACCGGGCGGCACAGGTAAACCAGTGCTGGCAGGATGAACGCAACGCTCGGAAAGCTGCGATAGCGCGGATCGAACACCAGTTCCAGCATCATCACCGCCGCCGCGAAACCTGCTGTCGCCAGCCACCAGCCGGCCCGCTGCTCCAGCGCATTGAAGGCGCGTTCACGCCAGCCAGTCCGGGCACTCAGCGTCAATGCGGCGTGCGCCAGCACCAACAGGTTCAACGCCGTCAGCAGCGCGACCCACAACCATTCACTGGCAAAACGGGTGGTGACCCGTGCCAGATCGCCCCAGGCGCCAATCGAACAGGCCGCCAAAGCGCCGAGCAGCGGTAGCACCAACGCAGAACGGGTGGTTCGGACACGACCACCAAGGATCAACGTACCAAGGAAGATCACACCGCCCATCGCCAGCCATTGCGACCAGTACGGCACGTTCGACACCGGACCGGCCAGCACGCCTTTGTCCTGGCGATCGGCATCGAACAGCCCCCAGTAGCCACCAACCGCCCCTTCGCTGGCACGTTTCCAGGGTTGGTCGAACGCTTCGATCAGGTTGTAGTGCCAGCCTTCTTGCTCGGCCATGATCACAAAGTTACGAATGAACTTGGCCTCATTAACCCGGCTTGGTAGTGCGGTTTCGCGCTGGCGGCCTTCGCTTGGCCAACCGGTTTCGCCAATCATCACGTCCTTGGGCGCGAATTTGTTGCCGAACACCTGACGCACTTCGCGAACATGTTGCAGCGCGGCGTCGATGTTCGACGGATCATCTTCCCAGTACGGCAGCAGGTGGATGGTCAGGAAGTCCACCGCCGGGGCGATTTCCGGGTGTTTGAGCCAGAACTCCCAGACGTCGGCATAAGTGACAGGCTGTTTGACCTGGCTTTTGACCTTGTTGATCAGCCTGGCCAACTGCCCACCGGTGACTTCCTTGCGCAGCAGGGCTTCGTTGCCGACGATCACCGACGTGACCACATCCGGGTTGGCGTTGGCGGAAGCGATCAGCAGATCGACTTCTTTTTCGGTGTCCACCGGATTGCTGTTCACCCACGCGCCGATCATCAGCTTCAGGCCATGCTTGCGCGCCAGATCGGGCAGGGCCTCAAGGCCGGTCATCGAATAGGTGCGAATGCATTCGAAGCGGGTGGCCAGCAACGCGAGGTCGGCGTCCATGCGCTCGGGACGCAACTTGAACGGCTGATCGAACGGCGACTGGTCCTTGTCGAACGGGGTGTAGGAGGCGCATTGCAGCTTGTGTGTCGAACTGGCCACGTCCGGCAGAATCACCGGTTTGCCGAGGCCGTACCAAAAACCGCCGAGGGCAAACAGCCCCAGCAGGCAGGCAAACAAGTAAGCGAAAAAAGGAAAACGTGATGTCGCGGGCATGGTCAGGCCGTCTGGGAGCAAAGCCGCGCATGTTACCCGCATTTGTCCCGCGCTTGGTGGCCTGCATGATTTTGACATGCAAAGTTCGGGCGGATTGCCCAAGGCATTTCAGAGGGTCGAGATTAATGGCTTTCTGATGTCGTTTCTCGATGCCTTGAGGTCGCTGACAGCACAGGTCGCCGATGGCGTGAGGTTGATTATCGAGGCGTCAGTCCCCTCGTTGATAAATCGCGCTGATGATCGAACGAATTTGCGGTGAGGCGTGATGGGGGCGCTGTGCACCATAACAATACGTTGACGCGACTCGGCATCCGTCGAGCGCAGCACTTTCGGGGAAGTAACGATGAAGATGCGACGACTTTTAGGCGCGGGTGCCGCACTGGTGCTTGCGATTGGCTCCACGATGGCCAATGCCGAGAGCAAAACCCTGAGCATCGGTTACGTTGACGGTTGGTCCGACAGCGTCGCGACCACCCACGTGGCGGCCGAAGTGATCAAGCAGAAACTCGGTTATGACGTGAAGCTGCAAGCCGTCGCGACCGGGATCATGTGGCAGGGCGTGGCCACTGGCAAACTCGATGCCATGCTGTCCGCCTGGCTGCCGGTGACTCACGGTGATTACTGGACCAAGAACAAGGACCAGGTCGTCGACTACGGTCCGAACTTCAAAGACGCGAAAATCGGCTTGATCGTGCCGGAGTACGTCAAGGCCAAAACCCTTGATGACCTGAAAACCGACGACAGCTTCAAAAAACGTATCGTTGGCATCGACGCCGGTTCGGGTGTGATGCTCAAGACCGAGCAGGCCATCAAGGACTACGACCTCACCGGTTACCAACTCAAGGCCAGTTCCGGCGCCGGCATGATTGCCGAGCTGACCCGTGCCGAGAAGAAAAACGAATCCATTGCCGTCACCGGTTGGGTGCCGCACTGGATGTTCGCCAAGTGGAAACTGCGCTTCCTGGAAGACCCGAAAGGCGTTTACGGCGCGGCTGAAACCGTGAACAGCATCGGCAGTAAAGAACTGGCCACCAAGGCGCCGGAAGTGGCGAAGTTCCTGAAGAACTTCCAGTGGGCGTCGAAAGACGAAATCGGTGAAGTCATGCTGGCGATTCAGGACGGTGCCAAACCCGAAGCGGCAGCGAAGGACTGGGTCGCCAAGCATCCGGAGCGCGTTGCTGACTGGACCAAATGATTTGAGCTGACGTTTCTGGTCGGCACTTCTCAAAGCCCCTTGGCATAAAAGCCAAGGGGCTTTTTGCTTTTCTGTAGGAGCCACACCGAACATTGGCAAATCTGTCATGTCGTTCTAATACTAAGGTCGTCTGGAACCTGCCCCGCAGCCGCATAGAGTGGATAGGGTTCCAACAATAATCTGTGCTGCGAGGATAAAAACAATGAACGACAGCATTTACCTCTCGATTCAAAACAGCCCGCGCTTCAAGGAGCTGGTTAGTAAGCGAGAAAGGTTCGCCTGGATTCTTTCGGCGATCATGCTTGGGCTTTACTCCGGATTCATCCTTTTGATTGCTTACGGGCCGCATATTCTGGGGGCGAAAATCAGCCCCGAGTCTTCGATTACCTGGGGGATACCGATTGGTGTCGGGCTGATTCTCTCGGCCTTTATCCTGACTGCAATCTATGTGCGACGCGCCAATGGCGAATTCGACGACCTGAACAATGCGATTCTCAAGGAGGCTCAGCAATGATCCGGCGTCTAATGGCTCTATTGAGCATCGCAGCCTTTGCACCTGGCGCCTGGGCGGCTGAAGCCCTGACTGGCGAAGTGCACAAACAACCCCTCAACGTTTCCGCGATCCTGATGTTCGTGGCGTTCGTCGGTTTAACCCTGTGCATCACTTACTGGGCTTCCAAGCGTAACAACTCGGCGGCCGACTACTATGCGGCGGGCGGCAAGATCACCGGCTTCCAGAACGGTCTGGCGATTGCCGGTGACTACATGTCCGCGGCGTCCTTCCTGGGTATTTCCGCGCTGGTGTTCACCTCCGGCTACGACGGCCTGATCTACTCGATCGGCTTCCTGGTGGGCTGGCCGATCATTCTGTTCCTGATCGCCGAGCGCCTGCGTAACCTGGGCAAGTACACTTTTGCCGACGTGGCGTCCTATCGCCTCGGGCAAACCCAGATCCGCACACTGTCCGCTTGCGGTTCGCTGGTGGTGGTGGCGTTCTACCTGATCGCGCAAATGGTCGGTGCCGGCAAGCTGATCCAGTTGCTGTTCGGTCTCGACTACTACGTTGCGGTGATTCTGGTCGGTATCCTGATGTGCCTGTACGTGCTGTTCGGCGGCATGCTGGCGACCACCTGGGTGCAGATCATCAAGGCGGTGCTGTTGCTGTCCGGTGCCTCGTTCATGGCGCTGATGGTGATGAAGCACGTCAACTTCGACTTCAACATGCTGTTTTCCGAAGCGATCAAGGTTCACCCTAAAGGTGAAGCGATCATGAGCCCTGGCGGCCTGGTGAAAGATCCGGTTTCGGCATTCTCCCTTGGCCTGGCGCTGATGTTCGGTACCGCTGGCCTGCCGCACATTCTGATGCGCTTCTTCACCGTAAGTGACGCGAAAGAAGCTCGCAAGAGCGTGCTGTACGCAACAGGCTTCATTGGCTACTTCTACATCCTGACCTTCATCATCGGTTTCGGCGCGATCTTGCTGGTCAGTACCAACCCTGCCTTTAAAGATGCGGCTGGCGCGCTGTTGGGCGGCAACAACATGGCGGCGGTGCACCTGGCTAACGCGGTGGGTGGCAGTATTTTCCTGGGCTTCATCTCTGCGGTGGCGTTCGCGACCATTCTGGCGGTTGTGGCGGGTTTGACCCTGGCCGGCGCTACGGCGGTGTCTCACGACCTTTACGCCAGCGTGATCAAGAAGGGCAAGGCCAACGACAAGGATGAAATCCGCGTCTCGAAAATCACCACCGTTTGTCTGGGTGTGTTGGCGATCGGCCTGGGCATTCTGTTCGAAAGCCAGAACATTGCGTTCATGGTGGGCCTGGCGTTCTCCATCGCGGCGAGCTGTAACTTCCCGGTGCTGCTGCTTTCCATGTACTGGAAGAAGCTGACCACGCGTGGTGCGATGATTGGCGGCTGGTTGGGGCTAATCAGTGCCGTTGGTTTGATGGTGCTTGGGCCAACCATTTGGGTGCAGATCCTGCATCACGAGAAGGCTATCTTCCCGTATGAGTACCCGGCGCTGTTCTCCATGGGCATTGCGTTTATCGGGATCTGGTTCTTCTCGATCACTGACAAGTCGACGGCTGGCGCTAACGAGCGGGCGCTGTTCTTCCCGCAGTTTGTTCGTTCGCAGACCGGGTTGGGGGCGAGCGGGGCGGTTTCGCACTAAGGCTTCGAGATTGTCCGTGTAAGTGGTGTTAAACAAAAATGCCCCGGTCGAGAGATTGGGGCATTTTTTATTGGGCGGTTATCGGACTCTTCGGGGAGGTGGTCTGGTTGTACGCGCTTTCCGGTAGGAGCCGGCTTGCTGGCGAAGGTCGTTAACGATAACGCCTGAACTCTGGGTAAGCGCGGTGCATTTGAACCCATCGTCAGCAAGCCGGCTCCTAAAGGCTTTGGGGGAGCCCGAATCGTTCGCGGCACAAACAAAAACGGCCTCTATATAAATAGAGGCCGTTCCCGATAAAACGTTAAGACGTTATCGCAAGACAGGTCTTATTTGCGGTCTTCCAGCTTGGTGATGTCACGCGACTCGTAGCCGGTGTACAACTGGCGCGGACGGCCAATCTTGTACGGGCTGGAGAGCATTTCTTTCCAGTGGGAGATCCAGCCGACAGTCCGCGCCAAAGCGAAGATCACGGTGAACATGCTGGTTGGAATGCCGATCGCCTTGAGGATGATCCCCGAGTAGAAGTCGACGTTCGGGTACAGCGAGCGTTCGATGAAGTACGGGTCGGTCAGGGCGATCTCTTCCAGGCGCATGGCCAGTTCGAGTTGCTTGTCGTGCTTGATCCCCAGTTCCTTCAGTACTTCGTCGCAGGTCTGCTTCATCACGGTGGCGCGTGGGTCGCGGTTTTTGTAAACCCGGTGACCGAAGCCCATCAACTTGAACGGATCGTTCTTGTCCTTGGCCTTGGCGATGTACTTGTCGATGTTCGACACATCGCCAATTTCATCCAGCATGGTCAGAACGGCTTCGTTCGCGCCGCCGTGGGCAGGGCCCCACAGTGCAGCGATGCCGGCGGCGATACAGGCGAACGGGTTGGCACCCGACGAGCCGGCCAGGCGTACGGTGGAAGTCGATGCGTTCTGTTCGTGGTCGGCATGGAGGATGAAGATCCGGTCCATGGCCTTGGCGAGCACCGGGCTGATCGGTTTGATCTCGCACGGGGTGTTGAACATCATGTGCAGGAAGTTTTCCGCGTACGTCAGGTCGTTGCGCGGGTACATCATGGGTTGACCCATGGAGTACTTGTAAACCATCGCTGCCAGGGTCGGCATCTTGGCAACCAGGCGGATCGCGGAAATTTCGCGATGCTGCGGGTTATTGATGTCCAGGGAGTCGTGGTAGAAGGCCGAGAGGGCGCCGACTACGCCGCACATGACGGCCATTGGGTGGGCGTCGCGACGGAAGCCGTTGAAGAACGTCTTCAACTGCTCGTGAACCATGGTGTGGTTCTTCACGGTGCTGACGAACTGGGCCTTTTGTTCTGCAGTCGGCAATTCGCCGTTGAGCAGCAGATAGCAGGTTTCCAGGTAGTCCGACTTTTCAGCCAGCTGTTCGATCGGGTAGCCGCGGTGCAGCAGAATGCCGTTGTCGCCGTCGATATAGGTGATCTTCGACTCGCACGAGGCGGTCGACATGAAACCAGGGTCAAAGGTGAAACGGCCCGTGGCCGTCAGGCCCCGAACATCGATAACATCGGGACCAACGGTGCCGGTTAAAATGGGCAGCTCGACGGGGGCTGCGCCCTCGATGATCAACTGCGCTTTTTTGTCAGCCATGTGGCCTCCTATTTATGCTTGAAATCATCAGACAGACCCCCCACGCAGGGCCCGCACCACTATAGTGAGATAAATTCGAATGTCAATTTGCCTAAAGTCTTGCTCCAGAAGGCTTTAACCGGACTTTTTCCTCGAAATTGACTGCCATTTACGCCTTTTATGCAACTTGTGCAATGCGCTATTAGGGGAAGGTGAACGCGTTGTCATTAGTAGCCTAACTGTCTATACTCGGCCTCCGACCGCCAGGGGCTTTTGGGCCTGCTTTATTGGGGGTCGCACTCCCTGGGTGGTGGGTACCTGACCAGTGCACTCCCCAACAACTTTGCCCTGATTGTTAGGGGCTCTTCAGTGTGAAAAAAAGCCGTGAATAGCCAACGACCTGTAAACCTAGACCTAAGGACCATCAAACTCCCAGTCACTGCTTACACGTCCATTCTTCACCGAATCTCCGGTGTCATCCTCTTTGTCAGCCTGGCCATCATGCTTTATGCATTGGACAAGTCGCTCGACTCGGAAGAAGGCTTCGGTCAGGTGAAAGCGTGTCTGACCAGTCCGCTAGCCAAGCTAGTGATTTGGGGCATCCTGTCCGCCTTGCTGTATCACCTGGTTGCCGGTGTGCGCCATTTGATCATGGACATGGGCATCGGTGAGACGCTTGAAGGCGGCAAGCTGGGCTCGAAAATCGTTATCGCCGTTTCCGTGGTGGTAATCGTTCTGGCAGGAGTTTGGATATGGTAACTAACGTCACGAACCTGTCGCGTTCGGGCCTCTATGACTGGATGGCACAACGTGTGTCTGCGGTCGTTCTCGCGGCTTACTTCATTTTCCTGATCGGATACGTCGTTGCCCATCCTGGCATCGGCTACGCCCAATGGCATGAACTGTTCGCAAACAACTGGATGCGTATTTTCAGTCTCCTGGCCCTCGTTGCCCTCGGCGCTCACGCCTGGGTCGGCATGTGGACCATCGCGACCGACTACCTGACGCCAATGGCGTTCGGCAAGTCCGCGACTGCAATACGTTTCCTCTTCCAGGCAGTATGCGGCGTTGCGATGTTCGCCTACTTCGTCTGGGGTGTGCAGATTCTTTGGGGTATCTGATTCATGTCTACTACAGTTAATACGCTTTCGTTCGACGCCATTATTATTGGCGGCGGCGGTGCTGGCATGCGCGCTGCGCTGCAACTGGCACAAGGTGGTCACAAGACTGCCGTGGTAACCAAGGTTTTCCCGACTCGCTCGCACACCGTATCCGCCCAGGGTGGCATCACCTGCGCCATCGCCTCGGCAGATCCGAACGATGACTGGCGCTGGCACATGTACGATACCGTCAAGGGTTCCGACTATATCGGTGACCAGGACGCTATTGAATACATGTGTTCCGTAGGCCCGGAAGCGGTTTTCGAGCTCGAGCACATGGGCTTGCCGTTCTCCCGTACCGAGCAGGGTCGCATTTATCAGCGTCCGTTCGGCGGTCAGTCGAAAGACTTCGGTAAAGGTGGCCAGGCTGCCCGTACCTGCGCTGCTGCCGACCGTACCGGTCACGCACTGCTGCACACCCTGTACCAGGCCAACCTGAAGGCCGGCACCGTATTCCTCAACGAATACTACGGCGTCGACCTGGTGAAGAACGAAGACGGTGCCTTTGTAGGCATGATCGTTATCTGCATCGAAACCGGTGAAACCTCCTACGTTCGCGCTAACGCCACCGTACTGGCGACTGGCGGTGCAGGCCGTATCTACTCGTCCACCACCAATGCCCTGATCAACACCGGTGACGGCGTCGGCATGGCTCTGCGTGCTGGCGTGCCGGTACAAGACATTGAAATGTGGCAGTTCCACCCGACCGGCATCGCTGGCGCCGGTGTACTGGTGACTGAAGGCTGCCGCGGTGAAGGCGGTTACCTGATCAACAAGCATGGCGAGCGTTTCATGGAGCGTTATGCTCCGAACGCCAAAGACTTGGCTGGTCGTGACGTGGTTGCTCGTTCGATGGTTAAAGAAATCATCGCCGGCAACGGTTGCGGTCCGGATGGCGACCACGTAATGCTGAAACTCGATCACCTCGGTGAAGAAGTTCTGCACAGCCGTCTGCCAGGCATCATGGAACTGTCCAAGACCTTCGCCCACGTCGATCCAGCCGTGGCGCCGATCCCGGTCGTTCCAACCTGCCACTATATGATGGGCGGCGTGCCGACCAACATTCATGGCCAGGCAATCACCCAGGACGCTGAAGGCGTTGACCAGATCATCCCGGGCCTGTTCGCTGTAGGCGAAGTGGCTTGCGTATCGGTTCACGGTGCCAACCGTCTGGGCGGCAACTCGCTGCTCGACCTGGTGGTATTCGGTCGTGCCGCTGGCCTGTTCCTGGAGCAGACCCTGAAAGAAGGCGTTGATTACGCCCGTCCACGCCAGTCCGACATCGACGCTGCCCTGGCACGTCTCGATGGCCTGAACTCGCGTACCGAAGGCGAAGACGTCGCCACCCTGCGTAAAGAACTGCAAAGCTGCATGCAGAACTACTTCGGTGTATTCCGTACCGGCGAATACATGCAGAAGGGTATTGCCCAGCTGGCTGATCTGCGTAGCCGTATCGCCAACGTCAAGATCAATGACAAGAGCCAGGCGTTCAACACCGCCCGTATCGAAGCCCTGGAGCTGCAGAACCTGCTGGAAGTGGCCGAAGCTACCGCCATCGCCGCAGAGATCCGTAAAGAGTCCCGCGGTGCGCACGCCCGTGAAGACTTCGAAGAGCGCGATGACGTTAACTGGCTGTGCCACACCCTGTATTTCCCGGGTGAGAAGCGCGTCGCCAAGCGTGCCGTGAACTTCTCGCCAAAAACAGTCCCAACCTTTGAACCAATGATTCGGACTTATTAAGGGTGGCCGCCATGTTGCAAGTCAGTGTTTATCGCTACAACCCTGATCAGGACGCCGCGCCGTTCATGCAGGAATTCCAGGTCAATACCAACGGTAAAGACTTGATGGTGCTGGACGTGCTGGCCCTGATCAAAGAGCAGGACGAAGGTTTCTCCTATCGTCGCTCTTGCCGTGAAGGCGTTTGCGGTTCCGACGGCATGAACATCAACGGCAAAAACGGTCTGGCGTGCGTTACGCCGCTGTCTTCCGTCGTAAAAGGTAACAAGTTGATCGTTCGTCCGCTGCCAGGTTTGCCGGTTATCCGTGACCTGGTCGTCGATATGAGCATCTTCTACAAGCAATACGAGAAGGTTAAGCCATACCTGCAGAACGACACGCCGGCTCCGGCCATCGAACGTCTGCAGACCCCGGAAGAGCGTGAAAAGCTCGACGGTCTGTACGAGTGCATCCTGTGCGCTTGCTGCTCGACCTCTTGCCCGTCCTTCTGGTGGAACCCGGACAAGTTCCTGGGTCCAGCTGCTCTGCTGCAAGCGTATCGCTTCCTGGCAGACAGTCGCGACACCAAGACTGCCGAGCGTCTGGCTTCGCTGGATGACCCGTTCAGCGTATTCCGCTGCCGCGGGATCATGAACTGCGTCAACGTCTGTCCGAAAGGCCTGAACCCGACTAAGGCCATCGGTCACGTACGTAACATGCTGCTGCAAAGCGGCGTGTGATTCAGCTGCTGTAAATGTAGGACCGCTGTACCGAGTATGCTACGGCGCAGGCTTCAACCGGCGCCGTAGTTTTAACCTGAGCAGCAGCCCATAAAGCTGCCGCTCTTATTTTGAAGAAATGAGACAAGCAGGGGCATCCGGGCTGGTACCCGGACTATCAGCGTGATCCTAAGTGGCTTGTTTTGGTCGCTGCATTCGGACTTCTGCAAGTTTGCTCTGTGTCGACGCCGGTGGTGTTCCCCTAACCGAGGGTGACCAAGCATGCAAGAAAGCGTGATGCAGCGCATGTGGAACAGCGCCTACCTATCCGGTAGTAACGCTGCCTATGTGGAAGAGCTCTACGAGCTCTACCTGCACGACCCTAACGCTGTGCCAGAAGAGTGGCGCACCTACTTCCAGAAGTTGCCTGCTGACGGCAACACTGCCACCGATGTTTCGCACTCGACAATTCGCGATCATTTCGTCTTGCTGGCAAAGAACCAGCGCCGCGCACAACCGGTTTCCGCCGGCAGCGTGAGCAGTGAGCACGAGAAGAAGCAAGTTGAAGTGCTGCGATTGATCCAGGCCTACCGTATGCGTGGCCACCAGGCAGCCCAGCTTGACCCGCTGGGGCTGTGGCAGCGTCCTGCACCTGCAGACCTGTCGATCAATCACTACGGCTTGACCAATGCCGATCTTGATACGACCTTCCGTGCCGGCGACCTGTTCATCGGCAAAGAGGAGGCGAGCCTACGCGAAATTCACGAAGCGTTGCAGCAGACATATTGCCGCACCATCGGCGCTGAATTTACGCATATCACCGATTCCGAGCAGCGCCAGTGGTTCCAGCAGCGTCTGGAAAGCGTGCGTGGTCGTCCGACGTACTCCGCCGACATCAAGAGCCACCTGCTCGAGCGCGTCACTGCCGGTGAAGGCCTGGAAAAATACCTGGGCACCAAATACCCGGGCACAAAACGTTTCGGTCTGGAAGGCGGCGAAAGCCTGATTCCGATGCTCGACGAGCTGATCCAGCGTTCCGGCTCCTACGGCACCAAGGAAATCGTTATCGGCATGGCCCACCGTGGCCGTCTGAACGTACTGGTCAACACCTTCGGCAAGAACCCGCGCGAGCTGTTCGACGAGTTCGAAGGCAAGAAGAAGGTCGAGCTGGGTTCCGGTGACGTTAAATACCACCAGGGCTTCTCGTCCAACGTGATGACCACCGGCGGTGAAGTTCACCTGGCCATGGCGTTCAACCCGTCCCACCTGGAAATCGTATCGCCAGTGGTTGAGGGTTCGGTTCGCGCCCGTCAGGATCGTCGCAACGACCCTACCGGCGAGAAGGTTCTGCCGATTTCCATCCACGGTGACGCGGCATTCGCCGGTCAGGGCGTGGTGATGGAAACCTTCCAGATGTCGCAGACCCGCGGTTTCAAAACCGGCGGCACCGTGCACATCGTGATCAACAACCAGGTCGGTTTCACCATCAGCAACCCGCTGGACTCGCGTTCCACCGAGTACGCGACCGACGTTGCGAAAATGATTCAGGCGCCGATCCTCCATGTGAATGGTGATGATCCGGAAGCCGTGTTGTTCGTGACCCAGCTGGCCATCGACTACCGCATGCAGTTCAAGCGTGACGTGGTGATCGACCTGGTCTGCTACCGTCGTCGCGGCCACAACGAAGCTGACGAGCCTAGCGGCACCCAGCCTCTGATGTACCAGCAGATCGCCAAGCAGCGCACCACTCGTGAGCTGTACGCCGAACGCCTGACCCAGGCCGGTGTGTTGGATGATGCGCGCGTACAGGCCAAGATCGACGAATACCGCAACGCGCTGGACAACGGTCTGCATGTTGTGAAAAGCCTGGTCAAAGAGCCGAACAAAGAGTTGTTCGTGGATTGGCGTCCGTACCTGGGCCACGCCTGGACTGCACGTCACGACACGCGTTTCGACCTGAAAACCTTGCAGGAACTGTCTGCCAAGCTGCTGGAAATTCCAGAAGGCTTCGTGGTTCAGCGCCAGGTCTCGAAAATCTACGAAGACCGTCAGAAAATGCAAGTCGGCGGCCTGCCGATCAACTGGGGTTACGCCGAAACCATGGCGTACGCGACCCTGGCGTTCGAAGGTCACCCGATCCGCATGACTGGCCAGGACATCGGCCGCGGAACGTTCTCGCACCGCCACGCGGTGTTGCACAACCAGAAAGACACCGGCAGCTACATTCCGCTGCAGAACCTGTACAAAGGCCAGCCACGTTTCGATTTGTACGATTCGTTCCTGTCCGAAGAAGCCGTACTGGCGTTCGAATACGGTTACTCGACCACCACGCCTGAGGCGCTGGTGATCTGGGAAGCCCAGTTCGGCGACTTCGCCAACGGCGCTCAGGTGGTGATCGACCAGTTCATCACCAGTGGCGAGCACAAGTGGGGCCGTCTCTGCGGTCTGACCATGCTGCTGCCGCACGGTTATGAAGGTCAGGGGCCGGAGCACTCGTCGGCACGTCTGGAGCGTTACCTGCAGCTGTGCGCCGAGCACAACATCCAGGTGGCCGTACCGACTACGCCGGCTCAGATCTACCACTTGCTGCGTCGTCAGGTGATTCGCCCGCTGCGCAAGCCATTGATCGTTCTGACTCCGAAGTCGCTGCTGCGTCACAAGCTGGCCATCTCGACTCTGGAAGATCTGGCCGAAGGTTCGTTCCAGACCGTTATCCCGGAAATCGATGCTCAAGACCCGAAAAAGGTCGAGCGCATTGTTCTGTGTAGCGGCAAGGTCTACTACGACCTGCTGGAAAAACGCCGTGCCGAAGGCCGTGATGACATCGCCATCGTGCGTATCGAGCAGCTGTACCCATTCCCTGAGGACGACTTGAACGAAGTCCTGGCTCCTTACACCAACCTCAAACATATCGTTTGGTGTCAGGAAGAGCCGATGAACCAGGGTGCCTGGTACTGCAGCCAACACCACATGCGCCGCATCGTTGGCAATCACAACAAGTCGCTCGTACTCGAGTACGCCGGCCGTGATGCTTCTGCTGCACCTGCTTGTGGTTATGCATCGATGCACGCTGAGCAGCAGGAAAAACTGTTGCAAGACGCCTTTACTGTTTAACGCCTTCGCGCACCTGAAACCGAATTTAAGGACTCACAGATAATGGCTATCGAAATCAAAGCCCCCACTTTCCCGGAATCGGTTGCCGACGGCACCGTTGCCACCTGGCACAAACAACCGGGCGACGCTGTAAAGCGTGACGACCTGATCGTCGACATCGAAACCGACAAAGTTGTGCTGGAAGTGTTGGCCACTGCTGACGGCGTGCTGGGCGCTATCGTCAAGAACGAAGGCGACACCGTTCTGTCCGACGAAGTCTTGGGCTCCATCGAAGCGGGCGGCGCTGCTGCCGCTCCAGCCGCTGCCGCTGCTCCGGCCGCTGCACAGGCTGCTGCTCCAGCCGCCGAAGGCGAAGACGATCCTGTTGCTGCACCGGCTGCTCGCAAGCTGGCTGAAGAAAACGGCATCAACATCGCGTCCGTTGCCGGCACCGGCAAAGGCGGTCGTGTGACCAAGGAAGACGTTGTAGCCGCTGTTGCTGCCAAGAAAGCCGCACCGGCTGCCGCGCCTGCCAAGGCTGCTGCTCCTGCCGCCGCTGCTCCGGTGTTCGCCGCTGGCGATCGCATCGAGAAGCGCGTACCGATGACCCGCGTTCGCGCTACCGTGGCCAAGCGCCTGGTAGAAGCTCAGTCGAACATGGCGATGCTGACCACGTTCAACGAAGTCGACATGACCGAAGTCATGGCCCTGCGTTCGAAGTACAAGGACCTGTTCGAGAAGTCCCACAACGGCGTACGCCTGGGCTTCATGTCGTTCTTCGTGAAAGCCGCCACCGAAGCGCTGAAGCGCTTCCCGGCTGTCAACGCGTCGATCGACGGTGCCGACATCGTTTACCACGGCTACGCCGACGTCGGTGTTGCTGTGTCCAGCGACCGCGGCCTGGTTGTACCGGTTCTGCGTAACGCCGAACTGATGAGCCTGGCTGAAATCGAAGGCGGCATCGCCACCTTCGGCAAGAAGGCCCGCGACGGCAAACTGTCGATGGACGAAATGACCGGCGGTACGTTCACCATCACCAACGGTGGTACCTTCGGTTCGATGATGTCCACCCCGATCGTCAACCCGCCGCAAGCGGCCATCCTGGGCATGCACAACATTTTGCAGCGTCCTATGGCGATCAACGGTCAGGTCGTTATCCGTCCGATGATGTACCTGGCACTGTCCTACGATCACCGTCTGATCGATGGCAAAGAAGCTGTGACCTTCCTGGTTACCATCAAGAACCTGCTGGAAGACCCGGCTCGTTTGCTGCTGGATATCTGATTTCGTTGCACGGGTCGCCGCTTGACGGGCGGCCCATCTGTAATGACCAGCTTCGTCCCACGACGGTCCCCAAAAGGGACCGTCCGGTTTGATTCGAGAAGGAATGACACATGACTCAGAAATTCGACGTGGTAGTGATTGGCGCGGGCCCTGGCGGCTACGTGGCTGCCATTAAAGCAGCGCAACTGGGCCTCACCACTGCCTGCATCGAGAAATACACCGACAAGGAAGGCAAACTGGCCCTCGGCGGTACTTGCCTGAACGTCGGCTGCATTCCATCCAAGGCACTGCTGGACAGCTCCTGGAAATACAAGGAAGCCAAAGAAGGCTTCGCGATCCACGGTATCAATCACGCTGGCGTAACCATGGACGTGGCGGCAATGGTTGGCCGTAAAGCCAACATCGTCAAAGGCCTGACCTCTGGCGTTGCCACCCTGTTCAAGGCGAACGGCGTCACTTCCCTGCAAGGCCACGGCAAATTGCTGGCCGGCAAGAAAGTTGAACTGACCAAGCCAGACGGCAGCGTTGAAATCATCGAAGCCGAGAACGTGATTCTGGCTTCGGGCTCGCGTCCGATCGACATTCCACCGGCTCCGGTTGACCAGAACGTGATCGTCGATTCGACTGGCGCACTGGAATTCCAGTCGGTTCCAAAACGTCTGGGCGTTATCGGCGCTGGCGTAATCGGTCTGGAACTGGGTTCGGTATGGTCGCGCCTGGGCGCTGAAGTCGTTGTTCTGGAAGCGCTGGAGAAGTTCCTGCCTGCCGCTGACGACGCGGTTTCCAAAGAAGCCTACAAAACCCTGACCAAACAAGGTCTGGACATCAAGCTGGGCGCTCGCGTCACCGGTTCCAAAGTGAACGGCGACGAAGTCGTTGTGAACTACACCGATGCCAACGGCGAACAGAGCATCACCTTCGACAAACTGATCGTTGCCGTTGGTCGCCGTCCAGTGACCACCGAGCTGTTGGCTGCCGACAGCGGTGTGACCATCGACGAGCGCGGTTTCGTATTCGTTGACGACCAGTGCGCCACCAGCGTACCGGGCGTTTTCGCAATCGGTGACGTGGTTCGCGGCATGATGCTGGCGCACAAGGCGTCCGAAGAAGGCATCATGGTCGTTGAGCGCATCAAGGGCCACAAAGCGCAAATCAACTATGACCTGATCCCTTCGGTTATTTATACTCACCCGGAAATCGCGTGGGTTGGCAAAACCGAGCAGACCTTGAAGGCTGAAGGCGTTGAAGTTAACGTCGGCACCTTCCCGTTCGCAGCCAGTGGCCGTGCCATGGCAGCCAACGACACCGGCGGTTTCGTGAAAGTCATTGCCGATGCCAAGACTGACCGCGTATTGGGCGTCCACGTGATTGGCCCGAGCGCTGCAGAACTGGTCCAGCAGGGCGCGATCGGCATGGAATTCGGCACCAGCGCTGAAGACCTGGGCATGATGGTTTTCTCCCATCCGACCCTGTCTGAAGCCTTGCACGAAGCAGCTCTGGCAGTGAATGGCGGCGCCATTCACATTGCCAACCGCAAGAAGCGTTAAGACAATAAGAAACCACGGCGGTATGGCCCGTCGTGAGCCTTGCGTGCAAGACTCACCGCGGAATATCCGCTGGACGCAGTCTTGCGTAGCTGCACCGGTTGTCCGGAAAGGCTACGCAAGCAGCAGTCACAGGTGGTGCGGCACTTGAACGAGTGCAGCACCGAATGCGCAGTACCTAACGAAGACGGTAATAAGCATGAATCTTCACGAGTATCAGGGTAAGCAGCTGTTCGCTGAGTACGGCCTGCCAGTTTCCACCGGTTATGCGGTAGACACCCCGGAAGCAGCAGCAGAAGCTTGCGACAAAATCGGCGGCACCGAGTGGGTTGTCAAAGCTCAGGTCCACGCTGGTGGTCGCGGTAAAGCGGGCGGCGTAAAGCTGGTTCGCAGCAAAGAAGACGCCAAAGCCTTCGCACAGCAGTGGCTGGGCAAGCGTCTGGTGACTTACCAGACTGACGCCAATGGTCAGCCAGTCACCAAGATCCTGGTTGAATCGTGCACTGATATCGCTAAAGAGCTGTACCTGGGCGCTGTCGTTGACCGTTCGAGCCGTCGCATCGTGTTCATGGCTTCCACCGAAGGTGGCGTGGACATCGAGAAAATCGCTCACGATACCCCTGAGAAAATCCTCAAGGCCACTATCGATCCACTGGTTGGCGCTCAGCCATTCCAGGGTCGCGAACTGGCATTCCAGTTGGGTCTGGAAGGCAAGCAAGTTGCTCAGTTTGCCAAGATCTTCGTAGGTCTGGCCAAGCTGTTCAAGGATCACGACCTGGCTCTGCTGGAAGTGAACCCGCTGGTGATCAAGGCTGACGGCGATCTGCATTGCCTCGATGCCAAGATCAACATCGACGCCAACGCCATGTACCGTCAGCCTAAGCTGAAGACTTTCCACGATCCGTCGCAAGACGATCCGCGCGAAGCGCACGCTGCCAAGTTCGAACTGAACTACGTAGCATTGGAAGGCAACATCGGTTGCATGGTCAACGGTGCTGGCCTGGCCATGGGTACCATGGACATCGTCAACCTGCATGGCGGTAAACCAGCCAACTTCCTCGACGTGGGCGGCGGTGCTACCAAAGAACGCGTTACCGAAGCATTCAAGATCATCCTGTCCGACACTAACGTCGCTGCAGTACTGGTCAACATCTTCGGTGGCATCGTTCGTTGCGACATGATTGCCGAAGGCATCATCGGCGCAGTGAAAGAAGTCGGCGTGAAAATCCCGGTTGTTGTTCGCCTTGAAGGCAACAACGCTGAGCTGGGCGCTAAAGTACTGGCAGAAAGCGGTTTGAACATCATCGCTGCTACCAGCCTGACCGACGCTGCTCAACAAGTCGTTAAAGCTGCGGAGGGCAAATAATGAGCGTCCTGATCAATAAAGACACCAAAGTTATCTGCCAGGGTATTACCGGTTCGCAAGGTAGTTTCCACACCCAGCAAGCCATCGAGTACGGCACCAAGATGGTTGGTGGCGTAACTCCAGGCAAAGGCGGCACCGAGCACCTGGGTCTGCCAGTGTTCAACACCGTGAAAGATGCTGTAGCTGCCACTGGCGCCACCGCCAGCGTGATCTACGTTCCAGCTCCTTTCTGCAAAGACTCCATCCTGGAAGCAGCATTCGGCGGCATCAAGCTGATCGTTTGCATCACTGAAGGCATTCCTACCCTGGATATGCTGGATGCCAAGGTCAAGTGCGACGAACTGGGCGTAGTCCTGATCGGTCCTAACTGCCCAGGCGTGATCACTCCAGGCGAATGCAAGATCGGCATCATGCCAGGTCACATTCACTTGCCAGGCAAGGTCGGTATCGTTTCCCGTTCCGGCACCCTGACCTACGAAGCTGTTAAGCAGACGACTGACGCCGGTTTCGGTCAGTCGACCTGCGTCGGCATCGGCGGTGACCCGATCCCGGGTTCGAACTTCATCGACATCCTGAAGCTGTTCCAGGAAGACCCGAAGACCGAAGCGATCGTTATGATCGGCGAGATCGGCGGTTCGGCTGAAGAAGAAGCGGCTGCCTACATCAAGGCACACGTGACCAAGCCGGTTGTTTCCTACATCGCTGGTGTGACTGCCCCTGCGGGCAAGCGCATGGGCCATGCTGGCGCAATCATCTCTGGCGGCAAAGGCACTGCAGACGAGAAGTTTGCTGCCCTGGAAGACGCAGGCGTTAAAACCGTGCGTTCGCTGGCAGACATCGGCAAGGCTTTGTCCGAGCTGACCGGTTGGGCTGTCAAGTAAGCCTCGCGCTTAGCTGACGCTTCACCAAACAAAGGCCGCCTTCGGGTGGCCTTTGTCGTTTCTGACTCTGTAGGAGCCGGCTTGCCGGCGATTCAGGCGACTCGGTGCATAAGGCTCGGTGCCTTCGCCAGCGAGCTGGCTCCTACAAGAGCCGCGGTGTATGAACATTGCGTATGAAAACGCGACACAAAAATGTCGCAGATCGGATAGTTCGCCCCCTAACAGTGCGTTTGTCGCTCAAATTCGTTAGGCTAGCCGCCATTTTTGCGTCCGCATCCCACAAGGAAGCTTCGCGCTAAAGGGTCGGTCCTATGCGGGTCGACAGCATTTCCCTCACCCATAAGGGAAATCCCTCTCTAAATTCCGATTCAGTAGTGTGGTATTTCCTTAATGAAAGTGTTGAAAGGCCAGGACATCCTGGCACTTGGTTTTATGACGTTTGCTCTGTTCGTCGGGGCTGGCAACATCATCTTCCCGCCTATCGTCGGTTTGCAGTCCGGGCCCCATGTCTGGATGGCGGCGCTGGGCTTTCTGATCACCGCGGTGGGTCTGCCGGTGATCACCGTGGTTGCCCTGGCCAAGGTCGGAGGCGCCATGGATGCCTTGAGCAGCCCGATCGGCAAAGTTGCTGGTGGCTTGCTGGCCGCCGCGTGCTACCTCGCCGTCGGCCCGCTGTTCGCGACGCCGCGCACCGCGACCGTCTCGTTTGAAGTGGGCCTGGCGCCACTGACCGGGGAAAGCCCGCTGGCGCTGTTCCTCTACAGCTCGGTGTACTTCCTGCTGGTGTTCTTTATCTCGCTCTACCCGGGGCGTTTGCTGGATACCGTAGGACGTTTCCTCGCACCGCTGAAGATCATCGCCCTGGCGGCACTCGGCATCGCCGCGTTCGCGCTGCCGGCCGGTGACATCGGCGTGGCGACGCCCGAGTATGTCGCGGCACCGTTTTCCCAGGGCTTCATCAACGGATATCTGACCATGGATACCCTGGGTGCGCTGGTGTTCGGCATCGTGATCGTCAACGCCATCCGTTCCCGCGGTGTCGAATCGCCGGTGTTGATCACCCGTTACGCGATCATTGCCGGGCTGATCGCCGGCGTTGGTCTGGCGCTGGTGTATGTCAGCCTGTTCCGCCTCGGTTCGGGCAGCCATGAAGTGGCTGCTGGTGCGACCAACGGCGCGGCGGTGCTGCACGCTTACGTTCAACACACCTTCGGTTCCTTGGGCAGCGGTTTCCTCGCGGTGTTGATTTCGTTGGCCTGCCTGGTCACGGCGGTCGGTCTGACGTGTGCCTGCGCCGAATACTTCAGCCGTGTGCTGCCACTGTCCTACAAGACTTTGGTCATCATCCTCGCCGCGTTCTCCTTGCTGGTGTCCAACCTGGGCCTGACCAAGCTGATTGCGTTCTCGATCCCGGTGCTGACTGCGATCTACCCGCCGTGCATCGCGCTGGTAGCCCTGAGCTTCTGCAAGGACTTCTGGCATGAGCAGGGGCGCATTGTCGGTCCGGTGATGCTGGTGTCGTTCATCTTCGGCCTGATTGACGCGCTCAATGGCGCGGGCCTGGCGGACTGGATGCCGACGCAATTGGCACACTTGCCGTTGAGCGAGCAAGGCCTGGCGTGGCTGGTGCCGTCGGTCATGACCCTGGTGGTCGCGGTGGTTTGCGATCGCCTGCTGGGCAAGCGCGAAGAAGTGCTGGCCTAAGCTGATTCATGGCTCGCCACAAGCGTGCCTTGGGCTACAACAGAAATGCCCCGTATCAATCGATACGGGGCATTTTTTATGCGCGTGAGGCAGTGTCTTTTCCCGTGAGCTAACGTCGAAGCACTATCTTGTAGAAGCAAGCTCTCTCCTACAGTTCTACCGTCGCAAACACATTCACAAGGACCTGCATGTCGTTCATCCACGCCAACCTGATCCACATTCTCGCCGCCGTCTGGTTTGTCATCTGCTGGGGTGGCTACACCCGTTATGCGACATGGAAGGGCCGCGACACCGCGTGCCTGGCCAGTGTGTTGCACCTGTACCGCGAAGACTGGATGCGCCGCATGCTGCTGCGCGACAACCGCATTGCCGACGCCAGTGTGGTCGGCAATCTGGAGCGCAACGCTTCGTTCTTCGCCTCCAGCACGCTGATTATCCTGGCCGGTATTCTCACCGTGCTGGGCGCGTCGGAACGGGCGGTGTCACTGCTGGCAGACATCCCGATGGTGCAACAGGCTTCCCAAGGGATGTCGGAGATCAAGTTGCTGTGCCTGGCGCTGGTGTTTGTGTATGCGTTCTTTACCTTCAGCTGGTGCATGCGCCAATACAACTTCGCGGCCATTCTGATCGGTTCGGCGCCCATGGTCGGGGAGCGCCATGTTTCGGAGCAGGAGCGCAAAGCCTTTGCGGCCCGGGCGGCGCGTGTCATTTCCATGGCCGCCAACCAGTTCAACTTCGGCCTGCGTTCCTATTACTTCGGCATGACCATGCTGGCGTGGTTCGTTAGCCCCTGGTTGTTCATGTTGATGAGTGCTGGCGTGGTGCTGGTGCTGTATCGCCGGGAGTTTCATTCCGACGTTCTCGACGTGATGGTCTATACCCCTACAGAGGCGCCATTGCCTGAGGTGAACAAAGAGGCCGCTTGATGAGTATTCCGTTCTGGTGTGTGTTTATCAGTGCCTTGCTGATCTACGTGGCGCGTATGCCGGTGGCCAGGGCCATGAAAGAGCAGGGCGGTTACAACAATCACCTGCCCCGACAGCAGCAGGCACAACTCACGGGGTTCGGCGCCCGGGCAGTGGCGGCTCATCAGAATTGTTTTGAGGCGTTTATATTGTTTGCGGTGGGGGTGTTGATGGCGCACACCACGCAAACGGCGGGGTGGCTGATTGATACGCTGGCAATCATCTTTGTGGTGACGCGCGTCATTTACTTATCGTGTTATTGGGGCGATCTGGCGTGGCAGCGGAGTCTGGTGTGGATTGTCGGATTAGTGTGTTCGTTGCTACTGATGATTAGTCCGACTTTTAGAACTATTTTGCTCTAACTGGGTAAATGACAGGCAAAAGAAAACCCGCATTAGGCGGGTTTTCTTTATCACGCTAAAAACTGTTTTAGTTTTTAGGTGCTTCTTTTGCAGCGGCTTCGTTCGATTCAGCCTGAGCTTTGGCAGCTTCGGCGTTTTCTTTCGCTGCGTCGTTCACTTTATCCTGAGCTTTGTTCATGTCTTGCTGAGCTTGCTCAGCATGTTGGTTAGCATCTTGAGCTTTGTCCTCGGATTTTTTATCGCAGGCAGCGAGACCGAGGGAAGCGGTCAACATCAAGGCAATAGCTAAAGTTTTACGCATGGGGTGTTTCTCCTTATGGAAAATATCTACTGGCCTTTCGAGCGTGCCCGTCAGGGTTAAGTTCCTCAATTCGTTCAGATATATAAGATTATTCCCATGGGAACTTTTACGCATACGCCCAATACAATTTCCGAATGTTAAGAAGAGTGTTTATCACATGGCCGAAAACCCCATTTTTGAGCGTGCGACGCGATTTCTTTCGGCGCTCAGGCATTGTCAGGTACTTGGTTTGCGCGTTCACAGCGCCAGCAGCGATGGACTGACGGTCATCCTGCCGTACAGCCCGCAGATTGTCGGCAATCCACAGACCGGCGTGATCCATGGCGGGGCATTGACCTCCCTGATGGACACTGCGTGCGGCATGTCGACCCTGTGTGTGCTGCCCGAATTCGAAGTCTGCCCGACCCTCGATTTGCGCATCGACTATATGCACGCCGCCGAGCCGCATAAGGATGTCTATGGTTTTGCCCAGTGCTACCGGGTCACCACCGACGTGATCTTCGCCCGTGGCTTTGCCTATCAGGACGATCCCGAACACCCCATCGCCCACGTTGTCGGCACATTCATGCGCATGGGCAAAGGCGTCAAAGGCACCAAAGGGTTTGGTGGTGTCATCGCCGGAGATGCGAAATGACTGACAACTTCAAGGAACAACTGCAACAGGCCCATGAGCTGGGCGACTATGCCTCGTTATTGCACCTTATTCCCTACGCCAAGTTGATCGGTGTCGAGTGCTCGCGGGTTGGCGATGATCTGCTGTTTCGCCTGCCGGCCAACAAGGACAACATTGGTAACCCTTTACTGCCGGCGATTCACGGCGGCGTGATTGCCGGGTTCATGGAGCTGGCAGCCGCCTTGCACCTGCTGGTTTTTACCGGCTCGCCGGGTGTGCCGAAGATCATCGATTTTTCTCTCGACTACCTGCGCGCCGGGCAGTTTCGCGATACGTGGGCTCGCTGCCAGGTGTGCCGTCAGGGACGGCGTGTCGCCAACGTGGCGGTGACCGCCTGGCAAAGCACCGAGGCCGAGCCTATCGCCACGGCTCGCGCGCACTTCAAAATCGATGAGCCCTTGAAATCCTGATCCGAGCCCCCAACTTTGATGACAACCCGCCGTCGACCCTTTAGGTCGCGGCCACTGCCATCTGATTGGAGTTTGATGACCATGAGTGTGGAAACTCAAAAGGAAACCCTGGGCTTCCAGACCGAGGTGAAGCAGCTGCTGCACCTCATGATCCATTCGCTGTATTCCAACAAGGAAATTTTCCTTCGCGAATTGATCTCGAACGCCTCTGACGCTGTCGACAAATTACGTTTCGAAGCCCTGTCCAAGCCAGAGTTACTGGAAGGTGGCGCCGAACTGAAAATCCGCGTGAGCTTCGACAAGGACGCTAAAACCGTCACCCTCGAAGACAACGGTATCGGCATGAGCCGTGAAGACGCGATCACCCACCTGGGCACCATCGCCAAATCCGGCACCGCCGATTTCATGAAACACCTGTCCGGCGATCAGAAAAAAGATTCGCACCTGATCGGTCAGTTCGGCGTGGGTTTCTACTCTGCCTTCATCGTCGCCGACAAAGTTGACGTATTCAGCCGTCGTGCCGGTGCTGCCGCCAGCGAAGGCGTGCATTGGTCGTCCAAGGGCGAAGGCGATTTTGAAGTTGCCACCGTCGAGAAAGCCGAGCGCGGCACCCGCATCGTTCTGCATCTGAAATCCGCTGAAGACGAGTTCGCCGATGGCTGGCGTCTGCGCAACATCATCAAGAAGTACTCCGACCACATCGCTTTGCCGATCGAGTTGCCGAAAGAAGTGGCAGCCGTTGAAGGCGAAGAGAAGCCAGCCGTTGAATGGGAAACCGTCAACCGCGCCAGCGCCCTGTGGACCCGTCCTCGCACCGAGATCAAGGACGAGGAATACCAGGAGTTCTACAAACACATCGCTCACGACTACGAAAATCCGCTGAGCTGGAGCCACAACAAGGTCGAAGGCAAGCTCGAATACAGCTCGCTGCTCTACGTACCGACCCGTGCACCGTTCGACCTGTACCAGCGCGAAGCGCCGAAAGGCCTGAAGCTTTATGTGCAGCGTGTGTTCGTCATGGACCAGGCCGAGTCGTTCCTGCCGCTGTACCTGCGCTTTATCAAAGGCGTAGTCGATTCCAACGACCTGTCGCTGAACGTGTCGCGGGAAATCCTGCAGAAAGACCCGATCATCGACTCCATGAAGTCGGCGCTGACCAAGCGTGTGCTGGACATGCTGGAAAAACTGGCGAAGAACGAGCCTGAGCAATACAAAGGCTTCTGGAAAAACTTCGGCCAGGTCATGAAAGAAGGCCCGGCAGAAGACTTTGCAAACAAAGAGAAAATCGCTGGCCTGCTGCGTTTCGCCTCCACTCAGGGCGAAGAAGGCGAGCAAGTGGTCGGTCTGGCTGACTACCTGGCCCGTGCCAAGGAAGGTCAGGACAAGATCTACTACCTGACCGGCGAAACCTACGCGCAAGTCAAAAACAGCCCGCACCTGGAAGTCTTCCGCAAGAAAGGCATCGAAGTGCTGCTGCTGACCGATCGTATCGACGAGTGGCTGATGAGCTACCTCAGCGACTTCGACGGCAAGAGCTTTGTCGACGTGGCGCGCGGTGACCTGGACCTCGGCAATCTGGACTCGGAAGAGGACAAGAAAGCTGCGGAAGAAGTCGCCAAGTCCAAGGAAGGTCTGGTTGAGCGTCTGAAAGCTGCACTGGGCGATTCGGTTGCTGAAGTGCGGGTTTCCCATCGCCTGACCGACTCCCCGGCGATTCTCGCCATCGGCGAGCAGGACCTGGGCCTGCAGATGCGGCAGATCCTCGAAGCCAGCGGGCAGAAGGTTCCGGATTCGAAGCCAATCTTCGAATTCAACCCGGCGCACCCGCTGATCGAGAAACTCGACAACGAGCAGAGCGACGAGCGCTTCGGCGACCTGTCGCACATCCTCTTCGATCAGGCGGCCCTGGCGGCCGGCGACAGCTTGAAAGACCCGGCCGCGTATGTGCGCCGTCTCAACAAGCTGCTGGTTGAACTGTCGGTTTAACAGCGTTGTTAAAAAAAACCCGCTTCGGCGGGTTTTTTTATTCGGGGTTCTTTTACTCGATATGAGTCATGAGTCAGGGCTAATCACCGGACGTGTAGGAGTCGGCTTGCCGGCGATGGCGTCCTCATGATCGCCATCGCTGGCCAGCCAGCTCCTACACGGGATATGGTTGAGCAGTGAAGGCCTATTTCAGGGGTAGCTCGATTCGTTCGCTTTCCCCGGGCACCGTCGGCCAATCCCCGGCCGCCCAGCGTCGGCGTGCTTCATCAATCGCCGCCGGATCGCTCGCCACAAAATTCCAGTTGATCCGTCGCGGTCCATCCAGCGGCGCGCCGCCGAACAACATCGCATGACAGTCGCTCTCGGCGAACAGCGTCATTTCTTCCCCCGCAGGCAACACCACGAGCGAATGCGGTTCTATCGACTCGCCATCCAGCTGCACTTCACCGCTCAACACGTACAACGCCCGTTCGTCATGCTCGGTGGGAATCAGCAACGTCGTCGCCGTTTGCAGTATCAGTTCCGCATACAACGTGGGAGACAGCACCGGCACCGGCGATTCCAGGCAAAAGCCTGACCCGGCGATCATTCGGATCTTCACGCCTAGGTTATCGCTGACCGGCAAAGTGGCTGCCGGGTGATGGCTGTAGTGCCCCGGTCCCTGTTCATGATCCTTGGGTGAGGCCAGCCAGATCTGCAAACCGTGCATCGTGAAACCGCTGGCCTTCAAGGCCTCGGGCGTGCGCTCGACGTGGGCAATGGCGCTGCCGGCAGTCATCCAGCTGACGTCGCCGGCCTCCACCACCTGATCGGAACCGAGGCTGTCCTTGTGCTGGATTTTTCCCTCGAACAAGTAGGTAAGGGTCGACAGACCGATGTGCGGGTGCTGGCGGATATTCATGCCTTTACCTGCCGGATAACGGGTTTGCAGCATGTGGTCGAAAAATACAAAAGGCCCGACGCTGCGGCATTTGGCTGACGGCAGCGGGCGAAAAATCGGTTGGCCTTCGACATCTTCGGCGCGGGGGCGAATCACGAGCGGAGTGTTCATGGTGCATTCCAGGCTGAGCGGGTGACGCGTGGAGCATAACCCGCTAGCCCGAGCCTTGCCGCTATTGGCTGAACGCACCTTCGGACAGATGGGTTTCGATGCTGACGTCAGTGGTGGTCATCAGCTTGTGCACCGGGCATCGATCAGCCACGCGATGCAGTTCGTCGCGCTGCGCGTCGGTGAGCACACCCTTGAGCGTCAGTTTGACGTGAAGGACATATTTGCCTTTCTGCTCTTCACTGTTGTCGCGTTTGACCTCCACCCCAACGCCCGTCAGCGGAATGTCCTTTTTCTTCGCGTACATTTTAAGCGTCAGAGCCTTGCAGGCCCCGAGGGCTGCGTCGAAGTAGTCGTGCGGCTCCGGCGCCGAGCCTTCGCCGCCCGCCGAGGCCGGCGCATCGGCAAAGAGTTCGTGATCATCGATTTGTACGCTGTGGCGAAAACCTTCGGCGGAAACGGTATTGACGGTAACGGTCATGAGAAACCTCGGCAGTAGGGAAAGTCATTCGATCAAAAAAGATCTTGAAGGTATAGAGCATTCCTCCCGCGACGCGTTCCACTTTCTCGATATGCCGCAGTCCGGCGGCTGAATCGTTACCGCCCGGTGGTCGAAGTAGTTGGGGCGTTTTGATATCTCGTTTTCGTCTTACGCAAATTTTCTCTGGACCGATATCGTCTAAAGCAACCCGCTGCAGGGTTGATGCAGCGCTTTTGGAAGGAACCAGAGCAATGAGTATCAGAAGTCTCAATATTGCGCCGCGTGCGGGCCTGGGTTTTGGCTTGCTGGCGCTGATGGTGTTTGGGTTGGGGGCGTTTGCCTTGCTGCAGATGTCGAACATGCGCGCTCAGTCTGATCAGGTCGATGACAACTGGCTGCCCAGTGTGATGGCTGTCGGCGAAATGAGTCAGGACATGCTGCGACTTCGGGCCCTGACCATGCGCCTGTTGATCAACCGCGATCCGCAGGCGTTGGCGCAAAACGTCGGCAAACTCAACGAACTCAAAGGTGCGCTCAACGAAGCGCAGCAACGCTATGACCGACTGATCGTACTGCCTGAGGAACGTGTGCTGTTCGACCGTTTCAAAACCTCCGAGCAGCAATATCTGCAATTTCAGAGTCAGCTGATGAGTCTTTCTGCTGAGGGACGAGTGGAGGAGGCGGCAGCGATCCTTAATGGTGAGATGAGTCCGTTGGCCGATGGCATCGCGGTGACGCTCAAGGAGTTGGTGGAGCTGAACAAGCACAACGCCAACCTCGCGACCGAGGCGGGGCGTGCGGTGTTCAGCAGCTCCAGGGTCTGGGTGGGCGTGATGATTGGTGTGACGGCGTTGATGACCATTGCCTTGGCGCTGTTGCTGACGCGCAGCATCGTGTTGCCCCTCGCGCAATCGTTGAGGGTGGCTGAAGGGGTGGCGAGCGGTGATTTGACCGGCGACATTCACATCAGCGGCAAGGACGAGCCGGCGCGCCTGCTGCACGCACTCAAAAGCATGCAGCAGAGTTTGCGCGACACCCTTCGGCGCATCTCCGATTCCTCCAGCCAATTGGCGTCGGCCTCTGAACAGCTCAGTTGTGTGACGGAAGACGCGACGCGCGGTCTGCATCAGCAGAGCCTGGAAATCGATCAGGCGGCGACGGCGGTCAATCAGATGACCGCGGCAGTGGAAGAGGTCGCGAGCAACGCGGTGGCCACGTCCGAAGCGTCTCGTGAATCCGACCGGATTGCCCAGCATGGCCGCGAGCAGGTGAACCAGACGGTGTTGTCGATTGAATCCCTCGCCGACGATGTCACCGCTAATGCCTCTCAGGTCGAAGCCCTCGCGCAGAAGGTTTATGGCATCAGCAAGGTGCTGGACGTGATTCGCTCGATTGCCGAGCAGACCAACCTGTTGGCCTTGAACGCAGCGATCGAAGCGGCGCGGGCCGGGGACGCCGGGCGCGGATTTGCGGTGGTGGCCGATGAGGTGCGAGCTCTGGCGCACCGGACTCAGCAATCGACGCGGGAAATCGAACAGATGATCGCTGGCATCCAGCAGGGCACCGACTCTGCGGTCTCCTCGATGCAACAAAGCAATACCCGCGCACGCTTGACGCTCGAAGTGGCGAAGACCGCCGGCATTGCGCTGGAAGAGATTGCCTCGGCGTTCACCTTGATCAATGAGCGCAACCTGGTGATTGCCAGCGCTTCGGAGGAACAGGCAGCGGTGGCGCGGGAAGTGGATCGCAACCTGATGAACATTCGTGATCTGGCGTTGCAGACTTCGGCGGGCGCGAATCAGACCAGCGCGGCGAGTCAGGAGCTGTCGCGATTGGCGGTGGATTTGAATTCAATGGTGGCGCGGTTTTCGGTTTAGTCCCGGCATCGCTTCTACAGGCGCTACGCCTTTTTCAAAGCTAAAAAAACCCCGCATGAGCGGGGCTTTTCATATCGATCCGGATCAGCTGCCTTTGACAGACTTGCCGTTGACCTTGCCGTCGAGGAGCATGATGTTGTACTCCTTGCCGTCGGTTTCGACCTGTTGCAGGCGGACCAGCAGGTAATCCCAATCCTTGGCGAACCACAGCACGGTGATGCGTTTGCTTTGTGTCGGGTCGCGCACGCGCTCGACCTTGATCGCGTCGATCTGGCCAGCCTTGGTGTCGACCTTTTCCGAGCCCAGCACGCGGAAGTCATACGTATCGACTTCACCATCATCGACCACCTGATAGCTCATGCTTTTCTTGCCGGCAGCCACGTCGTGCTGAAGAGCAAGCTGATAGGTGGATTTGTCGACCATGCCGCGATTGAGCGGGATCTTGACTGCGTCGCCGCGATCGGTGCCAGTGACCATTTTGGTGGTCCAGTCGAAATCCAGGTCAGCCTTTTTGGCTTTACCCAGACCACCGCGCTCAAAGTGGTAGGACTGTGGCAGCAGGGTGTCCTTGTCCAGGGTCAGGGTGCTTTCTTCGGTCAGGCTGGCGATCATCATCGAAGCCTTGAAACTGAGCTTCCAGACGCCGTTGGCTTCCTTGGTGAGGCTGCGCTCGGCGGTGCCGCTCATGGGCAACTGCTTCCAGTCGGCGGTGTAGCTGGCGGAGAAAGGTTGAAGTTCCGCAGCCTGCGCGAAAGGCAGGGCAAGCAGAGCGCAAGCGAAGAGCAGGGCGCGACGCATAAAATCTCCTAGGTTCGAATCAAGTGGCCGCTGGCCGCGAGTAACTTGCCATCCAGTAAAGCACCTTGTTCACCGAGTGATAAACGACCTTCGGCAAACCAGCGTACGGCCATCGGGTAGATCAGGTGTTCCTGGGTGTGAACTCGCAGCGCCAGACTTTGCGGCGAATCGTGCAACTCTACCGGTATTACTGCCTGTACGACCAGTGGTCCGCCATCGAGTTCCTCGGTGACAAAGTGCACGGAACAGCCGTGTTCAGTGTCGCCGGCCTCCAGCGCGCGCTGATGAGTGTGTAACCCTTTGTATTTGGGTAGCAGCGAGGGATGTATGTTGAGCAGGCGACCCGCGTAGTGGCGCACGAAGTCAGCGCTGAGAATGCGCATGAAACCGGCCAGTACCACGAGTTTGGGATTGAAGGCGTCGATCAGTTCGATCAGCGCGGCATCGAAGGCTTCGCGGCCTTCGAACGCCTTGTGATCCAGGGAGCGGGTGTCGATACCCGACTGCCTGGCGCGTTGCAGGCCGTAGGCGTCGGCGCGGTTGGAAATCACCGCGGCGATGCGGACCGGGCTGTCGCCGGTCCGCGTGCTGTCGATCAAGGCCTGCAAGTTACTGCCGGTGCCGGACAACAGCACCACCACATCACAGGTCTGGGACATCAATGAGCCTTGAGGTTCTTCAGTTCAACCTGGGCCGCGCCTTCGGCAGCGGTGGCGATCTGACCGATGACCCAAGGCTGCTCGCCGGCTTCACGCAGGACGTTCAGCGCGGTTTCAACGTGCTCTTGCGCCACGCAAATCACCATGCCAACGCCGCAGTTCAGCACGCGGTGCATTTCGTTTTCGTCGACGTTGCCTTTCTCTTGCAGCCAGTCGAACACGGCAGGGCGGGTCCAGCTCGCCACGTCAACCACGGCTTGAGCGCCTTTTGGCAGTACGCGCGGGATGTTGTCCAGCAGGCCACCACCGGTGATGTGGGCCATGGCTTTGACCGCGCCGGTGTCCTTGATCAGCTTGAGCAGCGGCTTCACGTAGATGCGGGTCGGAGCCATCAGCAGGTCGGTCAGCGGCTTGCCGTCGAGCTGGATGTTTTCGATGTCGGCACCCGACACTTCGATGATCTTGCGGATCAGCGAGTAGCCGTTGGAGTGCGGGCCGGAAGACGGCAGGGCGAGCAGGGCATCGCCGGCAGCGACTTTCGAACCGTCGATGATTTCGGATTTTTCCACGACGCCGACGCAGAAACCGGCCAGGTCGTAGTCTTCGCCTTCGTACATGCCAGGCATTTCAGCGGTTTCGCCGCCCACCAGGGAGCAGCCGGACAGTTCGCAGCCTGCGCCGATACCGGTCACGACCTGGGTCGCGGTTTCGACGTTGAGTTTGCCGGTGGCGTAGTAGTCGAGGAAGAACAGCGGCTCGGCGCCGCAGACCACCAGGTCGTTCACGCACATGGCCACCAGGTCGATGCCGATGCTGTCGTGTTTGTTCAGGTTCAGCGCCAGGCGCAGCTTGGTGCCGACGCCGTCAGTGCCGGAAACCAGCACGGGCTGCTTGTAGCCGGCCGGGATTTCGCAGAGGGCGCCGAAACCGCCCAGGCCGCCCATGACTTCCGGGCGCGCAGTGCGCTTGGCGACGCTCTTGATGCGTTCGACCAATGCTTCACCGGCGTCGATGTCTACACCGGCGTCCTTGTAGCTCAGGGAGGGTTGCTTGCTCATGATCCAGGCCTTTAGGGGGGATTCAGGGGTAACGACCGAGTCCAGTGGGACCGCCGAAACAAACGAAGGGCATGTGCCTTGCGCGAATTTCAGGGTGCCCGGCTGTTGCCGGTCTGCGAAGGCGCGCGATTTTATCAGGCTTGAGGGGCAGCGGCCATCCTCAGGCCGACAGCAGGGGCATATCGATACAAAAAAACCGTGATTGCCCGTGTTGGTCGCCTCCCGCTTGGCTGTATAAGGTATCGCGATTAACCGTCTATCGTTATGGCAGTGCGAAAAACTTAACCGGGACGTGTGAATGTTTTACGGCGGGCAATGGTCACAGTCTTGCTCGATTGTCTTCATGCGGTCAGTTCCAGCCGCTCTTGTCGTCAGGAATCTTCCATGCGTTTTTTCAGATCATTGTTTGTGGGTTGTTTGTCCCTGGTCAGTCTGGCTAGCCAAGCCGAAACCGTAAAAGGCCTTTATCAGGTGCGCGAGCCTGTCACCAGTCAGGCGCCTGAAGAGCGTGATCAAGCCACTCAGCGCGCGCTCGATACGCTGGTGTTGCGCCTGACCGGCGATCCCAAGGCGGCACAAAGCCCGGGCCTGGCGGCGATCCGCAAGGACCCGCAGCAGATCATCAGTCAGTACGGCTTCGACGCCGGCCCGCCGGAAGTGCTGAAAGTCGATTTCGACCCGGCTTCCACCGAACAGGCGTTGCGCCGTGCCGGACTGTCACTGTGGGGCGCGAACCGGCCGTCGATCCTCGGTTGGTGGTTGAACGATTCCACCGAAGGTTCGAGCCTGGTCGGTGATGGCCAGGCCGCTGCCACGCCGCTACGTCGCGCCGCACAGCATCGTGGGCTGCCGCTGCATCTGCCCTTGGCGGACTTGAGTGAACAATTGGTCGCCACCGCGCCGAATCTGGAAGGTACGGATGCAGCACCACTGCGCGGCGCATCGGAACGTTACAACGCCGATGCCCTGCTGGCAGTGCATGCCCGGGAAGAGGGCGGTCAGTGGCAGGCCAAATGGCATTTGTGGTTGGGCGATCAGAAAGAGGCGGGCAGTGTGCAGGGCGCAGATCAGGCTGCTGTGGCTGACGCGGTGATGCTGGCGGTCAGTCAGCGTCTGGCGCCTCGGTTTGTGGTCAAGCCGGGTGCTTCGGGAGAGCAGTTGCTGGAAGTGCAGGGCATGAACCTGGAGCACTATGCCGCGCTCGGGCATTTGCTGGAGCCTTTTGGCGCGCGCCTGCAAAGTGTTGACGGTGACCGGATTCTTTACCGGGTCAACGGCAGCGCCGAGCAGTTGCGCTCGCAGTTGTCGCTGGCGAAGTTGCAGGAAGTTCCGGCGGGTGAGGCGTCGGCACCGACGGCGGCTGTTCAGCCGGTGGCGGAGGGTTCGGCGCCTGCTGTCGCGCCAACGCCTGCACCGGTGCCGCAGTTGCGTTTCCGTTGGTAAGGTTTTCTTTCTTTATATAGATGCATATGGAGTGGTACATGGCCGATACGCGGCGTTGGTTCTGGTTGGGTGGGGTGGTTCTGCTCTGCGCGTTTATCTGGCTGTTGCATCCGATTCTGACGCCGTTCCTGGTGGCGCTGCTGTTGGCCTACTTGTTCGACCCGCTGGTGGATCGGCTGGAAAAGGCCGGCCTCTCTCGGACCTGGGGCGTGGTGTCGGTGTTCGCGCTGTTCACTTTGATTTTCACCACGTTGTTGCTGGTGCTGGTGCCGATGCTCGCCAAGCAGTTGTTTCGCTTGTATGAGCTGGCGCCACAGATGCTTGACTGGTTGCAGCACACCGCATTGCCGTGGGCGCAATCGAAGTTCGGGTTGTCGGATGGCTTCTGGAAATTCGACAAACTCAAAGCGGCGATCAGCGAACATATGGGCCAGACCACCGACATCGTCGGCGTGGTGCTGAGTCAGGCGACCGCTTCGGGCCTTGCGTTGATCGGCTGGCTGGCCAATCTGGTGCTGATTCCGGTGGTGAGTTTTTACCTGCTGCGGGACTGGGATGTGATGATGGCCAAGATCCGCAGCCTGTTGCCTCGTGATCGTGAAGAGCGCGTGGTGATCCTGGCCGGCGAATGCCATGAAGTGCTCGGGGCGTTCGTGCGCGGGCAGTTGCTGGTGATGGTGGCGCTGGGCGTGATCTACGCGTCGGGGCTGATGCTGGTCGGGCTGGAACTGGGGCTGCTGATCGGGATAATTGCTGGCTTGGCGGCGATCGTGCCGTACATGGGGTTTGTCATCGGGATCGGCGCGGCATTGATTGCCGGTCTGTTCCAGTTCGGCGGCGACTTGTACCCGATGGTGGGTATCGTCGCGGTGTTCATGGTCGGTCAGGCGCTGGAAGGCATGGTGCTGACGCCATTGCTGGTGGGCGACCGGATCGGTCTGCATCCGGTGGCGGTGATCTTCGCGATTCTGGCCGGGGGTGAGCTGTTCGGTTTTACCGGCGTGCTGCTGGCGCTCCCGGTGGCGGCGGTGATCATGGTGCTGGTGCGTCATGTGCATGATTTGTATAAGGATTCTGATATCTACAGTGGCGTCGACGAACCCGAGCTTTAAGGTTCGCTGGTGACCCGTCGCGGGCGGCCTGGTTCAGTGCCAGGCTGGCCCGTATCTCTTGCGCGGCTGTCACATACGCCGCCAAAGAAACACCCATAAAACCACCGCGATAACGCAAACCTTTGATTTTGCTTATGGTCTGTCGCATTGTGCGGTCAGCGTCACGGGTATAAACTTCGCAAACTTTACACAGAGGCCACTAACGGTTCCTTTGGAACTGTTCAGTCAGCATGAAACCGATTCAGCTGCCCCTAGGTGTGCGTCTGCGTGATGACGCTACCTTTATCAATTACTACCCAGGCGCCAATGCCGCTGCACTCGGCTATGTCGAGCGGCTTTGCGAAGCCGACGCCGGCTGGACCGAAAGCCTGATTTATCTCTGGGGCAAGGACGGGGTAGGGCGTACGCATTTGCTGCAGGCGGCCTGTCTGCGCTTTGAGCAGCTGGGGGAGCCTGCGGTGTACCTGCCGTTGGCCGAGCTGCTGGATCGCGGCATCGAAATTCTCGATAACCTCGAACAATACGAACTGGTTTGCCTCGACGACTTGCAAGCAGTTGCCGGGCGCGCGGATTGGGAAGAGGCGTTGTTCCATCTGTTCAACCGTCTGCGTGATAGCGGTCGGCGTTTGCTGATTGCTGCGTCGACCTCGCCGCGTGAATTGCCGGTGAAGCTGGCGGACCTCAAGTCCCGTCTGACCCTGGCGCTGATCTTCCAGATGCGGCCGTTGTCCGACGAAGACAAATTGCGAGCCTTGCAACTGCGTGCATCCCGTCGCGGCCTGCACCTGACCGACGAAGTCGGGCATTTTATTTTGACTCGCGGTACTCGCAGCATGAGCGCGCTGTTCGAGTTGCTTGAGCGTCTCGATCAGGCCTCCCTTCAGGCTCAGCGCAAGCTGACCATTCCGTTCCTGAAAGAAACGCTGGGCTGGTAAAGCCCAGGTTTTTCGCGGGTTCCGGCATATTTCAGGCGCCACAAAATCCGCTTTCCTACACGGGGCAGGCTGCGCAAGCGTCTAAATGGGGCTTAAGCGCTTAGATGGAAACGCGAAACCGGAAAGTCACATAAAGTTCGATTGAATTTGCAAATGAGGATGATAGCGGGCATAGTCTCGGCTTCTTTACAACTATCAGCCACGGTCGTGCCCATGCTAAATCGCTTCGCACCCCTCGTGCCTCTCGCACTCGTCACCCTGTTGTTTGGTTGCGCTGCTCACTCTCCAGTGTCCCAGCAAGAGCAACAACAGCAGGTTAGAAATTCAGTTACTGCGCAATCTTCTTCCGTTCTTTTCCAGGAAGAGCTGGCCACCGACAAAGAACTGGCTGACTTCGCCGATGGCAAGTCGTACCAGCTTCCTGTTCTGGCCGACAGCATTCTCGAACGTGGCATGTCCCTGATCGGTACCCGTTACCGTTTCGGCGGCACCTCCGAAGCCGGTTTCGATTGCAGCGGCTTCATCGGTTACCTGTTTCGTGAAGAGGCCGGCATGAACCTGCCGCGCTCCACTCGCGAAATGATCAATGTTGACGCGCCACTGGTTTCTCGTAGTGCGCTCAAGCCGGGTGATCTGCTGTTCTTCGCCACCAATGGTCGTAGCGGTCGTGTCAGTCACGCCGGGATCTACCTCGGTGACAACCAATTCATCCACTCCAGCAGCCGCAAAAGCGGTGGTGTCCGGGTCGATAGCCTGGGCGACAGCTACTGGAGCAAGACCTTCATCGAAGCCAAGCGCGCACTCGCGATGGCCCCGACCGTGGTCACGGCACGCAAGTAATTGCCTGGCCTGTCGCCACATCAGTGGCGACAACGACGTCTCTGCAACAGAGAAGGCGGACAGTTTGTAAGGCGAACTTAAAGTCTTACTTGAAGTTTGCCGCGTACCCGCTAGAATCCTGATCTATTATTGATGGCAAACCGCCTGCGTCCTGCGCAGGCGGTTTTCTTTTCTGCCTTTCCGGTGGAAAAAGCCGCAGCCAGATCAGGATGTTCTGCTTATGACGATGTCGGCCCGCCTCGCTCTCATGTTTTTCGCCGCGCTGCTCAGCGCCTGCGCCAGCCGCACGCCGCCACCTGCGCCGGTGGCTCGCGCGCCGATTGTTTTCGGTTCTTCCCAGGCTTTCTCTCCCGAAGCAGAAGACGTGCTGTTTCGCGCGTTGGGGCTGGTGGGCACGCCTTATCGCTGGGGCGGCAATACGCCAGATTCCGGGTTCGATTGCAGTGGCCTGATCGGTTATGTCTACCGTGACGTCACCGGAATTTCCCTGCCGCGCACCACGCGCGAGATGATCAGCATGCAGGCAGCCAATGTCGGCAAGGAAGGTTTGCAAACCGGTGACCTGATTTTCTTCGCCACCAATGGCGGTTCTCAGGTCAGCCACGCCGGGATCTACGTTGGCGAAGGCCGCTTCGTTCATGCGCCAGCCACGGGTGGCACGGTGAAGCTCGACAGCTTGTCCAAGGCGTATTGGCAGAAAGCCTACCTGAGCGCCAAGCGTGTTCTGCAACCCGAGCATTTGGCGCGCAACCCCTAGTTCGCAGAGGTCGTCATGACCGCACGTACACTCAATCTCGACGATTCCCTGTATCAATACCTGCTCGACGTTTCCCTGAGGGAAACGCCGCTGCTCAAGCGTTTGCGCGAGGAAACCCAGGCGCTGCCGATGGCGCGCTGGCAGGTGGCGCCGGAGCAGGGGCAGTTCCTCGCCTTGCTGGTGAAACTCACCTGCGCCAGGCGCCTGCTGGAAGTTGGCACCTTCACCGGTTACAGCGCGTTGTGCATGGCGGCGGCTTTGCCGGATGACGGCTCGCTGATTTGCTGTGATATCCCCGGCGACTACAACGCCACGGCGCGCCGCTACTGGCAGGAAGCAGGCGTCTCTCATCGTGTTGACCTGCGCCTGGCGCCCGCGCTGGAAACCCTGGCTCAGTTGGATCAGCCCGGACAATTCGATTTGATGTTCATTGATGCTGACAAGGCTAACTATCCTGCCTACCTGGAGCACGCGCTGCGTCTGCTGCGCGTTGGTGGTCTGGCGGTGTTTGATAACACCCTGTGGAGCGGGCGGGTGCTGGAGCGCAATCCCGAGAGTGAAGACACCCGAGCCATCCAGGCACTGAATCTCGCCTTGAAGGATGACTCGCGCGTGGATCTGTCGCTGTTGCCGTTGGGCGATGGGTTAACGCTGTGCCGCAAGCGCTAAACGCTGAACCCTGTGGGAGCTGCGGCTATTTAGTTGCCGACACCCGCCACACCTTGTTCCCCACGTCATCCGCCACCAGCAAATCGCCCTGTTGATCAATCACCACGCCCACCGGCCGGCCCATGGCATCTTCGTCTTTATTGAGGAACCCGGTCAGCACATCAACCGGCTGCCCGGTCGGTTTGCCGGCACTGAACGGCACGAAAATCACTTTGTAACCACTGTGCGGCTTGCGGTTCCACGAACCGTGCTGGCCAATGAACGCGCCGTCCTTGAATTGCGCTGGCAGCGTGTTGCCATCAGCAAACGTCAGGCCCAGTGATGCGGTATGCGGGCCGACCGCGTAGTCCGGTGCGATAGCCTTGGCCACCAGGTCCGGGTTTTGCGGCTCGACGCGAAAGTCGACGTGCTGACCGTAATAACTGAACGGCCAGCCATAGAATGCGCCGTCCTTGACCGAGGTGATGTAGTCCGGCACCAGGTCGCTGCCGATTTCATCCCGCTCGTTGACGGCCGTCCACAACGCGCCGCTCTGCGGTTCCCACGCCATGCCGTTGGGATTGCGCAGGCCTGAGGCGAAGATCCGATGGTTGCCGGTGGCGCGATCCACTTCCCAGATCGCCGCGCGACCTACTTCCTGGTCCATGCCGTTTTCGGCGACGTTGCTGTTGGAGCCCACCGTGACGTAGAGCTTGCTGCCGTCCTTGCTGGCGATGACGTTTTTGGTCCAGTGGTGATTCAGCGTACCCCCCGGTAGATCGACCACTTTGATCGGCTGCGATTTGATAGCCGTGTCGCCGACTTCATAGTGGAAACGCAGTAAGCGGTCCGTGTCAGCGACATACAGGTCATTTCCAACCAGCGTCATGCCGAAGGGCGAATTGAGGTTTTCCAGAAACACCGAGCGGGTTTCGGCGATGCCATCGTGGTCCTTGTCGCGCAGCAACGTGATGCGGTTCGGACTCGGGACGCCCGCACCGGCGCGGCCCATGACTTTCTTCATGACCCAGCCTTTAACGCCTTTGCCATCGTCGGGTTTGGGTGGCGCATTGGTCTCGGCGACGAGCACATCGCCGTTTGGCAGCACGTACAGCCAACGCGGGTGATCGAGGTTTTCAGCAAAGGCCGCCACTTGCGTTCCCGCAGCGGCCACAGGTTTCACACCGTCCGGCCAGCCGATCGCCGGGGCGATGTTCACAGTCGGGATCAGGGTCTTGTTCGGTTCCGGCAGTTTGGGTGACGGGCCGGTGCCGTCGGAGACTTGCAGGCTGGATGTTTCACCGCAGGCGGCGAGCCCTCCGGCGAGAGCGATGATGAGAACGAGCTGGGGCTTGCGCATGCTGATCTTCCCTATAAATGCAGTGACCTGATCAGTAGAGAAGCGCAAGCCCGCGATGGTTCAACCACTCAGCCACGAGCTTCCTTGAACAGCACGGCGATACCGGGGTGATAGTTGCCCGCTTCGTTGCGCAACTTGCGGTAGGCGTAGGGGAAATACCAGGCGACAGCGCAGGTGTGTTCCTTTTGCAGGTCGTCGACCATGTCCTGCAGTTCTTCCGGGGTGGCGCCGTGCTGGGCCTTTTGCGGCGCGACGAACAGGCAGCCGAGTTTCAGGTCGCTGGCGTAGCTGATGCGCTTGGCGTCGCTGGTGATATCGGCCAGGGCCTGTGTCAGGTTCAGGCCGTTGACCCGTGGCCAACGCTGCGTGACTTGAAGGTAGGCGCGTTCTTCGCTGGTGGCAATGAACAGGTCGGCGCGGGCGTTGCGTTCGCCTTCCTCGTTGTGTTTGCGGGTGGGTGTCTGTTGAAGCGTGACCATTTCCGCCATCCACGCGGCGGCCGAGAGCAAGCCTAGGTTGGCTTTTTCGTCGTACCAGTAAGGCGTGTCGTTGTCGCCGCGCACCGCGTTGTAGCGGTCGATACAGTCAAACCAGCGCTCCAGCACCGGGCGCAGGAATTCCAGCTTCGGATTGCTGATGATCATGCCTTGCATGTGGCTCACCCTTGTTATTGTGTTGTCAGGTTGTGGCGCTTTGATATCACTGCTGAGAGCGTGGCACAAGATTGGCGTCATTTTATTGATCAGTGGCAGTTATTCGCCCAGCGGCGCCCCGGCTTTAATTGACGCTCCACCCCCAACCCTCTAACCTTCGCGGCTTGTTTCAGGTGCTCTGTGACGTCGGTCGACAGAGTGAAACAGGGAAGCCGGTGAGTGCGTTCATTCGATGAATGAAGAACCACGATCCCGGCGCTGCCCCCGCAACGGTAAATGAGTGAAGACTGCGCCTTGAGCCACTGTGTCGATCATCGATATGGGAAGGCGCGCAGTCAGGCCAACGCCGCTCATGAGCCCGGAGACCGGCCTGATCCATCCAGCGGCATCACGGTGGGCGATGCCAGGCTTCTTGCCGTCTATTCTTGTGCCTGCCCGCCGTTATCCAGCCTCAACGGAGAGCTCCCCATGACTGATACCCCCGATCGTGACGAACGCCATCTGGCGCGCATGCTGCGCAAAAAAGCCGTGATCGACGAACGCATCGCCAACTCCCCGAATGAATGCGGCCTGCTGCTGGTGCTGACCGGCAACGGCAAAGGCAAAAGCAGCTCGGCGTTCGGCATGCTCGCCCGCTCGTTGGGCCATGGCATGCAGTGTGGCGTGGTGCAGTTCATCAAGGGGCGCAACAGCACGGGCGAAGAGTTGTTCTTCCGGCGTTTCCCGGAGCAGGTACGGTTTCATGTGATGGGCGAGGGTTTTACCTGGGAGACCCAGGATCGCCAGCGCGACATCGCCGCCGCCGAAGCGGCGTGGGAAGTGTCCCGCGAACTGCTACGCGATCCCTCGATCGGCCTGGTGGTGCTCGATGAACTGAACATCGCCCTCAAGCACGGTTACCTCGATCTCGATCAGGTGCTCAGTGACTTGCAGGCACGTCCGCCGATGCAACACGTGGTCGTCACCGGTCGCGGCGCCAAGCCGGAAATGATCGAGCTGGCTGACACCGTCACCGAAATGGGCGTGATCAAGCATGCGTTCCAGGCCGGGATCAAAGCGCAAAAAGGCGTCGAGCTGTGAATCAACCACGTCATTGCCCGGCGGTCTTGATTGCCGCGCCGGCCTCCGGACAGGGCAAGACCACCGTCACCGCTGCGCTGGCCCGTTTGCATCGCAATCAGGGGCGCAAGGTCCGCGTGTTCAAATGCGGCCCGGACTTTCTCGATCCGATGATTCTCGAGCGCGCCAGCGGTGCACCGGTGTATCAACTGGACATGTGGATGGTCGGCGAGCAGGAAAGTCGTCGACTGTTGTGGGAAGCCGCCGGTGAAGCGGATCTGATCCTGATCGAAGGCGTCATGGGGCTGTTCGACGGCACGCCGTCGAGCGCTGACCTGGCGCGGCACTTCGGTGTGCCGGTGCTCGGGGTGATCGACGGCACGGCGATGGCGCAGACCTTCGGCGCGCTTGCGTTGGGGCTGGCGAAGTATCAGCCGGACTTGCCGTTCGCCGGGGTGCTGGCCAACCGCGTCGGCACCTTGCGGCATGCGCAATTGCTAGAAGGCAGCCTCACTGAAGGTTTGCGCTGGTACGGCGCCTTGTCCCGGGAAACCGGGATCGAATTGCCGAGTCGGCACCTCGGTCTGGTTCAGGCCAGCGAGTTGAACGATCTCGATCATCGCCTCGACGCAGCCGCCAACGCGCTGGCCAGCAGTTGCGAGGTCGCGCTGCCACCGGCGGTCGAATTCGCCGCGCCGGATGTGATCACTGCCGAGCCGTTGCTCAAAGGTGTGCGCATCGCCGTGGCCCGTGATGAAGCCTTCGCCTTCACCTACGGCGCGAGCCTGGATCTGCTGCGAGCCATGGGCGCCGAATTGTCATTTTTCTCGCCGATCCGCGACACGCAATTGCCGGCGGCTGACAGCCTCTATCTGCCGGGCGGCTACCCGGAATTGCACCATGTGGCGCTGTCACGGAACAGTCAAATGCTCAACGCCATTCGCGCTCACCACGCGGCGGGCAAACCATTGCTGGCCGAGTGCGGCGGCATGTTGTATTTGCTCGATTCGCTGACCGACGTCGAAGGCACGCGCGCTGAGCTGGTCGGTTTGCTTCGCGGTGATGCGGTGATGCAAAAGCGCCTGGCGGCGCTGGCGTTGCAGGCGGTCGAGTTGCCGGAAGGTTCGCTGCGCGGGCACACCTATCACCATTCGCTGACCAGCACTGAACTTGAGCCTATTGCCCGTGGCCTCAGCCCGAATGGCGGGCGCGGGGCGGAAGCGGTTTATCGGGAGGGGCGGATGACCGCTTCTTATGTGCATTTTTATTTTCCGTCCAATCCATCAGCGGTTGCCGCATTGTTTGCGCCTGACCGTGCGGACGCTGGGGGGGCGGGATCACATCGATCAATTGTGGGAGCTGGCTTGCCAGCGAAGAGGCCATGACCGACAACGCCTTCAGTGAAGCCGAGCGCGATGCTGTTTATCGGGCCATCGCCGAACGCCGCGACATGCGCCACTTCAGCGGCGGCACCGTCGAACCGGAGTTGCTCCGGCGCCTGCTCGAAGCCGCACATCAGGCGCCAAGCGTCGGCCTGATGCAGCCCTGGCGATTCATCCGCATCAGCGACCGCACCCTGCGTGGCCAGATCCAGCGGTTGGTGGAAGAAGAACGCATGCGCACCGCCGAAGCCCTAGGCGAACGCACCGACGAATTCATGAAGCTGAAAGTTGAAGGCATCAATGACTGCGCCGAGGTGCTGGTCGCCGCGTTGATGGACGATCGCGAGCGGCACATCTTTGGCCGTCGCACCCTGCCGGAAATGGACATGGCCTCGTTGTCCTGCGCGATCCAGAACCTGTGGCTGGCGTCCCGTGCCGAAGGGCTCGGCATGGGCTGGGTTTCTCTATTCGAGCCGCAAGCCCTGGCCGACCTGCTGGGTTTGCCCGCCGGGGCCAAGCCGTTGGCAGTTCTTTGCCTTGGCCCGGTCAAGGAATTCTATCCGGCGCCGATGCTGGTACTCGAAGGCTGGGCGCAAGCGCGTCCGCTCAGTGAATTGTTGTACGAAAATTATTGGGGAGTGAGTCAATGAGTGTGGCGTTGTTGAGTGTCGCCGCGGTTGCGCTGGATGCGCTGCTGGGTGAACCCAAACGCTGGCATCCGCTGGTGGCGTTCGGCCGTCTTGCCGACCGCATCGAGCAACGTTTCAATGGTGGCGGGCGCGGCTGGCGTAGCCACGGCGTCACGGCATGGGTGATCGCGGTGTTGCCGCTGACCTTGCTCGCCACCGCTTTCTCCTGGGCGCCTTATGTCGGCTGGCTCGTCGAGATTCTCGCGCTCTATTGCGCCCTCGGCCTGCGCAGTCTTGGTGAGCATGTCGAGCCGGTCGCCAAGGCGCTACGCAGCGATGATCTGGACGAGGCGCGCAAACGCGTCGGCTATCTGGTCAGTCGCCAGACCAGCGAACTGGATCAAACCGAAGTCGCCCGCGCCGCCACCGAATCGGTCCTGGAGAACGGCAGCGACGCGGTGTTTGCCGCGTTGTTCTGGTTTGCCGTGGCCGGTGCGCCTGGCGTGGTGCTCTACCGATTGAGCAATACGCTGGATGCGATGTGGGGCTACCGCAACGAACGCTTCGAACGTTTCGGCTGGGCCGCGGCGAAGATCGACGACGTGCTCAACTACATTCCTGCGCGGCTGGTGGCATTGACCTACGCGCTGCTGGGCAAAACCCGGCTCGCCCTGAAATGCTGGCGCACCCAAGGCCCGACCTGGGACAGCCCGAATGCCGGTCCGGTGATGGCCGCAGGTGCCGGTGCGTTGGGTGTCGAGCTGGGCGGGGCGGCGATTTATCACGGTGAATTGCATCAACGTCCGCAGCTGGGCGAAGGTGTACCGGCGGACGCCGACGCCATCGACCGCGGCTGGCAATTGGTCCAGCGCGGGGTATGGTTATGGCTGCTGATTCTCTGCGTGGGAGCTGAATTCTATGCTTGAACACGGTGGACGTTTGCGCAAGGCCGCGCTCGAATACGGCATCGCCGAAGCCGATTGGCTTGACCTGTCCAGCGGCCTCGCGCCCTGGCCGTTTCCGGTCCCGGACATTCCATTGCGCGCCTGGGCGCGGTTGCCGGAAACCGATGACGGTCTGGAGCAGGCCGCCTGTGATTATTACGGTGCCGCGCAGGTGTTGCCGGTGGCCGGTTCGCAAATGGCGATCCAGTTGCTGCCGCGTTTGCGTCGGGTTGGCAAAGTTGGCGTGCTGTCGCCGTGTTACGCCGAGCACGCCGAAGCCTGGCGCCGCAACGGCTACATCGTGCGTGAAGTGCTGGAGCAGGAGGTCGACTTCTTCCTCGACAGCCTCGACGTGCTGGTGGTGGTCAACCCGAATAATCCGACGGGCCTGAGCCTGACCCCGAGCCGTCTGCTCGACTGGCATTCCAGGCTGGCGCAACGCGGTGGCTGGCTGGTGGTCGACGAAGCGTTCATGGACAACACGCCGCAGTTGAGCCTGGCGCCGTGTGCCCATCTGGTCGGCTTGATTGTGCTGCGATCCTTCGGCAAGTTTTTTGGTCTGGCCGGGGTGCGTTTGGGGTTCGTGCTGGCGGAGCGCAAGTTGCTCAAGTTGCTCGCCGAACAAGTCGGTCCCTGGGCCGTCAGCGGACCGACTCGTGTGCTGGGCCAAGCGTGTTTGCAGGATACCGAAGGCCACGCCAGACAGCGTCTGCGTACCGAAGCAGCCAGCGAGCGTCTGGCGCTGTTGCTTGAAGGTCACGGCTTCAAACCTCAAGGCGGTTGCGCGTTGTTTCAATGGCTGGTGACCGAGCGCGCCGAAGAGCTGCATGAGTTCATGGCCCGGCGCGGCATTCTGCTGCGGTTGTTCATCCACAACAGCAGCCTGCGTTTCGGTCTGCCCGGCGAAGAGTCTGACTGGGACCGACTCGATCAAGCGTTCGCCGATTACGCCAAGGAAAGCCGATGACTACGCTGATGGTGCAGGGCACCACTTCCGACGCCGGTAAAAGCACGCTGGTGACGGCGTTGTGTCGCTGGGTCACGCGGCAGGGCGTGCGCGTGGTGCCGTTCAAACCGCAGAACATGGCGCTCAACAGTGCCGTGACCGCTGACGGTGGCGAAATCGGCCGCGCGCAAGCGGTACAGGCTCAGGCTGCCAACCTCGAACCGCACACCGACATGAACCCGGTGCTGCTCAAGCCCAACAGCGACACCGGCGCCCAGGTGATCATCCATGGGCGCGCCGTCACGACGATGAACGCGGTCGCTTATCACGACTACAAAGCCATCGCCATGCAAGCGGTGCTCGCCTCCCATGCGCGGCTAAGCGCGGCGTATCCGGTGGTCATGGTCGAAGGCGCGGGCTCGCCGGCCGAGATCAATCTGCGCGCCGGCGACATCGCCAATATGGGGTTCGCCGAGGCGGTGGATTGCCCTGTTGTGTTGATCGCCGATATCAACCGCGGCGGGGTGTTCGCGCATTTGGTCGGCACCCTCGAACTGCTGTCGCCGAGCGAGCAGGCGCGGGTCAAAGGCTTCATCATCAACCGTTTTCGCGGCGACATTGCGCTGCTGCAACCGGGTCTCGACTGGCTGGAGGCCCGCACCGGCAAACCGGTGATTGGCGTTCTGCCGTACGTAATGGACCTGCACCTGGAGGCCGAGGACGGCATCGATCAGCGCCAGACCGACAAGGCCGATCAGGTGCTCAAAGTGGTGGTGCCGGTGTTGCCGCGCATCAGCAACCACACCGACTTCGATCCGCTGCGCCTGCACCCGCAAGTCGACCTGCAATTCATCGGTCCCGGTCAGGCGATTCCACCCGCCGACCTGATCATTCTTCCCGGCTCGAAAAGCGTGCGCAGCGACCTCGCGTACCTGCGCGCCAACGGCTGGGAAACCGCCATCGCCCGCCATTTGCGCTACGGCGGAAAAGTCCTGGGTATTTGCGGTGGCCTGCAAATGCTCGGCGAGCAGGTGCACGATCCGTTGGGCCTCGAAGGTGCGCCGGGTTCCAGTGCCGGTTTGGGGTTGCTGGCGTTCGAAACGCAACTGGAAGAAGAGAAGCAGTTGCGCAATGTGCGCGGGCGCCTGGCGCTGGAAGATGCGCCGGTCAGCGGCTACGAAATTCATGCCGGCGTGACCACCGGGCCGGCTCTGGAAAACGCCGCCGTGCAGTTGGACGATGGCCGCTGCGATGGCGCACAAAGTGGCGACGGGCAGATTTTTGGCACCTACCTGCATGGCCTGTTCGAATCGCCGGCCGCGTGCAGTGCGCTGTTGCGTTGGGCGGGTTTGCAGGACGTACAGGATGTGGATTACCACGGGTTGCGTGAGCGCGATATCGAGCGCTTGGCGGATTTGGTGGAGAAGCATCTCGATACCCGGCTGTTGCGTGAGCTCTGCGGGATTTAAGTTGACCGGACTGGCCCCTTCGCGAGCAAGCCCGCTCCCACATTGGAATGCGATCACCTGTGGGAGCGGGCTTGCTTGCGAAGGCGGCAGTCGCTACACCAAAGATTTTAAGGAATGAACCATGCTGCAACTGATCCTCGGCGGCGCCCGTTCCGGCAAAAGTCGTCTGGCCGAAAAACTGGCAGCAGACAGCCAGCTCCCGGTGACCTACATCGCCACCAGCCAAGCGCTGGACGGTGAAATGAACGAGCGGGTCGCCCATCACCGCGCCCGTCGTCCGGTCGAATGGGCGCTGATCGAAGAACCCGTTGAGCTGGCCCGCGTGCTGCGCGAAACCGCCAGCGCCGAGCGTTGCCTGCTGGTGGATTGCCTGACCCTGTGGATGACCAATCTGCTGATGCTCGACGACGCCGAGCGTCTGACGGCCGAACGCGAAGCGCTGCTGGAGTGCCTGGCGCAATTGCCGGGTGAAATCATTTTTGTCAGCAACGAGACCGGAATGGGTGTCGTGCCGCTGGGCGAATTGACTCGCCGCTACGTCGATGAAGCCGGTTGGCTGCATCAAGCTTTGGCCGAGCGCTGTCAGCGAGTCGTCCTGACCGTCGCCGGCCTGCCCCTGACTCTGAAAGGAACCGCGTTATGACTCAATCCTGGTGGCTGAACCCGTGCAAGCCGATCGATGCCCAAGCCGTCGAGCAGGCCGAAGCCCGCCAACAGCAATTGACCAAACCGGCCGGTTCCCTCGGACGGCTGGAGTCGGTGGCGGTGCAGTTGGCGGGATTGCAGGGGCAGGTCAAGCCACGCCTGGATCAGCTGTGGATCGCAATTTTTGCCGGTGACCATGGCGTGGTCGCCGAAGGTGTGTCGGCGTTCCCCCAGGAAGTCACCGGGCAGATGCTGCACAATTTTGTCAGCGGTGGCGCGGCGATCAGTGTGTTGGCGCGTCAGCTCGGCGCGTCCCTGGAAGTGGTCGACCTCGGCACGGTCACGCCGTCGTTGGATCTGCCGGGCGTGCGTCACTTGAACATCGGTGCTGGTACCGCGAATTTTGTTAACGGCCCAGCCATGACTCAAGCTCAGGGCGAACGCGCCTTGCAGGCCGGTCGAGACAGCGTGCAGCGCGCCATGGCAGCGGGCGCGCAGTTGTTCATTGGCGGCGAAATGGGCATCGGCAACACCACGGCGGCCAGCGCATTGGCCTGTGCCTTGCTGGATTGCCCGGTGGTGCACCTGACGGGGCCGGGCACCGGCCTGAACGCGGCGGGTGTCAGTCATAAAGCTCAGGTCATCGAGCGTGCTTTAGCCTTGCACAGCGCTCAGCGCGACGATGCGCTGCAAACCCTGTTCAACCTCGGCGGTTTTGAAATCGCTGCACTGGTGGGCGCTTATCTGGCGTGTGCCCAGGAAGGTGTCGCGGTGCTGGTGGACGGGTTCATTTGCAGCGTCGCCGCGGTGGTGGTGGTGCGCTTGAATCCGCACTGCCGCGAGTGGCTGTTGTTCGGACATCGCGGTGCCGAACCGGGTCATCGCCATGTGCTGGAAACCCTGCACGCCGAGCCCTTGCTGGACCTCGGCCTGCGCTTGGGCGAGGGTAGCGGTGCGGCGTTGGCCGTGCCGTTGCTGCGCCTGGCGTGTGACCTTCACGGGCAAATGGCGACCTTCGCTGAAGCCGCCGTGGCGGATCGTCCGGCATGACCTTGCGCCTGGACCTGTTACGCCACGGCGAAACCGAACTCGGCGGTGGTTTGCGCGGCAGCCTCGACGATGCACTGACCGCCACAGGTTGGGCGCAGATGCGCGCAGCGGTGGTCGCGCAGGGGCCATGGGATCGGCTGGTCAGTTCGCCATTGCAACGCTGTGCGCGGTTCGCCGAAGAGCTTGGTGCGCAACTGGGTGTGCCGGTGCAACTGGATAAGGATCTGCAAGAACTGCACTTCGGTGCCTGGGAAGGGCAAAGCGCAGCGGCGCTGATGGAAACGGACGCCGAGGCGTTGGGTTTGTTCTGGGCCGATCCCTATGCGTTTACGCCGCCGCAGGGTGAGCGGGTCGCGGATTTTTCGACGCGGGTGCTGACCGCGGTCGGGCGTTTGCAGGCGGCCTGCGCGGGTGAACGTGTGTTGCTGATCAGCCATGGCGGTGTCATGCGTTTGTTGCTGGCGCAGGCGCGGGGTTTGCCACGCGAGCAGTTGCTCAACGTTGAAGTCGGCCATGGTTCGCTGTTTTCGTTAAGCGTCGAACCTGGCGCCATTCTCAAGGAAGCGATCTGATCATGTTGCCGTTCTGGATCGCCCTGCAATTTCTGAGCAGCTTGCCGATTCGTCTGCCGGGCATGCCGGCGCCCGAGAAATTGGGGCGTTCGCTGCTGTTCTATCCGCTGGTGGGGCTGCTGTTCGGCGGGATCCTGTGGGGGTTGAACTGGGTGTTGTCAGGCGCGCCGTTGTTGCTGCACGCGGCGTTGTTGTTGACGGTTTGGGTGTTGCTCAGCGGTGCGCTGCACCTCGACGGCCTGGCCGATAGCGCCGATGCGTGGCTCGGTGGTTTTGGCGATCGCGAGCGGACGCTGACGATCATGAAGGACCCGCGCAGCGGTCCGATAGCGGTGGTCACGCTGGTCTTGGTGTTGCTGCTGAAGTTCGCGGCGTTGCTGGCATTGATCGAACAACAGCACAGCGTTTTCCTGATCATCGTTCCGTTGATTGGACGCGCGGCGTTGTTGGGGTTATTCCTGACCACGTCGTATGTGCGGGCCGGTGGTTTGGGGCAGGCGCTGGCCGATCATCTGCCGCGTTCGGCCGGTAAACAGGTGCTGGCGGCCAGTGCATTGGCGTGTGTGCTGATTGCAGGCCTGAGCGGTGTTTTGGCGTTGGTGTTGGCGGCGCTGGTGTTTGTCTGGTTGCGGCTGGTCATGTTGCGGCGACTGGGTGGGACGACGGGCGATACGGCGGGGGCGCTGCTGGAATTGCTGGAGGTTGGGGTGTTAGTGGGTCTGGTGTTGGTCAGATGATTAATGCGCTGAATTTTATCGCCTCATCATGAGCAAGCTCGCTCCGACAGGGGGGCGAGCTTGCTCGCGATAGCGATCTGCCCGACACTGCAAGCGCTGAGCGGCCAATCTGTAACTTGATTTAACACACTCGCGGGTATATACACGCACCATGCTTGACTCCCAATGTTTATGCATCAACCTGCGTCGCGCTGCCCGTGGCGTCAGCAGGCATTACGACGGCGCTCTCGACGGCTTCGGAATCAACGTTGCCCAGTATTCTTTGCTGTGCAATCTGCAGCGTCTGAATGAGCCGAGTATTTCCGCCCTGGCGGAAGCGATGGGTCTGGACCGCAGTACCCTCGGGCGCAATCTGCGGGTGCTGGAGGGCGAAGGCCTGGTCATGCTGGTCGAGGGCGAGGACATGCGCAACCGCATCGTCAGGTTGACCGAGGCCGGCGCTGAACGCCTGGCAGCGGCTCTGCCAGCCTGGGAGGCGGCGCAGCAGCGATTGGTTGATCGTCTGGGCGCCGAAAAACGCGAAACTTTGCTGAAGTTGCTGGACGAACTGGCCTGACGCCAGTTTTTCCGATCTTAAGCGGGTATATACCCGCTACCGGAGAATAAGAATGACATCGATGTGGCGTACTTGCGGTTGGGTTTTAGTGGGTAGTGCGCTGATCCTTGCGTTGTCTCTGGGTGTGCGACACGGTTTCGGGCTGTTTCTGGCGCCGATGAGTGCCGAGTTCGGTTGGGGGCGTGAGACGTTTGCCTTTGCCATCGCCCTGCAAAACCTGATCTGGGGCCTGGCGCAGCCGTTTACCGGCGCATTGGCCGACCGCTTCGGCGCGGCGAAAGTGGTGCTGATCGGCGGCGTGCTCTACGCGATAGGCCTGCTGTTCATGGGCTTGTCCGATTCGGCAGTGACCCTGTCGCTGAGCGCGGGCCTATTGATCGGCATCGGGCTGTCGGGCACTTCCTTTTCGGTGATCCTTGGTGTGGTTGGCCGCGTGGTACCCCCAGAGAAACGTAGCATGGGCATGGGCATCGCCAGCGCTGCCGGTTCTTTTGGCCAGTTCGCGATGGTCCCGGGCACGCTGGGTTTGATCGGTTGGCTCGGCTGGTCGGCGGCATTGCTGGTGCTGGGCCTGCTGGTGGCGCTGATCGTGCCGCTGGTGAGCATGCTCAAGGACAAACCGCTGCCGGTCCTTGGTCATGAGCAGACCCTCTCCGAAGCATTACGCGAAGCCTGTTCCCATTCGGGATTCTGGTTGCTGTCGTTCGGCTTTTTTGTCTGCGGGTTCCAGGTCGTGTTCATCGGCGTGCACTTGCCGGCGTATCTGGTGGATCAGCATTTGCCTGCCACGGTCGGCACGACGGTGCTGGCGCTGATCGGTTTGTTCAACATTTTCGGTACTTACACGGCGGGGTGGCTCGGCGGGCGGATGTCCAAGCCGCGTTTGCTCACCGGCCTGTATTTACTGCGAGCCGTAGTCATTGTCCTGTTCCTGTGGGCGCCGGTGACGACGACCACGGCGTATCTGTTTGGCATGGCCATGGGGTTCCTGTGGCTGTCGACGGTGCCGTTGACCAACGGCACTGTGGCGACCTTGTTCGGCGTACGAAATCTGTCCATGCTCGGTGGGATCGTTTTCCTGTTCCACCAGCTCGGGTCGTTCCTGGGGGGCTGGTTGGGCGGGGTGGTGTATGACCGAACCGGGAGCTATGACTTGATCTGGCAAGTAGCGATTCTCTTGAGCCTGTTGGCAGCCGCCTTGAATTGGCCAGTGCGTGAGCGGCCGGTGGCGCGCCTGCAAACCCGGATGAGCGCGATATGAACAGCCTCTGGCCACGAATTGCCGTGGCAGCGGGTGGCGTGCTGCTGCTGGCCCTGACCTGGTGGGGCTGGCATCAGGGCGGTCTGGCGTTGATGCAATTGGGCATGGGCGCTTGCTAGCACGATGTGAGGGCGAGTAAGTTCATTGCAGACGACTTTTTCAAGGATGCATGAACATGCTGATGCGCTGGTTTGCTGTTCCCGCGTTACTGGTGGCGTTTACCGGATTGGCTCAAGCGGCCGAGTGTCCCGAGCTTTTGGAAGGTTCGTTGCCCAAGCTGCGGTCCAAGGACACTATCGACCTGTGCCAACGCTTCGCCGGTAAACCGCTGGTGGTGGTCAATACTGCAAGCTTTTGCGGTTTCGCCCCGCAGTTCAAAAGCCTCGAGGCGCTGAATCAGCGTTACAAAGGGCAGGGGCTGGAGGTGATCGGTGTGCCTTCCAATGACTTCAAGCAGGAATCCAAGGACGGCGAGGAAACCGCCAAGGTTTGCTATGTGAATTACGGCGTGACCTTCACCATGACCGAGCCGCAGAAAGTTCGCGGTGACGATGCGACTCATCTGTTCGAGGTCCTCGCCGCCCAAAGCGATGCGCCGAAATGGAATTTCTACAAGTATGTGATCGATCGCAAAGGCAAGGTGATCGCCAACTTCTCCAGCCTCACCACGCCTGACGATCCCGAATTCATCGCCGCCGTGGAAAAAGCCCTGGCTTCACAGCCCTGATCGACGCCCACTAAAAAGCCCCGCCTCTGTAAGGAGTGCGGGGCTTTTTTGATTCAGTTGGCGAGGGGTTCAGGCTCGCCGTGAATCACCTCAGAAGCGGTAGGTCGCACCGACGCCGAAACCGTTCGCCCAGTTTTCATACTTGGCGCTGTAGCTCTGGTTGCGAGGGGCACCGTTGCTGTTGTTGACCTTGACCGACTCTTCGCGCAGGTACGAATACGCTACGTCGATGGTCAGGTCGTCGGTCGGGCTCCAGCCGGCGCCCAGGCTGAAGATCTTGCGATCGCCCGTCGGGATGCGTGGGGAGCGGTTTTGGTTGTTGGTCGGTGCCTGGTCGAAGGACAGACCGGTACGCAGCACCCATTGCTTGTTCAACTGATAGGAAGCACCGATGGCGTGAGCCCAGGTGTCGTGCCAGTTCTGCTCTTCAGTGATGGTGCCAAGGCCTCGGGCGGCCAACGCGGCAGGAACGCCTTCGTTCTCGACGGTGATTTCTTTCAGGCGGCTCCAGCGAGTCCAGGTGCTGCCTGCGTAGAGGGTCCACTGGTCGTCCAGCTGATGAGTGACCGAGAAGTCCAGGGACTCAGGGGTGGTAATGTCCAGCGAAGCGTCGAACTTCTGGTTCGGGTTCTGGCCCAGTGCCGCGAGCACGCCGTAGTTGACCTTGGTGTCACCTTCGAGTTTGTACTTCACTTTCGAGTGATAGGTCAGGCCGAGGCGAGTGCTTTCGAGGGCTTGAACCATGATGCCGATGTTGTAGCCGATAGCGGTGTCGTCACCCTTGATCTTGACGCTGCCGTCCGCTGCCTGCGGGTTCAGCGACAGGTTCGATTCCAGCTTCCCGTCGATGCGGTTGATGGTCGGACCGAAACCGATCGACACCTTGTCGTTGAAGGCATAGCTGACGGTTGGTTGCAGGGTGACGATTTTGACTTCGCTCTTGCTGCCGAAGTATTTGCCGGCGAAGCCGTTCTCGTAGTCGGTCACCAGGCCGAATGGAGCGTAGACGCCGAAACCGACTGCCCACTGCTCATCGATTGGCTTTACGTAGTAACCCATGGGAACGCCCATGAACGGGACCATGTCACCTTTGTTGGTACCACGATTCGGGCGGGAGCTGGCATCACTGATGTCAGCGTGCGCGTCGATAAATGCCACACCACCGGTCACTTGTTCGCGCTTGAGGCGCGCCATACCGGCAGGGTTGCCAAATACTGTACTTGCGTCATCGGCAGATGAAGATCGCCCGGCAAAGCCTGTGCCCATTCCACTGATGCTTTGTTCGTTGAGGGCAAAGCCACTTGCAAAGATCTGGGTGGATGCCATGGTAACGGCGAGGCTAAGGGTGGTTTTGAGCATTACTTTTTTCATTATTAGAACTCCTGGTGATCACCGGGGCGAAAATTACCAACATTTTCGTCCCAGCGCTATAGGCTGTATGCCTTGATTTAGAGCGGTTTTGTAGGACAATCCGACCAAATCGCGACCTGTTGGGCGATCTTCTGCAGCGAGGGGTTCAGCAGGCGACTTGATTCAGCGGCGATACGCAGGTTTGCCAGGCGTAGGTGAAGTCTCTCAGGCGTCCTTGGGGCTGGAAGGTCTGGCGCCAGATGCGGGCCATTCCCAGCAAGTCGTCTGCTTCGGGAAGCGGGGTGTTCTGTTCTTCGACCAGCAGCCAGGCGATGGCTGTGGCGTAACGCAGGTTGACGGTCAATTCGAGGTGCGGGCCACTGAGGAATGCGTGCTGGCTGGCCAGTCCGCGCACCAGGCTTGCGCGTTCCGGGTCAAGTGCCAGGTAGTGGTCCCAGAGTGCCTGATGGCGGGGTTCGGCGATTCGGTACAAGCCGTGTCCACGGCGGTCATGCAGGGCGGAACCAAGGGCTGACTGACTGGCGGCGATGCCCAGCAGCAGGGATTCGGCGGTCGCGCTATGGCGTCCCAGGTAAATCAGCGTCGGACGGATCACATAACGGCACAGTTCGCTGGCAGCGATACCCATAAAACCCTCGAACATGAAGTGGTCGGCGAGTCCTGAAGGGTGCGTTGGCAGCGGGTGGATCGACTCAGGCTCGCCGTAAGCGGTTCAAGCCGCTTGAGTTGAAGTGTAGTGTCATATTCGTGCTGTAAAGGACTGTTTTTAAAATATTTCCGGCAGCCAGTTATAACCGTTATATCGGTTAGTGCTTACGCGACGGCTGCGGAAAGAGAAATATCGGGCAATAAAAAGCCCCGCTTTTCAAGCGAGGCTTTTGAGGTTTTCAGCGTTTCCGACGTCTCAGGCAACCAGTGCCTGACGGGTACGCTCGATCACTGCCTGCAGCGGCTCGGCGCTGGAGTATTGATCGGGGTACAGGCGTTCGCTGTGACGAGCGATGCCGTGTTCGTTGACCAGCGTGAAGCTGAAGCAGCCTTTGCGAGCGGCCATGATCAGGCAGTTCATTGGTGCAAAAGCGTTGGTTAGGGTGCGGATGGCATCCTGGGTGTGGATTTGAGTAGTCATTATTGGGTGTTCCTACAAGCGACACGGATAAGAACCGTGCAAAATTAAAACGTTCCAGTGACGACGACCACCATTGGTCGAACGAAGAACCCGACTGGAACAAAGCAGCCAGTTTGAAGCGCTGATTAAGTTGGCGCGCTTGGGCTGGCAGGTAGGTACTTAGGAGGGCAGGCAACACATCAAGGGCAAAGGTTCTGGGCCCGGGGTGAAGATCCTGATCAATTTGCAGGCTGGTTCGGTCAGAGTAAGTGAGCTTCGCAACACCCTTTGCTTTCGATTCAAAGGCTGTGTTGGCGCAAGGTTTACCTGGAAACCATCGAGGTGGTCGATCCCGCTTGTTCGGTAGAGGCTTCCTTTGGGAAGGCTGACCGGGAGGATTTGTTCGACCAGAATTGACTTTCAGCTTGGTACTAACGCCGCGGATACTAACGGATTGAATTGCAGAAGGGAAGTGTGTTAGCCAAAAACATCTCCAGGGTATGGCCATTCGTGCGCGGATTGGTGCTCACCGATGGCCTTGGAGCGCCGGTTTCGCCCGGTAATGGCACAAATTCCGACCGTCGGTCGTCGACGTTCGTCGGTACAGAATCGGCCTGGATCATGGGTTCGCCAAGGTTTATCCCCAAGTCAGGTAAAAAAATGCGCCGAAAAAGCGCACCGATATAACTGCCTGGAAGGTACTTGTGCACATAAGTTGCGCGGACTGTCACCCCGCTGTCATCTGGCCCTCCAGCGTAGTGGGTGCCTGTAACCAAAATTTAAGTCAATGAAAAACATCGGTTTTTTTTACTGGTGAAAAAATCGTCAGTTTGACTGCGAGCCCCATTCCACAGGGCTTTGCGAGAGTTCAAGGGCGGTTGTCCACTGAGTTATCCACAGCTTCTGTGGATTGTCCCGAGCGCTTGCTCTAGGACGGGCGTGCCGGGTTTTTTTAGGCTTTACCTGTAAGAAAAAAAGAGTAGAGTGGCGCGCCTTCCGATCTGCCCCACAGTGCTTTATGAAGTTTCGCTCAGTATCAGATTCCGTAACCTCGACACTCAGTGTTACCCCACCCAAGCGCTTTTCGATGCGCGTGGCCGAGTGGCTGCTCGATAGCCCGCGCCTGGGCGAAAACCACAACGTCAAACACTTCGCCGGGCGTCTGCTCAAACAGCCGGCGCGTGAAGGAGTGGTGGCCGCGCAGAGCCGTCTCGGCCAGTTGATGTGCCGCGAATGCGGTAATGCCCGGGACCGCCGAATTGGCCAGGACCTCTTGCGTCAGGCTGCGCGGGCCGGGGATCGGCGCGCTCAGCGGGAACTCGGTCTGGTCGAAGACTGAGCTGTCCAAGACCTGACGCCTTGGTTAACCTTCAAGCTTTATCGAATGGGCAGGATTGGCTATGGCGATGGACTTGACCAGCATATTGCTCGGTCTGGCGGGTGCGGCGCTGCCGTTGCTGGTATTGGCCTGGCAACTTCAGCGTCGGGCGAGCACCACGCAGTCAGCAGTTGCACTGCTGGAAGAGCGTCTGGCCATGGCCAACCTGGCACAGGACGGGCTGAATGCTCAACTCGAAGCGGCTCGCGACGAAATCGCTGATTTGGCGCAGGCCAACGCCGCCAAGCAGGCAGACCTGGCCGCCGTGCGCCGTGAAGTCGAACTGCTACAGATCGAACGTGATGACGCGCGCGACGCCGCTCATGCCTGGAACATCGAGCGCGCCGGCAAAGACGTTGAGTTGCGTCGCCTGGACGCGCAAGCGGCTTCGCTGAGTGCGGAACTGCGTGAGCAACAGGAAAGTCATCAGCAACGTCTCAGCGACCTGCAAGGCTCGCGAGATGAATTGCGCGCACAGTTCGCCGAACTGGCGGGCAAGATCTTCGATGAGCGCGAGCAGCGCTTCGCCGAAACCAGTCAGCAGCGTCTGGGGCAGTTGCTCGATCCTTTGAAGGAGCGCATCCAGTCGTTTGAAAAGCGCGTCGAGGAAAGTTATCAGGCCGAGGCTCGTGAACGTTTCTCGCTGGCCAAGGAGCTGGAGCGCCTGCAACAGCTGAACCTGCGCCTGAGCGACGAAGCCACCAACCTGACCCGTGCCTTGAAAGGGCAGAAGACCCAGGGTAACTGGGGTGAGCTGATTCTCGAGCGAGTGCTCGAGCACGCGGGTCTGGAGAAGGGCCGCGAGTATCAGACTCAGGTCAATCTCAAGGGCCCGGACGGTGAGCGGTTCCAGCCGGACGTGATCATTTATCTGCCGGGCGACAAGCAGGTGGTGGTCGACTCCAAAGTCAGCCTGACCGCCTATCAGCAATACGTGGCGGCCGAAGATGATGCCATCGGCCAGATCGCCATCAAGCAGCACGTGCTGTCGCTGCGTAACCACGTCAAAGGCCTGGCCGGCAAGGATTACAAGCGTCTCGACGGTTTACACAGTCTGGATTTCGTTTTGCTGTTCGTGCCCATCGAAGCGGCGTTTTCCGCTGCGTTGCAGGCTGAGCCAGCGCTGTTTCAGGAAGCGTTCGACCGCAACATCGTGATCGTCAGCCCGACCACATTGCTCGCCACGCTGCGGGTCATCGACAGCCTGTGGAAGCAGGAGCGGCAGAGTCAGAACGCCCGGGAAATCGCTGAGCGGGCCGGGTGGCTGTACGACAAGTTCGTGCTGTTTATTCAGGACCTGGATGAAGTCGGCAATCGCTTGCAGCAACTGGATAAGGCCTACAGCTCAGCGCGCAACAAGCTGACGGAAGGACGCGGCAATCTGGTCAGCCGCAGTGAGCAACTCAAGTTACTCGGCGCGCGGGCGAGCAAGAGCCTGCCGGCGGACCTGCTGGAGCGGGCGATGACTGATGTAGATGGCTTGGCCGAGTTGCCCGAGTAAGCTGAAAAGCACTGCCGGCAAGCCGGCTCCTGCATGTGACCGATTTAATGTAGGAGCCGGCTTGCCGGCGATGGCGTCCGTTGAAACACCACAGGGCTAAACATCTACACACCTACAACGGCAAATGCCGACTCAACAACGCCCGCAACGCCGCCGGTTTCACCGGTTTGGCCAGGTAATCCAGCCCCGCCGCATGCACTTGCGCCACGGTCTCTGGGTGCCCATCGGCGCTGATCACCACACCGGGCACCGGCTCGCCCAAACGGGTGCGCAGCCACGCCATCAACTCGGTCCCGGTCTCGCCATCGTCCAGGTGATAATCCACCAGCGCCAATTGCGGACGAACGCCATCGTTGAGCAGCGCCGCGCATTCGTCACGATTGCGCGCGGTCCAGACCTGACAACCCCAACGGGTCAGCAAACTGTTCATGCCGATGAGGATGCTGTCTTCATTGTCGATGCACAGCACCTGCGCGCCGCTCAGCAACTTGCCGTTGAGCGGGGCGACTTTGCTCGGCGACGCGATTTGTGCCTGAGCCAACGGCACACTGACGCTGAACACGCTGCCACGACCTGGCCACGAGCGCACTTGTAAGCTGTGGCCCAGCACGCTACATAACCCGTCAGCAATCGCCAGCCCCAGGCCCAGGCCTTTTTCGGCACGGGTCTGATGGCTGTCCAGGCGTTTGAATTCTTCGAAAATCACTTTCAATTTGTCGTTCGGGATGCCCGGCCCACGGTCCCAGACCTCCAGGCACAGTTCACCCTTGTGCCGACGAACCCCCAGCAGCACGGGGCCCTTGGCGTAGCGAAAGGCGTTGGTCAGGAAGTTCTGCAAGATCCGTCGCAACAGTTTGATGTCGCTGTCGACCCGCAGCGTGCTGCCGCGAACGCGGAATTTTAGCCCTTGGTCCCGGGCCAGCGCTTTGAACTCTGCACCAAGAATGTCGAACAGCTCATTGAGCACGAACGGTTTCGGATCCGGATTGATCTTGCCGTTTTCCAGGCGAGAAATGTCCAGCAAATCGCTGATCAGGTCTTCGGCCGAGCGCAGTGATGTATCCAGGTGATGAACCAGTTTCTGCGCCTCGCCGGACAAGCCGTCGTCCTGATGGGACAGGGCCGCAGAAAACAGCCGTGCGGCGTTCAGCGGTTGCATCAGGTCATGGCTGACTGCCGCGAGGAAGCGGGTCTTCGACTGGTTGGCCGACTCCGCGGTGCCCTTGGCTTCGGTCAGCGCCACGTTGAGTTGCGACAGCTCGTGGGTGCGTTCGGTAACCCGGCGCTCCAGGCCTTCGTTGGCTTCGGTCAGTGCTTGCTCGGCCTCGCGGAACGCGGTGATGTCGGTAAAACTCATGACGAAACCGCCGCCGGGCATCGGGTTGCCGATCAGCTCGATCACACGGCCATTGGGGAAAAGTCGTTCAGAGGTGTGGGCACGGCCCTGACGCATCCAGTGCAAACGGCGGGCGACGTGCACTTCGGCTTCGCCGGGACCGCACAGACCGCGTTCGGCGTTGTAGCGAATAATGTCGGCAATCGGCCGGCCGACGCTGATCAAACCATCCGGATAATTGAACAGTTCCAGATAACGCCGGTTCCACGCCACCAGCCGCAGCGACTGGTCAACCACGCTGATGCCTTGCGTAATGTTCTCGATCGCGCCTTGCAGCAGCGCGCGGTTGAATTGCAGCACTTCCGAGGCTTCGTCGGCGATTCGGACGACATCCTCAAGTTGCATTTCCCGACCTTCGATAGCGGCTTTTACCACCGCGCGCGTCGATGAAGCACCGAGCACCCCGGCCAGCAAGCGTTCGGTGTGGGCGATCCACTCGCCGTCGGCGTTCTGGTTCGGGTTGAAGCCTTTGCCCTGGCGATAGGCGAAACGGATAAAACTCTGACGGGCGCGTTCTTCACCAACAAACCGTGCGGCCAGTTGCAGCAGGTCGTCGATCTGCACCGACAGCATCGAACGGGCGCTGGGACGCGCACTGATTTCCTGACCGATGAAACGCCCCGCCTGCCAGTGCTCCGAAACTCGCGTACGCGACAGCACCGATACCCAGGCGAACAGCGTGAAATTGGCCGCGAGGGACAGCATCACGCCTTGGGTCAGCGGTGTGAATGGCAGGTTCAGCGGGTTGCTGTGCAGCCACGCCAGCCCGGGGAAAGTGTTCAAAGACACACCCAGACTGTGCGCGGCAATCGGCAGAATCAGCGTGTAAAACCACAGGAACGTTCCGGCTGCGAGGCCGGCGAACACACCGCGACGATTGGCCTGTTTCCAGTACAACGCGCCAAGCATGGCCGGGGCCAGTTGGGTCACGGCGGCGAAAGCGATCTGGCCGATGGTCGCCAGGCTCGCGGTCGAGCCCAGCAGCCGATAGCTGACGTACGCCAACAGCAGAATCACCACAATGCTGACCCGGCGCACCGAGAGCATCCACTGGCGGAACACTTCGAACGGCCGCTCGGCGTTGTTGCGGCGCAGCAACCACGGCAACAGCATGTCATTGGAGACCATGGTCGACAGCGCCACGCTGGCGACAATCACCATGCCGGTCGCCGCCGAAGCACCACCGATAAAGGCCAGCATTGCCAGCGCCGGGTGGGCCTGCGCCAGTGGCAGACTGATAACAAATGAATCCGGCAACACCGAACTGGGCAAGAGCATCTGGCCGGCCAGCGCGATCGGCACGACAAACAACGCCGCCAGCGCCAGATACGCAGGAAACACCCACTTGGCCAGGCGCAAATCCTGCGGGTCGATGTTTTCCACCACGGTCACGTGGAACTGCCGGGGCAGACAGATGATCGCCATCATCGCCACTCCGGTCTGCACCACCATCGACGGCCAGTTGATGGTTTCCTTCCAGTAGGCCTCGAGGCGCGGCGCGAGCATGGCCTGGTTGAACAGATCGTCGAAACCGTCGTACAGGCCGTAGGTCACGAATGCACCGACCGCGAGAAAGGCGAACAGCTTGACCAGCGATTCAAACGCGATCGCCAGCACCATGCCGCGGTGGTGTTCGGTGGCGTCGAGGTTGCGCGTACCGAAGACAATGGTGAACAGCGCCAGCACCAGCGACACAATCAGCGCCGTGTCCTGGGCGCGGGTGCCCATGGCGTCGGCGCCGGCACCGATCAACAGGTTCACCCCGAGCACGATCCCTTTGAGCTGCAACGCAATGTAGGGCAGCACGCCGACCAGGCAGATCAGCGCCACGACGATCGCCAGTGACTGGGATTTGCCGTAACGGGCGGCGATGAAGTCGGCAATGGAGGTGATGTTCTCCTGTTTACTGATCATCACCATTTTTTGCAGGACCCACGGCGCGCAGACCAGCAACAGGATCGGCCCAAGGTAGATCGGCAGGAACGACCAGAGTTGTTCGGCGGCCTGGCCGACGGCGCCGAAGAATGTCCAGCTGGTGCAATAAACGGCCAGCGACAGGCTGTACACCCAGGCGCGCACGCGCGGCGGCAACGGCGCACTGCGACGGTCGCCGTAGAAGGCAATGGCGAACATGATGGCCATATAGGCCAGGGCGACGGCGGCGATCAGCCCGCTGGACAGCGACATGGAAACTCCAGACAAAAGACACCCGTGACTACAGCCCGGACGGACAGTCTCGCACGACCGTCCGAGTTAGTCAGTGTCGACCAAGGTCGTGGCGTGGTGGGGTGTCGCAGGGTGGAGGATCAGTCAGGTTTTTAGTGCGTGTGCTGGCCTCTTCGCGAGCCGGCTCGCTCCTGTATTGGACTTGGGTTGATCACAAGTTCCATGCCTGCGGATGATCAACAGGGGGAGCGAGCCGCGCGCGAAGGCGGTTTTACTGACTGAACGCAATCTCGATCAACCGATGCAATTCCTCAACCTCCAGCGCCGCCGGCGAAAACAGAATGCGAAACACCGAAGGCGCCGCCACCAGATTGATCAGCCGATCAACACCCGGTTTCGGCTGATCAGGATAACGATCCAGAATCATCTGCAACTGCCCGCCGATGAGCGTCACGCAAAGGCCTGGTGTCGGGCTCGATTGCACATCGCGCAGCATGTTGCGGCCGGGTTCGGAGCTCATCTCGTCCAGATATTGCTCGGCCCAGGCCTGTACATCCCCGCGCAGGCTGCCGGTGTTGGCCGGCTCGCTTTCGGGTTGCATGCGCGCCAGGGCGACATCCGCCAGTAACGCCGACAAATCGCCCCATCGCCGGTATATGGTCGACGGCGTAACCCCTGCACGCGCCGCGATTTGCGGCACGGTCACGGTGGAACGGTCCTGCTCGTCAAGGAGTGCGCGGACCGCCGAATGAATCGACTCTTGCACCCGGGCACTGCGGCCGCCGGGGCGTAAACCTTCTTTAATAGCCATGGAGCGGACCTTAACACAAAGAATTTGCTTTAAGCGTTGACGAGTAGCACACTCCGCAAAAGCAAAAAATTAGCTTTTGCGGAGTGTGCGCATGTCGAATTCAGCTTCCAACCGTTCCAGCCTGTGGTTTCTGGCGATCACTTTACTCAGTTTTCTCGCCGCTTCCACGGCGCCGACGCCGTTGTATCACTTGTATCAAGAGCACCTGCAATTCTCTGCAGCGATGCTCACCGTCATCTTCGGTGTTTACGCCATCAGTTTGCTGGTGGCGCTGCTGACGGTGGGTTCGCTCTCGGATTATTTGGGACGCAAACTGGTGATCTTTACGGCTGTGCTGCTGAACGTGCTGGCGATGCTGCTGTTTATCAACGCTGACAGTGTGGTGTGGTTGATTAGCGCACGGATTCTGCAGGGGTTTGCGACCGGGATGGCCACCGCCGTATTGAGTGCTGCGTTGCTGGACACTGATCGCCAGCAGGGACCGCTTATCAATAGTGTGGCACCGCTGCTCGGCATGGCGTTCGGCGGCATGGGCTGTGGCTTGTTGGCCGAGTTTGCGCCGCTGCCGTTGCAGCTCACTTATTGGGTGTTGCTCGCGCTGTTTGTGATGCAGGCGCTGTACGTCTGGCGCCTGCCGGAAAGCGTCAGTGCGCAACCGGGGGCATTGGCTTCGCTGCGTCCGACGTTGCATGTGCCGGTAAAGGCGCGGGCCACCTTGTGGCGAGTACTGCCGCTCAACACCGCTACCTGGGCGCTCGGGGGGTTTTTCGCTTCGCTCGCCCCTTCGTTGGTGCGCACAGCCACCGGCTCAACGTCGAACCTGGTCGGCGGATCGACCGTGGCCGCATTGACGCTGACCGGCGCGCTGATGATTTTCACCCTGCGCAATCGGCCCCCGGCCAAGGCGTTGTTGTTGGGCGGCACGTTACTGCCCATCGGTGTCGTGTTGCTGTTGCTGGGCGTGCACAGCGCCAGCCTGCCATGGTTTTTCCTTGGCACACTGGTGGCCGGTTGCGGCTTCGGCGCCGGTTTCCTCGGAGCGGTGCGCAGCCTGGTTCCGCTGGCGCTGCCCCATGAGCGGGCCGGGTTGATGTCGGCGTTTTATGTGCTCAGTTACCTGGCGTTCTGCTTGCCGTCGTTGCTGGCGGGGAATCTGACGCGGACGTTTGGTCTGGTGGCGACCACCGATGGCTATGGTGCCGTGCTGATCGTCCTGTCTGTCGGTGCGTTGCTGGTGTTGATGCGCGAGCAGTCGATCAAAGTCTGTAGCGCCGATGTTCAATGATCGCTAGCCTTGGTAACGCCATTCCATTCGACGGACCGACCATGAAAATCATCCGCAGCCATTCCTTCACCGCTGACCGTGCCTGGGGAGCGCTGGACATCGCCAACATGAACGGTATCACCACCCGTTTGCACTGGACCGATCAGCCATACAAGTGGCACGTGAACGATGGCGAGGAAGTGTTTGTCGTGCTCGATGGCCAGGTGCAGATGCGCTATCGCGAAGCAGGTCTGGAGAAAGACGTGATGTTGGGTGTCGGCGATATCTTCTACGCCTCGGTGGGCACCGAGCATGTAGCGCATCCGTTGGGGGTGGCGAGGATATTGGTGATCGAATCGGAAGGCAGCGTTTGACGCTATATCTACAAAACAGATAACAGTTAGAGATATTACCCGTTATATAGATATTCGATTTGGGCCTACCCTGAATTCCACCTCAACAGAGGACAGGAGTTCGCTATGACATGCCCCAATACCACCCCCGTTTTCAAACCCTTCAGGCACTTGCAGCACCCGCGCGAGGTCATCCGCCAGTTCACCCCGAACTGGTTTGCCGCGACCATGGGTACTGGCGTTTTGGCGTTAGCCCTCGCCCAGTTACCTGTCGCGGTGCCAGGTCTGCATGCAATCGCCGAAGCCCTCTGGCTGTTCAATATTGGCCTGTTCATCTTGTTCACGACGCTGTACGCGGCGCGCTGGGTACTGTTTTTCGACGAGGCACGGCGGATTTTCGGACACTCTACGGTGTCGATGTTTTTCGGCACGATTCCCATGGGGTTGGCGACCATCATCAATGGTTTCCTGCTCTTTGGCCTGCCGCGCTGGGGCGAGGGTGTCGTGCATGTGGCCGCGCTGCTGTGGTGGCTGGACGTGGCGATGTCGCTGGCGTGCGGTGTGCTGATTCCCTACATGATGTTCACCCGCCAGGAACACAGCATCGACCAGATGACCGCCGTTTGGCTGTTGCCGGTGGTGGCGGCGGAAGTGGCGGCCGCCAGTGGCGGGCTGCTGGCGCCGCACTTGGCCGAGGCCCATGCGCAACTTGTGGTGTTGGTGACCAGCTACGTGCTCTGGGCATTTTCCCTTCCGGTGGCGTTCAGCATTCTGACAATTCTATTGCTGCGCATGGCGCTGCATAAATTGCCCCACGAAAACATGGCGGCTTCGAGCTGGCTGGCGCTCGGCCCGATTGGTACCGGGGCGCTGGGTATGTTGCTGCTGGGCGCCGACGCACCGGCCATCTTCGCCGCCAATGGGCTGGCTGGCGTGGGGGAAATCGCAGCGGGGCTGGGGTTGGTAGCGGGAATCACCCTGTGGGGCTTCGGTTTGTGGTGGATGCTGATCGCGCTGCTGATCACCGGGCGTTACCTGCGCGCCGGGATTCCATTTAACCTCGGCTGGTGGGGTTTCACCTTTCCGCTGGGCGTCTATTCTCTTGCGACGTTGAAGCTGGCCAGCACCTTGAACCTGACGTTTTTCAGTGCCTTTGGCTGTGTGTTGGTGGCGTTGCTGACGGTGATGTGGCTGATCGTTGCCAAACGCACGGTGCAGGGCGCGTGGCGTGGCGAGTTGTTTGTCTCGCCGTGCATTGCAGGATTAAACAAATAACCTGCAAAGATTAGGTAATGTGTGGCCTGGATCGACGTCCGACATTCCAATAACAGCATCCACGCCATCATCAGGGACACACGGAAGATGAGTCACCCCTCACAGTTCACCTTGCTTCGCACCCGGCGCTTCCTGCCGTTTTTCGTGACTCAGTCCCTCGGGGCGTTCAACGACAACGTTTTCAAGCAATCGTTGATCCTCGCCATTTTGTACAAATTGACTATCGAGGGTGATCGTTCGATCTGGGTCAATCTGTGTGCGTTGCTGTTCATCCTGCCGTTCTTTCTGTTTTCGGCACTGGCCGGGCAGTTCGGCGAGAAGTTCGCCAAGGACGCGCTGATCCGTCTGATCAAGCTCGGGGAAATCGCCATCATGGCGGTAGGCGCAATCGGTTTCCTGTTCGATCACCTGTCGCTGATGCTGCTGGCGCTGTTCGCCATGGGCACGCACTCGGCGCTGTTCGGGCCGGTGAAATACTCGATCCTGCCCCAGGCCTTGCACGAAGAAGAACTGGTGGGCGGCAACGGTCTGGTGGAAATGGGCACCTTCCTGGCGATCCTCGCCGGGACCATCGGCGCCGGGGTCATGATGTCGTCCGCGCATTACGCGCCTATCGTGTCCACGGCGATCATCGGTATTGCAGTGCTCGGTTATCTGGCCAGTCGCAGCATTCCACGGGCGGCGGCCTCGTCGCCGCAAATGCGCCTGAACTGGAACATCTTCAGTCAATCCTGGGCCACCTTGAAACTGGGCCTGGGGCAAACGCCGGCGGTGTCGCGCTCGATTGTCGGCAACTCGTGGTTCTGGTTTGTCGGGGCGATTTATCTGACGCAAATCCCGGCGTATGCCAAGGAATGGATGCACGGCGACGAAACCGTCGTGACCCTTATTCTCACTGTGTTCTCGGTCGGTATCGCACTGGGATCGATGCTGTGCGAGAGGCTGTCCGGGCGCAAAGTCGAGATCGGGTTGGTGCCGTTCGGTTCGTTCGGTCTGACCGTGTTCGGTTTGCTGCTGTGGTGGCATTCCGGTGGAATTCCCGAGAGCGTCAATGGCCACGGCTGGATTGAAGTGCTGGGGTTTGGCCACACCTGGCTGGTGTTGGTCGACATTCTCGGCCTGGGAATTTTCGGTGGTTTTTACATCGTGCCGCTGTACGCGCTGATCCAGTCGCGCACGCCGGAGAACGAGCGGGCGCGGGTGATTGCCGCCAACAATATTCTCAACGCGCTGTTCATGGTGGTCTCGGCGATTGTCTCGATCGTGCTGCTGAGCCTGGTCAAGCTGTCGATCCCCCACCTGTTCCTGGTGGTCTCGCTGCTGAACATTGGCGTCAACGCCTACATCTTCAAAATCGTTCCCGAGTTCAGCATGCGTTTCATGATCTGGCTGCTCAGCCATTCCATGTATCGCGTGGAGCATCGCAATCTGCAGCTGATTCCGGATGAAGGCGCGGCGTTGCTGGTGTGCAATCACGTGTCTTTCGTCGACGCACTGCTGATTGGCGGCGCGGTGCGTCGGCCGATTCGCTTTGTGATGTATTACAAAATCTACAACCTGCCGGTGCTGAACTTCATCTTCCGCACGGCCGGGACAATTCCGATCGCGGGACGTCAGGAAGACATTCAGATTTACGAAAAGGCCTTCACGCGCATTGCTCAATATCTGAAGGACGGTGAGCTGGTGTGCATCTTCCCTGAAGGCAAATTGACCGCCGATGGCGAGATCAACGAGTTCAAGGGCGGGTTGACGCGGATTCTCGAAGAGACGCCGGTGCCGGTGATTCCGCTGGCATTGCAGGGGCTGTGGGGGAGTTTCTTCAGTCGCGATCCCGACAAGGGCGTGTTCCGTCGGTTGTGGTCGCGGGTGACCCTGGTGGCGGGGCCGGCGGTGGCGGTTGAGGTGGCAGAGCCCGCCAGGTTGCAAGAGTTGGTCGGGGAGCTGCGTGGCGCTGTGCGCTGATTCCTGTCGATGCGGGCCGCGACGGTTGCGAGCCCGCCGGCAAGCCTTCAGCCCGCCATTGCCAAGCGGTTGCGTCCTTCACGCTTGGCCACATACAGCGCACTGTCGGCTCGACGCAACAGGCTTTCGGCTGACTCGCCGGGCAGCAGGGTCGAACAGCCGAGGCTGACGGTCAGCTCGATCAGCTTGCCATCGGCCAGATAATCCTTGGCCTGCGCAGCAAACCGCAGCCGCTCACCGACCATGGCCGCTGCCTCGCGGCCGGTGTTGGACAGCAGAATCAGGAACTCTTCACCGCCAAAGCGAAACACCATGTCGACGTTGCGCAACTGGCTTTTGATCGAAGCTGCAACGGCCTTGAGCACATCATCGCCGGCGCTGTGGCCGTGGGTATCGTTGATGTGTTTGAAGTGGTCGATGTCCAGCATCAGCAGCGACAAGGGTTGCAGATGCCGACGCGACATGTCGATTTCCCGTTGCAGCGTCTGATCCATGGCAATGCGGTTGCCGGTGTCGGTGAGCGGGTCGCGCAGGGCACTTTGGGTGGCGGCGCGGTAGAGCAAGGCATTACGCATCGGATACATCAACGCGGACAGCGAAGACTCGAGATTGCCCAGTTCCTGCTCGCTGAAACGCTGATTGCGGCGGAACACCAATTCCCCCAGATGCTCGCCCTCATGGCTGAGGCTATAGCTGATCGAGTGGTGGCCGCGCTGGCCGAATTCCAGGCGCAAGTCGCTGGCCTTGTGCTGGTAGCTCAAGGCGTCGAGCGGTACGAGGCGCTGAATTTCGCGGAAGAACAGCCCAAGAATGCGTTGCGGCTCAAGGCTGGTTTGCAGCTGCAAACTCAATTGCTGGCGCAATTGCGCAAGACTGACCGGCCTCTCCAGCAGACGGGGCTGCTGACCAAAGCCCAGGCGTTGCAATTTGGCGCTATCGAAGTCAATTGCGTTGGTCTGGGAAGGTGATTTCATATGGCGTGCACCCCTAAGCAGTAAGTCTGTCTTACAGGCTGGGTGAGAGCGGCTTTGGGCTGCGAGTCATACTGGTCCATCAGTCCCGTAGGACATTTGGCGCAAGTCTAATCTGCTTTGCTGAAGATTAGTAACCTATCGGCTCGAAGGGTCTGCCCGCTTGCTTTCACACGGCGTGTCTGAGCAGATATAGAGCGAAAGTCATGCCATTCGGTTCATTCGGATTAAAGCCATTTAAAATCAACGTATTGGAAGTGTTTTTGGCTTTTTCTAGCTTATTCAGCGACATTTGTTTGACTGAAATCGGGTGCAGTTGCGACGCTTGTTGAGTGCCGTGACGGAAATTCGCCACGGCACAAAAGCGACGCACGGTGTTACTGAGCGTTGAATGCCTGGCCGTTGATGCCGGTGCTGTCCGGGCCCATCAGGTAAAGGTAGACCGGCATGATCTCCTCGGGTGTCGGGTTGCTCAGCGGGTTTTCGCCGGGGTAAGCCAGGGCGCGCATGCTGGTGCGGGTGGCGCCCGGGTTGATGCTGTTGGAGCGTACCGGTGCGACGGTGTCGACTTCGTCGGCCAGGGTTTGCATCAGGCCTTCGGTGGCGAATTTGGAGACGCCGTAAGCGCCCCAATACGCACGACCCTTGCGGCCGACGCTGCTGGACGTGAACACCACCGAGGCGTCCTGCGACAGTTTGAGCAGTGGCAACAGCGTGCTGGTCAGCATGAACATCGCGTTGACGTTGACTTGCATGACGCGCATGAAATTTTCGCCGGAGAGCTGTTCGATCGGCGTGCGCGGACCAATGATCGACGCGTTGTGCAGCAAGCCGTCGAGGTGGCCGAATTCGGTTTCGATCATCGCTGCCAGCTCATCGTATTGATGGGGCAGGGCGGTTTCCAGGTTGAACGGGATCACCGCCGGTTGTGGGTGACCGGCGGCTTCGATTTCGTCATAGACCTGGGTCAGGTTGGCTTCGGTCTTGCCCAGCAGCAGCACGGTAGCGCCATGCGCAGCGTAGGTTTTCGCCGCAGCAGCGCCGATGCCGCGACCGGCGCCGGTGACCAGGATGACCCGGTCCTTGAGCAATTCAGGGCGGGCGGAATAATCAAACATAAAAAAACCTCAAAAATCAGAACGTGTGCGTAGTGACGCGATCCACCGGACCTGCTTTTGTAGGAGCCCGCTTGCTGGCGATGGCGTTTCCAGTATCGCCATCGCCGGCAAGCCGGCTCCTGCAAGGCGGTGCGGTTCAGCAGCTACAGAGCGCGCTGTCCAACACCTTGCGCAACTCCAACGGATGATCGACCACCACGTCCGCGCCCCAATGCCGCGGGTTATCTTCCGGATGGATGTAGCCATAGGTCACGGCGGCGGTCTTGGTGCCGGCATCGCGACCGGACTCGATGTCGCGCAGGTCATCACCTACGAACAGTACGCTGGCCGGGTCGAGGTCGAGCATCTTGCACGCGAGGATCAACGGCTCTGGGTCCGGTTTGCTGTTCTTTACGTGATCCGGGCAAATCAGCAGCGCCGAGCGTTCGGCCAGCCCAAGCTGCTGCATGATCGGCTCGGCAAACCGCAGCGGTTTGTTAGTGACCACGCCCCAGATCAGGTTGGCTTTCTCGATGTCGGCCAGCAATTCGCCCATGCCGTCGAACAGCTTGCTGTGCACCGCGCAGCCCACGAGGTAGCGCTCGAGGAACTCCAGGCGAAGTTCTTCGAAGCCCGGAGATTCCGGGTCCATGGAGAAGGTCACGGCGACCATCGCCTTGGCGCCGCCGGAAATTTCGTCGCGGATGTGCTTGTCGTTGATCGGCGGCAAGCCGCGGTCGGCACGCATCGCCTGACAGATCGCAATGAAGTCCGGCGCGGTGTCGAGCAGCGTGCCGTCCATGTCGAAAAGGACTGCTCTGATACGCATCGGCTTACTCCTCGCGCAGGGTCTGGATCATGTAGTTGACGTCCACGTCGGCCGCCAGTTTGTAGTGTTTGGTCAGCGGGTTGTACGTCAGGCCGATGATGTCCTTGACGGTCAGGCCAGCCATGCGGCTCCAGGCACCGAGCTCTGAAGGGCGGATGAATTTCTTGAAGTCGTGCGTGCCGCGCGGCAGCAGCTTCATGATGTATTCGGCGCCGACGATGGCGAACAGATATGCCTTGGGGTTGCGGTTGATGGTGGAGAAAAACACCTGGCCGCCCGGTTTGACCATTTTGAAACAGGCGCGGATCACCGAGGAAGGATCCGGTACGTGTTCGAGCATTTCCAGGCACGTGACCACGTCGAACTGCTCGGGCATTTCTTCAGCCAGGGCTTCGGCGGTGATCTGCCGGTATTCAACGCTTACACCCGATTCCAGTTGGTGCAGCTGAGCGACGGCCAGCGGCGCTTCGCCCATGTCGATGCCCATCACGGTCGCGCCGCGTTGTGCCATGGCTTCGCTGAGGATGCCGCCGCCGCAACCGACGTCGAGGACCTTCTTGCCGGCCAGATTGACCCGCTCATCAATCCAGTTGACCCGCAGCGGGTTGATGTCGTGCAGTGGTTTGAACTCGCTTTCGCGGTCCCACCAGCGATGGGCCAGGGCTTCGAATTTGGCGATTTCGGCGTAGTCGACGTTACTCATGGTTCATCCTCTAAAACTTGAAAAATCCTGTTGCCCCGGCGGTTGGCCCCGGGGTGCTTACAATTCGGTGTGGCCGCTGATGCGCTGGCCCCAGGCCTTGGCGGTGGCGCGCAGCTGTTCTTCATTCAGGCGGGTCAGGCGACGATCGTCGAGCAGTTGTTTGCCGCCCACCCAAAGGTGCTTCACGCAGTCGCGGCCGGTGGCATAGATAAGCTGCGAAACCGGGTCGTACACCGGCTGCTGCGCCAGACCCGAGAGGTCGAACGCGACAATGTCCGCAGCCTTGCCGATTTCCAGCGAACCGACCTCAGCCTCGATGCCCAGGGCACGGGCGCCGTTGAGCGTGGCCATGCGCAGGGCGCGATGGGCGTCCAGCGCGGTGGCCGAGCCGGCGACGGCCTTGGCCAGCAACGCAGCCGTGCGGGTTTCGCCAAGCAGGTCGAGGTCGTTGTTGCTGGCCGCGCCGTCGGTGCCGACGGCCACATTGACGCCGGCCTGCCACAAGCGCTCCACCGGGCAGAAACCGCTGGCCAGTTTCAGGTTCGACTCCGGGCAATGAATCACATTGGTGTTGCTTTCTACCAGCATCACCAGGTCTTCATCGCTGATCTGCGTCATGTGAACGGCCTGGAATCGCGGCCCCAACAGGCCCAGGCGTGCAAGTCGGGCCAGCGGGCGCTCGCCGCGCTGCTCGACTGCCTGCTGCACTTCGAAGGCGGTTTCGTGGACGTGCATGTGGATCGACGCGTCCAGCTCTTCGGCGATCACCCGGATTTTCTCCAGGTTTTCGTCGCCCACGGTGTAAGGCGCGTGGGGGCCGAAGGTGACTTTGATGCGCTCGTGGTGCTTGAGATCGTTGAACAGTTCGACGCCCTGACGAATGGCGTCGTCCGCCGTACTGGCGCCCGGAATCGGGAAATCGAGGATCGGAATCGCGATTTGCGCGCGTATGCCGCTGTTATGCACGCGTTCGCTGGCAACCTTCGGGAAGAAATACATGTCAGAGAAGCAGGTGATGCCACCTTTTATCTGTTCGGCGATGGCAAGGTCGGTACCATCGCGTACAAACGCTTCATCGACCCATTTGGCTTCGGCGGGCCAGATGTGGTTTTCCAGCCATGTCATCAGCGGCAGGTCATCGGCCAGGCCGCGGAACAGGGTCATCGCCGCGTGCCCGTGAGCGTTGATCAGGCCGGGGCTGAGCAGCATGTCCGGCAGTTCGCGCACTTCGGTGGCATCAAGCTTCAGTGCGGCGGACCGCGGGCCGATAAACACGATGCGTCCGTCGCGGATACCCAGGCCATGCTCTTTGAGGACAACGCCAGCGGGTTCGACGGGTACCAGCCAGGTCGGCAGCAATAACAGGTCGAGCGCAGCGGCAGTGTTCGGCATCGAGGGTCGGTTCCAAGGCTTTTGTAATGGATGGCGAAGTATACCCGAGCGTCTTCGCGGGGGGATCGCTATAATCGGCGGCTTTTGTTCATGAGTGCGGGGTGAGGGATGCGCGATCGACTGTTGGCTGCGGAGAAAGTGAAGGCCATCGATTGGCGTGATGGCACCCTGTACCTGCTGGATCAGCGTGTTTTGCCGTTCGAGGAAACCTGGATCGCCTACACCAGTGCGGCTGGCGTGGCCGAGGCCATTCGTTCGATGGTGGTGCGTGGCGCGCCGGCGATTGGTATCAGTGCCGCGTATGCCATGGTGCTGTCAGCCCGCGCGCGAATTGCCGAGGGCGATGACTGGCAGGCGTCGTGGGAAGAGGATTACGCGTTGCTGGCCGATTCCCGTCCAACCGCGGTGAATCTGTTCTGGGCGCTGAGCCGCATGCGTGACCGCCTTGATCGTCTCAAGGGCGATGCCGACCCTCTGGCGGCGCTGGAAGCGGAGGCTATCGCCATTCACGAAAGTGATCGAGAAGCCAACCTGACCATGGCGCAACTGGGTGTGGACCTGATTCGCAAGCACCAGGGCAACGCGCAGGCGATCCTGACCCATTGCAACACCGGCGCGCTGGCCACTGGCGGTTTCGGCACTGCGCTGGGGGTGATTCGAGGGGCTTTTATCGAAGGCATGGTCGAGCGCGTTTATGCCGACGAAACCCGTCCGTGGCTGCAAGGTTCGCGACTGACCGCATGGGAGCTGGCCAACGAAGGCATCCCTGTGACGCTCAATGCCGACTCCGCCGCGGCCCACATCATGAAGACCAAAGGCATCACCTGGGTCATCGTCGGCGCCGACCGGATCACCGCCAATGGCGACGTGGCCAACAAGATCGGCACCTATCAACTGGCGGTCAATGCCATGCACCACGGCGTGCGCTTCATGGTGGTGGCCCCGAGTTCGACCATCGACATGAACCTGGCCAGTGGCGATGACATTCCAATTGAAGAGCGTGACGGCCGCGAGTTGCTGGAAGTCGGCGGCAAGCGAGTCGGGGCGGATGTGGATGCGTTCAACCCTGTGTTCGACGTCACCCCGGCGGATTTGATCGATGCGATCGTTACCGAAAAAGGCATTGTCGAACGTCCGGACACGGCGAAGATGGCGCAGTTGATGTGCCGTAAGCGTCTGCATTAAAGGGTTTGGTGTCTGATCGATCGCCATCGCGGGCAAGCCCGCTCCCACAGAAATGTGTGTTGTGCCGCAAATTTCGGGCATTCCAGGATCCCTGTGGGCGCGGGCTTGCCCGCGATGAGGCCCGCAAAGTCAATAAATCAGTCTGAATTCTGCATTCGGCAACCCTCTGAGCCTCTCTCGTCTCCGTTAAGCCTGCCACCAGTCAACTAACTACACTCCATGCGCATCTGGGGGATAGGTGCGTGGCGGCTCTTGTGATAACATCCGGCGTTTTCCGAGGCAGTCCCACGGGGTTGTCTTTACTGCGCAAATCCATGGCATAACTCGTTGATTTGTCGTAAGTCGGTGCATGGCACTCAGCCTGCAGCGACGAGCTTCGTTCGTCCCATATGGATGTGACGAGGTTTCACCAGAAAAAGGAATCGAGCTTCTCATGGGCGAACTGGCCAAAGAAATCCTCCCGGTCAATATCGAAGACGAGCTGAAGCAGTCCTACCTCGACTACGCAATGAGCGTAATTGTCGGGCGGGCACTGCCGGATGCGCGCGATGGCTTGAAGCCCGTGCACCGGCGCGTGCTGTTCGCGATGAGCGAGCTGGGCAACGACTTCAACAAGCCGTACAAGAAATCTGCCCGTGTTGTCGGTGACGTGATTGGTAAGTATCACCCGCACGGTGATACCGCGGTGTACGACACCATCGTTCGGATGGCGCAGCCATTCTCGCTGCGCTACCTGCTGGTAGACGGTCAGGGCAACTTCGGTTCGGTGGACGGCGACAACGCCGCGGCCATGCGATACACCGAAGTGCGCATGACCAAGCTGGCGCACGAGCTGCTGGCTGACCTGCACAAAGAAACCGTGGACTGGGTGCCGAACTACGACGGCACCGAAATGATCCCGGCGGTCATGCCGACCCGTATTCCCAACCTGCTCGTCAACGGCTCCAGCGGTATTGCCGTGGGCATGGCGACCAACATCCCGCCGCACAACCTCGGTGAAGTCATCGACGGTTGCCTGGCCCTCATCGACAACCCTGAGTTGACCATCGATGAGCTGATGCAATACATCCCCGGTCCGGACTTCCCGACCGCCGCGATCATCAACGGTCGCGCCGGCATCATCGAAGCCTACCGCACCGGTCGCGGCCGTATTTACATGCGCGCCCGCTCGATGATCGAAGACATCGACAAGGTCGGTGGTCGCCAGCAGATCGTCATCACCGAACTCCCTTACCAACTGAACAAGGCCCGTCTGATCGAGAAGATCGCCGAGCTGGTAAAAGAGAAGAAGCTCGAAGGCATCACCGAACTGCGCGACGAGTCCGACAAGGACGGTATGCGCGTCGTGATCGAGCTGCGTCGCGGTGAAGTGCCTGAGGTGATCCTCAACAACCTCTACGCTCAGACCCAGCTGCAAGCGGTGTTCGGTATCAACATCGTTGCGCTGATCGACGGCCGTCCACGGATCCTGAACCTCAAGGACCTGCTGGAAGCCTTCGTGCGTCACCGTCGCGAAGTGGTTACCCGTCGCACCGTGTTCGAACTGCGTAAAGCACGTGAACGGGGTCACATCCTCGAAGGTCAAGCGGTTGCCCTGTCGAACATTGACCCGGTCATCGCCCTGATCAAGGCTTCGCCGACGCCGTCGGAAGCCAAGGAAGCGCTGATCAAGACCGCGTGGGAATCTTCCGCCGTGGTCGCGATGGTTGAACGTGCCGGTGCCGATTCGTGCCGTCCAGAAACCCTGGACCCGCAATACGGTCTGCGCGAAGGCAAGTACTTCCTGTCGCCGGAACAGGCGCAAGCCATTCTGGAACTGCGTCTGCACCGCCTGACTGGTCTGGAACACGAAAAACTGCTGGCCGAGTATCAAGAGATCCTCAACCAGATCGGCGAGCTGATCCGCATCCTCAACAGCGCCACGCGCCTGATGGAAGTGATCCGCGAAGAGCTGGAAGTGATCCGCGCCGAATACGGCGATGTGCGTCGCACCGAAATTCTCGATGCCCGTCTCGACCTGACCCTGGGTGACATGATCCCGGAAGAAGAGCGCGTCGTGACCATCTCCCACGGTGGCTATGCCAAGACCCAGCCATTGGCTGCGTACCAGGCTCAGCGTCGTGGCGGTAAAGGCAAATCGGCCACTGGCGTGAAGGATGAGGACTACATCGCTCACCTGCTGGTTGCCAACAGCCACACCACGCTGCTGCTGTTCTCCAGCAAGGGCAAAGTGTACTGGCTGAAAACCTACGAAATTCCGGAAGCGTCCCGTGCGGCCCGTGGTCGTCCGTTGGTCAACCTGCTGCCGCTGGACAGTGATGAATACATCACCACCATGCTGCCGGTCGACGAATACACCGAAGGCCACTTCATCTTCATGGCGACCGCCAAAGGCACCGTGAAGAAGACCCCGCTGGAGTCCTTCAGCCGCCAACGCAGCGTTGGTCTGATCGCGCTGGAACTGGATGAAGGCGATGTGCTGATTTCTGCTTCCATTACCGATGGCAGCCGCGAAGTCATGCTGTTCTCCGACGGTGGCAAGGTGACTCGCTTCAAGGAAACCGACGTTCGCGCCATGGGCCGTACCGCACGTGGTGTCCGTGGCATGCGTCTGCCGGAAGGCCAGAAGCTGATTTCCATGCTGATTCCGGAAGAAGGCAGCCAGATCCTCACCGCTTCGGCGCGTGGTTTCGGCAAGCGTACAGCGATCACCGAGTTCCCTGAGTACAAGCGTGGTGGTCAGGGCGTTATCGCCATGGTCAGCAACGACCGCAACGGCCGTCTGGTCGGTGCAGTCCAGGTGCTCGACGGCGAGGAAATCATGCTTATTTCCGACCAGGGCACATTGGTTCGTACGCGCGTCGACGAAGTTTCCAGCCTGGGTCGTAACACACAGGGTGTGACCCTCATCAAGCTCGCCAGCGATGAAACGCTGGTCGGTCTGGAGCGGGTTCAGGAACCGTCGGAAGTCGAGGGCGAGGAGCTCGAAGGTGAAGAGGGCGAAGAAGGTGCAGTGTTCGACAGTGAAGTCGTGATCGACGACGTTGTTGAAGACCAGCAACTCGACGCCGCCGCTGACGAAGAACCGCAAGAGTAAGCGGACAAACAGGGGGCGGATGAAAATTCGCCCCCTTGTTGTTTGTCGTGTATGAAAATATCGACACCCATGGAGATCCCTTGTGGGAGCGGGCTTGCTCGCGAATACGGACTGACATTCACCGCAGATGTCGTCTGTTGCACCGCTTTCGCGAGCAGGCCCGCTCCCACATGAGTTCCGTGTCGACTGATATCGTGATTTATTGCGTGATACCACCAAATCAGAGCGAGATTGGATGTGAGCAAGAGAGCCTATAACTTCTGTGCCGGTCCTGCGGCACTTCCCGAAGCTGTCCTGCAGCGCGCCCAGGGTGAACTCCTTGATTGGCACGGCAAGGGGCTGTCGGTCATGGAAATGAGCCATCGCAGTGATGAGTTCGTGTCCATCGCCACCAAGGCCGAGCAGGATCTGCGTGATCTGCTGAATATCCCCTCGAACTATAAAGTGCTGTTTCTGCAAGGTGGCGCCAGCCAGCAATTTGCGCAGATTCCTCTGAACCTGCTGCCGGAAAGCGGCACTGCCGACTATATCGACACCGGCATCTGGTCGCAGAAAGCCATCGAAGAAGCGTCGCGTTATGGCCACGTCAATGTCGCCGCGACCGCCAAGCCTTACGACTATTTCGCGATTCCCGGTCAGAACGAATGGAAGCTGTCGAAAGATGCAGCCTACGTTCACTACGCACCGAATGAAACCATTGGCGGCCTGGAATTCAACTGGGTCCCGGAAACCGGTGACGTTCCGTTGGTCGCTGACATGTCCTCGGATATTCTCTCGCGTCCGGTCGATGTTTCGCGCTTTGGCATGATTTACGCCGGCGCCCAGAAAAACATTGGCCCGAGCGGTATCGTCGTCAACATCGTTCGCGAAGACCTGCTGGGGCATGCCCGTTCCCTGTGCCCGACGATGCTCAACTACAAGGTCGCGGCCGATAACGGTTCGATGTACAACACCCCGCCAACATTGGCCTGGTACCTGTCCGGCCTGGTGTTCGAGTGGCTGAAAGAGCAGGGTGGTGTTGAAGCCATCGGCAAGCTCAATGAAGTCAAACAGCGCACGCTGTACGATTTCATCGATGCCAGCGGCCTGTACAGCAACCCGATCAACAAGCCTGATCGCTCGTGGATGAACGTGCCGTTCCGTCTGGCTGACGATCGTCTGGACAAGCCATTCCTGGCCGGTGCCGACGAGCGTGGCCTGCTGAACCTCAAGGGGCACCGTTCCGTGGGCGGCATGCGCGCCTCCATCTATAACGCCGTCGACATCGTTGCGGTCAACGCACTGATTTCGTACATGGCAGAGTTCGAGAAGGAACACGGCTAATGTCTGAGCAAGAACTCAAGGCACTGCGCGTTCGCATTGATGCCCTGGACACCAAAGTCCTGGAACTGATCAGCGAGCGCGCACGCTGCGCCCAGGAAGTTGCGCGAGTAAAGATGGCCTCGCTGGCCGAAGGCGAAGTGCCGGTGTTCTATCGTCCTGAGCGTGAAGCTCAGGTGCTCAAGCGTGTGATGGAGCGCAATCAGGGCCCGCTGGGCAACGAAGAAATGGCGCGGCTGTTCCGCGAAATCATGTCTTCGTGCCTGGCGCTCGAGCAGCCGCTGAAAGTGGCTTACCTCGGCCCTGAGGGCACTTTCACCCAAGCCGCGGCCATGAAGCATTTCGGCCACGCGGTGATCAGCAAGCCGATGGCGGCGATCGATGAAGTGTTCCGCGAAGTGGCGGCCGGTGCGGTGAACTTTGGCGTGGTCCCGGTGGAAAACTCCACCGAGGGCGCGGTCAACCACACCCTCGACAGCTTCCTCGAGCACGACATGGTCATCTGTGGCGAAGTCGAGCTGCGGATTCACCACCACTTATTGGTGGGTGAAAACACCAAGACCGACAGCATCAGCCGCATCTATTCCCACGCCCAGTCGCTGGCCCAGTGCCGCAAGTGGCTCGACGCACACTATCCGAATGTCGAGCGCGTCGCGGTTTCCAGCAACGCTGAAGCGGCGAAGCGGGTCAAGGGTGAGTGGAACTCGGCGGCGATTGCCGGCGACATGGCTGCAGGCTTGTACGGGTTGACCCGTCTGGCCGAGAAAATCGAGGATCGCCCGGACAACTCCACGCGATTCCTGATGATCGGCAGCCAGGAAGTGCCGCCGACTGGCGACGACAAGACCTCGATCATCGTCTCCATGAGCAACAAGCCGGGCGCGCTTCATGAGTTGCTGGTGCCGTTTCACGACAACGGCATCGACCTGACGCGCATTGAAACGCGTCCTTCGCGCAGCGGTAAATGGACCTATGTGTTCTTCATCGACTTCGTCGGCCACCACCGTGATCCGCTGGTAAAAGGTGTGCTGGAAAAAATCAGTCAGGAAGCAGTGGCACTCAAAGTGCTGGGTTCCTACCCGAAAGCCGTTCTCTAAGGGGTAGCAAATGAGTGGCGACTTCCTCGCTCTGGCACAGCCGGGCGTGCAACAACTTTCGCCTTACGTTCCGGGCAAGCCCGTGGACGAACTGGCGCGCGAGCTGGACATCGATCCGGCCAGCATCGTCAAACTGGCGAGCAACGAAAACCCGTTGGGCGCCAGTCCAAAGGCTTTGGCGGCCATTCGCGAAGAATTGGCCGAGCTGACCCGTTATCCGGACGGCAACGGTTTTGCGCTCAAGACCCTGCTGGCTGATCAGTGCCGCGTCGAACTGAATCAGGTGACGCTGGGCAACGGTTCCAACGATATTCTGGAACTGGTTGCGCGTGCGTATCTGGCGCCGGGCCTGAATGCTGTATTCAGCGAACATGCGTTTGCGGTTTACCCGATCGTGACCCAGGCCGTAGGTGCTGAAGCGCGCGTGATCCCGGCGAAAGAGTGGGGCCACGACCTGCCAGCCATGCTGGCCGCGATCGACGCCGACACCCGTGTGGTATTCATTGCCAACCCGAACAACCCGACCGGGACCTGGTTCGGCGCCGAAGCGCTGGACGAGTTCCTGCAGGATGTGCCGGCCCATGTGCTGGTGGTGCTGGACGAGGCTTACATCGAATACGCCGAAGGCAGCGACTTGCCGGATGGTCTGGACTTCCTCGCGGCGTATCCGAACCTGCTGGTCTCGCGCACCTTCTCCAAGGCTTACGGCCTGGCGGCACTGCGGGTCGGCTATGGCTTGTCCACCGCCGTGGTGGCCGATGTGTTGAACCGCGTGCGTCAGCCGTTCAACGTCAACAGCCTGGCCCTGGCCGCTGCGTGCGCTGCGTTGCAAGACACCGAGTACCTGGCTGAAAGCCGTCGCCTGAACGAAGCCGGCATGCAGCAACTGGAGGCGGGTTTCCGCGAACTGGGGCTGAGCTGGATCACCTCCAAGGGCAACTTCATCTGCGTCGACCTCGGTCGTGTGGCTTTGCCGGTCTTCCAGGGCTTGCTGCGCGAGGGTGTGATCGTGCGCCCGGTGGCCAACTACGGCATGCCGAACCACCTGCGTATCACCATTGGCCTGCCGGCGGAAAACAGCCGCTTCCTTGAGGCTCTGACCAAGGTTCTGGCTCGTGGTTGATGTCACTGCGCTGCAATCTGCTGAGCCTGTGATCGGTCGCCTGGTGGTGGTCGGTCTGGGGTTGATCGGCGGTTCGTTTGCCAAGGGCTTGCGTGAAAGCGGCCTGTGCCGCGAAGTAGTCGGCGTCGATCTCGATCCACAGTCGCGCAAGCTCGCGGTCGAGTTGGGCGTGGTGGATCGCTGCGAAGAAGACCTGGCCATTGCATGCCAGGGCGCTGACGTGATTCAGTTGGCCGTGCCGATCCTGGCCATGGAAAAGATGCTCGGCCGCTTGGCTGGCATGGACCTTGGGCAGGCGATCCTGACCGACGTCGGCAGCGCTAAAGGCAATGTGGTGCGTGCCGCGACCGAAGCGTTTGGCGGTATGCCGGCGCGTTTCGTGCCGGGCCATCCGATTGCCGGTTCCGAGCAGAGCGGGGTGGAAGCCTCCAACGCCGAACTGTTCCGTCGCCACAAAGTGATTCTGACACCGCTGGACCAAACCGATCCGGCGGCACTGGCCGTGGTCGACCGGTTGTGGCGCGAACTGGGCGCCGATGTCGAGCACATGCAGGTCGAGCGTCACGACGAAGTGTTGGCGGCGACCAGCCACTTGCCGCACTTGCTGGCGTTCGGTTTGGTCGATTCACTGGCCAAGCGCAATGAAAACCTTGAGATCTTCCGTTACGCTGCCGGCGGTTTCCGCGATTTCACAAGAATCGCGGGAAGTGACCCGGTGATGTGGCACGACATCTTCCTCGCCAACCGCGAAGCTGTCCTGCGCACACTCGATACATTTCGCAGCGACCTCGACGCCTTGCGCGACGCGGTCGATGCTGGGGATGGGCACCAATTGTTGGGCGTGTTCACGCGCGCCCGGGTTGCCCGCGAACATTTCAGTAAAATCCTGGCCCGCCGGGCTTATGTGGACGCTATGAACTCCAACGACCTGATTTTCCTGGGACAACCTGGTGGCCGCCTGACCGGGCGGATTCGTGTACCGGGCGACAAATCGATTTCCCACCGTTCGATCATGCTTGGCTCCCTGGCCGAAGGCGTCACCGAAGTCGAAGGTTTCCTCGAGGGCGAAGACGCTCTGGCGACCTTGCAGGCTTTCCGCGACATGGGCGTGGTGATCGAAGGTCCGCACCACGGGCGCGTGACCATCCACGGCGTCGGCCTGCATGGCCTGAAGCCTGCTCCGGGCCCGATCTATCTGGGCAACTCCGGCACCTCGATGCGTCTGCTGTCCGGCCTGTTGGCTGCGCAGAACTTCGACAGCACCCTTACCGGTGACGCCTCGCTGTCCAAGCGTCCGATGAATCGTGTGGCCAATCCACTGCGTGAAATGGGCGCCGTGATCGAGACCGCTGCCGAAGGTCGTCCGCCGATGACCATCCGTGGCGGCAACAAGCTCAAGGGCCTGACCTACACCATGCCGATGGCCAGCGCCCAGGTTAAATCCTGCCTGCTGTTGGCCGGTCTGTACGCCGAAGGCAAAACCACCGTCACCGAACCTGCACCGACGCGCGACCACACCGAGCGCATGTTGCGCGGCTTCGGTTACCCGGTCAGCGTCAATGGCGCTACGGCGTCGGTCGAGTCCGGCCACAAGCTGACCGCGACCCACATTGAAGTGCCAGGCGATATTTCGTCGTCGGCGTTCTTCCTGGTGGCGGCGTCGATCGCTGAAGGTTCGGAGCTGGTGCTCGAGCATGTCGGCATCAACCCGACCCGTACTGGCGTAATCGACATCCTGCGCCTGATGGGCGCTGACATCACCCTGGAGAACCAGCGTGAAGTCGGCGGCGAGCCGGTAGCGGACCTGCGCGTACGTGCAGCTAAGCTCAAAGGTATCGAGATTCCCGAAGCGCTGGTTCCCTTGGCCATCGACGAATTCCCGGTGCTGTTCGTGGCGGCGGCGTGTGCCGAAGGGCGCACCATCCTGCGTGGCGCAGAAGAATTACGCGTCAAGGAGTCGGACCGGATCCAGGTCATGGCCGATGGCTTGCTGGCATTGGGCGTCAAATGCGAACCGACCCCGGACGGCATCATCATCGATGGCGGCCTGATCGGTGGCGGCGAAGTGCATGGTCATGGCGATCACCGGATTGCCATGGCTTTCAGCGTGGCATCGCTGCGTGCCACTGCACCGATTCGTATCCATGACTGTGCCAACGTCGCGACCTCGTTCCCGAACTTTTTGGCGTTGTGCGCGCAGGTCGGTATCCGTGTTGCACAAGAGGCTCAGTCGTGAAAAACATTGCACCGGTCATCACCATCGATGGGCCAAGTGGCTCCGGCAAGGGCACTGTAGCTGGCATCCTGGCCAAGCGGCTGGGCTGGAACCTGCTGGATTCCGGTGCGCTTTATCGGTTGCTGGCTTTCGCCGCGCATAATCACGGTGTCGACCTCACCAATGAAGAGTTGCTGAAGAAACTTGCCGCTCATCTGGATGTGCAATTCATCGCGGCGACCGACGGTCAGCTGCAGCGAATCATTCTCGAGGGCGATGAAGTCAGCGATGTGATTCGCACCGAAAGCATCGGCTCCGGTGCCTCGCAGGTCGCCGCATTGCCCGCAGTGCGCGAGGCGCTGCTGCAGCGCCAGCGTGCATTCCAGGAAGCGCCGGGGCTGGTGGCCGATGGTCGCGACATGGGTACGGTGGTTTTTCCGGATGCACCGTTGAAGATTTTCCTCACTGCCAGTGCCGAGGAGCGTGCGCGCCGTCGATACTTGCAGTTGAAGGGCAAAGTCGATGGTGTTAGTCTGTCGAGTCTGCTAGATGAGATACGTGCACGCGATGAGCGTGATACCCAGCGAGCGGTAGCCCCGCTTAAGCCGGCGGCTGACGCCATACAGCTGGATTCCACGGAATTATCCATCGACCAGGTGCTGGAACGCATCATGAGTGAGATCGCCATTCGCGATATCGCCGGGTGACCAAGAAGTTGTGCAGGGGACCAGTCATAGTCCTGCGCCGCTTCTTTAAATGAACGTAACCCACGTCGTCTGGGATGTGGAGATGGGCGTATCCTTCGCCCTTATTCAACAGGAATTAAAATGAGCGAAAGCTTTGCGGAACTCTTTGAAGAAAGCCTAAAAACCCTGAACCTTCAGGCAGGCTCCATCATCACCGGTGTTATCGTTGATATCGATTACCAAGCTCGCTGGGTAACCGTTCACGCTGGCCTGAAGTCTGAAGCACTCATCCCGCTTGAGCAGTTCTACAACGACGCTGGTGATCTGACTATCAATGTCGGTGACGAAGTTCACGTTGCGCTGGACTCGGTTGAAGATGGCTTTGGTGAAACCAAGCTGTCCCGTGAAAAAGCCAAGCGCGCTGAATGCTGGATTGTTCTGGAAGCAGCCTTCGCAGCCGAAGAAGTGGTCAAGGGCGTTATCAACGGTAAGGTTAAAGGCGGCTTCACTGTCGACGTTAACGGCATCCGTGCGTTCCTGCCAGGTTCTCTGGTTGACGTCCGTCCTGTGCGCGATACCACGCACCTGGAAGGCAAAGAGCTGGAATTCAAGGTCATCAAACTCGACCAGAAACGCAACAACGTTGTCGTTTCCCGTCGTAGCGTCCTCGAAGCCGAGAACTCCGCTGAGCGTGAAGCTCTGCTGGAATCCCTGCAGGAAGGTCAACAAGTCAAAGGTATCGTCAAGAACCTCACCGATTACGGCGCATTCGTCGATCTGGGTGGCGTCGATGGCCTGCTGCACATTACCGACATGGCTTGGAAACGTATCAAGCATCCTTCCGAAATCGTCAACGTTGGCGACGAGATCGATGTCAAGGTTCTGAAGTACGATCGCGAACGCAATCGTGTTTCCCTGGGCCTGAAGCAACTGGGCGAAGATCCATGGGTTGCTATCAAAGCCCGTTACCCAGAAAGCACTCGCGTTACCGCTCGTGTAACCAACCTGACCGACTACGGCTGCTTCGCTGAGCTGGAAGAAGGCGTTGAAGGTCTGGTACACGTTTCCGAAATGGACTGGACCAACAAGAACATCCACCCTTCGAAAGTCGTACAAGTCGGCGACGAAGTGGAAGTTATGGTTCTGGACATCGACGAAGAGCGTCGTCGTATCTCCTTGGGCATCAAACAGTGCAAATCTAACCCATGGGAAGATTTCTCTGGCCAGTTCAACAAGGGCGATAAAATCTCCGGCACCATCAAGTCGATCACCGATTTCGGTATCTTCATTGGTCTGGACGGCGGCATCGACGGTCTGGTTCACCTGTCCGACATCTCCTGGAACGAAGTGGGCGAAGAAGCCGTACGCCGTTTCAAGAAGGGCGACGAGCTGGACACCGTTATCCTGTCGGTTGACCCAGAGCGCGAGCGTATCTCCCTGGGTATCAAGCAACTGGAAAGCGATCCGTTCTCCGAGTACGTCTCGGTTAACGACAAAGGCGCAATCGTTAAAGGTACTGTGAAAGAAGTTGACGCCAAAGGCGCCATCATCGTTCTGGCCGACGATATCGAAGCGACTCTGAAAGCCTCCGAAATCAGCCGTGACCGCGTTGAAGATGCGCGCAACGTTCTGAAAGAAGGCCAGGAAGTAGAAGCCAAGATCATCAGCGTTGATCGTAAGAGCCGCGTCATTCAGCTGTCGATCAAATCGAAAGACGATGCTGAAGAGAAAGAAGCCATCCAGAGCCTGAAATCGGCTCCGGAAGGTGAAGCTGCTGCTGACACCACCATGGCGGCACTGCTGCGCCAGGCAATGGCCAAACAGAACTAAGTTCTGCTTGATCGTTAAAAAGGGCGACTTCGGTCGCCCTTTTTTGTGCCTGCGATTTGGTGTTTGCAGTAACGGCGTCGCACGACATTGATGGCCCATGAAACCAATAGCCCCGAAAAGCTGTCTCTTTCTTTCATCGGATCAATCGTTTATTTGCAGCTAGTCTTTAGTTAGAAGCGAACGACAGTCGGGCAGGGCGCCCGACATAAGGAAATAAATGAACAAGCTCATTGTCGCACTAGCCGTACTGACATTGGCGGGGTGTACCACTAATGCCAAGACCCACGCCGCACGTGGGGTCAGTGGCATCGAGGTCGATTGTTCGGGGTTGGGTTCGGGGTGGGAGAAGTGTCACAAGCGCGCTGCCAAGGAGTGCAAGGGCGCTGGTTACAAGGTGGTCACTCGATCCGATGACGCCAAAGACGAAGATGAGTTTCCCTTTGGCTTCAACCCCGCAGGTTATCTGACGCGCACCATGCTGGTTATCTGCAGATGAGCAGGTCAGGTGTGATGGGTCTTCTGCGCTGAAATCTGCTATCCCATTGTTGGTGAAGATATGTCAAAGCTCGGACTGTTCAAATTCCTTCGGGCATGCTAAAACCTTTGAAGCGCTTTTCCTAGCTGCTTGAAAAAGAAGGGAAAAATATGACGAAGTCGGAGTTGATCGAACGAATTGTCACCCATCAAGGGCTGCTCTCATCCAAGGATGTGGAGCTGGCTATCAAGACCATGCTCGAACAAATGTCCCAATGTCTGGCCACCGGTGATCGTATCGAGATCCGTGGATTTGGCAGTTTCTCCCTGCACTACCGCGCACCGCGCGTAGGCCGCAATCCGAAAACCGGTCAGTCCGTCAGCCTTGACGGCAAATTCGTTCCTCATTTCAAACCGGGGAAAGAGTTACGGGATCGGGTTAATGAGGATGAGGAACCGATTTAACCAGGCTGGATTAGGAGAAGTTTTGTGCGCGGAGTAAAGAAGTTGTCTTCGCTGCTGATCGTATTGGTGGCATTAGCAGCGACGCTGCTCTTTTCATTGGAGAATCAGCAGCCGGTTTCCTTGGTGTTTGTGGGTTGGTCTGCACCGCCATGGCCCGTGTCAATTTACATTTTGGGTGCGTTACTGCTGGGGTTGTTGGTTGGGCCGCTTTTGGGGGTTTTCTTCTACCGGCGAAACAGCCGCCGGCTTGGAAAGTAGGCGGGTTGGCTCTGAAGCCTGTGAGTGCCTTCGTACCTGACTGGCTGATCGGTGCAGCGTTCGTTGGGAGGATGGCCCGGCGCTGAATGTTGGCAGCGCGCCGGACCCGGCCAGTACTTAGCCGCGTAACGCCATTGCATCGATCATCGCTGCATTCACACGATGTACGTCATACTTTTGTTCCGCTAGTTCGCGACTTGTGCGACCCATTTGCTCACGCAACTCGCTTGAACCTGCCAGGCGCGCCATGGCGGTTGCCAGGTCTGCCGAGTCCCGCGGTTTAACCAAAAAGCCGTTCACCCCGTCCTGAACCGTCTCACGGCATCCCGGCGCGTCTGTGGTAACAATGGCTCGTCCACAGGACATTGCTTCGAGCACCGAGCGTGGTGTTCCTTCGCGGTAGGAGGGCAGCACGAATACGCTGCAAGCGGCGAGGTACGGTTTCACATCGCTGACGGCTCCGTGATACTGGATGACGCCCTCTTTTTCCCAGCCTGCAACGATATCTGCTTGAATCCCCGAGGGATTGGAATCCAGTGGCCCAACCAGATGGAAAGTGGCCTGCGGGTAGGTGGATTTCAGCGAACGAGCAGCATCCACATACTCAACCACGCCCTTATCGCGCAGAACTCGACCGACGAACAAAAAGCTCGGTTGAGAGGGGAGAGGGGCGACTGGGAAGCTGTCGGTGTCAACCCCCGACCCATTGACGATCCAGGCTGGAAGGCTTGCGTTGAAAAGCCCCTGGTCCTTGAAGAGCTGTCGGTCATCCGGGTTCTGGAAGAACAGGCCGTCGGCGAAGCGCAATCCGAACCGGTACAAGCCTGATGCGATGCGTTTGACGAGATCGCGACTGAAGCTGGCCTTGGCGTCAGTAAACGCATAGCCCAGGCCGGTAATCAGCGCGTAACGCCGCTTTACGCCCGCCAGACGGGCGGCGGGCAAGCCATAGACCACCGGCTTTATCGTATAGGCGAGCACCACGTCGGGCTTGATTTTGCGCAGGCACTGGCTGAGCTGCAGCAGATAGCGCAGATCGGCGAATGGATTTAATCCTGCGCGTGACATTGGCACGACGTGGTACGCAATCCCTTTTTCAGCGAGTCGCGTGCGCACAGATTCATCATCTTCAGGTGCAATCGCGGCGACTTCATGACCATTCGCTCGCATTGCATCCAGAAGATCCCCGCGAAACCGGATCAACGATTCGGCGAGCCCGGCGATGACGACAATTTTAGACATGCTTGCCTACATGGGTTGTGTAATAGGTTGCAGAGTCCTGCAGTCCGGCGGCGATGCGATGCGTCGGTGCATAGCCGAGCAACGATTCGACCTTGCTGATATCCGCCTGGGAATGACGAACATCGGCGGCCCGGAAATCGCGGTATACCGGATTCACATCCTTTAGCTCAGGCTTGACCGCGCTCGCAAGTTCACGGATGTGGGAGAACAGTTCATTCAGCGTGGTGCGGTCGCCCACGGCCACGTTGTACACCTGATTCACCGCATCGGCTTCTTGCGTGGTAGCCGCCAGCAAATTGGCCTGGACAGTGTTGGCGATGAAGCAAAAATCACGGCTGGTTTCACCATCGCCGTTGATATAAATGGGTTCGTCGCGCAGCAGGGCACCAAACCACTTTGGAATCACGGCGGCGTAGGCGCCATCCGGATCCTGCCTTGGGCCGAATACGTTGAAGTAACGCAGCCCTATGCTCTGCAACCCATAGCAACGTGCGAACACGTCCGAGTACAGCTCGTTGACGTACTTGGTGACGGCATAGGGTGACAGTGGCCGACCGATACGATCCTCTACCTTGGGCAATCCAGGGTGATCGCCGTAGGTGGAGCTTGATGCGGCATACACGAAGCGCTTGACGCCGGCATCGCGGCTGGCGACCAGCATGTTCAGGAAGCCATCGATGTTTGTGGTGTTGGTCCGGATCGGGTCTTCCAGCGAGCGAGGTACGCTGCCCAGGGCTGCCTGGTGAAGAACGTAGTCGACACCGCCTTCCATGGCGCGCTGGCAGTCTTCCAGTTTGCGGATATCACCTTGCACAAATTTGAACTGTGCCCAGGCGGTATCTGCAACAGCCTGCTGCACCAGATCAAGGTTGCGCTGGTGGCCGGTTTCGAAGTTGTCGAGGCCGATCACGCGCTGATTCAGCTGGAGCAGTGTCTCGAGCAGGTTCGAGCCGATGAAGCCGGCCACACCGGTGATGAGCCAAGTGCGCGGCGACGCCGCCAGCTCTTGGCGCAGAGTTTCGTAAGCGTTCATGCCATTCTCCATCAGAGGCGCCAGAAGCGCGCTCCAGCACTTTCCAGGGCAGGGCCGTCGCAAACACCTTTGACATCGATGACGACGGGAGCGTTGTGCATAAGCTTCAGGTATTCGTCGGTGGTCCAGCGCGCATAGGCATCATGTGCAACGGCAACCACGACTGCAGCGGCAGGCTGGAGTTCGTCGAGTTTGCGCAGCGAGACGCCATACTCGTGCAGGGCTTCTGCCGAATCGGCCTCTGGGTCGAACACTTGTACCTTGACGTCGAATTCTTCGAGCTCGCGAATGATATCGATGACGCGAGAGTTGCGCAGGTCAGGGCAGTTTTCTTTGAAGGTCAGGCCCAGCACGGTGACGACGGCGCCAGCGATAGGGTGGCCGGCGTGGATCATCTGCTTGATCGTCTGCTGGGCGATAAACGCGCCCATGCTGTCGTTGATACGACGACCGGCCAGAATGACCTGAGGAATATAGCCGAGCTTTTCGGCCTTGTGCGTCAGGTAGTAAGGGTCCACACCAATGCAGTGTCCGCCTACCAGGCCCGGCTTGAATTTCAGGAAGTTCCACTTGGTCCCGGCGGCTTCAAGAACGTCGAGCGTGTCGATGCCCATGCGGTCGAAGATCAGTGCCAATTCGTTCATCAGGGCGATGTTCAGGTCGCGCTGGGTGTTTTCGATCACCTTGGCGGCCTCGGCCACTTTGATCGACGCGGCTTTGTAAACGCCGGCAGTGACGACGGAGCTGTACACGTCGGCCACGATGTCAAGGGTAGCGGCGTCTTGCCCGGAGACGACTTTTTTGATCTTGGTGAATGTGTGTTCCTTGTCGCCCGGGTTGATGCGCTCGGGGCTGTAGCCCACGGTGAAGTCGGTGCCGCATTTCAGGCCGGATACACGCTCCAGGATCGGAACGCAGATGTCTTCGGTGACACCTGGGTAAACAGTCGACTCATAAACGACGATGTCGCCCTGTTTCAGCGCTTTGCCTACGGTTTCGGAAGCCCTCACCACCGGCGTCAGGTCCGGCTGGTGGGCGTCGTCGATTGGCGTGGGAACCGCGACGATATGGAAATCAGCCTTTGCGAGCACATCAGTCTTGCTGGTGAATTCGATTTGCGTCTGGCCCAGTTCATCGCTGGTGACTTCGTTGGTACGGTCCTGTCCCGCGCGCAGTTCCTGCAGGCGGCTTTCGTTGATGTCAAAGCCGATAACCGGTCCGTGTTTGCCGAACGCTACAGCCACCGGCAGGCCAACATAACCCAGCCCGACCACTGATATCTTTCTCAGATACATGGGTTTTCCTCTAATAAATGGAATCTTTTAATCAGTTGACTTGTTTGCGATCGAGCCACGCCTGGAACATCAGCACAGGCCAAAGCTGTTGCTGGTAATTTCCCTGCCCCCGAAGGTGCTTTTCCCACACGGCCCTGATCGGGCCCGGTACGAAATAACCTTCGCTCGCCAGTCGTTGTGGGTCCAGCAATGATTCGGCCCAGTCGCGCAAAGGGCCGCGGAGCCAATCGTGTAGCGGGATACCGAAGCCCATTTTTGGGCGTTCGATGAGTTCTCGTGGTACGTAGCGATCGAGTAGCTGGCGCAGAATCCACTTGGTGCTGCCATTGCGGATTTTGAGCGACATCGGCAATGTCGATGCAAACTCGACGATCCTGTGGTCCAGGAACGGAACGCGAGTTTCGAGGCTGACGGCCATTGCTGCTCGATCTACTTTGGCCAGGATATCGTCGGGCAGGTAGGTCAGTGTGTCTTGACGCATCATCCAGGAGGCGAAATCGCTGTCCCCGACAGATACAAGGCCAGGCATGGGATTAGCGCCGATGACGATATCGGTTGCATTTGGCCATTGTGATACTACCCGATCATACATTTGGTCGGGAGAGGCATGTCGCATGACGCTGGCGAGTTTGTGGAGCTTGTCGCCAGGCAACGCGACGCGCAAGCCTGCGGGGGTAATCGGGTTCAATCCGGCGGCGATGGAGTCCCAGCGAGCTGGCGAGGCGGATTCAATCATTTTGGCTGCCAGCCTGCGTGCTGGTCCCGGTACACGACTGAGCTTGCGCCATACGTTGGGCAGGTGCTGATAGCGATTGTATCCGCCGAACAGCTCATCGCCTGCGTCGCCGGACAGGCTCACCGTGACGTGGCTACGAGCCAGCTGAGAAACAAGAAAGGTTGGTATTTGTGATGAATCGGCAAAGGGTTCGCCGTAGATGTCAGGTAGCTTCGGCACCACGTTCATGGCATCCGTACCTGACACATAGAGTTCGGTGTGGTCGGTGCCGAGGTGGCGGGCAACGGCTTTGGCGTGCTCGGCCTCGTTGTAGCCCGGATTGTCGAAACCGATGGTGTAGGTCTTGACCTGTTGGGACGATAGCGACTGCATCAGGCTGACGATGAGTGTTGAGTCGATGCCGCCGGACAGGAACGCGCCGAGAGGTACATCCGCTACCATTTGGTCGCGGATCGTGGTGCTCATCAGCTCGTGAAGCTGGTCGATGGCTTCTGCATCGGAACGCGACGGGTTGTGTCCGGGTTGTGCGGCGGGCAGTTCCCAATAGGTCTGTGGCGTTCCTGTCGTGCCGCTATCGAGGGTGGCCTGGTCGAGCTCGAGCCACGTGCCCGGCGGCAATTTGTGAATGCCCTGGTAAATGGAGTGTGGTGACGGTACATACGCATACTTCAGGAGCAGGGCCAGGCTGTCGCGTGAAATCTCCGCGTCGAAGTTCGGGTGCGCTTCCAGTGCCTGCAGCTCCGATGCGAAAAACAGCGCGCCTTTGCTCAGGCCGTAATAGAGTGGCTTTTCTCCGATCCGGTCGCGCGCAAGCGTGAGGGTTTCGCGGGTGCGGTCCCATACTGCCAGCGCGAACATGCCGACCAGCTTGCGCAGGGTTTCTTGAATACCCCACTGTTCGAAGGCTGCCAGCATCACCTCGGTATCCGAATGGCCGCGCCATGGCAGCGGGCTCGGATGAGCCGCGTCGAGCGCTTGGCGCAATGCCTGGAAGTTGTAGATTTCACCATTGAACACAATGACGTAACGACCTGTCGGCGATGCCATTGGCTGGTGTCCGGCGGAGCTCAGGTCGACGATCGCCAGTCGGCGGTGGCCAAGAAAAAGGCCGGCACCATTGTCCCAGGCGCCCGAATCATCGGGGCCCCGGCGAAGAATGGCGTTGGTCATGCGGGTGAGGGCGGATGGCCCGTCGTACCTGCCTTGGCTGTTAGGGTGCCAGAACCCAGCAATACCGCACATGGAGCAATCTCGTTGTAATCAAAGGGGTTGAGGCTTTTCGCGCACAGTAGTGAAACTGCCATTCTTGACCGCTAGCGCACAAATGATCATGTAGAGACTGAATACCGGCTGGCGGAGCGTGAAGTGCGCCCCTGAGAAAACCATTAGAACGACAAGTACAGCCAGCGAATAAGGGTCTCGGGCTCGATAGGCGTTGAGGAGAAGCCACAGGTACAAGGCGCCCATCAGCAACACGCCTGCGATGCCTGTCTGGGTCAAAATGTCGAAGCCGAGGTTGTGCGCCTCCTGCTTGACTTCAGGATCGTCAAAATAAGAGTACGCGCCCGGGCCATGCCCGATAACAGGGGACTTCATCCATGCTTCTGTGGCATGGGCCCACAAGATTTTGCGGGCAATGCCCTTGTTCTCGTCGAAGCCGACACCGAGCACGGAGTCCGACTTTCCGATGAGCATTTCCCGTCCGGGGGCATCGATCACTAGCTTGAATGAACCAAACGCGACCAGGAAAGCGAACAGCATCGTCGCGAATATCTTCCAGTTGACCCGTTTCACCCACAGCAGCGCGACGATTGTAAGGAGTGGCAGGCTAATGGCCCAGGCGAGTAGCAGTGCATCGCTGCGCACGCTCAATCCAACAGTGAACAGCATCCAGAAAAACAGGAAGTTGCGTAGCCAACGTATCCCCTGCCAGTTTGACTCGCGGCAAGCGGCCATCGCCCAGATTGGGATCGGCAGCAGGAACAGGGCGAGCTGATTGGGGTTGGTGGACCAGGCAGAAAGGCGTGAAGGGAACAGCGTATTGATCCCTAGCCATTCCGCCAACTGTGGGGAGTTGGTCATCAAACAGAGAAACGGAATCGCCAGCAACGCAAGTGGAATGATGGTCAGGGCCTTGATGAAGCTATTGAACTCTTCCTGTGTCGCTTTCTCGAGGCAGGCCAGCGCCATCAGAGAGAAGCATGCCGTGTACACATACGCCACTGCGGTGTGGACAGAACTGCCTCCTTTGACAGGGCTGAGCAGCGCTGCAACCGCCGCAATCACCATGAAACCTACCCAGAAGAGCATGATGGGATGCGTCAGGTAGCGCAGAGCCTGCTTGTAGCGCAGGGACCACAGAAACAACAACATAACGGCAAGTTCGCCGATTCCGAGTGGTAGTTTGCCGAAGCGCAGGGCCGTCGCAACGGAGGCAAAAACCACCAGGGCGGCACCGATCGAAATGAAATTTACCTTGCGCATTTTTCCTGCCTTAGGTCACGCAAACGCTTCGCCAGAAAGGCGAGGCTGCTCATGAAAACAGCAAGCAGGAGCAGTGAAACAAGTGCGCCTTCCATGCCATGAATTGAAGTTGTGATGAAAACCCCGATACCTACCCCGAGCCAGGGCAGTAGCCCAATGACTGATTTCCGGAGCGAGCAGGACAAGAGTATACCGTTACGGATGTCGACAATGACGACGGCCAGCAATTGAGAAGCGAACCAGGCCCAGCCGATTTCTCGGGTTGCGTGTCCGTAAAATGCGAAAAGTGTGGCCGCGCCAGCGCCAAGCGAAAGCAGATTGATCAGAAGTGCGGCGCCTGCATCCTTCTGCGCTTGCAGAAACTCATAACCGAGACGTACATGCCCGGACATGCAAATCCCCGCAAGCAGTCCTGCGGCAAAGGGGGCTGCATCCTGAAGCGCCGGAAGCCATTGAGCCAGTAGCGGAAAGAAGGCGAGACCCGAGAGCGTGAGCGCGCCGTAAATCAGCGCACTGCCCAGGCTGAGGTAGGGCATCGTGTCGCGAAGCCAGGCTTTTTTGTCTGGATCAGCCAGCCATTCGCAAATTTTTGGATAGACCAGCACCGGGTAGAGAGTCGCAACGAACCAGATTTTGTTCAGTACGTCGTAGACGGATCGGTACTTGCCCAGTGTTTCGGCCCCATAGGCGTGGCTGACATAGATGGATATGAATTCGGTTGCGAGCACTTGCAGGAGCGCGACGCCGATGATGGGGGCCGCGTGTCGGTAGAGGGTGGTCACCAGAGGCCATGCGACCGGGGTGCGCAGTTCAGCTTCTTGCTTGCGCCAGAACAGCCACAAAATCAGATAGTCGGGGATCTTCCTGAGTACGACAGCGGCAAGCACCCACTCGATCTGCTGTGTCGCGATGGCAACAATCGCCACGGCGAGGAAGCGGCTTAGCTGGATGCACAATTGGTATTGCGCGTAGGCAAAGTGCCGCGCCCGCAGCACGTTCAGCATCTGGAAATACTGCCCCGGCAAGGCCAGAACGTATTCGACTACCGCTGCGGCGCCGATCCAGTACGCCAGGTTCAGTTGATCGGTACGCAGTGGGAAAAGGACGGAGACGCCCTTGGCAATCAGGGGCGTAGCCAGTAACAGCACAATACCCGCCGCGACGTAAGCCGCGCGGGTGGAGCTGACGAGCTGAGCGCGCTGCGTTTCCCCGGCCGAGTAAATAGCACTGACCGCAGACTTGGATAGTGCCGAATCCAGGAACAGCAGAGTGCTGGAGAGAATGATATAGACGGAATAGAAGCCGTAGCCTTGAAAACCGATGTAGTGAACAAGGATCGGAATAATCAGAATGTTCAGTAGAAAATTCAGACCATTAGCTGAATACAGTGCAAGGGATTTCTTTAGCCAGCTATTCAATTCCACCTCCCTATGCCGAATACGTAATTTTCTCAACGTTCCGGTTTCCATCAGGGAATGGTCTGGATCGAAAAGCTTGTTGTGATCTGTGGAACATCGGAAACAGTTTCCTGACAGCCCTTCCATCTATGTGTGTGCTGGCTGGACGCCGTACCGGACTCCAAGGACATGGAGGGCGCGAACATAAAGGATGCAAGCGTGTTTGCAAGCACTCAGGCACCATAGGCTGGAAGGTAGGGAATGATACTGGATAGAGCATTTCTGGCAAGTAGCATGAGCGCATTCCGCACTTGCACAAACAGCATGAATACTGGTTCGTGCTATTCATTACTTGACGGTTGAAATTATGGTTGTCAAAATTTTTCGCTTTTTTGATGCCGATATTTTCGAGCGTCCGGCTGAGCGATGGCGCTGGAAATGGTATAACGACACCAGCAATTGGTTAGAGTCGTTTTTGTGCCGACGACGTCGAAGTTGAGAGTTGTCGGGTCGGTTTTTATTTCCTGTCGGGACACCCGCAAGCGGGATCCGTTTTCGATGATTATGTTTGCGTCCAGAGTGCTCGGGAACATCTGAGTCGCAGGTTACGGCGGCATTGAATACACGCGCTCATCCAATCAACACTCAGGTCAATACATGTTTAAACGGTTCATCGATATCAGTGCTTCAATGTGCGCCCTCGTACTCCTGGCTCCCGTGATGGCTATCGTCGCCTGGAATATCCGCAAGAAACTCGGGTCACCGGTTCTCTTCAGGCAGGTTCGTCCTGGCCGGGACGGGAAGCCTTTCGAGATGGTGAAATTCCGTACGATGCGTGATGCCGTGGATGCCGATGGCAATCCTCTGGCGGACTCGGAGCGAATGACCCCTTTCGGCAGTTTCCTTCGCGCCAGCAGCCTGGATGAGTTGCCGGAGTTGTGGAATGTCCTTAAAGGGGACATGAGCCTGGTAGGGCCGCGACCGTTGCTGATGGAATACCTGCCTCTCTATAGCCAGGAACAGAATCGCCGCCACGAGGCTCGTCCGGGTGTGACCGGGTGGGCGCAGGTCAATGGTCGCAACGCGTTGGGCTGGGATGAAAAATTCGAACTGGACGTCTGGTATGTCGACAACCAATCCTTTTGGCTCGACCTCAAGATCATCTTCATGACGATCAAGAAGGTGGTCGTCAAAGAAGGTATCAGCGCGGACGGTGAAGTCACGATGTCCAAGTTTACCGGTAATAAACGATGAAAAGGCTGGCGGTTCTCGGGGCCAGCGGACACCGGAAAGTTGTCGCCGATACCGCGCAATGCTGCGGCTGGGATCAGGTGGACTTTTTCGATGACGCATGGCCCAGCCTCACCGGCGTTGGCAATTGGCTAGTGGCGGGCGATTCGGCGACGATGTGCGCTCGACTCCAGAACTATCAAGGTGTCATTGTTGCCATCGGCAATAATGTTGTTCGACAGGCGAAGCTGGCGGCACTGATCGAAGCGCAAGCACCCGTTGTGTCATTGGTGCATCCAGCCGCGGTCATCAGTCAATACGCGTCTCTTGGGGCCGGTTCCGCCCGGGTGCCGGATTGGCCGGCGCCTTGAGCGTAGGGGGTGCGGCAGTCGTCGGCGATGTGCCTGATGGCTTAGTGGTTACCGGTGTGCCTGCCAAAGTCATTTCAACGGCTTGAGCCGGATCGACTTCACGCTGGAAACATGAGTCGAGTTTTAAGTAAATAATGGATTTTCCAAATTTCATCTTGAAATTAATAGGATGTGGGCTGTGTTGAATTCTCCTTTTTCTCCTTGGCCTTCTTTTTCCGAAGAAGAAGCCAACGCAGTACGTGACGTCATTCTTTCCAACAAAGTCAATTACTGGACCGGGCAGGAGTGCCGTGAATTCGAGAAAGAGTTCGCTGCCTGGAGCGGAACCGAGTACGCCATCGCCCTGGCCAACGGCACCGTCGCCCTGGACCTCGCCTTCCAGGCGCTGGGTATCGGTGACGGAGACGAGGTCATTGTGACCTCCCGAACGTTTCTCGCCTCGGTATCCAGCATCGTCAATGCCGGTGCGGTGCCTGTGTTTGCCGATGTCGACGCGGATTCGCAGAACATCACCGCCCAAACCATTGCCGCTGTATTGACCCCTCGCACCCGGGCGATTGTCTGTGTGCATCTGGCGGGTTGGTCCTGCGACATGGATCCGATCATGGCGCTGGCCGAGGAGCATGATCTCAGGGTGATCGAAGATTGCGCGCAGGCCCATGGCGCGAAGTACAAAAGGCGTCCCGTCGGCTCGATCGGTCATATCGGCGCGTGGTCGTTCTGTCAGGACAAGATCATGACCACCGGCGGTGAAGGCGGGATGGTCACCACCAATGATCGCAATTTGTGGCTGGACATGTGGGCCTACAAGGATCACGGCAAAAGCTGGGAAGCTATCTACGAGCGCGAGCACGCGCCCGGCTTCCGTTGGGTACACGAAAGTTTTGGTACCAACTGGCGGATGCTCGAAACCCAAGGCGTATTGGGGCGTATTCAACTGCGACTGATGGATCAATGGCAGCCAGCACGCCTGTCCAATGCTCGCAGAATATGGGCCGCCGCTGATGAGTTGGCCGGTTTGCGAGTGCCTGCCATTCCGGAGGATTACGTGCATGCGGCGTATAAGTGTTATGTATTCGTCAAGCCTGAGGCCTTGAAAGCCGGTTGGACCCGCGACCGCATTCTCAATGAGATCGTTGCGCGTGGTGTTCCCTGCTTTTCAGGTTCGTGCTCTGAGGTCTATCTGGAAAAGGCCTTCGACAATACGCAATGGCGTCCGCAGGTACGCCTGCCGGTTGCCAAACAGCTGGGTGAGACAAGTTTGATGTTCATGGTGCATCCGACGCTGACATCCGCGGAAATTGACAAGACCTGTCAGGTTTTGTCCGACGTCATGCGAGAAGCGGTCGCCGGTTGAAGGTCGATGCGCTTTTGATTGTGCGGGGCTCGTCTGCAATGGCGAGCCCTGTTTGAAGTAACAGCACGTCAAGCGCATGGCAGTTCAGGATGGCTCTGGCTGCACGCTTGTTTAATCCACCGCAACGGCATGCCTTTTGATTTTGGAATGGACGGTCTTCAGGTCGCTATTCGGTTCAAGAACAGTCCAGGTTTTACAAGAGGGAGTTATGGAAAAGGCACGAGCATTCTTGCTAGGGCTATCGCGTAGGAAAAAGCGGTTGATTCAGGTCTTCTGCGACGTTCTGCTGGTCTGGCTTGCACTATGGATGGCATTTGTCGTGCGCCTTGGCATCGATGACCTGATCAATCCTCTGGAAGAGCATCGCTGGCTGTTTATAAGTGCTCCGATTGTGGCAATTCCCTTGTTCGTCCGTTTTGGTATGTATCGTGCCGTCATGCGTTATTTCGGCAACGATGCGCTGATCGCGATCATCAAGGCTGTCAGTCTTTCTTCGCTGTTGCTTGCCCTCATCGTCTATTGGTACAGCAACCATGAAGCGGTCGTTCCCCGTTCGATCATTTTCAACTATTGGTGGTTGAGCCTGGTGTTGATCGGCGGCTTGCGTTTGGCAATGCGCCAGTACTTTTTGGGTGACTGGTTTACCGCGGCTCAACATGTACCGTTCACCAGCCGGGATGACGGTTTGCCGAAAGTCGCCATCTACGGCGCGGGATCTGCCGGTAACCAACTGGCGGTAGCATTGCGGATGGGGCGTTTGATGCGCCCGGTTGCGTTCATCGACGATGACCGCAGCATTGCCCACAGGGCTATTTCCGGGCTGCAGGTTTACACCCCCAAACACATCCAGCAGCTGATCGATGAGACGGGTGCGCAGGAGATCTTGCTGGCGGTGCCTTCGGCAACCCGGGCCCGGCGTCGTGAGATATTGAATTTTCTTGAAGCCTTTCCACTGCACGTGCGCAGCGTTCCCGGCTTCATGGACCTGGCCAGCGGGCGGGTCAAGGTCGACGATATTCAGGAAGTGGATATTGCTGACTTGCTGGGCCGCGATACGGTGCCGGCACAGGAAGACCTGTTCTCCCGTTGCATCGAGGCTCAATGCGTTCTGGTGACGGGGGCGGGCGGTTCAATCGGATCAGAGCTTTGCCGCCAGATACTGGGCGCCCATCCGAAAACACTGCTGTTGTTCGAGCACAGTGAGTTCAATCTTTACAGCATCATGTCCGAGTTGGAGCAGCGGATCAGTCGTGAATCGCTATCGGTCAAGTTACTGCCGATATTGGGCTCGGTACGTCATGAGGCAAAGCTTCTTGACGTCATGAAAACCTGGCACGTCGATACGGTCTACCACGCGGCGGCTTACAAGCACGTGCCGATGGTCGAGCACAACATTGCCGAAGGCGTTCTCAACAACGTCATCGGTACGCTCAACACCGCGCAGGCAGCGCTGCAAGCCGGGGTTTCCAACTTCGTTCTAATTTCCACCGACAAGGCCGTTCGCCCGACTAACGTCATGGGCAGCACCAAGCGTTTGGCCGAGATGACGCTGCAAGCCCTCAGCCGCGAAGCCGCGCCGGTCCTGTTTGGCGATGTCAGCAATGTCTCTCAGGTCAACAAGACCCGATTTACCATGGTGCGTTTCGGTAACGTGCTGGGCTCATCAGGCTCGGTCATTCCGCTGTTTCACAAACAGATCAAGTCAGGCGGGCCGTTGACGGTCACTCACCCGAAAATCACCCGCTACTTCATGACCATCCCTGAAGCCGCGCAACTGGTCATTCAGGCCGGCTCAATGGGGCAAGGTGGTGACGTTTTCGTACTGGATATGGGCGAGCCGGTGAAAATTGTCGAGCTGGCCGAGAAGATGATTCACCTGTCGGGCCTAAGCGTTCGCTCGGATCGCAATCCGCATGGTGATATCGCGATCGAGTTCAGTGGTTTGCGTCCGGGCGAGAAATTGTACGAAGAGTTGCTGATCGGCGATAACGTCGTGGCGACGTCGCATCCGATGATCATGAGCGCCGATGAAGACCATCTGCCGTGGGATGTCCTCAAGGCGAGGTTGATCGAGCTGTTGTCCGCTGTCGATCGGGATGATTACACGCGTGTGCGTCAACTTCTGCGCGACACCGTCAGTGGCTACACGCCCGATGGCGATATCGTCGACTGGATCTACCAGCAGCGTCGCCTCGAACCCTGATTGTTTCACATCCTGTAACCAACACATTTTTGACAGGCTCCAGACATCGCCTAAGTTTGGAAGGCAGCTTCGGAAAAGCTGCTTTCCCAATTGATGTCATGGAGCTTCATTTATGCGTACTGGCTACTTCTACTCTCTGATTTTTGCCCTCCTGAGCACCACCTCTGTCGCCGCTATTGCTGCACCCGCGGCCAAGCCGGAGGTGGGTAATGCACCTCTGGTGATGGAGGTTTCTCCCAAGGTTCAGTCCGAAAAAGTCGATTTGAATCAGGCCGACGCGTCGACGATGCAACGGGAATTGTCCGGCATCGGGGAGGCCAAGGCCAAGGCGATTGTTGCGTATCGTGAGAGTAATGGGCCGTTTGCGTCGGTAGACGAGCTGCTCGAAGTGAAGGGTATCGGCAAGGCCATTCTGGATAAGAACCGCGAAAAGCTTGAGGTGAACTAAGCTTGTAATTCAGCGCCATGGGCCGGTCATTGACCGGCCTTTTTGCATTCTGGCGTACGTGGCGATTTAGAGCCTTCCGTCGGCGAGTAAAAAATTACGCCTATCATATCGTGATTAGATTATGCCTATAATAATTTCACATCCGCTCAAGCGTGCTGAAGCTCAAGCGCTTGTCCTTCCCCTCGCGCAATTCCAGGAGCACTGTCATGAATTCTGTCCAGACCCAAGGTACGGCCCTCGTCACCGGTGCTTCTTCCGGGATCGGTGCAATTTACGCTGAGCGGTTGGCGGCGCGTGGTTATGATTTGTTGTTGGTCGCTCGAGATCAGGAGCGTCTTGAGGCTGCGGCCAGCAAGCTGCGCGCCGAGCACGGTGTTCAAGTCGAAGTGCTCAAGGCAGATCTGACCCAGAAAGACGATGTGCTAAAACTCGAGCAACGCCTTCGCAGCGATTCGAGTATCAGTCTGCTGCTGAATAACGCGGGTGTTGCGGCAGATGGTTTGCTGGCCAACGCCGATTTGGACCAGCTGGAACGCTTGATTCAATTGAACGTAACGGCGGTCACTCGCCTGGCTTCGGCGGCGGCCGCCAGTTTTGCCAAAGTCGGCCGGGGTACGATCATCAACATCGCCTCGGTGGTGGCGTTGTTCCCCGAGCGCTTCAACGCCACTTACAGCGCCAGCAAGGCTTATGTGTTAAGTCTGACCCAGTCGTTGAATGCCGAGCTGGATGGCACCGGGGTCAAAGTGCAAGCTGTGTTGCCAGGCGTGACACGCACCGAAATCTGGGAGCGTTCCGGTATTGACGCAAGCCAGATCCCGGCGGACATGGTCATGGAGGCGGGCGAGATGGTCGATGCATCGTTGTCGGGGCTGGACCAGGGAGAACTGATCACCATTCCTTCGTTGCCGGATGCCTCCGACTGGGATGCGTTTGTCGCGGCGCGTCTGGTGATGGCGCCGAATCTTTCCAAAAGCACGGCCGCTTCGCGTTACAAGTGAAGCACCTTCCACTGGCTTGAGGTAATTGCAGTATGAGTGAACGTCGAGTGGTTGTAACGGGCATGGGTTTGGTGTCTCCGCTGGGTAGCGGGGTCGAAGCGGTCTGGGCGCGTCTGTTGGTCGGGCGTTCCGGGTTGCGTAACTTGCCGGACGACGTCGTGGCTGATCTGCCGGCCAAAGTCGGTGGCGCAGTGCCGTCGCTGGCCGAAGATGCCGAGGCGGGTTTTGATCCGGATCGTGCGACGCCACCCAAAGAGCAGAAGAAGATGGACCGCTTCATTATGTTTGCCATGGAAGCGGCGCGTCAGGCGCTTGAGCAAGCCGGTTGGCAGGCTCAGGATGAAAATGCCCAGGAGCGTACGGCGACCATTATCGGTTCGGGGGTCGGCGGCTTCGGCGCGATTGCCGATGCGGTACGCACCACCGACAGTCGTGGCCCCCGGCGATTGTCGCCTTTCACCATTCCCTCGTTTCTGGTCAACCTGGCGGCGGGCCATGTGTCGATCCAGCACGGTTTCAAAGGCCCTCTGGGTGCTCCGGTAACGGCGTGCGCGGCCGGGGTTCAGGCAATTGGCGACGCGGCGCGGCTGATTCGTTGCGGCGAGGCGGACATTGCGGTGTGTGGCGGCGCGGAGGCGGCGATCGATCGCGTCAGTCTCGCCGGGTTTGCCGCGGCTCGTGCATTGTCCAGTGGTTACAACGAAACCCCGGAGCGTGCTTCGCGCCCGTTCGACAGTGGCCGCGATGGTTTCGTCATGGGGGAGGGCGCGGGCCTCCTGGTGATCGAATCCCTGGAGCATGCACTGGCCCGTGGTGCGCAACCGCTGGCGGAACTGGTGGGTTATGGCACCAGCGCCGATGCCTATCACCTGACCGCTGGCCCCGAAGATGGCAGTGGTGCGCGACGGGCGATGTCGTTGGCATTGGCTCAGGCGGGCATTGCTGCCGCGCAGGTGCAGCACCTCAATGCTCATGCAACCTCGACGCCGGTTGGCGATCTGGGCGAGTTGGCGGCCATCAAGTCGTTATTCGGCACCGAGAACAAGATCGCGGTCACGTCAACCAAATCGGCCACTGGGCATTTGCTCGGCGCGGCGGGCGGGATCGAAGCGATCTTCACACTCCTGGCGATCCGTGACCAGATCGTGCCGGCCACCCTCAACCTGGAAAACCCGGATCCGGCAGCGCAGGGTGTGGACATCGTCCATGGTCAGGCGCGGCCGATGGCTATCGAGTACGCGCTGTCCAATGGCTTCGGGTTTGGCGGGGTCAATGCCAGCGTGCTCTTCAAGCGCTGGCAGGGTTAATCCCGGGTTTTTTTGAGAAGTTCGCGTGTGACGTCGAGAATCCGCTGGGCCAGTTCGGCGCTCTCGACGCTGCGCGACAGCAGTAGCGCCCCGACCAGTGCGGACATGATGAAGATGCTCTGGTCGGCGGCATCCTCGCCTTCAAGGGTGCCTTGTATTTGTTCGAGTCGTGCATTGAGCACCACATCGGAAGTCGGGCTTGGCTGACCGCGCAGGCCGAGTTCCGATGACATGGTCGGCAACGGGCACCCTTCATGGGGCGAAGTCTGGTGCCATTCGGACAAGTACCTGTCAATGAACGCCTCCAGTGGGCGTTCCTGAGCGAACAGTTTGGCGCAGACGACCTCCACCTCGGCGCCTGCGGCCTGCAGGGCTTTTTCTACCAGTTCATCCTTGGACTCGAAATGCGAGTAGAAGCCGCCGTGAGTCAAACCCAATGCTTTCATCAGCGGCTGCAAGCCGGTCGCGCCAATACCGTCGCGGCGAAATCGCGCTGAGGCTTCCTTGATAATGCGTCGGTGGGTCTGAGCTTTATGGTCCTGCGAGTAACGCATGTGGAGTCTCCGCAACAATGCGCCATCTTAACCAATGGAAATGGGATGGTGACTGTACTTTTATTTCTAAAAAGCATGCAGATGCGTCCAACTGCGTCATAGCTTTCTGCATGAACTGGCACAAATAGTGATTACTCGTTAGCTGACGATTGTTGAACAATCATGAGGCGATAAGTATGAACAGCGGACTGTCCCTGGCCGACCACATCACTCTGGAGTTACGCGCCGACATCATCGGCGGCCGTTTGCTGCCCGGCATGGCGCTGGTGGAAAACGATCTGGTGTCTGCCTACAACGCCTCCCGCAACACCATTCGCGAAGCCTTGCATCGTCTGGGGCAAGAAGGTCTGACCCGGTATGTGCGCAACAAAGGCGTGATGGTGCGTCGCCTCGGCGTTGACGATGTGCGGGATCTGTTTAACGTCCGCCGCACGCTGGAGTTGCAGGCCATCCGCGCCAGTCAGCCGCTGCGCGACTATCAATCCGATCGGATGCTCGAAGCCCTGGAAGCCACCGAACTGGCCAGGGAGCGCGAGGACTGGCGCGCCGTCGGCACGCACAGTCTGGCGTTTCATCAACACATCGTCGGGTTGTTGCGCAGCCCGTTGTTTGATGAATTCTTCACCAATGTCGTCGCGCAACTGCGCCTGGTGTTTTGCGCCGCGCCCGATGAGTCACGGTTTCAGGCGCCCTGGCTGGCGCGCGATCGGCAGATCCACGAGCGGCTGGTCGAGGGTGACAAGCGCGCCGCCGAGGACGCCATGAGCCTTTATCTCGACGATTCCGAACACCTGCTGTTGCAAATGCTTGCCCCTTCTTCCCATCACTGATCGAGGACTCGTGCCATGTACAAAGACTATCCGGCGGCCTACCAAGTCAGCAAAGGTTCGGCCTTGCAGGTGGACAAAGCCTTCTACGAAAAGATCCGGGATACGAAGCAGGGGCGCACGCTGATCGAGCAGTTCGAAGTGCCGATCCGCACCGGCCGCGCCTGGAATGTCCCGGCCGGGCACGTGTTTCGCGTGACCACGCCGGTCGGCCCGCAAGTCGGGGATTTCAACGTCTGGAATGCCAACGATCCGCGTGAACGCTTGTGGGCATCGCGCACGCGGCAGTTGCAGGGGGCGCATGTCAGCACTCATGACCGGCTCTGGTCGAACCTGCCATTCTTGCGGCCGCTGGTGACCATCACCGATGACAGCCTGGCCGGCTACGGCATCGACGAACATGGCGGGCGCCTGCACGACTTGCTCGGCACCCGCTGCGATCCCTACGTGAACAAAATGCTCACCGGCGAAGATTTCCACCATCACTGCCATTCCAACCTGACTCGCGCGGTATTGCCCCACGGCCTGACCGAGTTCGACGTGCATGACGTGCTGAACATTTTCCAGTGCACCGGGCTTAACCACGACGACATGTACTTTATGAAAGCCTGCCCGGCGCAGAAGGGCGATTACCTGGAGTTCTTTGCCGAGATCGATTTGTTGTGCGCGCTGTCGACCTGTCCGGGTGGCGATCTGTCGCTGGCCATGTGGCGACCAGACGCGCAGGACCCGCTGAGCGTTTGTCGCCCGCTCGGGGTGGAGATTTACAAACTGGAGGATTCATTGCTTGAAGGCTGGAGTCAGCCCGAGCGAGCGGCGTACAAAGGGCTGCATGGCTTGCACATTGCCAAGGCCGAATGGGAAAAGTAGAAACGCAAAACCCTGTCATTCGATGAGAATGACAGGGTTTTTGTTTCAGCGGTCCTGCGCATCCTTGGCGTCCGCTTGCGCGTTGCGTTCAGCGACGCGTTTACGTTGCTCATCGGTCATTTCGACCTTATTGGCGGTGTCACGCAACATCATCAAACCGCCAACGATCGAGCCGATCGCAACGACCAGAATCAGCCAGGCATACCAGGGCATAGGGCTCTCCTTGAGGGCAGGCCGATTGGCGGGTCTCGCCAATCGATCGTGCATACCACTTTGAGCGATTCAGTTTCGCAGTGGTTCAATTCTATGCCTGATATGCCCCCAGCGCCGCGACTGTTTACAACCCGGTCAACATTGCATCTGCCGGTGCATCCGCGCGCAACTGCGCGGTCAGCATGAAGTAGACGAAGCCGACTGCCATGAAACCGAGGAAGATCAACCCGATCAGCGTGTTGAACCACGCCATCGCCACCAGGCAGACCACCGCCAGCACCAGTGCAATGGCCGGCACCAGCGGATAGCACGGCGCGCGGAATGTGCGCTCCAGGTTCGGCTCGGTCTTACGCAGTTTGAACAGGCTGAGCATGCTCATGATGTACATCACGATCGCGCCGAACACTGCCATGGTGATCATCGCGGCGGTCAGTGTCATGCCGCCGAGGTTGATCAAGCCGTCGCTGTAGATCGCCGCGATCCCGATCACACCACCGGCGATGATTGCCCGATGCGGCGTCTGGAAACGCGAGAGTTTGGCCAGCGGCGCCGGCAGGTAACCGGCGCGGGCGAGGGCGAAAAACTGCCGCGAGTAACCGAGAATGATCCCGTGGAAACTCGCCACCAGGCCGAACAGGCCGATCCACACCAGCATGTGCAACCAGCCGGAGCTTTCGCCGACCACGGTTTTCATCGCTTGCGGCAGCGGGTCGTTGATGTTCGACAGGGTGCGCCAGTCGCCGACGCCGCCGGCAAAGAACATCACGCCCATGGCCAACAACACCAGGGTCAAAATGCCGCTGATGTACGCCTTGGGAATCGTGCGTTTCGGGTCCTTGGCTTCTTCGGCGGCCATGGCCGCGCCTTCGATGGCGAGGAAAAACCAGATGGCAAACGGAATCGCCGCGAACATTCCGGCAATCGCCGGTGCGCCAAACACATCGGAACCGGCCCAGCCATTCAGCGCGAAGTTGCTGAAGCTGAACGCCGGCGCCACCACGCCCATGAACACCAGCAATTCAGCCACCGCGAGTACACAGACCACCAGCTCGAAGGTGGCCGCCAGTTTCACCCCGAGGATGTTCAGGCCCATGAACACAATGTAGGCGCCGACCGCTGCGTGTTTCGGGTCCAGGGCGGGGAATTGCACGTTGAGGTAGGCGCCGATCGCCAGTGCGATGGCCGGCGGGGCGAAGACGAATTCGATCAGCGTCGCCAGCCCGGCGATCAATCCGCCTTTCTCGCCGAAGGCGCGACGGCTGTAGGCAAAGGGACCGCCGGCATGCGGAATCGCGGTGGTCAGCTCGGTGAAACTGAAGATGAAACAGGTGTACATCGTGGCGACCATAAAAGACGTCACCAGAAACCCGAGTGTGCCCGCCACGCCCCAGCCGTAACTCCAGCCGAAATACTCACCGGAAATCACCAGCCCGACCGCAATGCCCCACAGGTGCAGCGTGCCCAGCGTGGGTTTGAGTTGTGTGTTCATGCATTTGCTCCCTGAACGGTTTGAAAAGCTCGGGGAGGGCGTGTGCAGCGGGCGTGCCAGTGTGGTGATGGCAGTCGTAAAGCGTAAAAAGGTGTCGTATCGGGGATGTTCGCTGCTGGATGCATGCATTTTTGTGCGCCAGTTGAGGGCGTTGTCTTCTGTTCTGCCGTCATCGCGGGCTTGCCCGCGATCAGGCCAGTCCAGGCAACGCTGTAACAAAGCCATAAACCCACTCTTTACGCTTTCTTTATGCCCCGCCACACCCCTCGACCTCGCTCCTTTACAGCCTTCCTTCCGACAATGGCTCCACACGCGGCAATACGCCGTAACACGGAGAACTTCCATGAGCGTTCTGGACGGGGTGTCACTGCTATTGGCAGTGGGGCTGTTCATTTATCTGTTGGTTGCGCTGTTGCGCGCGGACCGGAACTAGGAGCGGCTATGCACAGTTATGACTATTGGCTGATCCTCGCGTTTTTCGCGGTGGTATTGGTCCCGGCACCGTTTCTCGGGCGGTTCTACTACAAGGTCATGGAGGGGCAGCGCACTTGGCTGACACCGATCCTGGGACCGGTGGAGCGTGGTTGCTATCGGGTGGCCGGCGTTGATCCGCAGGCCGAACAGAGCTGGCAGAAATACACCCTGGCCTTGCTGGCCTTCAACCTTGCGGGCTTCTTGCTGTTGTTCGCGATCCTGTTGTTCCAGGATCACTTGCCGCTCAACCCGCAGAATCTGCCGGGCCAGGAGTGGACGCTGGCGTTCAACACCGCCGTCAGTTTCATGACCAACACCAACTGGCAGGCCTACAGCGGCGAAGCCTCGCTGAGCTACCTGAGCCAGATGGTCGGCCTCACCGTGCAGAACTTCGTCAGCGCCGCCACCGGCCTCGCTGTGCTGGTTGCGCTGTGTCGCGGTATCGGTCGCAAATCGACCAAAACCCTCGGCAACTTCTGGGTCGACATGACCCGCGCTACCCTCTACGGCTTGCTGCCGCTGTGTCTGCTGCTGGCGCTGTATCTGGTCTGGCAGGGCGTGCCACAAACTTTCGCGCAGTACGTGAATGCGGTGACGATGCAAGGCGTCGATCAGGTGATCCCGCTCGGCCCGGCCGCCAGCCAGATTGCGATCAAGCAACTGGGCACCAACGGCGGTGGCTTCTTCGGCGTCAACTCGGCGCATCCGTTCGAGAACCCGACGGCGTGGAGCAACCTGTTCGAGATGGCGTCGATCATTCTGATCCCGGTCGCCCTGGTGTTTACCTTCGGCCATTACGTCAAAGACCTGCGTCAGAGTCGCGCGATCATCGCCTGCATGCTGGCGCTGTTCCTGATCGGCGGCGCGACCTCGCTGTGGGCTGAATACCAGCCGAACCCGAGCCTGAACAACGTTGCCGTCGAACAGACCGCGCCGCTGGAAGGCAAGGAAGCGCGCTTTGGCACCACCGCCACCGTGCTGTGGTCGGTGACCACTACCGCAGCGTCCAACGGTTCGGTCAACGGCATGCACGACAGCCTCAACCCGCTGAGCGGCATGGTCGCGCTGGTCAACATGATGGTCGGCGAAGTGATCTTCGGCGGCGTCGGCGCCGGGCTCTACGGCATGTTGCTCAACGTATTGATCGCAGTGTTCCTCGCCGGCCTGATGATCGGCCGTACACCGGAATACCTCGGCAAGAAACTGCAGGCCAAGGAAGTGCAATTGCTGGTGGTGACTTTGCTGGTGATGCCGGTCGGCGTGCTGGTGCTCGGCGCGATTGCCGCGAGCCTGCCCGGCCCGGTCGCAGCAGTGAGCAACCCCGGTGCGCACGGTTTCAGCCAGTTGCTGTACGCCTACACCTCGGCCAGTGCCAACAACGGTTCAGCGTTCGGCGGCTTCGGTGCCAACACCGCGTTCCACAACCTGATGCTCGGTCTGGGCATGTTGATCGGTCGCTTCGGTTACATCCTCCCGGTACTGGCCCTGGCCGGCAGCCTGGCGATGAAGAAAACCGCACCGATTGGCCAGAACAGCTTCCCGACGCATGGCCCGCTGTTCGTGACATTGCTGACCGTGACCATTCTGCTGGTGGGTGGCCTGACCTTTCTGCCGACCCTGGCGCTGGGCCCAATCGCTGAACACTTGAGCATGGGCTTCTGAGGAATCAATGATGAATATGCCCGCAACTAAACCGGTCGCAGCGAAAGCGCCGGAGCAACCGAAAACCGCGATCTCGGCCCTGTGGCGCCCGGCGCTGGTGCAAGCCTTCGTCAAGCTCGACCCACGGCAATTGCAGCGTGCGCCGGTGATGCTGGTGGTCGAACTGACCGCTGTGCTGACCACCGTGTTGTGCTTCATTCCCGACAGCGCCGTGCCGACCTTCGTCGCTGCACAAATCGCGCTGTGGCTGTGGTTCACCGTGCTGTTCGCCAACTTCGCCGAAGCCTTGGCCGAAGGCCGCGGCAAGGCCCGCGCCGACAGCCTCAAGGCCGGCAGCGAAGGCTTGAGCGCACGCCGTAAAACCGGCAATGGTGCCTTTCAAGTGGTGCCGGCGACCAGCCTGCGCAAGGGCGATGTGGTGCGCGTCGAAGCCGGGGAAATGATCCCCGGTGACGGCGAGGTCATCGAAGGCATCGCGGCGGTCAACGAAGCGGCAATCACCGGTGAATCCGCACCGGTGATCCGTGAATCCGGTGGCGACCGCTCGGCCGTCACCGGCAATACCCGACTGGTGTCCGATTGGCTGCTGGTGCGCATCACCGCCAACCCTGGCGAGTCGACCCTGGACCGCATGATCGCGCTGGTCGAAGGCGCCAAACGCCAGAAAACTCCGAACGAAGTGGCGCTCGACATCCTGCTGATCGGCCTCACGCTGATCTTCCTGCTGGTGGTCGTCACCCTGCAACCGTTCGCCCACTTCGCCAACGGCAGCCTGCCGCTGGTGTTCCTGGTGGCGTTATTGGTCACGCTGATTCCGACCACCATCGGCGGTTTGCTGTCGGCCATCGGTATCGCCGGGATGGACCGTCTGGTGCGCCTGAACGTGATCGCCAAATCCGGCCGCGCCGTGGAAGCGGCCGGGGACGTACACGTCCTGCTGCTGGACAAGACCGGCACCATCACCTTCGGTAACCGTCGTTGCACCGCGGTGTATGCCGCGCCAGGTGTGAACGCCCGGGAACTGGCCGAGGGCGCGCTGTTCGCTTCGCTGGCCGATGACACGGCGGAAGGTAAATCCATCGTCGAGTACCTGCGTGGCTTGCATCCGCAGCCTGAGCCGAGCACCGAACTGTTGACCGCCGTACCGTTCAGCGCTGAAACCCGTCTGTCCGGCGTTGACTATCAGGGGCGCGTGTATCGCAAGGGCGCGGTGGATTCGCTGCTGGCGTTCGTCGGCCTGAAACGCGCTGATCTCGCACCTGCTTTGTCCCGTGAAATCGACAAGATTGCCCAGAGCGGCGGCACGCCATTGCTGGTCTGCGCTGACGGCAAATTGCTCGGTGCGATCCACCTCAAGGACGTGGTCAAGCCCGGCATCCGCGAACGTTTTGCCGAGCTGCGCAAACTGGGGATTCGTACGGTCATGGTGACCGGCGACAACCCGCTGACCGCGGCGGCGATTGCGGCCGAAGCGGGCGTCGACGACGTGCTCGCCGAAGCCACGCCGGAGAAAAAACTGGCGCGTATTCGTCATGAGCAGAATGACGGTCGTTTGGTCGCCATGTGCGGCGACGGTGCCAACGACGCCCCGGCCCTGGCCCAGGCAGACGTCGGTATGGCGATGAACGATGGCACGCAAGCGGCGCGCGAAGCGGCGAACATGGTCGACCTCGACAGCGACCCGACCAAACTGCTGGACGTGGTGCAGATCGGCAAGGAATTGCTGGTGACCCGTGGTGCGCTGACGACCTTTTCCATCGCCAACGACGTGGCCAAATACTTCGCGATTCTGCCGGCGCTGTTCGCCTCGATCTACCCGCAACTAGGTGTGCTCAACGTCATGCATCTGAGCAGTCCGCAGAGCGCGATTCTGTCGGCGATCGTGTTCAATGCCTTGATCATTGTGGTGCTGATTCCATTGGCGCTGCGCGGCGTGCGCGTGCAAGCGGCCAGTGCAGCGGCGTTGCTGCGCCGCAACCTGTTGATCTATGGGCTGGGCGGGATTCTGGTGCCGTTCGTGGGCATCAAGGCGATCGACATGCTGTTGACGGCGTTGCATCTGGTTTGACCCTGGCGAGCGCCGCGCGCTCGATCGCCGGCAAGCCGGCTCCTACAGTGTCGCGAACGACATCGCCCCGTAGGAGCAAGCTTGCTCGCGAGGAACACACCACGGTCCACCTGACCCATCGCAGTTTTTCACCGAATTCGAGGATTATGAAATGTCCACAATGATACGTCCGGCCCTGAGCCTGCTGGTCCTGATGACCCTGATCACCGGCGTCGCTTACCCGTTGGTGGTCACCGGTGTCGCGCAGGTTGCGTTCCCGGATCAGGCCAATGGCAGCCTCGTGCGCGACGCCGACGGCAAAGTCCGCGGCTCCTCGCTGATTGCCCAGGATTTCACCGGTGACGCGTGGTTCCATCCGCGGCCATCCGCCGGCGCTTTCGCCACGGTGTCGAGCGGCGCCAGCAACCTCTCGCCAAGCAACCCGGCACTGGCCACTCGGGTGATCGACGATGCCAATAAATTGCTGGTGCCAGGCCAGGGTCCGGTGCCGTTGGCGCTGCTGACCACTTCGGGCAGCGGGCTTGATCCGCACTTGCCTCCGGCCGCAATTGCCTATCAACTGGCGCGTGTCGCGGCGACGCGGAATCTGCCGGTGTCTACGCTTCAGAATCTGCTGGCCGCGCACATCGAGCAGCCGTTGGTAGGACCGCCGGTGGTGAATGTGTTGGCGCTGAATATGGCGCTGGAAAAACTCTAGATCGGTGGTGGCATATTTCGCGGGCAAACCCGCTCCCACATTGGAATGCGTACTCCTGTAGGAGCAAGCTTGCTCGCGATGACGGCCGAACAATCACTCCATCAACATCTGAAAGAAGAGATCCCCTGCATGAGTGACTCCGGCCGCGCCGACGCGCTGTTAGCAGACCTGCCCCGCGACGGCCGTGGCCGGCTCAAGGTTTTCCTCGGCGCCGCGCCCGGCGTCGGCAAGACCTACGCCATGCTGCAAGCCGCGCACACCCAATTGCGCCAAGGGGTAAAAGTCATTGCCGGCGTGGTCGAAACCCACGGCCGTGCCGAAACCGAAGCGCTGCTCGGCGGCTTGCCGCAGCAACCGCTGGTGCGCTCGGAATACCGTGGCGTGATGCTCGAAGAAATGGACCTCGACGGCCTGCTCGCGGCCAAACCGAAACTGGTGCTGGTCGACGAACTGGCCCACAGCAACGCCCCCGGCAGCCGTCACACCAAACGCTGGCAAGACATTCAGGAACTGCTCGCCGCCGGTATCGACGTCTTCACCACGGTCAACGTCCAGCACCTGGAAAGCCTTAACGACCAGGTGCGCGGCATCACCGGCGTGCAGGTCCGCGAAACCTTGCCGGACTGGGTGCTGCAAGAAGCCTATGAACTGCTGCTGATCGACTTGCCGCCACGCGAGCTGCTCGAGCGTCTGCGCGACGGCAAGGTCTACGTGCCGGAGCAGGCGCGGGCGGCCATCGATGCGTTCTTTACCCAGACCAACCTCACCGCCCTGCGCGAACTGGCGATGCAAACCGCTGCGGCCCAGGTCGATAACGATTTGGCACAAGGCTATCGCCAGCTCGGCCAGGCGGCCCCCGCAGTGCGCGGTCGGCTGCTGGTCGGAGTCGATGGTGATGCCCAGGCTGAACGTCTGGTGCGTCACGCCAGTCGTGTCGCCCAGCGTCGGCATTTGCCGTGGAGCCTGGTGCACGTGGACAACGGCAGTGTGCGCGACGAGCAATCGCGCCTGCGTCTGCAAAGTGCCCAGCAACTGGCCGAACGTCTCGGTGGCGAAGTGGTGTTGCTGCGGGCCGGCGAAGTCGCGAAAACCCTGATTCAGCACGCTGCCGAACGCCGCGCCAGTCTGGTGTTGGTCGGGCAATCCCGGCAGCGTTTGCGTCGGCGCCTGTTCGGCGGAGGGCTGGCGTCACGCTTGCTGCGCGATGCGCGGGGACTGGAAATCAACGTCCTCGACAGCGATCACGAACCGCATCAGCCACGCCAGCGTTCGGCGCAGTCGCTGGTGTGGTTCGACTACGCACTCGCCGTTGTGGCGACGTTTTTGGCCAGTGCCTTGGCCTGGGCGGTGGCGAGTGTTTTGCCGCTGCCGAACATCTCGCTTGTGTTCCTCGCCGCCGTGTTGCTGGTGGCGGTACGCAGCAGCCTCGGCCCGGCGTTGGCCTGTGCGGCGCTGTCGTTTCTGACCTATGACTTCCTGTTCATTCCGCCGAATTTTTCCTTCAGCATTCAGCGCGAAGAAGACGTACTGACGCTGCTGTTCTTCCTGCTGATGGCGGCGCTCACCGGCAACCTCGCCGCGCGTCAGCGCCGGCAATTGCAGGCGTTGCGCGATACGCAGGAAGAGACCACCGAACTGCTCGACCTGTCACGCAAACTCACTGCCGCCACGGACCGTCAGGCGGTGGTCAGCGCCGCCGCGCAGCACCTCAACGGCTGGAAAGACTTGCAGTTGTGCCTGCTCAATCGCGACGGTCAGGCGGGCTGGAAAGTCGAGACCGGTGGCCCGCTGGAGTTCACCGAGGCCGAGCGCGCCGCCGCCGATTGGGCCTGGCAACACGATCAACCCGCGGGCGCGGGCACCGGCACGTTGCCGTTCGGGCGCTGGTGGTGGTGGCCGCTGTCGGTGGAAGACGGGCCGCTGGCGCTGCTCGGCGTCTGTGCCAAAGAGGGGCAGACCTTGAGCGGTCAGCGTCGACGGTTACTGACCGCGCTGAGTCAGCCGCTGGCCCAGGCGCTGGCGCGCGCGCAGTTGGCCGAAGACCTGGAAGCGGCGCGGCTGCACGGCGAAACCGAGCAACTGCGCAGTGCTTTATTGGCTTCGGTGTCCCACGATTTACGTACGCCGCTGACGTCCATGCGCGGCAGCATCGACAGCCTGTTGGCGCTCGGCGAAGCCATCCCGCTGGAGGATCGCCGCGAACTGCTCGAAGGCACCCGCGATGAAGCCGAACGCCTCGATCGCTATATTCAGAACCTGCTGGACATGACCCGTCTCGGTCACGGCGCGCTGAAGCTCGCGCGGGACTGGGTGTCACCGGCCGACATCGTTGGCAGCTCGCTCAATCGCTTGCGCGCGGTACTGGCGCCGTTGCAGGTCAGCACCGATGTGCCTGCGGAGTTGCCACTGCTCTACGTTCACGCCGCGCTGATCGAACAGGCGCTGGTCAACGTGCTGGAAAACGCCGCCCGGTTTTCACCGGTGCATGGGCGTTTGCAATTGCGCGCCGGAGTCGAGGAAAACGAGTTGTTCTTCTCGGTCAGCGATGAAGGTCCGGGGATTCCGGAGGAGGAGCGGGCGAAGATTTTCGACATGTTCTACACCGCCGCACGCGGCGATCGAGGTGGGCAGGGCACGGGGCTTGGACTGGCGATCTGCCAAGGCATGGTCGGTGCGCACGGCGGGCGGATCAGCGTCGGCGAAGGCATAGACGGACACGGCACGTGCATCACGCTTCACTTGCCGTTGCAGGAACAACCTTCCTTTGAAATCGACAGCGGACAGTGAGCACTGAAAGTGAAGCCTGATACCCTTTGGACATCTCCATGCCGCGAACGGAAATCATGAGCCAGACCGCGACCATTTTGGTCATCGACGACGAACCGCAGATCCGCAAATTCCTGCGCATCAGCCTCGCCTCCCAAGGCTACAAAGTGCTGGAGGCCGGCACCGGCACCGAAGGCCTGGCGCAAGCCGCACTGAATAAACCCGATTTGCTGGTGCTCGACCTCGGCCTGCCGGACATGGACGGCCAGCAAGTGCTGCGCGAATTTCGCGAATGGTCGACGGTGCCGGTGCTGGTGCTGTCGGTGCGCGCCGGTGAAGGGCAGAAAGTCGAAGCGCTGGATGGCGGCGCCAATGACTACGTGACCAAGCCGTTCGGCATCCAGGAATTCCTGGCGCGGGTGCGTGCCCTGTTGCGTCAGGCGCCGGTGGGCGAGGCTCAACAAGCGGCGCTGACGTTCGGCCCGTTGACCGTGGACCTGGCCTATCGCCGAGTGCTGCTCGAAGGCGTCGAAGTGGCGTTGACCCGCAAGGAATACGCGGTGCTGGCGCAATTGGCGCGGCATCCGGGGCGGGTCATCACCCAACAGCAATTGCTCAAGGACATCTGGGGGCCGACCCACACCGAAGACAGTCATTATTTGCGGATTGTGGTTGGGCATTTGCGGCAGAAGCTGGCGGATGATCCGATGCAGCCGAGGTTTATCGTGACCGAGGCGGGGGTTGGGTATCGGTTGTTGAGTGAGGGTGGGCTTTAGTATTTGTGTTGCCTGATCCAGCCCCATCGCTGGCAAGCCAGCTCCCACAGGTGTTGAGGTGATCACAGTACTTGTGAACGACTCAAATCCTGTGGGAGCCGGGCTTGCCCGCGATGAGGTTCTAACATCCACCCGAGAAGGTCAGGATTCTTGATCCCGTTCGCTTTCATAGCGGTCCAGCGTATCCCGCGCAATCTCGCGCCCCAGCGCGATCAACTCCGGTGCCTTGTAAAACTCGAAAAACCGGCACACCCGTTTCGGCACGTTGATCAGGATATCCGGCGGATACCCGGCGATCTTGTACTGCGCCAACGACGTCTGCATCACCTCGAAACTCTGGTTGATCAAATCCAGCAAGGACGCCGGACCCACGTTGTCGATGATGAACGAACCGGTGGCCGACTTCGGCGCGCCGTCACGTTCAGGGGCGGCCGCCGGTTGCTGGGCTTCGGGTTCGGCGGATTCGATCCAGGGATTGATCTCGGCCGCTTCTGCGATCAACGCTTCCTTTTCCAGCAGCAACAACTTTTCCGCTTGCTTGCGGCGGAACGGCAACTTCGAGCCCACCGAGTTGATCAGGCTGTCGAACCGGGTCCTGAACGCAGCGGGGCGCTGGATCACCGGCAGTTGATAGTGACGCTGGTTGGTGGAGTTGAGGTTGACCGCGATGATCAAGTCGCAATGGCTCGACACCACCGGCACGATCGGCAACGGGTTGAGGATACCGCCATCCACCAGCATGCGATTGCCCTGCATCACCGGGGTGAACAGGCTGGGAATCGCCGCCGAGGCGCGCATCGCCTGGTGCAGGCAACCTTCCTGGAACCAGATTTCCTGTTGGTTGGTCAGGTCGGTGGCGACCGCCGTGTAGGGGATGCGCAAGTCTTCGATATTGATTTCGCCGACGATCTTGCGGATCTGCCCGAAGACCTTCTCGCCGCGAATCGCCCCCAGCCGAAAACTGACGTCCACCAGGCGCAACACGTCGAGGTAATCCAGGCTTTCGATCCAGTTCCGGTATTCGTCCAGCTTGCCGGCGGCATAAATCCCGCCGACCACGGCGCCCATCGAGCAGCCGGCAATGCAGGCGATGTCGTAGCCACGCCGCTCGATCTCTTCAATGACACCGATATGGGCATAGCCCCGGGCCCCACCTGAGCCCAACACCAGTGCGACACGCTTTTTCATGAATCGACCTCGTCTGAACAAGGTTCAACAATGCACCCATCGAGGGCTGTGCTTCAATCGCTAAGGTCGCACGGCAGGGTGAAGGCGTCGTTTTTTCGACACTCCATGGCGGCAGATGGTTATTCTCGCCAACGCTATAGTTTGCGTGGCGGGAGCAAGGCACTTTTCACGCGCCAGACCGTCTTACCTGCACGACTGTTTACCTATTGTTGAGGTGTAAGAGATGAAAGCCTGGATCTGTGTGCCCTTGATTGCGCTGGCACTCGCCGGTTGTGCCGGCAAAACCGCTTACCGTGACAGCTGCGGCAGCGGGATCGATGCCGCGTGGCACGAGCTGGACCTGGCCAAGGCCGAAGGTTTCGCCGGCACCGTCAGCTACTCCAAGGCCCTGTCGTTGCTGACCGGCGCCAAGACCCAGCAGCAATTTGAAGCGTTCGAAGGCTGCACCAAGAAAGCCGAGAAGGCACGCTTCTATATTCGTGAGTCACGTGCCGGCCGTTAAGCAAGCCGCTAATCTGTAGGAGCCGGATTGCTGGCGATGGCGCCATCACGGCCACCATCGCTAGCAAGCCGGCTTCTAATTGGAGTCAATCGCATGATTAATCGGTTGGTGGCTCATGTTTTGGGTCTGGAAGTCCGTTTGCTGGCCTGTCAGGCCCGTTTGAGTGCTCGAACAGACCCGGAAGCGTTGCACGAACTGCGCACCACGGTTCGCCGTTTGCGCAGTCTGCTGCGTCCATTGCGCGGCTTGCCCGGGGTCGAGCAGCTGGAAGTGGCGGCGTCTCGGGTCGGTGACCTGACCACGCCTTTGCGCGATCGTGAAGTGCTGGCGGCGTACTTGCTTGAGCACGATCAACCCGAAGCAGCGCAGCGACGCATGGCGCAGATGGCGAAGGCGTATCCGGCCGTTGCGGCCAGCCCTGAGCTGGCGCAGTTGCTGATGATCCTTGATGCCTTTCCGCGTTTCTTGCGCGGCTCACAGCGTCAGGGGTTGCTCAAGGGCTTGGGTCAACGCATAGAGAAACGCCTGGCCAAACAATGGAAGAAACTCGACCAGGCCCTGCATGATCCCGCCCATGATCGTCATCGTCTGCGCCTATTGATCAAACGTGTGCGCTACGGCATCGAAGCGTATCCCGAGCTGGATCGCTTGCCGAAACCGTCGCTACCCCGACTGAAATCGGCCCAGGCCGCTTTGGGCGATTGGCACGACTGCTGGCAATGGCTGGCGCGAGCCGAACAGGAAGCCGATTTACAGCCTTGCGTGGCCGTGTGGAAAACCATGATGGCCAAGGCCGAGAGCCGTGCGGACCGTGTCCTCGACAAACTCAGCGCCGCCTGTTTCAAATCCTGAAACCTCCGCCGATCCAATGTGGGTCTCATCGCCAATAGGGCGGACAACACAAAACCCTGTGGGAGCGGGCTTGACCGCGATAGCGGTCTGACAGTCGACATCAATGTTGACTGTTCTGGCCTCATCGCGGGCAAGCCCCACACGGAGTGTGTTGAACATGAAAGTTGTGTTCGATCCGATTGCGGCCTATCTGTCAGTCTCTTTGGCCAGAATAAGCGCTGTGTCATCCCCCGTGGCTGGTTAACATTCCTCCATCCTTTTCTGCCCTTGAGGTTTTCATGCGCTTTTCCGATCTGCTCGACGCCGTCCGCAGCCAGCCGCTGGAGCTGTCTATTCCGGCCGAATGGGCACAGGGGCGGGCCAGTTTTGGTGGTCTGGTGGCTGCCTTGCAATACGAAGCCATGCGCGCCAGGGTGCCGGCGGATCGTCCGGTACGTTCGCTGGCGATCACCTTTGTCGGGCCGGTCGAGCCTGAGGTGCCGGTCAGTTTTGAAGTCGACGTCCTGCGCGAAGGCAAGGCTGTCAGTCAGGTACTGGGCCGGGCGATGCAGAAGGGTCAGGTGGTGACACTCATCCAGGGCAGCTTCGGCGCCTCGCGACCATCCGAAGTAGCGGTATCGGCGACGGCGGCCCCGGAAATGAAACACTGGGACGATTGCCAGGAACTGCCGTACATCAAAGGTGTGACCCCGGAATTCATGCGCCATCTGGCGATGCGCTGGAGCGTTGGCGGTCTGCCGTTCACCGGCAATAAATCCCGTGAGATGGGCGGCTGGGTGCGCTTGCGTGGGGACGTGAAGGAAGAGGCGCTCAGTGAGGCGCATATCCTGGCGCTGGTGGACGCCTGGCCACCGGCGCTGTTGCCGCACCTGACGAAAGTCGCGATGGGCAGCACGCTGACCTGGACCATCGAATTCGTCCAGCCGTTGCTGGCGCTGAGCACGCTGGACTGGTGCAAATACCTCGTTGAAATCGAACATGCCGCTGACGGCTACGGTCACGCGGCGGCGAAGCTGTGGAACGCAGAGGGCCAGTTGATTGCCATGAGCCGGCAGACGGTGACGATTTTTGCCTGATCAGTGACCACGGTGGCGCTCACGCCAGGCGCGCCACCAACCGCCGCTGAGGAAAAACCGTGGGAAGGTCAGAAACTGCTCGACGAGTAGGCGCGACACCGCATCTTTGCGATCACTGAACGGTTCGGAGGCTTGCACCTCCAGGCTGTGACCGTGGCGTTGCAGGCCCAAAGCCGCGAGCAGGCCGATGACGCCAATCGCGAAGTTCGCAAGGCTCAGGCTGAACACCCCGCAAACCAGCAGCAGAAACGCCACGATGAACAGCGGCACGGCAATCAGGTGCAACACCAGATTGGCCGGGTGCTGGTGATTGTCCGGGTACGCGCGCCATTGCCAGGCGGGAAGGTTGGGGTGACGTTTGCCCATGATGCTGATCCTCGATCCATGTTGAACACATGGTTGAAGAATAGGCGCGGCATGGGCGGGCGGCGAATCAAGGATGGCTATCGGCGTGATAGGCGTCATGGGCAATATTGATGTTGACCGGGCTGACGCTATCGCTGGCAAGCCAGCGCCTACAATGACCGAGTTGACCCTAGATATGCGATCAATGCTGAACCTGTAGGAGCGGGCTTGCCCGCGATGGGGCCCTTAGAGTTTCAACTGCCCAATAGCCTTGCTCAACTCCCCGGCCAGCGCCGCCAACTCATTACTGGTCGTCGCCGAATCCACGGTCTGCTGCACGGTGTTCTCGGTTACATCGCGAATACTCACCACCGCCCGATTCATCTCTTCCGCCACTTGGCTCTGCTGCTCGGCCGCCACCGCGATCTGCGTATTGCTTTCGCGCATCTGCGCCACGGCGCTGGTGATTTCCAGCAATGCGGCGCCGGCCTCTTGAGCCTGTTGCACGCAGTCGTCGGCCTTGAACGAGCTTTCCTGCATGAAGTCCACCGCGTCGCGGGTTCCGGCCTGCAACGCCGAGACCATCAGGGTGATCTCGTCGGTCGAGGTCTGCACACGTTTGGCCAGGTTGCGCACTTCATCGGCGACCACCGCAAAGCCACGACCCATTTCCCCTGCACGGGCTGCTTCAATCGCGGCGTTCAGCGCCAGCAGGTTGGTTTGCTCGGCGATGCTGTGAATGACATTGACCACACCGTTGATTTTCTGACTGTCCTCGGCCAGACGCTGAATCATCTCGGCCGTCTGCTGAACGCCGGTGGACAACCCGGCAATCGATTTCTGCACGCGGCTGACCACTTCCTGGCCGCTGCCGGCCAGAGTATCGGCAGTTTGCGAGAGGTCGCGAGTGGCGCCGGCGTGCTGGGCGATGTGGTAGACGGTGGCGGTCATTTCATTGATTGCCGTGGCGGCCTGATCGGTCTCACTTTGCTGGCCGAGCATGCCGTGGCGCACTTCATTCATGCTCGACGCCAGCCGCGCGGCGCCGACATCCAGTTGCCGGGCGGTACTGGCGACGGTGTTGACCACCCGCTGGTAACCGGCCTGCATGGCGTTGAACGCGCCAGCCATCTGCCCGACTTCGTCTGTGCAGGCCAACGGCACACGGGCCGAGAGGTCGCCGGTTTTTTCGACGTGGAGCATGACGTCTTTCAACGTATTGAGCTGACTGAGCAGAAAGCGGATCAATAATTGCGACGCCCCGAGCATCGCCAGCATCAGGATGAACACCGCCGCCGCGTAGTTGGCAAAACGCTCGCCGAACACCTGGCTCAGGCTCGGGCCATAGGCGATCACGGCGACGTGCTGGCCGTCGGCACGGGAGAACACTTCGGCGCCCATCAACGGGTTCTCGCCGAACAGTGGCATCGAGTTGATCTCGACCCAGCCGTTGCTGTCCGTCAGTTCCAGTACGGGTTGATCGTTGAGCAGCGGCGCGTGCCCGCGACTGAACGTCAGCAGGTTGTCGGCCTTGGGCAGCGCTTGCCCGGACGGCCAGGCGCCGAGCAGTCGTGCCTGTGCCTGAGCGGACGCTTGAGACGCGTGACTGCGAGCCTGTTGTTCAAGTTGCACGGCGTACAGCACCAGCAACAGGGTCGTGACGAAGGCGACAGCGTTGACCGCCCAGAATTTATATTTCAGCGAGATGTTGCTAAGCCAGGCACCCATGGAGGTCTTCTCTGATAGCGGAAACAGCATTGGCAAGGTGCCAGCATTGTGCCGCTACTCAACGCGCCGGACCTTGATATGGGTCAACATTCCCGGAGACGTTCACGCGCAGGAACTGCGGGGCGTAATGCGCTATCCTTCGCGCCTTCAAAATTCCCTCGCTACAGGATTCCGCCCTCATGAAAGCCGCACTCGTCGAACTCATCAGCAAAATCAGCTCCGGGTGCATGAGCGATGACGAAATCCTCAAAGTCGCCGACGAAGCGGCCCAGGCCTTCGCTGATCCAAAAGCTTTTCTGACAGCCAATCCGGACGTTAACTACGACGACACCTTCCCGATTTCCCTGGGCGAGTGGGTCGTCGTTGGCAGCCTGCCGGAAACCGTGCTGTTCCAGGCGGACACCTACGTGGACCTGTTTGCGCAGATCGTCGCGTCGTTCGGCCCGGGCGTGGATTTCAACATCAAACCCAAGCAACTGGCCAAGACCGAAGCGCTGACCGCGCTCAATCGCATCCAGGTACAGATGGGCAGCATGAACAAGGAAAATGGCGGTTACACGTTGATGAACTTCAGCCAACTGCTGGACGACGAACTGCAAGTGGTGCTGGTCTACGGCAACGACGTACCGCGTGTGCTCGAGTTGTGCGCCGAAGTCGGCATCACTGCCGCGCCGTCCCTGGAAGCCCTGAAAGTCGCTATCCACGTTTGATGGAATAAAACGGAACCCTCGCCAAGGCCGGCTATCCTAAGAATGCAATCCACTCTTAGGGAGCGACACCATGGGTTCCACGTTCAACGGCCTGGTTGGCCTGATCATTCTGGCCCTGGATATCTGGGCAATCATCAACGTGCTGAAAAGTGGCGTCTCGACCGGGATGAAAATTGTCTGGGTGTTGCTGATCCTGCTGCTGCCGGTCCTGGGCCTGATCATCTGGGCCATCGCCGGGCCACGGGGCAACGTGCGGATCTGAGCCAACACCAAACCTGTAGGAGCCGGCTTGCCTGCCGCTGTGTATTTGACAGACCACGTCGTCTGCATCGCAGGCAAGCCGGCTCCTACAGGTATGGGGTCACCAGAAGGTTCGACCTGTCATCTTCCGCGACGTAGAATGCGCGCCTTTCCCGGGCAATCGAGCTGATCGATTGGCCTTCATGGGCGGGTAACCGTCCGTTGCCACCGCATTTCTCGGAGCACTTCCCATGAGCAACACTCCAACCAGCGATTACCTGGAAACCCTCTACGAAGGCTACGGCCAGCGTTTTCGCATGGAAAAACTGCTGCACGAAGTGCGCACCGAACACCAGCACCTGGTGATTTTCGAAAACCCGCGCATGGGCCGGGTCATGGCGCTGGACGGTGTGATCCAGACCACCGAAGCCGACGAATTCATCTACCACGAGATGCTCACCCACGTGCCGATCCTGGCGCACGGCAGCGCCAAACGCGTGCTGATCATCGGTGGCGGCGACGGCGGCATGCTGCGTGAAGTGGCCAAACACGGTGGCGTCGAGCACATCACCATGGTCGAGATCGACGGCACCGTGGTCGAGATGTGCAAGGAGTTCCTGCCGAACCACTCCAAGGGTGCGTTCGAAGATCCGCGCCTGAACCTGGTGATCGACGACGGCATGCGTTTCGTCGCCACCACCACTGAAAAGTTCGACGTGATCATTTCCGACTCCACCGACCCGATCGGCCCGGGCGAAGTGCTGTTCTCGGAAAACTTCTACCAGGCTTGCCGTCGTTGCCTTAATGAAGGCGGCATCCTGGTGACCCAGAACGGCACACCGTTCATGCAAATCGAAGAAGTCAAAACCACTGCCGGCCGCCTGCGCAGCCTGTTCCCGGATTGGCACTTCTACCAGGCCGCCGTGCCGACCTACATCGGCGGCTCGATGACCTTTGCCTGGGGCGCGACCGACACTGCCTATCGCAAATTGTCCCGCGAAACCTTGCAGCAGCGCTTTGCCGGGAGCGGCATCATCACCCGCTACTACAACCCGGAAATCCACATCGGCGCCTTCGCTTTGCCGCAGTACGTGTTGCAGGCCGTGAACAAGCCAAGCAACGACTAACCTTATTCACATCCCCTGTGGGAGCTGGCTTGCCAGCGATTGGATCACTGCGGTGTGTTTGACGAACCGCGGTGTATGCATCGCTGGCAAGCCAGCTCCCACAGGTTCTGTGTGTTTTCATGTTGGTGTGCCGTAATCCGTTTGAACGATCGGTCAGGGTAAAAGTCCAGATGGATGTAAGCCCATCTACGGGTTTGATCGAGGAGGCAGTGATGCAAAAGTGGAAAATCACTTTCGTGGATGATCACGGTGAAACGGTCGATGAAGTCTTTGAGTGCGAGGAGTGCCCGGACAACGAGCATGCCGCCAAACTCATCAAGGCCCGGCTCCTTCCTGTCGCAGCCGAACTGGATCTGAATGATCTGGAAGGGCGAACTGCTGATGCAAGCGTCAAAAGCCTCAAGGCCCAGAACAGCATACAAATCCTCGGCATCACGCCAATCTGAATATCTCCTGTCTCAATCCTATCCAGGCCTTGGCAGCGCCTCTGACTTGGGGCTACTCTGCAAGCGAGATCAGCGAATGGATCGCTAAGGTCTGGTCTTGTCAGCTACATGCTTGTTTCCCATCGGCAATTGGTTTGCCGCATAGCGCGCACCATTCGGTTGCGGGCGTCGGGAGTACGGAAAGTCTATCCATCGGTTCAGGAGGACGTTTCATGAGCACAGCCTATCAAGAAGACATCAGCAGCTCGGTGCTGCGCCGCATGAAAGAAGGCGGTTTTGACTTTTCACGTTTCCATCCCATCGAGTTCTACGCCATTTTCCCGGACGAGGAGCGGGCACGCAGGGCGGCAGGGCATTATTCCGGCGAATCCATGAATGCACAGATCAGCGTGCGCGACGACGGTGCCTGGGCTCTGGAACTGAGCAAAGTGATGTCCGCCACTTACGACGGCATCGGCGACTTTGAGCAGGATTTCGAGGCGGTGGTCGAGCCTTTGGGGGGCATCATCGAAGGATGGGGCGTCAAGCAGGAGGTACGAGGGCTACTCGCATAACACTATGAACAGCGACAATATCCACTAACGGCTGACCTACGGGTTGGCCGTTTTCGTTTGTGGATTCAACGCCGACCTTTGTAGGAGCCGGCTTGCTGGCGATGGCGTCCTCCCAATCTCTGCAAAACAGGCTGCCACGCCACCGGGCACAAATCCGGAAACAAAAAAAAGCCGCCTGAGCAAGGCGGCTAAAAGGGAAGTTCGGTGAGCAATTCCAGCGAATGCGCCGATTATCCGCACCAACTGCCGAGCACTGAAATCAACTCTGACTATGCTGGTGATAGACGACAGCATTGCTTCGCAATGAAGCGGGGGCGATCAGGTTGGGGCATTTACCGCACAGGATTGGTGCGGTGTTAATGATGTGATTATCCAACTGATTGATATCAAAGCGTTTCTGCCGATGGCACGGGCCTTGCGAAGCCTAGATGTCCGGGTGACAAGGAGTACGGCATGATCCGCACCTATTTTGATGAGATGTACGATGCCGGCGGCCAGGTCCGCCCGCATTATCGGGAGTTTGCCCGTTGGCTAGCCGAAACGCCTGACGAGCTTTTGGCACAACGGCGACGCGAGGCCGATCTGTTGTTTCATCGCGCCGGGATTACCTTCACGCTCTACGGGGACGAGCAGGGGACAGAGCGCCTGATTCCCTTCGACACCATTCCGCGCAGCATTCCCGCCAGTGAATGGCGGATCGTCGAACGCGGCTGCATCCAGCGGGTCAAGGCGCTGAACATGTTCCTTGCCGACCTCTATCACGAGCAGCGCATCATCAAGGCCGGCATCATCCCGGCCGAGCAAGTGCTGGCCAACGAGCAATACCAGTTGGCAATGCAGGGCCTGGATTTGCATCGGGATATCTATTCGCACATCTCCGGCGTCGACCTGGTGCGCGATGGCGACGGCACGTACTACGTGCTCGAAGACAACCTTCGTACACCCAGCGGCGTGAGCTACATGCTCGAAGACCGCAAGATGATGATGCGACTGTTCCCCGAGTTGTTCTCGGCCCAGCGCATCGCGCCGATCGACCATTATCCCAACCTGTTGCTCGACACCCTGAAAAGCTCCAGCCCCATCGACAACCCGAGCGTGGTGGTGTTGACGCCGGGTCGCTTCAACAGCGCGTTTTTCGAGCATGCGTTTCTGGCGCGGGAAATGGGCGTTGAACTGGTAGAAGGCGCGGACCTGTTCGTGCGGGATGACAAGGTGTTCATGCGCACCACCGACGGGCCAAAAGCGGTGGACGTGATCTACCGTCGCCTCGACGACGCCTTCCTTGATCCGCTGGCATTCAACCCGGACTCGATGCTCGGCGTGCCGGGGCTGTTGTCGTCGTACCGCTCGGGCAATGTGGTGCTGGCGAATGCCATTGGCACCGGGGTCGCGGACGATAAATCGGTGTATCCGTTTGTGACGGACATGATCCGTTTCTACCTCGATGAAGAACCGATCCTGAAAAACGTGCCGACGTTCCAGTGTCGTAATCCCTCTGAACTTTCCCACGTGCTGGCCAATCTTCCAGAACTGGTAGTCAAGGAAACCCAGGGCTCCGGCGGTTATGGAATGCTGGTGGGGCCGGCGGCGACGGCGGCGGAAATCGAATCCTTCCGCGAGCGGATCAAGGCCAAGCCTCACGCGTACATCGCACAACCAACGCTGTCTCTGTCGACCTGTCCGACCTTTGTCGAAAACGGCATCGCACCACGCCACATCGACCTGCGTCCGTTTGTATTGTCTGGCCGCGAAACCCGGGTTGTGCCCGGCGGTTTGACCCGTGTCGCCCTGCGTGAAGGCTCCCTGGTGGTGAATTCCTCCCAGGGTGGCGGAACCAAGGACACCTGGGTGGTCGAGGATTGAAGGAAGCCTGCCATGTTAAGTAGAACTGCCTCGGATTTGTATTGGATGTCGCGTTACCTGGAGCGGGCGGAAAACCTCGCACGGATGCTCGACATCAGTTATTCGCTGTCACTGATGCCACAGGATGGTCGCGGGGATGGTCTGCATGAGCTCGCCATGCCGCTGCTGATTACCGGCACCCTGGACGATTACCTCGAACGCCACGGCGAGTTGCATGCCGAACGGCTGCTGCACTTTTTCGCCCTGGACGCGGCCAACCCGGCGAGCATTTACAGCTGCCTCGGTTCGGCGCGGGCCAGTGCCCACGCCGTGCGGGGGCGAATCACCGCCGACATGTGGGAAAACATCAACGCCACGTGGCTGGAAATTCGCGGCATTGCCGAGCAAGGCTTGAGTCGCTACGGCATGAGCCGGTTCTGCGAGTGGATCAAGGAACGGTCCCACCTGTTTCGCGGCGCGTCCTACGGCACGATCATGCGCAACGATGCGTTCCGGTTTATTCGTCTGGGCACCTTTATCGAAAGGGCTGACAACACCTTGCGCCTGCTCGATGCGCGCTACGAAATGGCGGGCGATCAGGCCGAAGCGGTCAGCGACGGCACGGCTCACGCCTATTACCAGTGGAGTGCCTTGTTGCGAGCCTTGTCGTCGTTCGAGGCCTACACCGAAATCTACCGCGACGCCCCCGGCGCCCGGCACGTCGCCGAGTTGCTGTTGCTGCGCGCCGATGTCCCGCGATCCCTGCGCGCCTGCACCGAAGAAATCGACCAGATCCTCGCTCAACTGCCGGGGGCCAATGGCCGTCCTGCGCAACGTTTGGCCGCCGAAATGGATGCACGCCTGCGCTACACCGGCATCAACGAAATTCTCGACGAAGGCCTGCATGCCTGGCTGACCGAGTTCATCCCGCTGGTGCGCCAGTTGGGTAACGCCATACACAGTTCCTACCTGGAGGCTGCATGAGACTTTCCATTAGCCACGAGACCACCTATCACTACGAAGATCAGGTGCGGGCGAGCATCCAGTACCTGCGACTCACCCCCCACGACAGCGAGCGCCAGCACGTGCTCAGTTGGCAGCTCGACCTGCCGCGTCCGGTGCGCGCGCAACTGGATCCGTTCGGCAACATCCTGCACGTGCTGACCATGGACGAGCCGCATGAAGCGATCATCATTGGCGCCCGTGGCCAGGTCGATATCGACGAATTGCGCGAAGCCGAGCACGAGAGCCAGTCGGCGCTGCCGTTCCTGCGCTTCACGCGCCTCACTGAAGCCGACGAAGCCCTGCGCGCGTTCGCTGAGAAAGCCTGCAAAAAGCGTCGGGATCGCACGGCGCTGATTGACTTGATGCATGGGCTGAATTCGCACATGACCTACACGCCGGGTTCCACCGAAGTGGACACCAGCGCTGCTCAAGCCTTCGCCGGGCGTTCGGGTGTCTGTCAGGACCACACCCACGCGTTTCTCGCCTGCGCCCGCAGCCTGGGCATTCCGTCGCGTTATGTGTCGGGCTATTTGTACAGCGAGAACAGCGAGCATCTGGCCAGTCACGCGTGGGCGGAAGCCTGGCTCGATGACGCCTGGTACAGCTTTGACGTGACCAACGAACTGGCGCGGCCGGAGCGGCATTTGAAGCTGGCGGTGGGCCTGGATTATCTGGACGCTTGCCCGGTACGCGGGATGCGTCGCGGCGGTGGGTGCGAGCAGATGCATGCGAAGGTGTTTGTGTCGCCGACGCCGATGCCGGTTATTTCAGTCCAGCAGCAGTAAACCTGGACACCGCACAACCCCTGTAGGAGCTGGCTTGCCAGCGATGAAGTGTCAGTCGACATCGTTTTGGCTGATTCACCATCGCTGGCAAGCCAGCTCCTGCGAGGGACCGCGTCAGGGCTTAATTTTGCGCCCGGCCATATGCTTCAAATATCCCACCAACATGTCCAGATCCCCATCCGGCAGCACCTGCGCTGCGAACCCCGGCATTTTCGCCTGAGGCCACTGCCGCAAACTCTGCGGATCACGGATGTAACGCTTCAAAAAATCCGCAGCAAAATACTCGGTCGGATTGAATGGAATATTCAGATCCGGCCCGAATTGCGCATCCCCGGCGCCGTTCAATCGATGGCACGCCAAACAGTTCTTCTGAAACAGCGCAAACCCCAGATTCACCGGATCGTCCGCCTTCAGCGCCGGATCCGGCAGCAGCGCAGGGAAGCGCTCGGCCACTGGCGCCATGCGCTTGATGTCCGCGACTTGAAAGGGCCATTGCTCGGGGCTGATATTGCCCGCCTGCGGATCGGTCCAGACCAGATAAAAAGGCCCGGCACTCGGCTTGTCCGCCGACAGCGCCGGCCACGGTTTGGCCGGGTCTTCAATCGCCAGCCACGCTCGCGCACCCTGGGCATTGAGCAACGGCGCGGCAGCCAGTTCGGCGGCAAAACCATCCAGTGCCACAGCTTGCAGGTGATCGTCAGGTTTTATGCCGGTCAACAACGCCGCCAAGGGCACGGCGCGATAGCTCATGTCCCGTTTGTAGGAAACGTCGTTGGTAATGGTGATGGTCTGAACCTGGGGATGCTTGAGCAATTCTTCGCTCTGCCAGGTGCGACTGTGCGCGCCCAGCTCCAGGTTCAACTGTGCTGCAAACAGAGGCGTGCTGAGTAGCAAGGCCCCGAACAAAATGAGCGTTTTCAACAGATCGCCGTCCATGTCGTGGAAGTGCCGCAAAGGTTGGCACACCCACGCCGGCCCGGGTAGCGAGCCAGTCACATTTTTAAGAGGCGATAGAAACCTTGCGCCGATCTTTTAATAAAAGACTCAGCCGATCACCTTGGTCAGGTTCGGCAAAATCAACAACAGCGTAGTGGCGAAAAGAATGAGCCCGGCTTGACGTACTTTCGAATGTTTGAACATGGCTTGACCGCCTTTTTTGTTATTTCCTGATGCCTGCCTGCATATCTCCATGACGGCAGCGCGTTGCACTTCCTGTAGGGCGAGCGCCTCGGCAAAACCCGACGACAACTTCGCATATGTTCACCTTAGGGCCCGCGTCACGCGTGGTTTAGATCCCTTTCGTATGGAGTGCGCACTTATTGCTTTAAAAAAGGCATGAGGCCTATTGCCAGCTTCTTTGCCGCCCTTTTGCTAGACAGCTCGGTGTCCTGAAACGGTTAATCCGGTAGCACACTACCGTCCGTCTGAGCGTGTCCGTCAACGCCGGTGAGCATTGCGGTCATTGAATCGGCGGTGGCTCGGCATAAGGTGAGGGCTCAGCATTTTCACCGTCAGGTTCGAGGACGTCATGACCCAAGCTTTGATTTTCGACGCGTTACGCACGCCCCGTGGCAAGGGCAAGTCCGATGGCGCCTTGCACAGCGTCAAACCCGTGAACCTGGTGGCCGGGTTGCTCCGGGCGTTGCAGCAGCGTACTTCGCTGGACACCAGTCAGGTCGACGACGTGGTGTTGGGTTGTGTGACGCCGGTCGGCGATCAAGGTGCGGACATCGCCAAAACCGCGACGCAGGTGGCCGATTGGGACGTCAGCGTCGCGGGCCTGCAGATCAACCGCTTCTGCGCGTCGGGGCTGGAGGCCGTCAACCTCGGGGCGATGAAAGTGCGTTCCGGCTTCGAAGACCTGGTGGTGGTCGGTGGCGTCGAGTCGATGTCCCGCGTGCCGATGGGCAGCGATGGCGGCGCCTGGGCGCTGGACCCGGAAACCAATTTGCACAGCCACTTCACCCCGCAAGGCGTGGGCGCCGATCTGATCGCCACCCTCGAAGGCTTCAGCCGCCAGGACGTCGATGCTTACGCGCTGCACTCCCAGCAAAAAGCGGCGCGGGCGCGGGCCGATGGTTCGTTCAGTAAATCGCTGGTGCCGGTGCAAGATCAGAACGGCATCATCCTGCTCGATCACGATGAGTTCATCCGCGCCGACTCCACCCTGGAAGGCCTGGGCAAACTCAAGCCGAGCTTCGAGATGATGGGACAAATGGGCTTCGACGCCACGGCGTTGCGGGTCTACAGCCACGTCGAGCGGATCAACCACGTGCACACGCCGGGCAACAGTTCCGGGATCGTTGATGGCGCAGCGTTGATGCTGATCGGCTCCGAAGCCAAGGGCCGTGCACTCGGCTTGCAGCCACGGGCGCGAATCGTCGCCACGGCGGTTACCAGCACCGACCCGACCATCATGCTCACCGGCCCGGCGCCGGCCACCCGCAAGGCGCTGGCCAAGGCCGGGCTGCGGGTCGAAGACATCGACCTGTTCGAGGTCAACGAGGCGTTTGCCTCTGTCGTATTGAAATTCATCAAGGACATGGCCATCGACCCGGACAAGGTCAACGTCAACGGTGGCTCCATCGCCATGGGCCATCCGCTCGGCGCCACTGGCTGCGCGATCCTCGGCACGCTGCTCGATGAACTGGAATCCCGGCGCCTGCGCTACGGCCTCGCGACCCTCTGTGTCGGCGGCGGCATGGGTATTGCCACCATCATCGAACGCCTCTGAGCCACGATTTCAAGGAACTATCTTCATGACTGAAGCCATTCGTTACGAAAAAGGGCAGGACCGGATTGTCGTCCTGACCATCGACATGCCGGGCCAGAGCGCCAACACCATGAACGCGGTTTACCGCGAGGCCATGGCTGCCTGTGTTGCCCGTTTAGTGGCTGAAAAAGAAAGCATCGCTGGCGTCATCGTTACTTCGGCGAAGAAGACCTTCTTCGCCGGTGGCGACCTCAATGAACTGATCAAGGTCGGCAAGCCTGAAGCCAAAGCGTTCTATGACATGGTGCTGACGCTGAAAGGGCAATTACGCACCCTGGAAACCCTGGGCAAACCGGTGGTCGCCGCGATCAACGGCGCGGCGCTGGGCGGTGGTTGGGAAATCTGCCTGGCCTGCCATCACCGCGTCGCGCTGGACAATTCATCGGTGCAGCTCGGCTTGCCGGAAGTCACCCTCGGCCTGTTGCCGGGCGGTGGCGGGGTGGTGCGCATGGTCCGGATGCTCGGTCTGGAAAAGGCCTTGCCGTATCTGCTTGAAGGCAAGAAAGTCCGTCCGCAACAAGCCCTGCAGGCGGGTTTGATCGATGAGTTGGCGGTGGATCACGATGAACTGCTGAGCAAGGCGCGCGCCTGGATTCTGGCCAATCCGACGGCGGTGCAACGTTGGGACGTGAAGGGTTATCAGATCCCCGGCGGTACACCGTCGAACCCCAAAGTCGCGCAGATGCTGGCGATTGCGCCGTCGATCCTGCGCACTAAAACCCAGGGTTGCATGCCCGCCCCGGAGAAGATTCTTTGCGCCGCAGTGGAAGGCGCTCAGGTGGATTTCGACACGGCGCACCTGATCGAAACCCGCTACTTCACCGAGCTGACCACCGGCCAGGTCTCGAAGAACCTGATCGGCACGTTCTGGTTCCAACTCAACGAGATCAATGCTGGCAGCTCGCGACCTCAAGGGGTTGCGCCTTACATGACCCGTCGTGTGGGTGTTTTGGGCGCGGGGATGATGGGCGCCGGGATTGCCTTCGTCAGTGCTTCGGCGGGTATTGAGGTGGTGCTCAAGGACATCAACCTCGCGGCGGCGGAGAAGGGCAAGGCTCATTCGGCGGCGTTGCTGGAGAAGAAAGTGGCCCGGGGCCAGTTGAGCGCCGAGCAGCGCGATGCGGTGCTGGCGCGGATTAAAACCACAGAAAATGACGCCGATCTGGCCGGTTGCGACCTGATCATTGAAGCGGTATTCGAAGACCGTGAACTGAAAGCCAAGGTCTCCTCTGCCGCACAAAAAGTCGTCGGCCCGGACGCGGTGATTGCTTCCAACACCTCGACTTTGCCCATCAGCGGCCTCGCCACCGCCGTACCGGACCAGAGCAAATTCATCGGCCTGCATTTCTTCAGCCCCGTGGAAAAAATGCCGCTGGTGGAAATCATCAAGGGCGCCCGCACCAGCGACGAAACCCTGGCCCGCGGTTTCGATTTCGTCCTGCAAATCAAGAAAACCCCGATTGTGGTCAACGACAGTCGCGGTTTCTTCACGTCGCGAGTGTTCGGCACCTTCACCAACGAAGGCATTGCCATGCTCGGCGAGGGTGTCAGCGCGGCGATGATCGAGACTGAAGCGCGCAAGGCCGGCATGCCCATCGGTCCTCTGGCGATCTCCGACGAAGTTTCCCTCAGCCTCATGAGCCATATCCGCCAGCAAACGGCCAAAGACCTGCAAGCAGAAGGGAAACCGCTGATTGAGCACCCGGCGTTTGCTGTGATTGACTTGCTGCTCAATGAATACAAGCGTCCGGGCAAAGCTGCAGGAGGGGGGTTCTACGAATACCCGGTCGGCGGTCAGAAGCACCTGTGGCCAGAGCTGAAAAGCCGTTTCGAGAAGGCTGACGGGCAGATTTCACCAAAGGACGTGCGTGATCGCCTGCTGTTCGTGCAAGCCATCGAAACCGTGCGTTGCGTGGAGGAGGGCGTTCTGACCTCGACGGCGGATGCCAACGTTGGCTCGATCTTCGGCATTGGTTTCGCGGCCTGGACCGGCGGTGCGCTGCAGTTCATCAACCAGTACGGTGTGAAGGACTTTGTCGCTCGTGCGCAATACCTGGCCGAGCAGTATGGCGAACGGTTCGCACCACCCGCGCTGCTGCTGGAGAAAGCGGCCAAAGGGGAGGTGTTTTAAGGGACCGATGACGACTCGCGGGGCTTGCCTTGGAACGGTGTTTCGAGGCAGGCTCTGGGGTGTGCATTATTCCCATCACGTGTCAGGTATTTTTTATGTCGTTACGCATCTGCATTCTGGAAACCGACATCCTGCGTCCGGAACTGGTCGATCAATATCAGGGTTACGGGCAGATGTTCCAGCGTCTGTTTTCGCAACAACCCATCGCCGCTGAGTTCACTGTCTACAACGTGATGCAGGGCGAATACCCCAGCGATGATGAGGCCTTCGACGCCTATCTCGTCACCGGCAGCAAGGCCGACTCCTTCGGCACCGACCCGTGGATTGAGACCCTCAAGGCTTACCTGCTGACCCGCTACGAACGCGGCGACAAACTGCTCGGCGTGTGCTTCGGCCATCAGTTGCTGGCGCTCCTGCTGGGCGGCAAGAGCGAGCGTGCGACCCAGGGCTGGGGCGTCGGCACGCACAGCTACAAATTGGCGGCCAAGGCGCCGTGGATGAGCCCGGTGCGGGAAGAACTGACGTTGTTGATCAGCCACCAGGACCAAGTGACATCGCTGCCGGAAAACGCCACGGTTATCGCCTCCAGTGATTTCTGCCCGTTTGCCGCGTACCACATCAACGACCAGGTGCTGTGTTTCCAGGGGCACCCGGAATTCATTCACGATTATTCGCGAGCCTTGCTGGATATTCGTCAGGAAGCGTTGGGCGTGCAGGTTTATACCAAAGGCATGGCGAGCCTCGAGCATGAGCATCATGGCGCTACCGTTGCGGAGTGGATGATGCGGTTTGTGGCGCATAAACCAGAAACGGTTTAACGCTAAAAGCATCGCTGGCAAGCCAGCTCCTACAGAGGTTTGCGTTTCCTTTGTAGGCGCTGGTTGCCAGCGATGTTCACATACGACGCGGTATCGACTACAACCACCCCGATTTCTTGAAACTCGCCCACAAACTCACACACCCCACCGCAATAAACCCCATCACCGCGAAATACCCGTAATGCCAGGTCAATTCCGGCATGTTCTGGAAGTTCATCCCGTAGATCCCGGCCACCGCCGTCGGGAACGCCAGGATCGCCGCCCACGCGGCAAACTTGCGCTGTACCACGCTCTGCCGTGATGCCTCCAGCAACACCCCCACCTCAATGGTCTGGCTGGCAATGTCCGCCAGGGTTGTCAGGTCTTCCATCTGCCGGGTCACATGGATCTGCACATCGCGGAAATACGGGCGCATGTTCTTGTCGATGAACGGAAAGTTCAGCTTCTGCAGCTCCTCACCGATTTCCACCATCGGCGCCGCATACCGACGCAAACGCAGAACGTCCCGACGCAGGCCATGAAGCTTCTGGATGTCATGTTCATTCAGGGCGCTACACAACACGTTGCGCTCCAGCTCATCGATCTCGGCGTGAATGGCTTCGCCCACCGGCTGGTAGTTTTCAATCACGAAGTCGAGGAGGGCATAGAGTACGAAATCTTCCCCATGTTCAAGCAGGAGCGGACGCGCCTCACAGCGTTGCCGGACATAAGCGTAGGACGCTGAGTGACCGTTACGCGCGGTAATGATGTAGCCGTTGCCGGCAAAGATATGAGTCTCGATGAACTCAAGCTTTCCTTCATGGCGGATCGGCGAATACGTGACGATAAACAACGCGTCGCCGAAGGTTTCGAGCTTCGGACGGCTATGTTTCTCAAGGGCGTCTTCGATGGCCAGTTCGTGCAGATTGAACTGGCGTTGCAGGTTGGCCAGTTCCTGAGCGTTCGGCTCTTCGAGGCCGATCCAGACAAAGTGGTCAGGCTTGGCAGCCCAGGCAGCGCCTTCGTCGAGGGTGATATTGGTGACTTTCTTACCAGCGCTGTAAACCGCAGCAGCAACAACTCTACCCATGATGTTGGTTCACTTCTTATTGGCAGGCTTTCGTTAGCAAATGGGGCAGGCAGTGTTCAGCTTAGCCTTGTCTGCTGCTTGAGAGTCAGTGAAATCTGCGGAGTTCGCCGGTAAGCGTTCGCAGGCAAAAGAAAACCCGCACAGGGCGGGTTTTTCTTTTACGCGGCTTGCAGTTGCCGGTCCATCGAAGCGATGCATTCGCGCATCTGCTCGCGGCACTGGGCGATCAGCAGGGGCATGTCGTCCAGGCTCAGTCCTGCCGTAGGAATCGCCGGCAGCGAGCGGATCAGAATTTTCCCACTGCGCCAGCGGTTCAATCGCATGTGTTTTACGTAACTGCTGACACACACCGGGACGATCGGCACGCCCGCAGCGATCGCCATCTGGAACGCGCCTTTCTTGAAGGGCAGCAGGTCTTCGCCGAGATTGCGCGTACCTTCCGGGAACACCCAGATCGAGGTGTCCTCATGTTGCAAGGTGTGCGTGGTGGTCAGCATCGACTGACGTGCCTTGTGCGCATTGCCACGGTCGATCAGCACATTGCCGGCCAACCAGAACAACTGGCCGAACAACGGCACCCACTTCAGACTTTTCTTGCCGATGCACACGGTGCGGCGGGGCACCACGTTGCCGAACACAAACAGATCATAGTTGGACTGGTGATTGGCGATGATCACGCAGCTCTCGGGTTTGTCCATCAATGGCCCGACGTCGGCCTTCACCCGCAAACGCAAAATACACATTGCCGGCCACGCATATAGACGCGCGCACAAACGGCTGTTGTCCGGGTTGAACGGGCGGCACAGCCCCAGAATGACCCCCAGCACACCAGCGAGAATAAAGTGCAGGCCCATCAGTAACATACGAAACACAAACAGCATTTACAGGCCCCACCGGGACAAAAGGTGGCGCAGTGTACGGATGTGCACTGTTTTCGGCAATTGCTGCTATAGAGGTAGGAGATAGCCGATGTTTGAGCGCATGTTTCCGACTTATTGGTCAGACTTGTTCTAGAGCGGTTGTAGGCTTTTCAACAGCGCACGTATGAAAAAGCCCGACATGACGGTCGGGCTTTTCGGTGCAGCGTGGTTTGGGTTAACCCAAATGCTCCTGATCCTGAATGATTGCGTTGTCCAGGGTGTCCAGCAGCGCCTTGCGCACTTTCAGCTTGGTGTTCTTGTGCGCGGTCATGTTGATCTTCTTCAACTGACGAGCCGCTGCCAGCGCCGCGCCTTGCAATTCTTCGGGCGACACCACTACATCGAGGAAACCCGCATCCACGGCACTCTTCGGAGTGAACATCTCACCGTTGATCACCGAACGATGCAGCGCTGCCTTGCTCAGACGATCACGGGCGATTTCAATGCCTGCGTGGTGCATGGTCATGCCGATCTGCACTTCGTTCAGGCCAATACTGAACGGGCCGTCGACACCAATCCGGTAATCCGCCGACAACAACAGGAATGCACCTTTGGCCACTGCATGCCCTGGGCACGCAACAATCACCGGAAACGGGTGCGACAGCAGGCGACGGGACAGCGTCGAGCCAGCCGTCACCAGCGCGACGGCTTCTTTAGGGCCGGCTGTCATCACCTTCAGGTCATAACCACCCGACAGAATGCCAGGGGTACCGGTAATGATCACCACCGCACGATCAGTCACCGCCTGATCCAGCGCAGCATTAAACGCAGCAATTACGTCCGGGGAGATGGCATTGACCTTGCCGTTGCTCAAGGTCAGGGTCGCGATACCGTCTTCGAGGTGGTAGGAAATCAACTCACTCATGACGCAATTCCTTGTATGAAAGTTGGGGCAGACGTTACCCACCGCCGCAGGCCAGGTAAAGCGCAATGACTGACCCACCAGTCACCCTTTCCCCGCCGGGCAAGCGTAGCTGCCGCCCCCACCGTGCATTCCCCCTCTCTATATAAGGAGAGCGCGAAGCCAGAGATTGGCAGGTTTGCCATGGCCCGGAATGCACCAGAACCTCCAAACCGCTAAGCACATGAAAATTCTGCAAAAAAAGTTTGCCATCAGAAAAGCTTTCGACTACATTAGCGCGCCTCGACAGACAGAACATGTTTGACGAGATACGGTGAAGTGTCCGAGTGGCTTAAGGAGCACGCCTGGAAAGTGTGTATACAAGAAATTGTATCGAGAGTTCGAATCTCTCCTTCACCGCCAAATTCGATGTAACCAGAACCCCTGATTTCGAGAGAAGTCAGGGGTTTTGTGGTTTCTGGGGGTGTGGATTTCGAGGCCGCCCACTGGCTGGGTGATGGGAAAAAATGCTCGCCTGGCGGGGTGTCAATTTGCCACCGTATGATATATTGACGCCGTTTATGTGACGAGGATCAAAGCCTTGTAATTGATTTTTAACGAAAATTAATACGACTTTAGTCTGATTCGCTTTACAACAAGGATGTACACGTGCGAAAGGGATATGCGCTTGGGCAGAATCAAATGCTTCCCCTTTTCTGTGCGTTTACTTGGCCTAAGCCTGGCTTGCCTGGGGCAGCTTTGAAGGTGCACGTTTTACATGAAAAGCGTTTATTTGATCAGTAACGTGGATAATGGTGGAAAAACTTATCTTGAGTACTTGCTGCCTGCGCTAAATGCTCTTCGCAATCAATACAACGTATTGTGCTTCAAACAAATATTGTCGGTATCAGCAAGTTTGAAGCAGAACAGTTTCTAGGTTGTCCCGTTGAAGAGGTGGGGCTGGATTATATTGCAAAACTGAGATCGCAAATAATTATCTCGAACGATGCTTCGGTCGGGTGGTTACTGGATGAGTCAAATTTTTCCATTTTTATTGCACACGGCAATGTAGGGATGCCCCTCAGGGACGTTTACTACTGTTCCGGCTGGACATCCTATTGGGATGCCATTGTTTCCTCTTCCAGATCACTGTTTGATCTGATTAAAACAGGCTTGCACCTTTTCAGGCAGGACAGGGGTGCCTTGCGTCTGGAACCTGAAGAGGGCCGAGCGCGCACGGACCTTCGAAACACCAGCGCAGTCTCCGTGCTGCCGGTCAAAATTCCCGAAGCGTTCAGTGCGCCCCCTGAGTTTCGGTGCACGTCTGAGGAATATGTAGTTGGCCTTCTGCCTACCCAGATAGGCATATGCCCGAGTGGCGCTTCTCTGTTTGAAAACATGGAGGTGGTTGTTAACTCGGTCAAGTCTCAGATTCCTCAGGCCAAGATAATTTTTCGACCGTATATGACGGATTTTGAGCACCCTTATGTAAAAGAGTTGTGTGAACAGCTTGCTCGGTACCCATGGATTTCAATTGACGATACTAGAGGCAGCAGCAAAGACTTCTATCGGATATGTGACACGATCATTACCGACGCTTCCAGTGGTGGTGTGTCCTTTATGCTGAATACGTGCAAGCTGCCCATTTATTATGTTCCGACAGTCCACGGAAGCAATCCTATTGTCGAGGCTTGGCTGGATCAAATGGAGGGCTTGTTGCCGATCGCTAAAAGTGGCGACGAGCTTAAAGATATGCTGCTTGGATTTAAACTTCTTACCCCTGAACAAAAGTATTTTATTTATAAAAAATTCTACGACTCGGAATACAGCGAGCTTCATCATCCGGATGAAGTGTTTCTTGATCTGGTTCAACAGCAACATGAGACCTGTTTTCGTTACTGCCTGGTCGACTCCCTCGGTGGCGCCCACGGAAAACTGATCAACAATCCAGCCAGTCTGGCGCAATGATCGTGAGTCAACGACCCATCGAACTTTCGGACTACTAAGGGCGATATGAATAACTCTGTCGGCGAAGTCGTGTGGATTACCGGTTTGTCGGGTGCTGGCAAATCAACGTTGGCCCATGAATGTGTGGCCAGGCTTAGAAACGATGGTCACCCGGTTGTGATGCTGGACGGCGATGAACTGCGTGATGTCTTTGGCGCCAGTGCGGCCAATTCGCAAAACCACGGGCGTGAGGGGCGATTGGCGCTGGCCCTGCAATACGCACATCTATGCAGGGTCATAGCGGCGCAGGGGGTCACAGTGGTGATCGCCACGATTTCGCTGTTCCGCGAAGTTCATGCCTGGAACCGTGTTCACCTGCCTGGTTATTTCGAGATCTATTTGAAGGTGCCGATGGAGGAACTTCGCCGCCGGGACCCCAAGGGCATCTATCGCCGGTTCGATGCAGGCGAGTTGCACAACGTCGCGGGACTCGATTTGTCGATTGATGAACCGGACGCGGCGGACTGGGTGGTGGAGTTCGACCCCCACCGCCCCCTCTCTATGTTGACTGATGACTTACTACACCATTTTTATAATAGGAAGTTGGTATGAAAACGGAATGGGATTACACCACACTGGCCGACGCTTACTTGAAGCGTCCTGACTACGCCGATGCGGCGATCGATGCGATGCTTTCGATTGCCGGCGCCGAGAAAGGCGACAAGTTCTGCGATGTCGGAGCCGGCGTCGCACACTTGACCTTGATGTTGGCTGCGCGAGGCCTGGACGTTGTTGCGGTGGAACCTAATGATGCGATGCGAGCGAATGGCATCAAGCGTACCGCGGACCTGGCCAATGTCAGTTGGCATGAAGGAACGGGCGAAGTGACAGGGCAACAGTCGCAAGCGTTCGACATGGTCACGTTTGGCAGTTCCTTCAATGTGTGTGACCGCGAGCAGGCGCTCAAGGAAACCGCGCGCATTCTCAAGCCACGAGGCTGGTTCGCCTGTATGTGGAATCACCGTCATCTGGATGATCCGGTCCAGGCCCGAATCGAAGCGATCATTAAAGAACGGGTACAGGGTTACGGCTACGGTACTCGTCGTGAAGATCAAACGGCGGTGATCGATGCCAGTGCGCTATTCGGTCCTGTTGTTCATCTTGATGCACGTGTCATTCACGAACAAACCATTGAAGAGTGTCTGGAGGCCTGGCGTTCTCACGCGACGCTGGAACGTCAGGCAGGTGCGAATTTCCATGAGGTGATTAGCGCAATTGATGACTATTTGAAGGGCCTTGGGACCGCCTCGATCCAGATTCCGTACTCAACCAATATCTGGGTTGCTCAGCTGAGATAAAGTCTGATGGCTCTGCAATTCTCAACTAAGGCCGGTACGCTTGCCGGCCTGCAAGAGCGGCTGACGTCGGCGCGCATTGCTCCGCTGCTGTCATTCACCGTAAGGGACTGGCAAATGGGTCGCCAGGCCTGTTTTCGCGACATTCAGGGACGGTTGGACGCCGGCCCCTGGATCGTGCGCTCCAGTTGTCTGCGTGAAGATGGCGTACAAGCGTCCTGTGCGGGGGCCTTTCTCTCGATACTTGACGTCAATGAAGCCGGATTGGAATCGGCGGTCGAACAGGTCATAGCCAGTTATGGCGATGTAAACCTGGCAGACGAAGTTCTGATTCAACCGATGTTGAGTCATGTCGTTCGGTCCGGCGTGGCCTTTTCCCACGACCCGAATACGTGTGCGCCCTATCGGGTGGTGAACTGGACGGAAGGCCGGGACACCGCCTCTGTCACCAGCGGTATGGGCGGCCGGCTTTGGCAGCAGGCGGCACACAGTAAAGTGCCACCACCGCCAGATATGGTGCCCGTCATCGCCTTGCTCGAAGAGTTGTTGGGGTTGTTCGAGGGGGTGCCGGTCGATTGTGAGTTCGCTGTCACGCGGGAGGCTGAAGGCGAGGTGATGTGGTTGTTGCAAGCCCGGCCACTGATTTTGCCAGGCCCCCCGGAATCCGAAACAACCCAAGCCGATCGCCTGGAAAATATTCAACGCAAGGTGGCGCGGGGCATGCAGCCGCACCCGTTCCTGATCGGCCAGCGTACCGTTTATGGCGTGATGCCGGACTGGAATCCGGCCGAGATTATCGGTATCCGTCCCAAACCACTGGCGCTTTCGCTTTACCGGGATTTGGTGACTGACTCGATCTGGGCCTATCAACGCCATAATTACGGCTACCGCAATTTGCGCAGTTTTCCGCTGATGCCGCATTTTTTCGGGTTGCCGTACATCGATGTGCGGTTGTCTTTCAACTCGTTCATCCCGGCAGACCTTGATGAGGGGTTGGCGGGGCGTCTGGTCGATCACTATATTGATCGGCTGCTGTCCGAGCCGACGTTGCACGACAAAGTGGAGTTCGAGATTGTGTTCTCGTGCTACACACTGGATTTGTCGCAGCGACTGGAGCGCCTGGCCAGTGCCGGTTTCCTGGAGCATGAACTGGAAGCCATCAGCAGCAGTTTGCGCAAGTTGACCAACCGCATCGTCCATCCCAAGGATGGTTTGTGGCGCGCTGATGCCAACAAGCTCGATACGCTGAATGCGCGACGTGAGGCATTGCTGGCCTCCAACGCCGACCCTCTGGAGCGTATTTACTGGTTGTTGGAGGATGCCAAGCGCTACGGGACCCTGCCATTCGCCGGTCTGGCCCGCGCCGGCTTCGTTGCGGTGCAGATGCTTCAATCCCTGATGACGGTGGGCGTGCTCTCGCAGGCTGACTACGATTGTTTCATGGGCGGGGTGTCGACGGTCAGCGGCCAGTTGGCACGTGACCGTGCGACGCTGGACAAGGCGACGTTCCTCGCGCGCTATGGCCACTTGCGCCCGGGCACCTACGACATCCTTTCGCCTCGCTACGATGAAGCGCCGGAACTTTACTTCGACTGGACTCAACGTCCGTCCATCCCGGAGCCCGTCCAACCGTTTTCGCTGACCCTTCCACAAATGCGCGAAATCGTGAAGCAACTGGAGTCACACGGCTTGCAGCCCGATCCTGTCGGCTTGCTGGACTTCATGCAAGCAGGGATCGAGTTGCGCGAGCTGGCCAAGTTCCACTTCACCCGCAATCTCTCGGATGCCCTGGCATTGATCGCGCAAGTGGGTGCCGGGCACGGCATAAGCCGTGAAGACATGGCCTATTGCGACATCAGTGTGTTCAAGGAACTGCACGTTGCGGCAGTCAACCCGAGTGACGTGCTGTTGCGCAGCATTGAGCAGGGCAAGGCCCGCCACGCAGAGACGCTCAAGGTATCGCTACCGCCGGTGATTACCCGGCCTGAGGATGTCTGGTCTTTCGAATGGCCGGAAACAGCACCCAACTTCATCACCCAGAAGCAGGTGACTGCACCCGTGGTGGGCAGTGATGACCGAGAAAGACTCGCCGGTGCGATTGTCTGCATTCCCAACGCGGACCCCGGATTCGATTGGTTGTTTGCCTACCCGATTGCCGGGCTGATAACGGCGTGGGGCGGCGCCAACTCGCACATGGCGATTCGCGCAGGAGAACTTGGCTTGCCGGCAGTGATTGGTGCCGGCGAGGTCCTCTATCGCCGCTGGTCGGCGGCACAACGCTTGCACCTGGACTGTCCCGGACGTTGCGTGGAGATGCTGGCATGAAAGTCGTTGCCCTCAGTCAGCGTGTGGACGTATTACCCGAGCGCGGTGAAAGCCGCGATGCAATTGACCAGCGTCTGATCGCCTTTCTTGTAGCTGCTGGCTTTTTGCCGGTGCCGGTGCCCAACGGGTTATGTCCGCAAACCACTGACGGGCGGCTGACTCCGGACGTCCTGCATGACTGGCTGCGCACGGTATCGCCACAGGCCATTGTGCTGTCGGGAGGGAATGACATCGGCCAGTGTTCATCACGCGACCTGACCGAAAGCCGATTGCTTGCCCACGCACGATCCCACAGCCTGCCCGTACTTGGAATCTGCCGGGGCATGCAGATGATTGCGCACTGGTCGGGCGGTGAGCTGAAACCGGTGAACGGTCATGTGCGAACCCGGCATCAACTGTCAGGAAAAATCGTTGCCGAAGTGAACAGCTATCACGGTTTTGCGCTTGCCGGTTGCCCGGAAGGTTTCGAGGTCCTGGCGTGCAGTGGCGATGGGGAAATCGAAGCCATCCGGCACCGCAGTCTCCCTTGGGAGGGCTGGATGTGGCACCCGGAGCGAGAGGACGTTTGGGCTTCACACGATGTTCATCGACTGCAGCAATTGTTCGGTCAATAAAACGACTTCAAGACATTTCATTAGGAAGGACTGTTGTGAAAGCCATTATTCTGGCTGCCGGACGTGGCAGCCGCATGAAAAGCCTCACGGATGAACGTCCGAAGTGCATGGTCGAATTGCGTGGCAAGACCCTGCTGGAGTGGCAACTTTTGGCGCTGCGCGGTGCAGGCATACGCGAGATAGCCATCGTGACCGGCTACAAGCGCGAAGTGTTGGCAGACCAGGGGTTGATCGAGTTCCATAATCCTCACTGGGCGCACACCAACATGGTCTCGTCATTGGCGTGTGCTGAAGCCTGGTTGCAGGACGCTCCGTGCATCGTGAGTTATTCCGACATCTTCTACAGCCCCGCAGCGGTCCAGTCGTTAATGGCATGCAAGGCTTCCCTGGCCGTCACCTATGACCCGAACTGGCTGGCGCTCTGGACACAGCGCTTTGGCGATCCCTTGCTGGATGCCGAAACCTTCCGCCTGGCCTCTGATGACTCCTTGATCGAAATCGGCAACAAACCGACATCCGTCGACGATGTTCAGGGCCAGTACATGGGGCTTCTGCGCTTCACGCCCGAGGGATGGGCAGAGGTCGTCCGGCTGCGCCGGGCCTTGACCGCGGAACAGTGTGACAAGGTGCACATGACGAACACTCTTCAGCAGGTCATCGACGCGGGTCGGGTGCCGATACACGCCGTTGCGTACACTGGAGAGTGGGGAGAAGTGGACTCTTCAGAGGACCTCTTTCTGTATCAATAATTGGGGCTGCAGAATCTGCGCTTTCGCCCCTTGAAAGATAATCAGGACCTTCGAAGGGAATCGCCACCATGTCTTGTTCTGCCGCTGCAACCCGCTGGTTGGCGATACTTGCCTCCGCCATGATGATGTCCATCGTTTCATCACTGGCCACTGCATCCCCCCCTGCAACCTTCCCTGACGCAAACGCCAGCGACCCCGCGAAACTCGGCTGGATGGTCGGCGCGCCACCGCCGGCCGATCGCACTGTGCGCTTTGAAGACGGCAGTTACTTCCAGTTCCCGGCAATGCGCTGGAGTGTCTCCAACTTCCGCCAGCTCATGCCGACGATCAATGTTTCGCGGGGCCTGGGGGCACCGATTCCGTTGGAATCGGCGTTGCTTAAAGACGTCGACGCGATCACCTTCACGCCGCTCGGTGCAAAGGCGTCGATGACGTGGGATCAATCGTTGGCCGCGACTTACACCGACGGGATTGTGGTGATGCACCGCGGCAAGGTGGTGTACGAACGCTACTTCGGTGTACTGAAGCCGCAAGGCCAGCACGCGGCGATGTCGGTGACCAAATCTGTGGTTGGCACGCTGGGGGCGATGTTGGTCGCGCAAGGGACAATCGATGCGAACAAGACCATCGCCGATTACGTCCCCGAATTGGCCGCCTCCGCGTTTGGTAGCGCCACGGTGCGCCAGGTCCTCGATATGACCACCGGGCTCAAGTACAGCGAAGACTACGCCGACCCGAATGCCGAGGTCTGGGCGCATGCAAAAGCCGGCAGCCCGTTGCCCAAGCCAAAGGACTACAGCGGCCCGAGAAGTTACTACGAGTTTTTGCAGACGGTTCAGTTACAAGGTGAGCATGGAAAGGCGTTCGGCTATAAGACCGTCAATACCGATGTACTGGGTTGGGTCATCGCCCGAGCCACCGGTCGCACTGTCGCGCAGTTGTTGTCCGAGCGTATCTGGAGTCGGCTGGGCTCCGAGCAGGATGCCTATTTCACCGTGGATTCCATCGGCACGCCGTTTGCCGGCGGCGGCTTGAATACCGGCTTGCGGGATCTGGCGCGGTTCGGTGAAATGCTGCGCAATGAAGGTTGGTTCAATGGTCAACAGATCGTGCCGAAAGCGGTGGTGGACGATATCCGTCGTGGTGGCGACAAACAGGTTTTTGCCAAGGCCGGGTATGACTTGCTGAAAGGCTGGAGTTACCGGTCGATGTGGTGGGTGACGAACAAGGATGGCGGGGCGTTCATGGCGCGCGGTGTTCATGGGCAGCGCATCTATATCGATCCGCAGGCCGAGATGGTGATTGTTCGCTACGCCTCGCACCCGGTTGCCAGCAATGCGGCGAATGATCCTGTTACGTTGCCTGCTTTTGATGCGTTGGCCAACTATCTGTCCAGGTTGCCTTGAGTGACTATTTATGAGGAAGGAATGCCCATGATCACCACCACAACCCACGCCATCGAAGGCCGTCAAATCACCGCATACCTGGACATCGTCAGTGCCGAGTCGGTGCAGGGTGTCAACGTTATCCGCGACATGTTCGCCGGGATGCGGGATTTTTTCGGCGGGCGCTCTCAAACCTTGGAGCGTGCATTGAAGGAGGCGCGGATTCAGGCCACCGACGAGATCAAGGAGCGGGCGCGGGCGTTACAGGCCGACGCAGTGGTGGGGCTCGATTATGAGATCAGCATGCCGGCGGGCAAGGGCGGCATGGTGGTGGTATTTGTAACCGGGACCGCCGTCAAACTGAGGTGAGTCAGGCAACGGGTTATGTGTTTTTTTGTAGGAAACGGTGCGGGCCATTCGTCGGGCGTTGTGGAAACTGAATTACAAGTCCGGTAATGACCGACTAGTCTCAAACGCTTGGTGGTCGGTATGTTTCAGGCAAATAGGGCTTGCCGGTATCGATCCCGCATTTGAGAGGGGCGAAAAGATGGCTGATCCGTATATCGAAGACGACGGTGCTGAATTTCCGATCAACAATTGCGTGCAGTGTGGCCAGACAGACTATGTGGTGGCTTACGGTGACGATCAGGTCAAGCTCGGCAAAATGAAATCCCAGGTGCCCCGAGGGCCGAAGGCGAAATTTTTACCCAAGGTAGCGGCCCCTGTCAGGAAGTAACCCATCATCTCCAGACCCCGTCATTGAACGGGGTTTTTTATGCCTGAAACATTTTTTGCCGCGTTTGTTTTCCGCCAGATTTTTCACAAGGTTTTCACAAGGTCTTACGTAGTCTGAGCTCATCCGTTAGAAGCAACACCTGGCCCGTCTCCCCAGCGGGCTTTTTTTTGCCTGTCATAAAACCTTTTCCATAAACGCTGTCCAACCGTCGCCGATGCTGAGGTTGGGTCTGTATGTCTGGACTTTCTCGCCGCTAAAGCATTCAATCTCGACCCTTTTTGATTTCCCCCTATTTTTGAGGTTCTTGTCATGCGTTTAACACTGCCCGCTCTGGTTCTGGGGCTTTTGGTTGCTCAAGGTGCAATGGCTGCTGGCGACGGCACTGCCGCGCTGGGTGGCGGTCTGGGTGGCGCGCTGGGTAACGTCGTCGGCCAAAGCATGGGCGGCAGCACTGGCGCAGCGATTGGTGCTGGCGTAGCGGGCGCCGCCGGCAGCGCTGTTGCAGCACGCAAAGGCAGCCGCACCAAAGCGGCCATCGGCGGTGGCGTCGGTGCAGCGGGCGGCTCGGTGATCGGCAACAGCTTGGGCGGCAAGACCGGTTCGACCATCGGCGCAGGCTTGGGCGGTGCTTTGGGCGGCGGCGTGGGCAGCAACCTGGCCAAGGGCCATAAGCGTCACTGATCCTGATCGATCCGCTTGAAAAGCCCGGCTTGATGCCGGGCTTTTTGTATCTGGCTATTTCTCCTTCACGGCTATGGCATCTTTAGCGGTCGAACCGTCATCGCTGGCCGGATTCAGTGGGGGTAGGTGCTAGACTCCGCCCATCCGCAGCGCGTACTTTTCCCCCGATGCGGAATTAGAGGTTCATATCATGCGTTTGACATTGTCCACGTTGTTTCTGGGACTTTTGGTCGCTCAAGGTGCGATGGCTGCCGGTGATGGCACCGCAGCTGTTGGCGGTGGTATTGGCGGTGCATTGGGTAACGTGGTGGGTCAGCAGATGGGCGGCAGCACCGGTGCCGCGATTGGCGCAGGCGTGGGCGGCGCGGCGGGCAGCGCTATTGGTGCGCCCAAAGGCAGTCGCACCGCAGCGGCGGTCGGTGGTGGTTTGGGTTCGGCGGGCGGTTCGGTGATTGGTAACAGCCTTGGCGGCTCCACTGGTTCGACCATTGGCGCAGGCCTCGGCGGCGCAGCGGGTGGTGCAGTGGGCAATAACCTGGGCACTGACAGCGGCGGCTCCCATTCCGGCAGCGGGCACAAAAACAAGCATAAGAATAAGCACAAGAACAAACATCACTGAGTCGACAGTCAGTGACAGTAAAACCCGGCCTCGTGCCGGGTTTTTCGTTTTCGCGAGCATGACATCGGAACGATTGACCTCAGCCCGCCTCGAACTTTATACCCACCTGAATGTTATGAGGCATGCCATGACTCCCGAAACCGAAGGCAACGAAGAAAAAGGCCCAAGCGGACTTCCGTTCATCAACGACCCTGGCAACGAAGATCCTGGTTCACTGATTGATGACGCGACGGTGCCGCTCAACGATGCCGATGACGCGGGTGACGTAGGGCTGACTGAGTTTGAAGACGAGGATGAGGACGAAGACCAGCAATGATCAGCCGTAATGATTGGAGTGACCGGTCGTCTCCTTGATCGAACAGTTTTCATCGTGGTGCCATCGAATTTTCAGGAGCTTGTTTTTCACGCTCTTTGAGAGGTGCTTTATGAACGCTGATTCGAAAGATACCGACATCGATGACACCCCCGAGTATCCGCTGCCTTCGCCGACTGATTCGCTGAGTCGTGATCAGCGGCCGCCGGATGATGAAGAGGTTGGGGTGGAACAGGTGCCTGATGGTGATGTAAGGCGCAGTGATACTGATGTTGAAGCGCTTCCTGATGATCCGGATATTGCGGGGGAGGATGGTTCCGGCCAACCCAGCTAAGCTTGTGCGTAAGGACTTGCCTACCATCCGCCACTTAGCTCGTGCCAGCTTTATAATAGCTGTCTGCACGAATAATTTGATTGCGCCCCTAGGCCCCGAGGCTATTACGTTAGCCAGAATTAGCCTGTTAAAGAGTTCACCCAGCGTTTGTAAAAATTTCGCTGCTGCTGAATGTCATTAGTAATATCGCTCTCCTCATAATCAAAGATTCTGACTACATCATAGCATTCGGCTGGCCTACCCAGTTCAAGCTCATATGCCATCAACCCCAAGGACATTTGTGATGACATTCTAGATGGATACACATTGAGTTTGGCGCCTTTGCACAAAAATTTAGTATTCGGGATGTCTGCTCGCAATAAGCCAAAACATACGTAAAAATCATGAGCTGTGTATGTTTTTCTTATGCCGTTTTCCATAAATAAAGATAACGACAACTGTTTTGAATCAAGTTTTATTTCTGCTGTTTGAATGTGTCCTCTAGTGTTTGTGCGGATTTCTATTTTATTCATGTTGGCTTTTTGTCCGGACTGGTGTGAGTAAACTTTGTCGCTGATCGCCGCGTATGCAATGGGGCTTGGAGGGCCTTTGTTGATTTTTTATAAGTGCTGTGCTTTTAGCTCAATGATTGTGAAATAGATAACAAATTATTCTAGTCTTCTCAATTTTATGGCTGCTTAATGGATTTCAGCCATAGAAAGAAAAAGTCTGTCTGCATCTGTGGATCATTAATGATGTCTTGGTCGTCGTAGTCGAAAATGTTCACTAAATTTTTTCTGGTAATACGCGAGCCTAATGTATGTTCGTAAGCCATAATCCCCGACGTCATCTGTGATGACATGGATGAAGGGCGCACATTTAGCTTTGCTCCTTTGCACAGGAATTTGGCTTCTGGCATGTCCTTTAAGATTTTTCCAAGACACTCATAAACATCTTGCCCTGTAAATTTTTTTGTTTGACCGTTTTCCGTTGTGATACGTATGGTTGGTGGATGTTCGTCGTAATCCATTACGACTGACTTCATTTCTTTGTCGATCAGCACAGATATAGTTTTAATGGTCATGGATTAGTTCCTTCTAGGGTTTGGTATTGAATGTCCCACGTAACTGCCATCTTTTTTCAGAGGGGTGGCACCTAGAATGTCTTCGCTTTTTATTCGGCCCGGAATAGCTATTTCATTTTCATAGCTATACGGGATGTCATTGGGGTGAAGCTCTTTGTTGATGTCGTGTCCGGGGATTTTTTTCAATGTGTACAAATAACCCTTCATGGTTCTAAACCTAGTGCCAAAGTCTATGCCGACTTCACGATCAGTTGATGTACTTACAAAATTGCTAGGTGGATTTTTATTATCCCAAGCATGAAGTAATAAATCGGTGCTGTCCCCAAGACTTACAAATCCCGTTTGAAAAATATCGTCTGGGCGACGTAGATCACCACGATATAGATATTCACCTTCTTTAACCGAAGAGGGAAGCGCAGGCTCCCCCTCACCAGTTTCAATCTTGTGGACTGGGTCTTCCACCCTTCCAGCCGCCCCACACCTCCCCGCCCCCGGACAATCACTCAACCCCAACGGATCGACCCATCCCGTCGGATTCCGCGTGTACTGGTACTGGTTCAATCCTCCGCCCAACTTGCTCGGATCCGGCGTCAAATACCGTCCAAGCTCAGGCTGGTAATACCGATGCCGGTTGTGGTGCAAACCCGATTCCGAGTCGAAGTACTGGCCCTGAAACCGCAGCGGCTGGTCGAGGATCTGGTGGGTGTCGCGGTTGAGGCGGGTGAGTCGGCCGTAGGCGGTGTATTGGGCGGCCCAGACGATTTCGCCGCTGTAGTCGGTGAGTTCTTGTGGTGTGCCGAGGTGATCGAGCTGGTAGTAGAACGGGCAGGCGTTGCGCGGGCCTTTGCCGTCGAGCATGGCTAGCGGGCGAAAGCTGCCAGGTTCGTAGACGTAGCTGCGGTAGTGCTCGCGACTGCTTTCGGCGACGAGGTTGTCGCCCTGCCAAAAAAACTCGGTGGTGTGGCCATCGACGTTTTTGCTGATGCGGCGGCCGAAGGCATCGTAGCGGTAAGTCGCCTGGCTGCCGTTGGGCAGGGTGACGCTGATCAGTCGGTGCTGACAGTCGTAACGGTACTCGGTGACCAGTTTTTGTGCCGTGCCGCGGCGTTCGCGGATCAGGTTGCCAAAGGCGTCGTAATCGTAGTGACGGTCGCCTTGCATCAGCAGGCGATTGCCTTTGACCGTGGCCGGACCGGGGCGGTCCTGCATCAGCAGGTTGCCGGCCGGATCGTGGGCGAAGTTTTCCGGTTGGTGGTCTCGGGAGTGGCGGACGCGGATCAGGCGATCGAGCGAATCGTAGTGATAGCTGCGCTGGCCGTTGCGGCTGTCGGCAATGTGGTCGAGGTTGCCGTTGGCGCTGTAGGCATAATCGCGGCGATACAGTGGTTGCAGGTTTTGCCGGACAGCCTGGGCGTTCAGTCGGCCTTGATCGTCATACTGATAGTCGCTGAGCAGCCGGCCTTGTTGACGGTTCTGTTCGCGGCCGGCGAAAAAGGTGTGAGCTGTCAGGCGGGCGCCATTGAGGTCAATGGCCGTCAGTGCACCCCCCTTGGCGTGGTGGTAATCGAGTTTGCTGTTGTCGGGCAGGCGCAGATGGTTGAGTTGGCCGCAGGCGTCGTAGCCATAACGCAGCGTACCCCAGCCCTGGTGTTCGGTGACGAGTCGACCCTGCTGGTCGTACTCGAACTCCAGCGGGTGATCGTGACCGTCATCGACACTGACCAGTCGGCCAAGGCTGTCGTAGCGGTACTCGATATTGACGCCGTCGGGCAGCGTCTTGACCAGTAGCCGTCCCGTCGAATCCCGTTGATAAGCCGTGACCCATTGCGAGCCGTCGTCGCCGAACTCGGTTTTTTCCAGTAGCTGTCCATTGAGGTCGTAGGCATACGCGGTGCGTCGGCCATCGAATCCGGTTTCCTGTCGGATCAATCCATTGCGCGTGTAGTCCAGCTGATATTTTTCGCCGGACTCATTCTCGATTTCGGTCAGCAACAACCGTGCGTTGTCGTACCGATAAAGCCGTTGTGTGCCATCGGGATTGAGCCTGCGGCTGATCAGGTGCAAATCATCGGCATATTCAAAGCGCGTGATGCGACCCCGTTCATCGCGTTCGGCGGTGATCTTGCCGTAGGCGTTGTAGCTGAAGGCACGGCTGGCGCCTGTGGGAAACGTCGTCTGAATCAGTCGTCCCACGACATCCCATGAATAACGGGTGACGGCACCGTGTTCGTTCTGACGGGTCACCTGCCGGCCCAACGCATCGTAGGAAAAACGCCGCTGACCGCCATTCGGCAACGTCTCTTCGATCAGTTGGCCCAAGGCATTCCGGACGAAGACATGCCGACTGTTGTCCGGAAAGCGGATCGACAGCAGCAGGCCTTTTTCATCGTAGTGATAGTGGGTGGCATGCCCTTCGGGGTCGGTCGCCTCGATGACCTCACCCTGAGCATTGCGCTGATACTTCCACACGGCGTTGCCGCGAGACCGCGCATGCAGGAAACCATTGCGGTACTCGTAGGACGTTGGCTCACCTTCGGCTGGAATCAGGGCAATCAGCCGTCCGGCTTCGTCATAGCGGTAGCGGGTAATTGCACCGAGCGGATTCCTTTCGGCAATCAGTTGCCCGTGGTCGTCATAGACGTTGAGGTGTTCCGCCCCGTCGGGTTCGACACGTCGCACCAGGCGTGCTCGATCGTCGTGTTGGTAAACCGCTTCACTGCCATCAATGTCTTTAACCTGCACGCCACCGTTGTCATCCCAGGCATAGCGCGTGTCCATCTGCGAAAACGACGCCCAATGTCGGATGCATCGCGCAGACTTGCCGGACCTTTCCCACTCCCAGAAGAAGCTCGCGCCACCGGCCAATTGCCGCTGCAGAATGACGTGCTGGTCGTCGTAGTCGTAACGTTCGCTTTCGCCGGCGGCGTTCGTCGCTTCGATCAAACGATGGCAGGCGTCATAGCGGTAGGTAACCAGTGTTTGTTCGGTGCGCCAGGCATCGTCCAGGGTGGCGGCGGGATGAAAGCGCTGATACTCGACGGCGGCGAGGTGTCGGCGGTCGTAGCGCAATCGCAGCGAACGCCCGGCGCCGTTGTCGAGACGCATGATTCTGTCGGCGGTGTCCCGCTGCACTGTCAGACGATAGCCATACGCATCGCTGATCGCTGTCAGTCGGCCTGTACGAAAGTGGTAAAAACGTGTCGCTTCGCCTGCCATTGCGAGGATCAGTTCTTCCGACTCAGCCCCCAGGAAAATCGCCGCTCGCGACAGGCTGTTGTGAATGGTCGGGCGTTCGACGTTGGGTACAGGGAAGGTGGTGCGACGGTTTTCGTGGTCGATCCAGATAACCTGTTCGCCGTCGATTTCCAGCCGATGTGCAAGGGCATGGCTCCAGCCAAATCCGAGCCCACAGTCGATTCCGACGGCACTGGTGCGATACGTGCGGATGAACTCGAACGGCAACCGCCCATCCAGGGAACCATCGATCAGGGTCAGCAGTTCTTCGCCGGTCACCATCGATACCGGGCAGCCGTTGGTCGTGGTTCTATCCGCGGAATCAACGCTGTCGCCGTTCGGGTTTTGCGCGGGAGCAGGGGCGTCATCTCGATGTTCCTGGCGGCTCAGGCGCGTCTTGGCTTCGGACTTGTCACGGGCAATAGCGACCGGGTTGTTCACCCGCACGATCGGTGATTCACCCGTGGTGATGTGCAACGGAGTCGCCGGCGCGGGGCTTAGCGGCACGTTCCGCGCGTTGAGCATCAGCGGTTTGAGGGTGCCGGCGTGATGGCTCAGATCAGACGTTGTCGTGAGTTCGGTCAGGCGCAGACTCGCGGCAGTCAGCCATTGTCGGGCTCGCTTGGACTTGACCTTGCCCAGCACCCTGGCGCTGATACCGAGTTTCAGGCCTATAGGACTTGTGAGGCGCACCAGCAGGAAAGCGACGAGTATTTCTGTACGAATTTCCGCGACCACTTCGGCGATGTACTGCGGCGGCAACATGCGCAGCCAACTGGTGAAAGCCGCGAGATGAATGAACATCAACGGTTCATCACTCAACACCAGCATCAGATTGGCGATGGCCTCGGCCGGAGCCTTCAGCAATGTCTCAAGCTCAAGTTCGGTCAGGTATTCAAGGAGCTTTTCGCTATTGGCCTGCAGGTCCGCGATCAGGGCGTAGATTTGCTTCACGTCATCCCACAAACCGTGCAGCGACTTCTCGAATCCGCGCCAGTCGGCCCGTTGCAGCATGCCGTAGCGTTCGGTGAAACGGGCTTCGGAAAACCCCGCCCATAACGGTTGAAATTCGCTGGTCCACTCGTTGCGCAACCAGCCTTCAAGCTCATCGATCACGCTTTGATAGGAGCTATAAAGCGCTTGGACGTGAGCGGTGGAAACGTGGGGAAAGAAGGTGATGCGGTAACGATGACCGCGCCAGCACTCGGGGATTTCGAGGATGCCGCCGGGGCCGATGATGTGATGGGTCGGTTCTCCAAAGGTAAGCTCGCCGTTACTCTTTTCCGTGATCAGTTCGAGCATCACCGGCGTATCACCGATGGGCACGAAACGGACCGCGTCGAACATATGCACAAGGGTCAACGGACCGCTGGCCGGGCACGTGGCGAGTATCGAGCTGACAGGGGTCGTGGAGTCCTTCGGCGCGCTCAAACGGACGTCGTTGCCGACCTTGAACACTTGCTCGACATCCAGTGCCCACCCCGTCCAGAAGTTTTCCGCCCAGGCCTCGTAGTCGTTAAGGCACAGGCGAAAATCGCCGAGCAGTGCTTCAACGTCCGGTTGCTCGGGGTTCATGGCTGCCACCACCAACAGGCCGATGGCGTTGTTCAAGGCCAGGACCTTGTCAGGGTTGAACATTCGCGGTCCCTCGGGTGAATCAATTTGGGTCGCGAGACTTTGCGGGGGATCAACGAGGAAAGAAGTCGGGAAAAGAGGCGTTTGTTGTAGGGCGAATCGCTAAATCATGCTCAGCGCTGCGGCGAAGGTTTTGTCACCGTCGGGAGATTGCCCGTTGCTCTCTGCCGACCGCGCTCGCTATGCTGCTGAACCCTTTAATCAAATCCCGGAATCAGCCGTGCCTGAGCCGACCGGGATGTCATTAAAAACGGATCAGACGCGATGAATGCACCACTGAAAGAGTTCGGCCCGATCAAAGCCGTGATTTTCGACATGGACGGCTTGCTGCTGGACACCGAGGGCATTTACACCGAGGTCACGTCCATCATTGCCGGGCGCTATGGCCGGACCTTCGACTGGAGCGTCAAACAAAACATCATCGGCCGTGGCGCGGGTGATCTGGCGCGTTATGTGGTCGAGGCGCTGGATCTGCCGATTACTGCCGAGGAATTCCTGGTGATCCGCGAGCCGCTGATGCGCGAGCGTTTTCCGACTGCGCTGGCGATGCCCGGTGCCGAGGAACTGGTGCGGCATTTGAAGGCCAACAACATTCCGATCGCGGTGGGCACCAGTTCGTCGCGCCAGTCGTTCGGCCAGAAAACCACCTTGCACCGTGACTGGTTTGCGCTGTTCGACTTCGTCGTGACGGCCGATGACCCGGAAGTCGGCGCGGCCAAACCGGCGCCGGACATCTTTCTCACCGCAGCGCGACGCCTGGGCGTGGCGCCCGAGGATTGCCTGGTGTTCGAAGATTCACCGTTCGGCGTGACTGCGGCGAAAGCGGCGGGGATGACGGCGATTGCGATCCCTGATGCGGCGATGGCCGATGAAAAATACGCACACGCGGATGGCATTCTTCGTACGCTGAAAGCGTTCAAACCGAGCGCTTGCGGTTTGCCGGCGCTTGAGTGGGCTTGATGCTGGAAATGTGGGAAGGGCCGGGCCCTTCCCACATTTGTTTGGCGTATGACTGACTTGTATCAGGCGCCAAAACCACCGTCGATGGTCAGGCTGGCGCCAGTGATGTAACCCGCTTCCGGGCCCGCAAGGTAGGCGACGAAGCTGGCGATTTCTTCCGCTTTGCCATAACGACCCACGGCCATCAGCGGGATCAGGCTTTCGGCGAAGTCGCCGCTGGCCGGGTTCATGTCGGTGTCGACCGGGCCCGGTTGCACGTTGTTGATGGTGATGCCGCGTGGCCCGAGGTCGCGGGACAAGCCTTTGGTCAGACCGACCAGCGCCGCTTTGCTCATGGCGTACGGGCCACCGCCGGCGAAGGGCATGCGGTCGGCGTTGGTGCTGCCGATGTTGATGATGCGACCGCCTTCGGTCATGTGTTTCGCGGCGGCCTGGGTGGCAATGAACACGCTGCGCACGTTGATTGCCAGCGTCTGGTCGAAGTCTTCGAGTTTGAAATCTTCCAGTGGGGCGACGGCCAGCACGCCAGCGTTGTTGACCAGGATGTCCAGGCGACCGAAGGCGTTCACGGTGGCGCTGACGGCGTTGCGAATCGCCTCGGCGTCGGCACTGTCGGCCTTGATGGCCAGCGCTTTGCCGCCGTTGGCAGTGAGGCTGTTTTGCAGTTCTTCGGCCTTGGCCGTGGAGCTTACGTAGGTGAAGGCAACAGTCGCGCCTTCAGCGGCCAGGCGTTTGACGATGGCGGCGCCGATACCGCGGGAACCGCCTTGAATCAAAGCCACTTTGCCGCTGAGGTTCTGAGTAGTCATGTCGATCTCCAAAGTCGCCGGGGCGAGATGCCTCGGTTGATGGAGCCTAGTATCGATTCAGGATTACAGGCTGTCTTCGGTGGTCATCAGAACATAAAATCACAGCATTACAGATCAAGAGGTTACGATCGGCGTGTCATTTGAAAATAAAATAGAATTGCATTTGATTGTAAAAATATTAATTTTTTGATCATTTGAATTTAACAATTTTCATGTGAGTTATTGGCAGTGTTGCGAGGGTAGGTGTTGGACCGATTTTCTGCGCTGAGGCCAGAATTTTTCTTGATACTGACTTTGAGATTGGTGCACTACTCTACCTAGGTAGACGCTCGGAGTGATCTGGAGGCAGGCGAGAAAATGATGTACTTGTTTTCTAACGCTTTAGTAACGCTTGATTGATAGGAGTTTTGGTGGAATGGCACCTGATACATTAGGTCACGGGAAATGTAGTTTTATGCTTCTGGAATTTTCGAGTGATTCGCAACTATGTCTGGCGGTGTATAAGTAAGTAAATGCAGTCGAACCTCGGCCATGGGCTAGAAGGTGATGCCATGACAAGCATAGCCTCTGTTAGAGGTCTGCTTTGTGCATTGAACTACCGCTATCGAAGTGTGGTCTTTGTTTTTTTAGTTTTTTGGAGGTTTTTTAGTTGGTCGATGTCATCTTTATCATATAATAATTGTCTGTCTCCATTTGAATAAACTAGCGTGCAGGAGGATTTAAGTTCGAAGGTATTTATCAATTGAGAGATTTTTTTTCGTCCGCAGTTCAGTGCCTCGGTTGCTTGTTCTAATGAGATGTGGTGCTGCAGGTGGTGACTCATGCTCTGAATGTGTATCAGTGAATAATAGGGTGTGTCATCAATGAACTCGGGAATTATTAGACCTGTCAGTACGAAGCGGTAATGCAAAAGTCGGCCGTTAATATTTAAGAAAGTTGCCGCTTGGTGGGTTGTAAAGCAACATACGTTGTTTTCGGCCGCTGATCCTTCTAGCAAGTCCGGTTGAGCAGAAGAGGGCGTCTCGGTATGGTCCAGGTTTGAATTATGAATATTAAAAGTGTTATACACCCACCGTGTCGGCGGTAGCGCTATAGGGTAAAGCAGCGAAGGGCTGGCCAGTGCTTTCTCTAATTCCTCTTGGATGAAGTAAATTTTATGTTGTTCATATACATATGGGCCTAGCCTCTTGTGGTCCGAAGCGATGCCAAACTGGTTTAGAAGGCGAACTGCTTTTATGGGTGTTGTATTTAATGATTTTGCTATTTTTCCAACTAGAATGAACGAATTATTAAAGTTTTGGATCGAGCGTCGGCTGATCAGGGTGGGGTATCCGCATCCGGATTTTTTTTTGTTTTTCTTGAGCTTTTGCAAATAACCCAGTTCTGCAAGCTGTAAAATTTCCCCGCTACTGCACTGAAGTAGCGCGGCAGCGTCGACGGTAGATACATAATTGGATTCAAGCGCTTTATCTGCCGTTTTAAGATGCAGGTCGCGGTCTTTTACACCACGAGCCAGCCTACAAATAGGGATGTGACATCGGTAATAGTGATTGGCGGTACCGTGGCGATGGATGTTAAAATTTTTTGAGATGAATTGTTTTTCTTCTGTCCAATTCTTCCAGTCGCCCAATGAGTAAATAAGTTGATCGACTGTAAATTCGACATCGGCACAACATATGCCAGCAATACAATTTTTATTTATTTTATTTGGTTCTTTGAAGGTGTCTTCTGCGAGCTCGGCTAATATTGGATGACTGGAGTTCCAGGCTGATAGGTGTTGTGAGCGCATAAATCCTGGGTATCTCGACAGCTGGGTAGTCATCATTTTTTTTGCATGATTTAGCACTTCATCCATAACACAGCACGATCTTTTCTCTGTGCTGGGCTTTCTCGAATGCCAAACCGCCTCGGCCGTTAGGGCGACTCCAACCATTTTCGAGAGTACATTAACGCCCGCGGATGGGCCGAACGTTTCGACGTACTCTCCATGAAAAAGCATTCCACGTTGGCCGGGCGTGTTCCGCCGGTCGCGTCCGCATTTGCAAAAAAGTAGATGAGCCGTAGTCCAGTGTTCACTTTGGTGACAGTCAGGACAGGATGTGATCATCATTGTTCGATGAAACGGACATATTGGCAAACTGGTCAAGTCCTGAAATACGCTGATCAGCTCGTCCTGCAAGCATTCTTGGCAATAACTGAAGTGATGAGTAAATTGCGACCGGTGAAACCTGAGTTTGTCGATGATCCAACTTGCTGCGTCGTTGTTGTCTACACTATAGGAGTTGGCCAATAACGAATGCGCAATTTGCGGCGTTGCAGTGGCGAGCGTCGTGAATAGCAGCGATTGCTCCGATAGCAAATCGAGTCCGTCTCCGTTACAAGGAGTCTCTAAAGATGCACACATGGCTGCCACATTACCATATCCATTATGAAGTGAGGTCCTCATCACTACTCCTTTGGGACTTTCCCAGTCTCGGGGGGTTGCGACGTAACATATTTTGTTCATCTTGTCGTTTCCGAAGAACGATTGATTTTAGCCTTAATGGCGTTATTCAACTGTTTTGGGGGCATGCGGAAGTAATTTGGGTTGCAGCAAAATGAGAGGTCATCAGCAGCGCGCGAAAAATCATCTATTGAAAGGGTATGATCGCCACGGGTAAGAGCGATGCTGAAGGTGTCGTGAAGCAAGTTGCTTAATCGTCTAAAATTTCCTTGTGTCGCCATATACACGGCTTTATAGTGATTGGGGTCGCTCAGGTGGGGGTATTTTGTTAGTTTTCCTAACCGGATCATTTCTTGCTGCAAACCAGCGATTACACCCAGCAAGACAGAGGTGGGTTGCTCTTCAGCTAATGGAAGAGGCTTCAAATTGGCACGATAGGGGAAACGATCACTTAACTCCTGAACTTGGTTTATCAGTTTTTCCGCCTGAGGTGACCCAGACACTAAAAACGGTATTCCAGAATTGTTTAGCAGTTTCATTAGCCAGTTGCATAATGAGCTTTTTGTTATGGATCTGCCTTTTTCCGCTATGTGGTGGAAGTCGTCAAGAATCACCAGTTGGACCTCCATTGTAATCAGTCTCTCGATGATCAGGGTTTCCAAAGTTGTAATACTTTGCCTGTCATACGGGGATTCATTCAGAGTTCTGGCCATTACCATGGACAAGCTTCTTATCGTGGCAGATTCCGGTAGTTCGATGTACACGCAAGGGCGAATTTCTTTCACGCATTCAGGACGGCGAGTGATCGTGATTGGTCCTAACTGCTTTTCGATCATGTGGCACAAGCGGGTTTTTCCCACCCCAGTTGGGCCTATAAGCATGGCCGATGATGGATCTTTGCGGTTGCGCGTGGCGATGAAGCACTTGCTAATAAGGCGCATCGCCTCAAGATATTCCGGGTAACAAACGGTACACGCCGCAAGTGCTTCAAGAGCCTCGTTGATATTGATCCCATTAGGGGAGATGTTCATAACCGGTCCACCTTGAAAGTCGGGATATATTCCTCTGCGGGTTGACTCTCCCCTGAGATGGCGGTGTTGAGTTGGTCGTCCACGGCAAGACCTGCGATTACCGTCTTGGTTGTTTTCAGCGATTTTGACTTCGCCTCGGTGCCACGCGCATGAAAGTCCTCATACTTTTTGGCCGTACGCTGGCGAAGCTCTAATAATGCGAGGTCGGCCTCGCTGTCATCGAATTGGCGACCCTCTGCTAGGTAGGCTCTGTGCAATTCTTCGTGTTCAGTTAGGGTCAGGCCGTTTTGATACTCGGGACGGGTAGCGTATGCCGGCTGGGGTGGACATTTTTGATCAGGGTGGACGACTAAGATTTCACCGAGGTCTAGGGGGGTTGTAATAGCATTTTGCCCTTTGCCCAGCCTTCAGTTTCGCTCCGATTTCTTGCAGGCCTGGCCCCCACCAGCTCAAACACAAAAACTGAACTCGTCCTGCGGCGCTGACACAGGCGAATTCAATGCCTCGGCACAGGATGTCCAGATCTTCTGCAGTGAATTTTTCCGGTGGCAGGCGATTTTTCATCCCTCGTTCCCAAGCCACTGCCGGGGGCATGTTCAGTGTGAGGTGTTTTTTTTGATGATAAATATTCTCAATCCAGTCGTTGACGTATTCATTCATATTTGCTGCGGTAAAGGCCGCTTCGCCGACCGCGTCGTAGTACTCACGCTCTATAGGAGAGGTCATCGTTGTTCCCGCCTGTTGATTGCACCACCGCTCAAATGTTTCGAAAAAACGTTCGATGCGCGCCCTTGTATTAGGTGCGTAGGGCGGGCCCCGGGTGAAAATAATGCCCAGCCGATCTAGAAAATCGCGGACTCGCGCGCTTTTGATTTCGGACCCATTATCACCACTCACGGATATGGGCTTACCGCGGCGACGTTCCTCTCCGGGCTTTACTTGCACCGCCGTCTTCAAGGCTCGGATGGTTTTTTCTGCACAAGGGTAGGTTGCCGAGAGCTCCCAGCCGATCACACTCCGCGTCTTGATTTCCAGAATGACGGCCCACCAGAGGATATGGCCTAGCAGCTGGCCATCCTCGTCGATGATATTGATGTTCATCAGGTGAGAGTCAATTTCGGCTAAATCCAGCACTTCGGCGGGCTCAGCAGTGTGCTTGCTTGAGTGGTAATGCTTTTTTACATAGTCCGAGCCGTACCGCGCTTTATCGGTGGACTGCGAGCATAACTTGGCTATCTTGCGCCGGATGGTAGACAGCGATGGACTTTTCAGCAGTAAGGTCGAGTAACCAACACGGCCACGATTAATCAAGATGATTTGGCCGTGGATGAAACTATGAATGCTTTTTACGGTCGCGGGCGGCTGAGCGAGGTAATACTGCTCAATCATTTCCGGGATGAGTTTTTCAACGTCCGGATCTAAGCGTTTTCCACGCAGGGCAATACTCTGATCTTTCAACAAACAGAAACGGTCGCAATTGTGTTCTCGATAGAACTTTGACCATTTGTATACTGAGTTGTAGCAGGGCGGGGAAGGGTCGTTTGTTTCAACCGCAAGCTTGGATATCAGGGCTATCGTCGCGGCTACGGGCAACGGCCCGCCAAATTTTTGGTACGCAGCATTGACGTAACCGAATTTACGCTGGGCAGCGATCACGTGGGGGTTATCTGGCTCGAGAAAGGCCAAGGCTTTTGTTCCGGCTCCGGGCGAGCGCGCGACCTGTACGATGGCTTGTTTAGCTACTCCCGTCATCAGCACATCAACCGTCATGGAGAGCGTATGCAGCCGCTCCAAACTCCTGAGTGTCACCAGTTCCTCATCGACATGAATGACCTGCATCGTCCGGCCATTGATCAGGTATTGACTACCAACCGTGGGCTCTAGCGGTTGCTTATTCATGCGGCTGTACCCGATCGACAATGAGGTCCAACGTCAAGCGTTGGGTCAGGTCAGCGACCAGGCGCCCCGTGAAAAGGTTGTAGCAGATCGTTCCAATGTCCGGCGCGTCGCGATCCTGCACCAGATCGCCCAGCGTCGCGGGCCAATCACGTTGCTGCAGGTAATGATAGAAATACATTTGCCGTTGTTCGTTATAGGGCCGCGACCGGCTGTACAGCGCTTTCAATGTATGAAATTGGCTTGGTCCAGTAATGCTCTGTCGGTCGCGGCGCTGAAACGTCCATCCTTCTCGAAAGCAGAGGGCACTAAAGCTGTCCAGCTTGGCTCGGCGACGGGGTCGTTGGGTGCTGAAGTCGTGCTTGACCTCAGTAAAGTAGCTGTCTCCCTGCTCCAGAATCACCAGGAAGTCCGGGGTATAACGATAGCGCTGACCGTCGTCCACCCAGGTAAATGTATGGGGTTGTGTGTAGTACTTCACGACGTGGGGGTCGTGCTCCAACCAAATGCAATAGGCGGACTCCAACACCGCGTCGCACTCCATCGAGTGGCCATTTTTTAGGGAAGGAAAGTCCACGATAAAATTTTGATGTCGCCGGCGGGGCCATTGCCGCGCAGGTCCGTCTTCGAGTTTCATTTCACCAGAAGTGATGATCATCTGGAGTCCTCCTGTTGCGCTGCCGACAGTGGCGCGCGCAAATCCAATCTGCTAGCCCATCTGACGTTCGCTGACGGTCCCGCATGGGGGGCTAAGTCGCGCTTGAGGGATCAATCCACTGCAGCAGCATTGACATTGGGAAACAGCGTTCAGTGGGCGATCTCCCCCCGAGCCCTGCGGTCGGATCGCCGACCGCAGGGCGTTCGGTGGTATCTCAGTGTCTGTCCGCGCGCGGGCGCGGTGGCTTGGAACTTCGACAGTCAGTCGCGGATGAGTCGTAACGCCTGTCCGACTGGGCGCCTGTTGGCGTTAAACCATAGGCAATAATTGTCCGACTCTGCGCATCGCAGATGGTCTGGAGGAAAACAGCAGATCCAAGCGGTTCACTGGATGTATCAATGACCCATACAAGTGGTACTACATCGACATACCGCCGGCGCACGCGCGCCTGTGCATCGGTATTGATTGCCGCTAAGGCCTGGGTGAAAAACCGCTCCTGCATTTCTCGCAGGTGACCGAGGTCGAGATTCCGCATTTCTCCCAAGTGACCGCTAAAGTCGAGAGGTTTTTCAAACATCATCGCCGTGTTCTCACGGCTCTTGGCAGTGTGTTTGATCAACGCCCATGGCGACCCCTTCGCCCTTTTGCAGAGCCGCATCCAACGCCACAAGGAGGTATAACTGGGAGGGCAGGGATCTTCAATGCTGCGCGCCAGTCGTTGCAATTCCGCTAAGCACCGTAGCTTTGGCAACGCATTTGTATATCGCAATGCGTCTCTAATACCCACGACATAATGGTACCTGCGCTGCGCTTCCCTTACCTGCGGGTCCTTCGAGTTTAGAAACTCTCTAACCGCGGCGCTTTTCGTCAAAATGTTGCTGATACGATCCGTTTTTTTCTGAAGCGGCGTTTTTGGCAAATCCGTGGGGGGACGACACAGAGAGGATTTGCCCTCTTTATCTCTAACAAAAATTTGTCCCAGGATGGTGTTCCTCCCCGGATTCCGTTGGCCGTCCGTGAGCTGGGCTGTCATTACTAAAGTTGGCGGGTAGGCTTTACTGCATTTCCGAACGCTAGCCTGGCAGCCGAAGGATTGCGGTGGTGCGCAATGCGCGGTGAAGGCGACGTCCTTCCCACGTCGCCGGTAATGGGCGTACTCCCTTACACCTTTGTACCGGGGAGCATGACTAGGCGGTGAAGGAGCATCGACCTGCTGGTGATGCCCCGCATGGACGTGATGGGTTGCGTCCGCCGGTGCCCGCCGACGGTGCAGCCAATGGTGTTTGTTCCACATGACGAAACCCTCTGGAGGAGAGTGATACGCGGTGGACGTAGAGTGCACCGCCAGAGCGCTGTCTCACTCAAGTTGACAATCTCTGAGCCGTTGAATGCCTTCGATATGAAGCGTTCTAAACATGTTCGCTAACGAAAATATGCTGTGCTCTCACGTGTATTGTTTCCCGAATGGGCCGTTATTCATACGCACACCCTGCCGACCGGTCAGGGCCCGTATTAGGGCTCTAACTCAGGACTTTTTTCGAAAAAAAAGTTTGTGCATCGGTGGAGAGGCGATGGCATGTAACGAGCTGATGCTAAGGTATAAAGCAGGGGGATATGCTCATCAGCGATTGCTGAGAGGAGGTCTCAGTGTCGACGAGTACTCATGCCGGCAGCCATCAGTTCAAGGGTATGCTGATTGTGCATGCCGTCGCCGACGCGGCCAATGTCAAGCATACGTCTTCTGGGTTGGCCGGGTGGCGAGGCAACGACGTGACTGAGCATGTTGAGCCGTGGCGGGCGGCGCTCCACGGTCGTGTCCTTGGTAAATCGCTGTTGCACGGGCCGCTAAAGGCGTATCCACAACTGGCATACTGGGTTGAGCATCCACTGCCTGTGGTCTTGGCGCCTGAATTGGCCAACACGCGGGCGCAACGATTGCGCATGGACACACTCTTTGCCAGGTTTGGTGTGCCCGACACCGACCCCTGGTCGGTCCTGCAGGTGTTGCCCGTGGTCTCGGACGATGTGGACCTGTCCTTGGTCATTGCCCTGGGACGCCGTGCGCTGAAGCCCTTTAACCCCTGGCTGGTCCAACGCTGTGCGCGGATGTTGCCAAGGTTGATGGCACTGGCCTGCTGCAATCGCCCGTTGTGCTTTGTGCGTTATGAGTTGTGGGCGTTGGTTTGGGAAAGGTTCGGCGATCAGGCGGACGCCGCTGATGTCGAGCGCTGGCCGCGCACGCTGGACGCCGTCGATGAGTCAATGAGAAATTGGCATGACTTGTCGGTGCTGGCCGTCAACAGTCATCTGATTCCGCAGGTGTATGGCCCACAACGGGCGATTTTTTCACGGCTTTTCCAAGGTTATCACCCGGAAGAGCGGCAACAGATCGTGGCCGCCATGCGCGCGGACAAACGCCCGTGGAACTGCGCGGAGCTGCACCGCGTTGACGCGGCGATTCGCCGTGCCATGGCCTCGTCCAGATTTAGGGTTGGGCTGGGGTGAGTTCCAGCACACGTTGCTTTAAACGCTCACTGTTGAGCAAGTTTTGGGTGTAGGTGTGCTGCAACTTTTCGTAGCGGGAATGCGCTTGCTCCAACTGCGTCGTGAGGCTGCTGATCTGAGCCTGCATATGGCCCTGGGTGTGGGTGTGTTCGGCCAGTTGTTGGTTCAAGCGTTGCACTTGCCGCTCTAAAAGTTGGGTCCGCTTGTCGCTGGCCGTCAGTTCACTGGTCAAGCGCTCATTGTCCCGGCTCAGACCGATCACTGCGTCCTGCTTACTGTCCAGTGTTCGAGCCAGCGCCCTGAGCTGCTGCTCGACCTGCTGCACTTGCTGTTCATGTTGATGCACCAGGGTGTCGCGTTGCTCCTTGCTCGCCTCGCGAAAGTGCAGCAGGGATTCCCACGCATGGGCGCTGGTGTCGTTCAGGGTTTGCAGCTGGTCCTGCTTGTCGGCCAGTTGAGTGAACAGTTCCTGCACCTTGGCCTGCAGCGTCGCCGTCTCTTTCTGCTCTCCTGCCAGTTGCGTCTGCACTGCGTGGCTCTGGCTTTGCGCCTGCGCCAGTTCTGCCGTCAGGTCACTGTTTTGTGCCTTCGCTAGTTCCAGCTCGCGGGTGCACTGGGACAGGTCGGCGTGTAAGTCGCTCCGCTCCGCGGCAAATTGCTCACGCTCCCGTGCCAGCGTCACTTCGGCCTCCTTCGCCAGTTGCTCGCTCAGCGCGACCACCACCGCCAGAATCGGGGCACTGACGCGTTCCTGGGGGCTGAGCTCGGCGCTGCTCGGCAGCGCCTGCAGCTCCTTGAGGTAGCGGGCGATGGTGGTTTTCGAGCCGGTGTTGCCCAGCTCGATGCGCACCGCGTCGATGCTTGGTCGGCGCCCCCGCCCAAGCAGAGCCGTATAAGCCCCTTGAACCAACGCCTTGTTAATCCCGCCGCGGGCCATGGTCGCTCTCCCGACGATTTCGTACTGTGTCATGAGTCATGTAATTACGGGCTATTAAACCCAGCCTGAAATGCGCTTTACCGCCGATTAGTGGTGCGGGGTAAGCCGGAGTTACCCCGTGTCAGCGCAGTTATTCAGCGTTTTTGCCGTTAAGTTCGGTACGGCACCGCGTATTCATCGCCCAATTGAGTAAGTAAGAGGAGCCGCGTCTTATTAGCGTAGTTGTCTTTGCTGAGGACGTTTCACCGGTATTGGTTATTTATCCATGTTGGAGTAGGCGCAGGCGAATGCCGGAGTTGCCGGCTAGAATGACGGAACTCCTAGCTAAACAGCCTGCGGGAGGTACAGCGTTAGTCGACGAATTGGATGATCGAATGTCGACTGGTGGAGACAACCATTGACCTTGATTTATAGAGCCTTGCCTGCTCTTTGAGTGTTCAAAAATAACGAATTTATAAAGATGTTAGTTAGTTTATGTTGTCAGCATAATTTCACTAACTTTGGTCGGATTATGAACCCCATTAGCAATCCCTACATGCCGGCTGCCGGCCTACCGCCCTCGGTGCTGGTGGGGCGAGAGGCCTTGCGTGAGCGGGTGCGGATTGGTATCGCACGACTGCGGGAGGGCCGATCGGCTAAGAGCGTGCTGATGGTCGGCCTGTGCGGCGTCGGTAAAACGGTGTTGCTGCAGCAAATGCGCAGCGATGCGGAAGGCGAGGGCGCGTACACGCTCTGTATCGGAAACCCTGAACAGCGCTCGCTGCCGGCCTTGCTGGCGCCTCAGTTACGGCAGGTGTTGCTGCGCCTCAGTCAAACTGAGGCCGCGCAGGACACCGCCCGGCGGGCGTTAAGCGCACTGGCGGGATTTACCAAGGCGCTGGAGGGGCCATTCAACGGCAGGCTGATTGATCTAAATTTTGACACCGAAGCCGCCGGACTGGCTGACCAGAGTCAGGTGGAGGTCGGTCCCACCACATTGCTGGAACACGCCTGCTTGGCGGCCAAGCAGGCCGGCTCCGCGGTGGTGCTGTTTATCGATGAGTTCCACTGTATCGAAGCGACCCAGCTCTCCGGCCTAATCGTCGTTTTACATCGCTGCGCGCAATCCCGTTTGCCCATCATTGTAGTGGGCGCTGGCCTACCCCAGCTTCGGGGCCGAGTGGGCAACGCCAAGGCGTACGCCGAGCGTCTGTTTGACTACCCGGCCATTGGCCCACTGTCTGAAGTCGAGGCGGCCCTTGCCATTGTGCAGCCGGCTGCGCAGGACGGGGTGGCCTTCGAAGCGGAGGCGGTCGACCTGATCGTCGAGAAGACCCGCGGGTATCCGTTTTTTCTCCAAGCGTGGGCCAGCCATGCCTGGGATGCGGCCTCAACCAGCCCCATCTCGTTGGCCGACGTGGAGCGGGCTTGGACTCCAGCTATCGTAGCGCTGGATGAACACTTTTTTCGGGCCTACTTCGACCGTCTAACGCAGACGGAAAAGCAGTATCTGCGAGCAATGGCTGACCTTGGCCCGGGGCCGCACCGCTCCGGCGAGATTGCCGACCGTCAAGGCCGTCGAGTCCAAGCCGTCGCGCCACTCAGAAATGGCTTGATCGGCAAAGGGCTGATCTGGAGCCCCGGGCATGGGGACACGGCGTTCACGGTGCCGTTTTTTGACGAATTCATGCAGCGGATCATGCCATGCGATGACCGGAGGGTTGTCAGCTGATGCACCGGCTCGCCACCTGGGATCGCGCGTGGCTCACGCGCGAGGCAAGCATTCCAGTGATGGCTTTTTTGCTAGTTCGTGATCCCGCCTCTGCGCTACAGTGGTGCTGACATTGTGACCACTTACTAGGATGTGTTTCATACATGCGTGCAGCTCTTTTCGCCGTTTACTGCCTGTCTCCAAGGGCTGTATCCGGCCGAGGCTGTGTAAAAACGTTTTTGAGCGCGACAGTTACTCAAAACCGGACTGAAAAACGCGCTTATATGCGAAATCCACATCCTGACGTGCCGATAAATTTCAGATTTGACGTAGATGCGCACACTTCAATTTTGGTGAAGCGTTTTTACACACTCTGGGCCAGAAGCAGTCGTTCACGGTGGGCAGCTCTCGGCCCAGAGTGTGTAAAAACGCCCGGACAAACCCTTGCTATGATTTCTGAGAATTTCATCGCAAGGGAACCCCATGAAACGGTTTATCCAGGGTGAACACCGAGGTCAAAGCACCTTGCTTCCCGAAAGCCTCGACGACTATGTCAGCGATACCAAACAACCCGGCTCCCATGCCTACAAGCGAGCAACAATAGAAAGACTGGATATCCCGAACACATTGAACCGCGAGTTCGACCTGCCAGCGCCCAATCAAGTCTGGTGCGGCGATATCACCTACATTTGGGCGCAAGGAAAGTGGCATTACCTGGCTGTCGTCCTGGATCTTTGTACGCGTCGGATCGTGGGCTGGGCGCTGTCGGAAAAGCCAGACGCTGAGCTGGTGATCAAAGCGCTGGATATGGCTTACGAGCAGCGTGGCAGGCCTTCGGATCTGCTATTCCACTCGGACCAGGGATCGCAATATGCAAGCCGACTCTTTCGCCAGCGGTTGTGGCGATACCGCATGCGCCAGAGCATGAGTCGACGAGGAAACTGCTGGGATAACGCACCGATGGAGCGCGTATTTCGCAGCTTGAAAACAGAATGGATACCGACCGTGGGCTATCGAACTGCGCAGGAAGCACAGCGCGATATCAGCCATTTTTTGATGCATCGCTACAACTGGATTCGGCCTCACCAATTCAACGATGGGTTGGCGCCAGCGCGGGCCGAGGAAAAACTTAACGTCGTGTCCGGGATTAGTTGACCACTACAGGTCGCGGAAAAGTACACCGAAGTGCGTCGTGCCATGGCGGACATATTCGAGCGCAATCATCGTTGCTATGGCTACCGTCGGATGCGAGCTTCGTTGAGAAGGCAGCGTGTGCGCCTTTCAGAGAAGGTGGTGCAGCGCTTGATGAAGCAGGAGTGCCTAGTCGTCGCCAAGCCGAAACGGCGTCGATACGGTTCCTACCGGAGAGATCAGTCCGGCGCCGGAAAACCTCCTCAACCGCGACTTCACGGCTCTAGCTCCGAATGAGAAATGGCTGACCGACATCTCGGAGTTCCAGATCCCGGCCGGCAAGGTGTACCTGTCCCCCATGATCGACTGCTTCGATGGGAAGGTAATCAGTTGGTCGATCGGCACGCGTCCCGACGCCGAGCTTGTGAACACGATGCTGGATGCCGCTGTCGAAACGGTGGCCAGCAACGATAAACGGCCTGTTGTTCACTCCGGCCGTGGCGCTCACTACCGCTGGCCCGGCTGGCTATCGCGCATCGCTGATGCGAAGCTGATTCGTTCGATGTCGCGCAAAGGCTGCTCACCTGACAACGCGGCTTGTGAAGGTTTCTTCGGCCGACTGAAAACGGAGCTGTTCTATCCTCGCAACTGGCAGTCAACGAGCATCGAGCAGTTCATTCAGGCCTTGGATTCATACATTCGCTGGTACAACGAAAAACGTATAAAGATTTCCCTCGGCGCGCTCAGTCCCATTGAGTATCGTGAAAGCCTGGGCTTCGCGGCATAACCAGTCCAAGTTTTTGTCCGCATCCCCAGTAGGTCAGTTTTCAATCAGCGCCAACAGTGCAGTTGTACAGCCAGTGTTCCTGCCATGTGGTCATAACAAGTACGCGCGAACTGCAATCGGGTTGGAGGCGTGGAAACATATCGTGTATCCGCGTTTTGGCTGATCACATGAGGGGCTCAACAGCCTGGCCACTTGCGCTTCCACTGGTTCAAAACTTGAGGACGGTACGGGGTGAGCTTCAGTTGCCCTGCAGCTTCATACGCTGAAATAGAATGTCTGTGGACGATTTACTTGATGTTGCTGCAAAATTGTTAGAGAAATGTTGCGATCGGTGCCCATTCTTAACTGGACTCGACTCGAAAATGACAATGCTGTTTGTTTTTCTCCGGCTGACCCCGCCTAGTTTTGCCTCACCACCACCGTCCCGAATTATTTTACGAGCGCAGGAACCGCATGCAAGCGGTCCAGTTTAAAATCTGAAAACCGAAATTGTGGATGGGAGCTTGTCTCGTGATGACGCTCTCCTGGAACAACGCGCTGCATTGCCTTGACGCTACGGCCGGACTCGTTATGTTCCGGTTGAACCATCGGATGCTGTCAGTCCCCGTCATCGGGTTTGACTGCCAGTGCACATCTACAAGTGAGGTTAAAACATGATTTGGTTTCTCGAAGGGCAGTCTAGCCAGCGCGACATTATTCAAGGTGCGCGTGATGCGCTGCCACCTGAGGTGAAGATTTTCGCCTCGCATCGCGACGATCGCCCTGAAATCACGGCCGGTGCAGATATCAGTTTCACCGAGCCTCGTGGTGCTGAAGAGCGGATCTCGTGGGTGATTTCGACTGCACGCACCTATGGCATCAAAGTAATCCTAGCAGGTCGATTGGGGGGTGTATTTGAGCAGGCCCGGGCTCGATTCGAGGAAGCTGGCCTGGTGCTGGTAACCGGTGGGACATCGATGCGAACCTTCGACCTTGTTGATGACAAGAGCAGGTTTACTGCTGAGGCAGAGCGTGCTGGCTTGGCTTGCGTGCCGGCGATCACTGCTACGAATGCTGAGAATATGTTTGCTGCTTACGAAACTCTTTCGGCGTCGGGTGAGGTCTGCGTAAAACCTGCAGTCGGCATCTATGGCCAAGGCTTTTGGCGTTTCAAAGAGGATGCTGATCCCTTTTGCTGCTTTGCTGATCCCGATGCACGGGTTGCGAATTTCGCTACCTACATGCGTGCTTACAGCGAAAGAGCAACGCCGCCAGCTATGCTTGTGATGCCTTACATGCCCGGGAGCGAGTGTTCGGTCGATATGGTCTGCGAGGCTGGCCGAGCGATCGCGTTCGTGGCACGGAGGAAGACTGGCGTCCATCAGATCTTTGAAAACGATGGTGCAGCGGTTGAGCTTGCACTCAAAGCGGCCGAGCATTTCCAGTGTGACGGCATTGTGAACGTTCAGACAAAGGATGATGCGCAGGGTATACCCCACTTGTTGGAAATCAACCCGCGTTACTCTGGTGGCGTTGGTTATACCCGGGAGGCTGGCGTCAATTTGGCGGGCATATTTGCTACGCGCCGCCTGAATCTCCCTGAGCCAGCTACTGTTTGGCGGCCAGACGTACGTGTGAAAGGGGTCACCGTTGCAGCTGTAGTGCCAAAATGACATCCTGAGGCATCGAGAAACCTGAAGTTTGGTACCATTGCAGCGCGGTGGTTTTAGCACTCAAGGAGTAATCAAGGAATGATGGTGCTCGCGCCAGGCGCAAACACCGCGGTATCAGGTGCACGGAGTGAATGGACTCTGGAATGCGGAAACTCCTCGGCTTTCGGGGAGTACGCGGCGATTGCCATACTGCCGGTAAATGACAAACGCCAACCCACTGGTGAGGCTGCACTATTCCAGACTACACAGTCATGGATGGAGTGGAGCGGCGACCAGGCGAAGGTTGGTTGTAAGTTGAACCTGTCAGCCCTCCCGCCCGGCAGCGATCGGCTACTCCTCATCGCATACACTTTCTCAGCAGCAGGACCAGTAAGCGAACTTCGGTCGTTGCACCTGCTTGTTGATAAGCAGATTGAATACCGGATAGACCTTCGCGATAACGGTGAAGCGGCGATCATCATCGGCGAATTCTACAACCGCAATCAGCAATGGAAGTTTCGCGCCCTGGCTGAGGGTTCGGCGTATGGTTTGGCGGCACTAGGGCGCCGCATCGGCATCGATATCAATGATGCTCATCCTAAAGGGCGAAGTAGCTCCGCGGATGCTGACCGCGCACGCACGGGGGCAACCGGTACTGGTTTCGCTGTATCCCAGCACCATGTACTCACCTGTGCTCATGTAATCGAGGGTATGAGTGAGATTTTCATTTCCTCCTTTGATGGCCGTTATCGTGCAGAGCCGGTCGTAGTCGATCAGCGTAACGACATCGCTCTCCTCAGAGTGATGGAGTCACCAGTCCTCAAAGCTGTGTCCTTCAAGAAAGGCTCCGGCTGCGACCTGGGGGAATCTGTAGTCGCGTTGGGCTTCCCCATGTCGGGCTTCGCCGGCGGTGGGGTTCACGTAACCCAGGGCGGTGTGTCGGCGTTGTTTGGCCTGCACAACGATTCCAGCCTTCTGCAATTTACCGCGGCCATTCAACCAGGCTCTAGCGGATCTCCCTTATTTGATTCATCAGGCGCAGTTGTCGGTCTGGTCACTTCGACAATGCCTGATGCTCAAAATATGAACTTTGCGGTTAAAGCGTCTTTGCTCCTTTCCTTTCTGGATGCGTGCCGCGTCGATGCAGTTCAAACATCCAGCAGCAAGACGTTCACAACTGCTGAATTAGCACGTTCGGCCCAAGCATCTATATGGCGCGTCGAAGCCAAGAATTTTTAGCACCTATTTTGACTTGAAAGCTGCGGACGAGACGTTAGGTTATCGACCTCACGCTAACCTAGGAATTTGTTTCATGGAAAGTAACGCAGTTAAACAAGCGCTAAGCGCACAACTGATGCGCGGGCGTCTCGATGTCACCGTCGATGCCACACATATCGACCCGGACTCCTTGTTCGGTTTTGCCGAGCGCCGTAATCCAAAGCGTGCGTTTCTTTTCGTGTCCAAAGTACTTGGTCGCCACATACCTGTGCGGCCTTCGATCATTAATGCGAGCTTCAAAAGCCTCGCGGCACAAATTCCTGACGACCTGCCTGGGCCCGTACTCGTTATCGGCATGGCTGAAACAGCAGTTGGCCTGGGTGCTGGTGTGCATCGCGCATACAGCGCGACGCGCCCGGACACGGTCTACATGGTCAGCACACGCCACCCTACTGGCAATGACCTGTTCGCCCGTTTTGAAGAAGAACATAGCCACGCCAGTGCGCACCTCATTCATTTGCCGATCGATGCCGATGTCCGGGAAATGATGTTGAATGCCCGTTCGCTGGTGCTGGTCGACGACGAAGCCTCGACGGGCAAAACCTTCATCAATCTTCACCGTGCGCTGGTCGATGCCGGCCTGACTCAGGTCGAGCGCGTGGTGACGTGCGTACTGACGGATTGGTCCGGCGATGCGGTGCGCAAAACCATCGGTGACTCTGCTCATCAGGTTTCGCTGTTGCAGGGGTCGTATACCTTCCACGAGGACGCTGATGCGCCGCTGCCGGAAATGCCGGCCGTGGGCACCATCGAGCCCGGAGAGTGGCCGTTGTCGGCGGAAAGCGATTGGGGGCGCCATGGTGTTCGCTGTGTAGAAGACACTTTGGCTCTCGATCTGAAAGTCAAAGCGGGTGAGCGCGTACTCGTGGTTGGTACCAGTGAATTCGTCTGGCGTCCGTTTTTGCTCGCCGAGCGCTTGGAGCGTGCTGGTGCTGATGTGCATTTCAGTTCGACCAGTCGCTCACCAATCGCACTGGGCCATGCCATCGGTCACGCGTTGTCGTTCGCGGACAACTACGGTCTCGGTATCCCCAACTTCCTCTACAACGTCAGCCCAGGGCAGTTTGATCGTGTCCTGATTTGCTCGGAAACACCTGCGCAGGCTGTGTCCGCCGCGCTGATTGAATCCCTGAGCGCGGAGGTGATTGTCGATGGTCAATAAGCGCCCCCTCGCCCTGGTCGATCTCGACGACACCCTGTTCCAGACTGCTCGCAAAATGCCAGAAGGTTCGCAGCGGATTACTGCGACTCTCGATATCGAGGGTCAGCCCAATGGCTACATGAGTACGGTCCAACACTCCCTCGCCCAGTGGCTCCTGTCCACGACCGACGTGGTCCCAGTTACAGCGCGCAGCGTTGAAGCATTCAGTCGTGTGCAACTGCCTTTTATGCACGGTGCCGTCTGCTCCCATGGCGGCGTGATCCTTGGTGCTGATGGAAAGCTTGACGAGGAATGGCAAGCACGCATGAGCGATGTTCTTGCTGACTATCAGGCTCGCTTGCCAGGCCTCAGTGAAGCAACCCTCGCCATTGGCAAGGAGCTTGGCATTTCCTTGCGCGGATGGGTTGTCGAGGAAGAAGGCCTGCGCCACTACGTGGTGACCAAGCACAACGAATCCAATGATGAAGTCCTGCAAACGGTTCTCGCTGAAGTACAGGCCCGCGGTTTATTGGAAGGCATGCACATCCACGGCAATTCCAACAACCTCGCGTTCTTGCCGCTGGGCCTGTCGAAGGAAGTGGCTGTTCAAGAATTGTTGCGCCGTGATCGTGAGGCCAATGGTGAGCGTCCGGTGCTGGGCTTTGGGGACAGCATCACTGACCTCGGTTTCATGCAGGAGTGCCATATGTGGGCGACCCCAGCGCGTAGCCAATTGGCCAAGCTGGTTGGAGGGAAAGTCCATGACTAAGGCCATTGCGGGTCTGGTTACCGTGGGGAGCGGCAGCTATGCAGCAGATGATGTTCAGTTCCTGCTGCAGGCCGTTCAGATGGAGACCACTGATGTCTTGGAGAAGGAGCGTCTGATTCAGTCGAAGCAGAAGCACTACTCCGAAATGATCAGCCTTGAGAGTGCGCCGACTGACGTGCACAAAGCCCTCTACGAGCGCGCACTCGAACAAAACGGTACCCGCATGGCCATGGACGTTCAGTCCCTGGCGCTGGCGCTGAGCGAGGCATACACGGGCCCGTCTATTGTGCTTGTGTCGTTCGTTCGTGCTGGCTTGCCGCTCGGCGTGTTGTTGCGTCGGGCCCTGCTCGACATGGGTCGAGATGCGCACCACTACGGAATCAGCATTGTCCGAGATCGGGGGATCGACAAAGTCGCCCTCGAGGCCATCATTCAGGCACATGGTTCCGAGAACATCGTCTTCGTCGATGGCTGGACAGGGAAGGGCGCAATCTCTGGCGAGATTCAGCGCAGCCTCAATGGAGACTCGCGCTTCCCTGAGGAACCCCGGCTTGTAGTGCTGGCAGATCCCTGCGGCCGGGCGTGGTTGTCCGCGTCGGCTGAAGACTGGGTTATCCCCTCCGGCATCCTTGGTGCGACGGTGTCTGGTCTGGTTTCGCGCTCCATATGGCCCGCAGATGGAGGCCTGCATGGTTGTGTGGTTTATGACCATCTGCGTGAGCACGATGTCACCAGCGAGTTCATCGAGCAGATCGAGGAGAAGCGAAAGGCGCTGGGGACGGTTCCTCAAGCCTCTCCATGGACCGATACCCAGCGTTTTGAACTGCAGGGTGCAGCTTCGCACGTAGTCAAGTCGCTGGCCTCCCAGTTCGGCATTACCAATCTCAATCGAGTAAAGCCTGGTATTGCCGAAGCAACCCGCGCGGTACTGCGTCGCGTACCGGATCACGTCTTGGTCCGCAGCCGTAGCGACAGTGATGTTCAGTTGCTCATGCACCTGACTGAGGGAGCTGGGGTCGCTGTGGAAGAAGTGGGTACTGCATTGGGCCCTTACCGGGCGGTAACCATCATTCGGAGTGTGAGCTGATGAAAGTCCTTTCTCCTTATGCCCTGGGGGCAACGCTCTACATGCCGGCCACACGTCCGGATCTGCTGGATGTGGTTTTCCGCACAAAACTGCCAGAACTGCGTTCTTTGGTCGTGTGCCTGGAGGATGCGGTCGCGGAGATTGACGTCGACACGGCTTTGAGAAATCTGCATGGCCTGCTGACCGCGATCAATGATCGCGGTGGGCGTCCGCCCGATGGCCCGCTGTTGTTTGTTCGTCCCCGGGACTCGGTGATGGCTGCAGTGCTGAATGATTGGCCGTTGATGGCCCACGTCGATGGGTTCGTTGTGCCGAAATTGACCCTGCGCAACCTTGGGGAATGGGAACAGGCCGTTACAAACCCGGCGCTGTACCTCATGCCGACGCTGGAATCCACAGACGTGTTCAACCCAGGTGCAATGGTCGAGTTGGGCCAGGCGCTGAAGGCGAACCTGAATCAGCGAATTATTGCTCTACGTATCGGCGGGAACGACCTGATGGGCAGTCTTGGACTTCGTCGGAATCCTGCAACAACGCTCTATAGCACCCCAATGGGCTACGTGATCCCAATGTTGGCAGGCGTCATGGGGTCCCAAGGTTTTGCGCTGACGGCGCCGGTGTTTGAACAACTCGCGACACCGCATTTGCTGATGGAGGAGCTGGAACTCGACATTGCCCATGGCATGGTAGGGAAGACGGCGATTCATCCATCGCAGATCAGCACGATCCAGGACACGTTGCGCGTAAGCCTCGAAGACCTCAACTGCGCGAAGATGATTGTCAGTGACGTTGCTCCGGCAGTGTTCAAGCACAACGATGCCATGTGCGAGCCTGCGACCCATTACAAGTGGGCGGTCAACATCCTTGAACGAGCGGAGTGGCACGGGGTTCGGCAACCAGATGTAGGACCCATTGAGGCCCCTATCCGTTTGGCCGAGGCTGCGCGATGACATTGGAATTTGACGATGCTGGCGGGCAAAGACGTCAGGTGCTGTCAGTTTTTGACTTCGACGGCACGCTGACCCGGCACGATAGCTTCGTTCCATTCCTGAAGTTTGCCTTCGGAACACGGGAATTCAATCGACGCATTTTGCGGCTTGCCCTGCCAAGCGTTCGATTCCTGGCTCGGCGTTTGACTCGTGATGAACTGAAAGCACAGCTGATCAGCACGTTTCTTACAGGCGTAGAAATGAATTGGGTCCAGGAGCAGGCCGTGAAATTCTGCGGGTTGTTTTGGGAACGGCTCATGCGCCCTTCAAGTTTAAAATCTGTCGCCGCCGAATTAGAGGCAGGGGCAGTAGTTACTCTCTGCTCTGCGTCCCCAGCGTTGGTGCTCCAGCCGTTTGCGGATCGACTTGGCATCAAGTTGATCGGCACCGAGCTTGAGGTAGTAGACGGTCTGTTGACCGGGCGCATGACTGGCAACAACTGCAGATGCGAGAACAAAGTACTCAGGCTTGAGGCTGTGTACGGGCCACTGGGCCAGTACCGGGTTAAAGCATGGGGTGACACCCGCGGCGATTTCGAGTTGTTGGCTGCGGCCCAAGAAGCACACTGGCGACACTTTCATCCCGCATGGCGTCGTCTAGGCCTGCGGGCAAATAGAAGCGGGAACTCGGGTGTGCGCAATGTCGCGCAAGCCAACCTGCAAGTGACGGTCAACCCTGATCGACACGCGAACACTGATGACCAACAAGGAGCGTAACCATGGCACTTACCCTGCAAAAACAGCAATCCATCTCCCTGGCTAAAACGGCCGGCAGTTCGCTGACCAGCATCAGCCTTGGTTTGGGTTGGGACCCAGTCAAGGCGGGCGGTTTCCTCGGCAAGATGTTTGGTGGCGGTGCCGAGATCGACCTCGACGCTTCCTGCATTTTGCTGAACAGCGATTACCAAAAAATCGACCTGGTGTGGTTTCGCCAACTGAAGTCCCAGGACGGTTCGATCAAACATTCCGGTGACAATCGTACCGGCGATGGCGAAGGTGATGACGAGACCATTAACGTCGATCTGCAGCGCCTGCCTGCCTCCGTCAAGTATTTGATTTTTACGGTAAACTCATTCACGGGACAGTCTTTTGAGAAAGTCGAAAAGGCCTACTGCCGTATTGTGAATGGCAGCAACAACACCGAGCTGGCACGCTTCAACCTTTCCGAAAAAGGTGGGCACACCGGCATCGTCATGGCAAGCCTGGCTCGCGAAAATGGCGATTGGGAATTCAAGGCAATCGGTACCACCACGAATGGCCGAACTGCCGACGACCTGATCACTCTGGCCGTTCAGGCGCTGCGCTAATGGCGAATCTCGTACCTGGTGGTAATGCGCCGGTTGCCAGCGGCCAGCTTCGCGTTGATATCAATTACTCGCCAATCCCGGGGGCCGACATTGACGTCTCGGCCTTCGCACTGGGCGCCTCGGCCAAAGTCCGAGGCGATGGCGACATGTGTTTCTATGGCCAGCCTCAAATTCTGGGTGGCGCTGTTCAGCTGACCGAGTCCTCGGCCGGGCGGGCAGTGTTCACCCTCGATACGAGTCGTCTTGAGTCTGCAGTTGAGAAAGTGGCCCTTACTGCCACTATCTACGAGAACAAGGCGAGCTTTGAGCGCGTGTCACAACTTTCGGTTGTGGTGACGGGTGGCATTGAAGCTCAAATCCCTACTGGCGGCATGAAGGAAACAGCACTCATCCTCGGCGAATTTTATCGCCGAAATGGTGACTGGAAATTCCGCTGTGTGGCCCAGGGCTTCAATGGCGGCCTTGAGCCGTTGGCCAAGCACTTTGGTGTAGAGGTCGCCGCACCAACGCCGGCCCCAGCACCTGCCCCCGCTCCAGTGGTACAAACGCCGCCGCCTGCTCCGGCCGCTGCACCTAAATCTACGATCAGTCTGAGCAAGGTCACCCTCGATAAAACACGATCGTCTATCAGTCTTGAAAAGACAGCAGCCGGTTTCGGCGAAATCAAGGTGAACTTGAACTGGAACAAAGGCAGCTCGGGCGGCTTCTTCAAGCGAAGCCAATCCGTCGACCTGGACGTTGGTTGCCTGTACGAACTGCAGGACGGCGAGAAGGGAGTTGTTCAAGCCCTCGGAAAATCGTTCGGTAGTCTTACACGTGAGCCTTTCATTCAGTTGATGGGTGACGACCGTACTGGCTCTGTCGCTGGTGGTGAGTGGATGCACATCAACGGGACCAAGTGGAGTGAAATCCGCCGGATCTTGGTCTTCGCTTTCATCTACGAGGGTGCTCCGAACTGGAGAGAAACCGATGGTGTTGTGACCATTTTCATCCCAGGCCAACCTGAAATTGAGGTGCGTCTCAATGAAGAAGGCGGCCGTGAACCAATGTGTGCCATTGCGATGCTTGAAAATGTGAACGGCGCCGTTAAGGTCTCTCGGCGTGTGGACTTCCATCGAGGTCACGCAGTAATGGACAAAGCTTACGGCTGGGGCATGAACTGGCGCGCAGGCTCCAAATAGAAATTCTGGCGGGGTCTGTCGACCCCGCCCTTGGGGGAACACAGCATGTTTGCATGGCTTAAACAAAACGCAGTTGCAGCGCGTGAAGCACTGACTACTGAAGTTTCAAAGTTCAAGAACCAGAAATTTCTTGATGCGATGACTGCGAATTGCGCGCTCATCTCGGCGGCGTCAGGTGGTATCTCTTCTGAAGAAAAACAGAAGATGACCGGCTTCATTCAAAACTCGCCTGAGTTGAAAGTGTTCGACATGGGCGATGTGATCAAGGCGTTCAACGCACACTGCGAAAAGTTCGAGTTCGACTTTCAGCTTGGCCAGGCCGAAGCACTGAAGGTTATCGGCAAGATCAAGAACGATGCTGGCGCTGCCCGGCTCTTGGTTCGCGTCGGCTGCGCCATTGGTGCGTCTGACGGCGACTTCGATGACAAAGAAAAAGCGGCGTGCCGCTTGGTCTGCCTTGAGCTGGGCCTTAACCCAGCTGACTTTGAACTTTAAGGAGCGGTACTTTGGACACTCACATCGGTTTCCCTCCGCTGACCATGGCGGTATTCGTCGGGATCGCGCTCGGCGCGCTTCTCCTCGACATGGTCACTCACCGCGGTGACAAGCCAATTTCCCTGGCTAAGGCTTCGATTTGGTCGATCTTCTGGATCGCTATCTCGTTAGCGTTCGCCGGCTTCCTATACGTACAGCACGGCCCGGAAGTCGCCAGCCTGTTTGTAACTGGCTACGCATTGGAAAAGGTTCTGAGCGTCGACAACCTGTTCGTGTTCATGGCGATTTTCGCCTGGTTCAAAGTGCCGGATGGCATGCGTCACCGAGTCCTGTATTGGGGCATTATCGGCGCCATCGTGTTCCGCGGCATCTTCGTTGCCATTGGTACCGGACTGTTGGCTTTCGGTCCGTGGGTCGAAATCGTCTTCGCAGTGATCGTGGCTTGGACCGCAGTTATGATGCTGCGCGCCGGCGGTGATGATGAAGAGGAAGAGGACTACTCCAAGCACATGGCTTACCGCTTCGCACAGAAGCTGTTCCCTGTGTGGCCGAAACTCTATGGCCATAACTTCTTCGTCAGCCGTAAACAGCTTCAGGTTGAGTTGCAGAAGCCTGAAAACAAAGGCATGACCCTGGCAGCAAAAGGAACAATTTTTGCGACCCCGCTATTCCTTTGCCTTGTTGTGGCAGAAGTGTCTGACGTCCTGTTCGCATTCGACTCTGTGCCGGCGGTAATCGCGGTTAGCCGTGAACCTCTGATCGTCTACTCAGCCATGCTGTTTGCGATCCTGGGTCTGCGTACCATGTACTTCGTGCTCGAAGCGCTGAAACGCTACCTGGTCCACCTGGAAAAATCTGTAGTCGCGCTGCTGTTCTTCATCGCCATTAAACTCGGCCTGAACGCAACCGACCACATGTTCCACCATGGCTACACAATCGATGCAAACACCAGCCTGCTGATCGTTATGGTTGTACTGGCGATTGGTGTGGTTGCAAGCCTTGTCTTCCCAGGCAAGGAAGAAGCTCAACCTGAAACCGCTGAGTAATAGCCCATACCACAAGGAGTAATACCCATGGCGTTGACCCTACAGAAAGGTGGCAATCTTTCGTTGACCAAAACCGACCCGAGCCTGACCAAAATCTTGGTAGGCCTGGGCTGGGACCCGCGTGCTACTGATGGTGCTGAGTTCGACCTGGACGCCAGTGCGCTACTGCTGGGCGCAAATGGCAAAGTACGAGGCGAAGCCGACTTCATTTTCTACAACCAGCTGAAAAGCGTTGACGGTTCGGTTGAGCACACTGGCGACAACCGCACTGGTGCGGGCGACGGCGACGACGAAGTAATCAAGGTAGACCTGAGCCGCATCCCGGCCGACGTGGACAAAGTGGTCTTCATCGTTACCATCCACGATGCAGAAGTACGCAAGCAAAGCTTCGGTCAGGTCGGCGGCTCCTTCATTCGCATCGTTAACGATACGACCAATGCGGAAGTCGTTCGTTACGACCTGGCAGAAGACGCGTCGACTGAAACTGCGATGGTGTTTGCTGAGTTGTACCGCAACGGCGGCGAGTGGAAATTCCGCGCTGTTGGCCAGGGTTATGCCGGCGGCCTGAAAGCTCTGGCCAATAACTATGGCATGAATTTTTAACGCCTAAGTCGTTAATTTAATTATCTTTTGTTTGCTTGGCCTTGATTTCAAGGCCTTGTTTGCCTCACTTAAAGGAATCGAAAATGGCCGTATCTCTGCAGAAAGGCGGGAACGTAAGTTTGTCTAAAGAGGCCCCAGGCCTGACCGAAGTCACTGTAGGTCTGGGTTGGGACGCACGAGTTACCGACGGTTCGAAATTCGACCTCGACGCGTCGATCTTCATCCTGGGTGAAAGCGGCCAAGTCCTCGACGACGCCAGCTTTATCTTCTATAACAACAAAAAATCGGCAGACGGTTCGGTTGAACACCTGGGCGACAACCAGTCCGGCGAAGGCGCTGGTGATGACGAGCAAGCCAACGTCAAGTTGACCGGTCTGGCTGCCGCTGTGAAGAAACTGGTATTCGCTGTGACCATTCACGACGCTGAAGCACGCAAGCAGAGCTTCGGCCAGGTTGCCAATGCTTACATCCGTGTAGTGAACAAGGCTGACGGCAAAGAACTGGCGCGCTACGACCTGAGCGAAGACGCTTCGACCGAAACCGCCATGATCTTCGGCGAGCTGTACCGCAATGGCGACGAGTTCAAGTTCAAGGCGATCGGCCAAGGTTTTGCTGGTGGCCTGGCGCCTCTGGCTAAATCGATGGGCGTGAACATCGGCTAACCCGCAAGGGTTGAGAAAGCCCCCGCGAAACGGGGGCTTTTTCTTGCCTACAGAAAGACCACGGAGTTGGTCCTGGAGGCGGTTTCGACTACTTCATCACTAGGAGCGACTGCTGGCGATCGCCACGGCAGTCCACCGGTTCTCGGGTTTAAAAGGATATTTGGATGGGCATGTTTCGTGGGGTTGTAGCTGCAGGTGTTTTGGTGTCTATGTCAGGCTGCGGAGCCTACAACGACTTCCAGGCAAACAATGCAGTTCAAGAATACAGGCAGGCATGCCTGGGAAATTATACGAACGAGTGCGAAAGCAAACTGGTCGACACGAACATTGTCATGCTCGAGCTCGCACGAAGCAACATCGAGCGGGAGAAGGACTCGATCGTGCAAGTCGTCGGCAAAGATGGATTTGATCGTTTCTCAAAAACTGCCAATGAGCTAATTGACCACTTGGTCGATCAACAGGAAAACAAGCGTCCAGGTTTTTTTGCGCGATGGTTCCTAGGTGAAGGTCAACCGTTCGGCAATACCCGCAACCAACTTTTTGACATTTCAGACATGCAAGAAGTGCGTGCTGCAGTGCTTCAAAAGATCAGCGCCGGTGTTCAAGCGAGCAAAGCATCTGCTAAGCCTAATGAACCAATGACTGAGACTGAGGCAATCTTGTTAGGCAAGGTACCTCAAGCACCGACTCAGGCTCAGGTCACCCCGACTGCCCGGCCGGCGGAACCAGCAGTTCAGGCCGTCGAACCGACTGTTCAGGCAAAGGCATTAGTGCCATCCGACCTTGCTGCATCTGCAGATCGGATGATCGCGAGTGAAATCGCCCAGGATGGCGGGGATGAATACAAGGAGGGCCGTCAGGTTATTTTTGCTGACCTGAATAACGACGGCATCAAGGATGCCGTGGTGCTTTACACGATCGAAGGTCAAGGTGGCGGTAATGGCTACTTCCAAACCCTTGCCGCGTTCATTGGCAACTCGGCAGGTTGGAACTTCCGTGGAAAAGCTGTAGTCGGCAATGGTGTCCAGGACATTCAGGTAGTTGATCCCCAAACCGTCAGACTGACGGTTCTCTCCGTCGGTCCGGATGATGCGGATTGCTGCCCGAGTGTTCAGAGCACCGAAAACTACAAGTGGGACGGCACGACATTTCTTCAAGCCCCAACGTCGTAAGTAAGAGCCAGGCTTCAGGCACCTAGCCGTGTGCATACGAGCGCGGTTAGGCAGGGCTCTGGCGAAACGCTGGAGCAAACAAAATGAAGGAAAAATCGAATATGTCGCGATTCAACATCGGCTCTGGCCTTTTCGTCATGTTGCTCACCCTGGTATCAGCCCACTCCAATGCCACCAGCTTTGATTGCACCAAAGCTGCAAGCTTTGCTGAGAAATCGATTTGCACAGATTCTGCACTCAGTCGTCTGGATGAGCAGATGAACTCCGAATATGTCCGCGCTTTAGACGCAGCGCCGAACAAGGCCCAGGTCCGTCAAGATCAACGAGACTGGTTGCGTCTGCGCGACAACTGCAAGACCGCCAGTTGCTTAACCGCTTCGATGACTGATCGGCTCAGTGTTCTATTACGCACCAAGGTGGATCAGCCATCTAAAGCGCCAACCTCCGTTGTCGCTACCCGGGTTGATCAATCTGAAACGAATGTGATTTCAAAGGCCGCTACTTCTCCAATGGTCCCCGCCGTGGTGAAGCCGGCAGCCCCGCGAAATGCCACGGATGATCATCAAGCGATCCTGAACTTGAAGATTGGCCTGTTCGTGATGGCAATGTTGCTGCTGGTCTGCATTTACCTGCACCGTCGGGGGATCATTACGATCTATCAGGACTACACCGACGCGCTTTGGACAACCTTGACTCCGATCTTGGGGATTGGTGCGTATTTCGTCGCGAGCGCCTGGCTCGAGGTACCACGCAACTACTCCATCATTGCTGCCTGTGTCCTTGGTGGCCTTATGTCATTGCAGGTGCTTATCCAAACGTACAGAAGCAACAGCATCTGGTTTTTCCTTTTATCCCTCTTCGCAAAGGTCATTCTGCTGACCTTCTACGTCCTGATGATGGCCCTCCTGCTGTGCGGCTGTGCGCGAACCAAAAGTGAGGCCCGGCGGCGGCGCGGCTGGGCAGTTCTTGCCACGACCGTATTCGTATTCCTCTCAGGCTGGATGTGCCGGAATCGGCAATTCAGTTCGATCGACGATTACATAGCCGGACGGGCATAAGTGACATATCGGAGGTCGCGCTATTGCCACATGCGCGACCACCGATGTAAATGGACGTCGGGCCAGACTAAGGGGCCCGACCGAAGCCGGCATTTCAAACAACAAAGAATCCAGGAAGAAGGATCAAGGAGTAGTCATGGGATTTCGTTTCAGCAAGCGAATCACGATTGTGCCTGGCGTACGCCTTAACATCAGTGGAAAAGGGGTAAGTACTTCGATTGGGCCTCGTGGTCTGAGTATGACGATGGGCCGCAATGGCACCTATCTCAATGCGGGCTTACCCGGTACTGGTCTTTCATATCGTGAAAGGATCGACCGGCCCAGCAGATCGAGTAGCTCTCAACCAGGCCCTGCCGGAAGCGAATACTCTGGCCAGGTAAAGGTGAAAGTAAACGACGATGGCACGTTGTTGATTACGGATATGGATGATATCGAGTTGCCGGCTGCTGTCATCAAACGCGTCAAATCCGAGATGGCCGATTCCATTCAGGACTTGCTGACGAAAGCAGCTGATAAGGTCAATCAGGATCTCGAATCATGCCTAGGTGTGCACCTACTGACGCCTCGGCCGGGGGCCATGCCGGTAATCCCAGCTCCTTTCGCCATTGAAGAACCCACGAGGCCTACTCAGCAAACGCCAGGCTTAATGGATCGAATGCTACTGCGCAGCGCGAAGATTGAGCGTGAGGCCGAGTCGACGGAAGAGCAGTATCGACAAGACCTCGCGAACTGGCAGGCAACGCGGGACTCCCATGAATTTGAACGCACCGAAATCGAGAAAGCATTCCGGCTGGCGGCAAAGGGCTTCAGTGCTCAAATGGAACGTGCTCTGGACTATGTGTTGAGCGGCATTGCCTGGCCAAAAGAAACACAAGTGGCCTATGAGTTCTCGCAAGACGTTACCGGCGTCGCGCTCGATGTTGATTTACCTGATGAGGGCGATATCCCGCAGCGCAGCGCTGAAGCCAGAGGCAATGGCAAGCTGACCTTTAAGAATCGCTCTGATGCCCAAGTGCGTAGGGATTTTGTTGCTTTGTGCTATGGATCTCTGTTTCGAGTTGTAGGAGAGGTGTTCGCTCTACTGCCGGCAATCCAGAAGATCCTGGTGTCGGGCTACATTCAGCGTAACAACCCCGCTACCGGTGCGGTGGATGATCACTACGTGATCTCGGTCTTGGTAGGCAGAAATCAGTGGGATGCGATTGATTTTAATCGTCTGGATGCGATCGATCCTGCAGCGACCCTGAACGCGTGTGGCGCAGTGGTAAAGCTGGACCGCTCTGCGCGTTTTGTTGAGGTGACGCCGATGGAAATGTCAGTCTTGAACTGAAGACAACCGCGGCGGCTAGAGCCGCCGCGGTGTGGGGCAGGGGAGAGCAGGAGAGGATTAGCGTATGATTCCTTCGCGCTTTGCTTCCAAGATCCACATCGGGAATTCCTGCATCAGCCGGTCGTACAACTGTTCTTCCGTCATGTCGTGCAGGTCATCCAGGGCAAAGAATCCGCAGTTGTCCACGACTCTCCCGGGCAAGGTGTCCAGTTTTTCCAGAATGCCGTAATTCCGGCCTGCTAAACCAACGTATTGCCAGAAGATTCCCAGCTTCGCTGCATCTACCATTAGTTGCGTGATCTTGCGGTTTTCAGACACGCCACCGTCGCTGATGAAAACCACAAACATAGGGGTTTTGTCTTTGGAAGCTTGGCAGGACTCGATCACTTTTTGGATCGCCTTCGGCTCATCATTGTAGCGCCGACCGACGTCCCACTTTGTCCAGCCGCTGTTGTCGGATTCGACAAAGTTCTGGTAGTTGTTCAGTGTCACAGGTGAGAGTCGCAATGGCCGTTCGGCAAATGTCCAGCACTCAAGTTCGGCGTCTGTATCTAGGGCGACGGCGATTGGCACAAGTCGATTGAGTACTTCCTGCACCCGGCCGGTTTTGTATTGATTTCTCATCGAGTCGGTGACGTCGAGCACGAGCAAAACGCGAGCTTTCATTCCAACCAGGCAGGCTTTCTCGAGGCTGACCTGTGCCTTCTTGGCCAGACTGACCAGTTCCGGCGCGACAGCAGCTACAAGCTTCTCCAGAGAGATTGTGGAGGGAGATGGGGCCGGGGCCGGTGCAGCCTCTTCAGTAACTTCGCCGCCAAAATGCCTCACGAGAGCGTCCAAGCCCTCGGCAAACCCCTGAAGGTTTGAGGCCAACCGCCACTTCCCATTCTTACGGTAAAGCTCAACGATCATTACCGCTTTCTCGGTTGTGAATGTGAGCCCTGAGAACGCGCAGGTCGCTCCTGTCTCACCAGTGGGGCTGATTACTTTGAAGTTGCCATTCCGGATGTCACTCATGGCCCCGGCACCGTCGATGGAGGCTGTGAAGACTAAGCGATCGATAGAGGCGGGCAGGGTGGCAAGATTAATCTCAAACTGGCCACCCGGGGCAAGCTTCACACTGCGGCAAGGCGTGACCGGCTGATTGAAGAAAACCATATAGCGATCGTCAGAAAGCTTGCCTTGGTCGTCCACAGCGAAACAGACGAAGTCGATTACGCTGGGGTTTTCGATGTTGACCGAGAGAGTGAGAGAGAGACCGGGAAGAATATTTGCCAGCGGCATGCGCTGGCCTTGGGTGATCTGCATGCATGGTTCCTTGTGTCGATTAGAACGCCTGATGATGAAATGGCCATGGTGATACAGCCTGTTTCGCACGGGTGGCTGGTTCATCCGTCGGCTTAAACCTAACGGCGCTCGATGTTCCTGCAAGTCTTATGCGGCCAGTGAGGTCACAGCGGGAAGTTCCTACGGGAAAAACTGATCATTCGCTCGAGGGCGCCGGGCGATTCAATATGGGTTGTTGAGGCCGATGATGCTGCCATACAACCAAAATAGAAATCCCGCGCCGGCCATGTGCCGTCGCGGGAGGACTGGGCAAGCATCAATCTGCTCAAAGCGCCTGTAAGCTCTGAAGCCTAGACGTACTGCTTTTTGCCGCTCCTTTCGATTGGGTGCCCTTTGAACACCTGTGGGCCGTCCATCGTCAGCTCAATTTTGTCACCCTTCCGAGTCAGCCAGGGGGTGGCTTCACTGCCAGTTTTGGAGGTAACTCCGGATGGGCTCAAAAGGATATGGTCATCATGGATTTCGATTTGGCCGATAACATAGGTGTAAATCATTGAACTGAAGAAACCGCCTGCCTTGAATTCGAATGCGCACTCGACGACCTGGTCGCCGTATTCCATCCGCATCTTAGGTTTCAGTGATGCCACCGAAACCGCACCGTTATCTACGGCTGAATAAACGCTGCAGACCAGCACTACCTTACCGCCCATGAGCTGCGAGATTGCTGGGTTAATTTCGACGGTTTCAATACCAGGAGCGGAGGCACTGGCGCTGACTACGTCACCGGTATGGAAAACGAAGGGATCGACGTTAAAGGCCCCACGCTTGTCAGGTGCCTGGATGATGGACATTCGTCCATCAGGACGAAGGATGCCGATTCGAAGATCGAGGTCGTCGTTGTCAGATCCGTAGCCGTTATCAACCCACGTTGCGCTGACCAGAATTACCTTTGGAGCGGACGGCCCTTTTTCGAGGGACACCTTGTGGCTGCTGCCAGGCTTGTCCAGTTTAACCACGGTTTTGGCGATGTTGACGGGCTTTGGAGGCGGAGCAGGTGTCGCCGCCGGCGCGGAGGATTCATTGTCTTCAACTTCGATGCCATAAAACCCGCAGAGTCCGGCAAGACCTGAGGCGAAACCTTGCCAAACAGAGCGCGCCTTGAGTTGGCCGTTCCGGACGTACAACTCAAGCACGATGATGCCCGTCTCTTGTGAGAAGGGCTCAGGTGCCAGTTCCAGGGTTTGGTCCCCGGCAATGACGATAGCGCGAAGGTCTTTGACTGCTTCGAAGCCGCCGGCGCTGCCGTCTTGCGTCAAAGTGATTGCGATCTTCGTGATGTTTGTCGGGAGTCGAGACGAGTCGAAGCTGATGCTGTGACTGACCGTGTCGCTACGAGCGATCGGGGGCGCGAATGTCGCCGCGCCTGAAGAGTGCTCGGGTGCATTGAAGAAAACCATGCCGCTGTCATCCACCACCTTGCCAGTGTCGGTGACCAAAAACGCAGTAAGGTTTACGTCCAGGTTGTTACCTGCCGCATGGGTAACTTCCACCCGCCCTTGGGTGGAAGAGATGGTTGTGTTCTCGCCGGGTTTGAGTGACTGATTCAATTCTTGCCGCCTATTCCATGGGTTTCGCAATGCATTGTTCATGCGCTGCGCTTTCGTTGTTTGAGCGCGAAGGCCGGCCAAGGGGAAAGATCCCCTCTTTAGGGACTGACCGCATCGTTGCAGTTTAACGGCTTGTCTGACGGCGGCCGCCGAGACCAAGAATGGGAACGTGCGGGAGGGAATGGTGTGCCCGGCATTGAAAGTCCTCTGAGTCTCGTTAAGTTCTGATCGTAGGTAACGAAAACATCTGCCCGGCGTTCTGTATCGGAATTCGACGGAGCATTTTGAGTGGTGCCGTCTCCTGCTAGATGGCAATATGCTACATCTATTTTCGCTCCCCCTCATCATCCAGGGCCTGGCGTTTAATTTCTGACAAGGACCCGTTGGATGCTAATCGCACTTGTGGTTTTGAACGCCCTTTATTTGATCTGCAGTCTGCTGTTCAACGCCGAGCTGCTCAACTTCGCTGGCGCTGATATCCCCCTCCGAAAACTCGAAGTCCTTGAGACGTATAGCCAGATCCTAGCGGCTACGAGCATGTGCTTGTTGGTATGGCGAATCTGCTATCGACGTTATCAAGGCAAGGGGAGGGTGCTGTGGGTTTGGCTCGCCGCATCGACCCTCGTCGTCACACCATTGACGTGGTGGTTTCAGGGCGCGGCACCGGATTGGATCGCCGAGCAGTTCCCCGGCTCGCTACGGGTTAGCAGCCTCTACGCATACGTCACCAAAAAGGGGTTGCTCTACGACTCCCTGACGATTCCGCAGATCCCCTACAAGGCCTACAAGGACGAGGGAGAGGGCAAAGCCTTCATTGCCAATCTCGGGGTTCTGATGAGCGTTCAGGGCTCCTACGTCGAGCGCATCGACAAGAACTTCCAAGGCTTTTCAGCAGCGGTTTTCCGTGGCTACACCGCCCGTAATGGAGACGCGTTATACGAGCGCCTCCAAGAAACTGTCGTGGCCTCTATCAGTGACATCAGCAGGGCGTATGCACAGCTCGAAGGTTTTCGTGCGGGAGGCATTCCGGGAAGTGAGTGGCGACCGATCCAATGGCCGAATGCAGGGGCAGATCTGGGGTACCACCCGACCATTGACGAGTATGCCCGGTCAATCAATCCCGGTGTGCGGACACGAGATGCGCTGGCCAACACTACCGAGGTTCGCCACATGGCGAAGACCAAGCTTGGTCCTCTCTATGTGAAGGGCATGAACCTCCTGGCTACGCGCGAGCAGTACCAGGCTTATCTGCCTGGCATTGCCGACAACATGGCCTATGACGTCGCTCACACCGACATCCACGGCGCTGAGGGTTTGAGCGTCCTCAAGAATATGTGGTTTATCCCCTTCTCCCTGCTAAGCGGATTGTTCTTCGGCGGCATCAGTCTTGTGGTCTTGATCATCTCGGGTATTGAGGCGCTTCGAAACCTCCCCGGGCGAATTCGCTTCGTTCGACCGGTCGCCGTGATTTCGATCGTTATGCTGCCTCTCGTTGTTGGCAACGCGATTGTCGATAGCCCCGGTTATAGAGATGCGTTCAGGAGCTTGGGCAAACAGCCGGTTGTGCTTGCCACCGTTTTCCATTGGGCCATGTCCTCAGAAGCAATGCTTTACAACATCACAAGGCCTCTGCTGAAAGCAGAGTGACCTACACAAAGGGAGAGTCACCGTGCGTAAAAAGTTTCTCGTTTCAGTACTGGCATTTGCCATCGCAGCATCAACCTCTGGCTGCGCTGAGCTGGGGATCAACAAGCAACAGGCCGGTACCGCAGTGGGGGTCGTCGCTGGCGCTGTCATCGGGCAGTTCATCGGCAAAGGCAGCGGACGGATCGTGGCAACCCTGGTCGGCGGTGCTCTGGGCGGTTACATCGGTAACAAAATCGGTGCAAAACTCGATGAGCAGGATCAGCAGGCCCTGGCACAGCGCACGCAAGATGCTTTGAACGCCTCGCCGAGCGGGTCCAGTCTGCCAGTGTCCTGGACATCGGCGCATTCCGGCGCTTCGGCGGAGATCGTCCAGGGCCAAGAGTTCACCCAAACCAAAACGGTTGAAGTGAAACGTGCTCCGCAGATCGTTGCCGTCCCTTCGATGAAGCTCATCAACGAGCAGTACGTCACCAAAAGCAGCTCGAACGTCCGCGCCGCGCCTGAGAAAGGGGGAGACAAAGTGGGTGGTTTGAAACCCGGGACCGAGTTCACTGCTGTTGGCTCGACAGGCGACTGGATTCTTGTCGGCCGCAAGGGTGTCACTGTCGGCTACGTCCACAAAGATTTGGTTGAGCCAAAATCTGTAGCCGTTGCGAAGAGTGTGAAGCCCGCGGCCAACTTGGACGAGATGAACGTCGCGGCCGACAAGGAAACCAAGGCCTTCGATCTGGATTCGATCCCGACGTTGCCAACTCAGCAGGTCGCTGCTGAAACGTCTTGCCGGCCGGTGACTGTGAGCCTCAAAGCGGCCGATGGAAACACTGAGCAGGAGAAGAACACCTTCTGCAAACAAGCCAACGGCACCTGGGAACTCATCTAAGGAATTCCATGAAAAACCGCGCACTCGCTCTCGTCGTAGTGGGTGCTTGCGGCATCGCGCCGCAAGCCTGGGCTCATCAGCTCGCCTACTCAAAAACAGAACAGATCCAGGTGAACGTTGATGGTGAGGCGACCACCTGGTGCAAACCAGAAGTTGCCATCACCATGCAGCGCCCAACGTGGGATGACCAGAAGCCGCTGAACACGCTTCTATCGAAGCTGCCGTATATTCTCGGCCAGGAATGCCCGACGGCGAAGGTCACCTGGAAAGCAGTCGACGCAAAGGGGGTGGTTTACGCCACTGGTGCGGGCAATGCGACCAATCTGGGCCTGGCCACGCTGACTTCACCGCCTGCCGCTCCGGCCGCTGCGGCGCCCGCAGTTTCAGCAGCCACCGTGGCAGCTCCCTCTGCGGCACCTGCGGTAGTCGCGGCTGCGCCTGTTACACCAGCCGCCGCTGCGCCTACTGAGCCTGCTGTCGCAGCGCCGGTGGCTGTTGCATCGGCCCCAGCGCCTGTAACGGCACCTGTGACACCACAACCGGCTTCAGAGGCAGCACCCACGCCAGTGCAACCGGTGCCGGTGGCTCAAGTACCTGTGACGGCTGCCACTGTAGCTCCTGTTGCTGCCCTAGCAGCAATACCTACCGAGGCAGCTCCAGCCGCCGATCCTAAGCCTCCCGCTCCAGCTGAAGCGCCGGCAGCTGTTGCCGCCGTTCCTACCGGTGACTTCGGCCGCTCATTGGTGCTGGCCAACCAGAACCTTATGGGGATTACCGACGGTAGCGGTTGCAAATGGGTTATCAGCAAATCGGTAACTGATGAGTCCGATCCAAGTCTGTCTTTTGCATCGACACCCGCCATGCCTTGCGCTGCATCAGGCTATGCCGAAGGGTCCTTTGACAAATTGCGTTGGGCGGTACCGAACACCTATCGCGGTGACACCTGGTCAAAAACAACCGTGCATCCAAGCGGCCTGATGTTCAACCAGGCGCTTGTCCCGGCGGTGAGAGGCAAGGCGCTTTCTTTCCTGAGTAGCAGAGCTGACCAAGCACTCTTTCAGGTGGGTGAACTGCCAGCGCGCAAAATGCAGGTGTATTTGGCCTTTGAACGTCCAAACTACCGTGTCCTTCCACCGTTTTCGAACGACCCCTATTACGTAGTCATCACCCCGGATGAAGCATTTGCTCTTGATCCAGTGGAGTTGAAGCGTGCCGTGGTGGAGGTCTATCAACTGGTGAAGGCAACGTCACCATCGACGGTCGGCCTTTCGAACCTCTTCTTCGCCAAAAACTTTGAAGCGCTGTATCCGGAGGGTTACGCCTCCGAAACCAAGGACAACATTGTCCGCAGCCGCATGGGCGAAAACCGTGGTGAGTTTTACTTCGATCCTCGCCAGGGCACCAACTATGCCCAGCGTCGTGAGGAGATCCGTCTGAGAGAAGTACGTCGCCTACAGCAGCAAATGGCCGAGCTGCACACTCGCGTCTTGGAGCGTTACGAACAACTCAAATCTGGGATGAAGGAATTCGAAGGTCGGGAGGCTGAAGCGCTGGCGCAGATGGCAGGTATCAAAGTCACCTTCCCATCGCCGATCGCAATGCAGGACCCGGGCTCTTCAAAGTCCGCTGTGCCGATGATGATTCACGTCACCGGAAAGAGCGGCGACTTTTACGAGGTCGACTTTCCACGTAAGGGACGGGTACAGGCTGATGCGGATCTGGAAAGTCAGTGGTACGTGTTGCCGGCGGCAAACATGACACCGTTCCTGCCGTTAGAGGACGGCCGCGCCGTACCTACGTATCGCGTGTACACCGCTGGCGCGGCTGAGGCCTGCAAGCAAGACCACTGTGCTGACAGAGTGTCATTTGGTGCCGTACTGGCCAAGGAATTTCCTAGCGCCGGGATCGACTTCAACTGGACGCCTGAAGTCTCTCAGCAGCACGTGATTGATTGGCAGCAAGCATCCGCTCAAATTCAGTAAGGCAACCGACTATGAAAACGATGAACAAGAAGCACATCCTCATCGCTGCTGCGGTCGCCGGTATTGCGATTCTTGCAGGTGGTTTGGCGTTATCGAGCTCCGGCAAGAAGCAAGCGCTGCGTCAGTACGATGAGATGAAGGAGCAGTACTTCCTCGAGAACGTCCTGAGCGAGGGAGATATTTCCTATTCCTTCTGGTCGGGAAACGTCACCGTTGAAGCACCAGAAATCCGCCTGGTTGCAGCAGAGACCAACGGCGCAGATAAATTCCTGAAAGGGATTATGGGGCTGCTCGGTGGAATGGACTCCGGTGCGAAAGAATCTGCCCTGGTCGAATGGTCACGGTATCTGCTTTCGTCCAGTACTGGAGGCGGTCGTGCCGGTGGCGTTTACTTGAAGGCCGATGCCCTCAAGGTTAGTCGCGACGGTGATAACAAGAAAGGCGAGATCCATGTCCAATTGTTGGGCATGGACATGAGTACTCCTTACCTGTCGCACAAAGGCACAGATGTTGTCCTGCCCTCGGAAGTAGCGGATGAGATCCAGCCGCGCGCGGAGGTGGATCAGTACGGCGGCGTGGTCAAGTCGCCCTACTCGTGGGGTAGCAATATCGTCCAACGCCTGCCGTTCACTGGTGCATTTATCACCGGCGCTACAGGCGAGTTCGGCACCAAAGTTGACTTGGACTTCAAGCTCACGCGTTCCAGCGACGGCGAAGGCTCGATCGAGTTTGTAGTGGTGCATCGTAATGACGGCAGTGAAGTTGGCCGGATTGTGCGCGAGGCTAAATTTGCGTCCATCCCAGAGCTTGACGATGTTCAGGCGCAATTCAAGAGCGCGTTAAGTGGTTTCATCATGGGGGCTTACAGCGCGTCCATGGGCCAAGCCGTAATTGCCGAAGCCGCAGGTGACTTTGCTCGCAAGACCAAGCTGGCCAGCTACTCGCTGACCTACAAAGGCTTCGATCAGTTAAAGGAGTCGTTCGACGAATTCAAGGCCGCTACCAAGCGTGAGGAGTTCATTGGCTTCTGCAATGAAACAGGCCTATCAGGTTATCAGAGTGACTTTGGAGCCAAGGGCAAGGGTCACAGCGATTCGGAGTGCGCGATCGCTCAAAAGCTGGCCACCGATGGCAAGTTTGAAGAGTCCTACACCTTCAAGGAAGACAAGTCGTTATTCGCCGGCCTGTTCGTGAGCAAAAGCTTCACGCTTGAGACGAACTGATCGTCTCAATCCCTAGAACCTGGAGTGCGGACCGCCGTACTCCACGGTCACCAAAAATATCTCAAGACAAAGGGAGGCATTTCATGATTTACGTTTCCAAATGGGCAATCACGGCGATCTGTTCGGTGCTGCTGGCCGGTTGCGGTTCAAGCCAGGACAAAGCTGAAGAACTGGTCGAGTTGATGGGCCTGGACGGCCAGTACAAGATGGTAGTGCAAGTCGCCACGACGGGTTATGCATCCAAATATCGCGAAGTCGCGCCAGAAAAAATCAAGGCCGTGATCGAGGACAACATTTCCCAGGACCTACTGAAAGACACCCTGGTCCAGGTCTACGCAGATCACTTTGATGCCGACGAGCTCGAACTGATGATCGAGGCCAACAAGCATCCTGATCAGGCGATGAAAATTATCATGGGCTCTAAGGACGGCATGAAGTTGGCCAAAAAATCCATGGAAGTCCAGGTGGATCTTCAGCGTGATATGGCCAAGGCGTTCGAGGATCGTGATGAAGACATCGTTGACGAGTTGGACGACCTTCAGAAAGAAGCTCGCGGCTGATCCGTCATTTGCCGTCTCGCGCTATAACCACGGTTATCGAGGCGACTCTTACGAACAGTTCCAGGCAGCGTTTGGCAATTCATGGAGGGTGGATGAGGCTGATTTTGATAGTGCTGCTAGTGCTGCTAGTGCTCAGCGGCTTCGCTCACGCCGGTTGCGGCAGCATCAACAACGACGATCAACGTGCCTACTGTTACGTCAAAGAAGGGAATGGGAGTTGCGCGAGCATTAAGGATGACGACCTGCGCGCTACCTGCTATGTGGAGGCCGGCAATGGCAGTTGTGCGAGTATCCGTGATGATGACAAGCGCAAATACTGCTACGTGAAAGAGGGCAACGGAAGCTGTGCAAGCATCAACAATGACGACTTGCGTAACGCCTGCTACGTCGAAACAGGCAACGGGAGTTGCGCGAGTATCCGTGACGACGATCAGCGATACCTGTGCTACGCCAAGACTGGCAATGGCAGTTGCGGGAGCATCAAAAACGATGACCTACGACGTCAGTGTGAAATGGTAAAGCGCTGACTGGCTTGCGTTAGCCTGGCCGGAACAAGGAATCGCACCTACAAAAAAATGCCAGTCAGGTAACTGACTGGCATTTTTACATTCTGCGGCTAACAAATCTTCCAAGCTGAACAGGCGAGTGATTAACCGTTCAACCCAGCACTTCACCCCTGGCCTTGCGCTTGAGTCGCCGGCGCAAGAAAAATACCACAAACAAAATCAGCAGCGTGCCAACGCTGAGGAAGATCGTGTTGAACCAAGGAAACGGCTCTTCGCGACTGTTCGTGGCTTCGATGTCTGTGATGTTAGGGAACACGGACAAGATTTGAATGCGCCAGCCGTAGTAACGAATGAGAGCCAGCTGCTGGGCATCTCGTGAGTAACCCTGGGCCTTTGCCTGAACGTCGGCCGAGTCAAACTTGAAGTACCACGGAAAACTCCAGCCGGTGTCGTCGTTTCGGTAAACCTTTACCACCTTCGATGTTGGGTGTTCAGTGTTAATGAAATACACGTCCCGGGTAGGGCCGTCAGCGGGGTTTTCAGCATTGATGACGCCGTCATCGTCCACACGTTTTACCTCAACGCCGGTGATGGCCACCACGTCGTACTGAGGCAAAACATAAAACAGACCCAGTCCCGCACCAGTGATTACGAGCAAGATTGCGCCGATAATCACCCCTTTAATCCACTTCATTTATGTGCTCCATTTTGATCGTCGAATTCTGCCCCAATTCGATCTTGGGTATTCACCTTTGACCGCTGGGGTGCTACTAAACTTGGTTAGCAAATGTGTAGGTGCTGCAATGATAGTAACGAGGGCAAAAAAAAGCCCAGGAAATTTCCCGGGCTACTTGTTTGCTAAAGTACGCGATTGCGTTCCGATCGCCCTGGTTTATGCAGGTGCAGTATCAAATTCCAGGCATTCGGAAAGTGAGGTGAACTCAGGTCGCCGGCACACCCAGGCAGTAAATGCGGTGTACGCCACTGACAAGCCTGTGATCAGTGCCATCGTTTGCTTCTTCTCTCGACGGTTTCTTGCAGCAGCACGCGCTTTGGATTCACCCTTCCGTCTGGCACTGTTCGAAAACAGCGACGCGATTAGCATTCCAATCACCGCGTAGAACACTGTGATGAGAGTGAGCTTGGCAACAATGACTAGGGTGATACTCAGAGCTCCCTGGTTTGTCCGGAAGGTTGCGAATACAGCGTATGCAATGGCCAAGATAATCCCGGTACCCAACGCTATCCCTGAGAATAAGCCAGGCATTTCAAGCCAGCGAAGGATCAGAGCCGCAACTGCTCCGATCGCGGGTAGCGCATTCGTGATCGCAGCATCGGTGTAGTCGGTGTAGATCGTTGCAGCCTCTGTGTGGTGTTTCCAGATCGCGAGACAGGTGATCAAAGAACCGATCAAGAGCGTGTATTTCCATGCCGGGCCGGCCCAGAAGGCCTGCCACATGCGTAGCACTGCTGATTCCTCAGCTACAGGCTGTGCAGGGCGCACTTGCTGTGCCGAGAGCTTATAAGCTGGACTTTGAGAGGAGGGCGCCGTTTGTACACTTTGAGATTGTGTTTGAGCTACCTGGTGTTGCTGATCAGATTGCTGTCTTTGTTGACGGGATTGTCCCTGAGCTATCCGGTACTGCTCATCTCTTTGTGATCTGGCAAGTTCCTCCGCCTGGCGCTGAGCTTCAAACTCATCCTTTCGCAGCTTCTCTTCTGCAGCGTCTGACTTACTTTTTTCAACGCGTGAGTAATTATCCAGAAAGGTGACACGAGCTCCCAAGGTTTGATCGAGACACTTCTGGGTGGTGCACTGGTCTCGCACCGATAGCCATTCGCGTTGTGATTGCCGTAGCTCATCCGGGTGTTCCGTTTCAGCGAGGGCTTTTTGATAGGAGCGCGCCAGAATGCTGTCGACGCCATTCAGATAGCCGTCCTTACAGATGCTGGATTCCGCAAAATTTGCGGCCTTGGAACAATCAAAGCTTGCTGCTATTGAGTTACAGGCCACTAATGCCAGCGTAAATGCGAGAGCGTTGCGAAACATCATCCGGTTCATCCCTAATTCCGTTATCCAGTGCCCAGCAGGGCATAGTGGTTATCGGCCGGGCATGTGAATACGTGAGGAGAACCTGCATGCTCGTGTGGCGGCGCCGTACATCACTCACCTATCTGGCTACCCAGATTTATTACCGCTTGGTTACAGGCACCTCGCTGGAGGAGTACAGAAACACTTTAGCCAGGAGATGAAAAAGACGACGGAGGTACTCAAAGAGGCCAGGGACACAAATCGCGACATTCCCGCCCAGATGAGAAACCACGGTACGGTTCAGTCTTCTCGCTGGACGTTCAAACAAGGAAAACCTGGCGAGAAGTGGTTTGTGGTCGTAGTCAGGCAGGATCGTGACTGGAATCCCTCGGCCGCAGAAAAGGAACAGTACTCGCTGGTGGTTACGGTGGCGGACCGAGACAACGAGCGGGCTCAGCTCTATACCCAAATCCAGACGCGAATAGATCAGCAGGCTGTGGTCAGGGAGCAGCAAAAGGCCAAGATGACTGCTGTTCGCCTACAGAGTCGAGGGTGATCAGCATTCGATGTGATTCCTCTCCAGTAGGTATCCCCTAAGCCTGAGTAATAGCGCGAACTCCGACGGATTCGTACGGCCAGTTCCCCGGCTCGCTGGATGTATCTATGATGGGTAAGGCGAATGGCCACTCCCGCTGCGCTCCTTGAGAGCCAGGTGAGGCGCCACAAACGGATTTCGCCTTACTCATAGATGACGTTCAGAGGATACCGGTCGGTGAAAATTAGAAAGATCGTGATCAAGAATTTTCGCGGGGTGAAAGCGCTTGATTGGAACGTGCCAACAGCCGACATTTTTTGCCTCATAGGCAAGGGCGACTCCTCAAAATCCACAATCCTGGAAGCCATCCGTTACACATTCCACCCCCAGTGGAATCTGGCCCTCAGCGACTCAGATTTTTACCAGTGCAAAATCGCTGATCCCATCATAATTGAGATCACGATCGGGCATTTGGCAGCGGACTTCTGTGCACTCAATAAGTACGGGCTTCACCTACGGGGCTGGGACGCGGCAGCTCAGAAGCTTCATGACGAGCCAGATGATCATTTTGAAAGCGTGTTGACCGCCCGGCTTACCGTCGAAAAGGACCTGGAGCCGAAGTGGACAATCGTGTGCGATCGCAATCCTGACGGAGTGCCGTTCAAACAGGCAGACAGAAACAAGGTCGGCGTGGGTCTCATCGGAGTATTTAGCGAACGAGAGCTTTCCTGGGCAAACGGAACTGCTCTTGCCAAGCTTACCGCGGCGCAGAGCTTGAGTGAGCTATTGGCCAATGCATCGAGGACCGCGAGGAGTTCGCTCGATGTCGACCGGGCTGTCACCCTGACAAATTTCGACACTGCAGCAACGAAATCGCAAGAGATTGCGAAGCTCCTAGGTGTCCCTGTGCTTGATGCCTATAAGGCCCATCTCGACTTGGCGTCCATCAACTTGAAAGTCGGCGGTCAGTACCTCTAAGGGCTATGTAATCGCGCCAGCGGGGTTTGGAAAGACTCATCTCATCGCAATGGCGGTGCGAGCGTCCAGTGGCCGGCAGCTTATCCTGACGCACACTTTTGCCGGCGTGAACTCGATCAAAACCAAAATGGCGGGCTTGGGCGTTCGAGCATCCCAGTATCAGGTCGATACGATCGCTAGCTGGGCACTTCGACTCTGTCTAGCGAACCCGAAGGCATCGGGGTGGAAAATTGAAAACCCGACTAGCAAGCAGTGGAGTAAGTTGTACGAGTGCTGCTCCCGTTTGCTGGGGATGAGATTCATTCGTGAGGCCGTGTCGTCCAGCTACATAGGTCTCTACGTCGACGAGTACCAGGACTGCTCAGACTTGCAGCATGATCTGGTCTGCAACCTGGCAGAATTTCTTCCAAGCCGACTCTTGGGAGACCCCCTGCAAGCCATATTCGATTTTGACGACGGCAAGCCTGTTGATTGGGAAGCCAGCGTCTACCCCGAGTTTGATTGCTTGGGACAGCTGGAGATCCCCTGGCGGTGGGTCAACGCGAAGAGTCCGGAACTGGGCGAATGGCTCAAAGATGCGAGGCGAAAGATCGAGCTAGGCCAAAAGATTGATCTGTCAGCCCATCTTCCACCGAGCGTAATTCGTGCCTACACCCAGCCTGACTATCTCGCCGCTAAACAGTTCACGGCGCTTTGTGGCCTGTTAAATCATGATGAGAGCGTCATTGCACTCCATGGCGGCGATCAACAGTCCAAGAACAAAACTCACCGTTTGGCCAACCGCTTGGCGGGCCGCTTTTCCTCAATCGAGGAAATCGAAGGGAAGGATCTGCATTCGTTCATCAAAAAGCTTGCGGCTGCAAAGACCGCTCAGGCGGGCTTTCTCCTTGCCCTGAAGTTCGCAACGAAGTGCTTCACAGGTGTAACTCGCACGCTAACGGCAGGCACCAAGCGGGGTGAGGTTACCAACCTTCGCAAGACAACGAAGTACCCACTGGTGCTCCAAGCCGCGAATGACTATTTGTCTGACCCGTCGAGCAGCTATCTCAAGGCATTCTTCCAAACCTTGAAGAGCAACCCTGATACATCAGCCTATCGCCGTGACTTACTCTATCGTTTCTTGAACGTGCTCAAGATTCATGTTGATGGCCAAGCCACGACGCTCGTGGAGGCCGGTATTCTTTACCAGCGCGAGATGAGGCATTCGGGGCGGCCGATCAGCCATCGTAAGCAGATTGGAACCACATTGCTGGTCAAGGGCCTTGAGTATGACCACGCCGTCATTCTTGATGCCGGCTCGCTTGATGCGAAGGATTTGTACGTCGCGATGACCCGAGGAGCGAAATCTCTCACCATCATCGGGACAGCTCGGCATCTACCTGCTTGAATGCCTATTCAGTTTTGGACATCTCGGATCGGTCACCAATATCCATCGTTCAGTACCTGCACAGGAGCAATATTCAATATGGAAGGCGAGATGAATGAATTGGAACTGAGGCCTCGGGTGTTCGTCTCCGACCTCATCCAGCTCGGCGATATTGTACTGACAACCACGCCCGAACCCATGAGCAAAACGATCCGTAAGGCCATCGGCGCGGACATCTCTCACGCTATGATTTGTGTGGGGAAGTCGAGTGTGATCGATTCTACTGGTGACGGTGTTCATGCACGCAATCTCGAGCGGCTGATACTTGAGCCAGGCTGCGCTGGGCACGTTCTTCGGCCGGTTGTGCCCCTGACTACTGACCAACTGCACTCTATTATCACCTTCGCCAGAGCTGCGGTAGGTACTCGATACACCAAGATCGGCGCCGGCAAGAGCGTGTTGGCTGGTTTTGTGGCCGGTCGGAGGCAGTTCTGCTCGCGATTGGTCGCGCAGGCTTATCATCGGGCCGGTGCAAACCTAGTGCCGAATGCTGACTTTTGCCATCCAGGGGAGTTACTGAATAGCGCCGCGCTTTTTGAGGTTCCTAATGTGCTGAGAGATCTCAATGCGGAAGAAGAGGCTCGCTGGCGTGAAGATATTGACCACGTTCAGGCTATGCGGGATTCAACCAATGCCTTGCTTCGGGAAGCCCGAAAGCTGTCCTCTGAGATTGAATCACTCAACGACATTGATGCATACCTAGTGGACCATCAGGAGGCAGATGATCACCTAGTAAAAGCTCTGAGAACTTCAAGGTATCTGGAACTGTGGAAGGATGAGTTTGAAAGGAATGCTTGGCAGTATCACGTCGCCTTCATGGAGGGATCCGAAAGCTCGGCGGAGCACAAGCAGAGATACTGTGAAGAGCTGCTGGAAAGCGAGAAGTTAGGGCAAAACCGTTTTGTCCTGAACCATGCGGGCTACGTGACCGTGAACGCATTGCATCCGCGCCAATATTTCGCTCTGAAGATAGAGCTGTACGAGCTTTTGACACAGCTATATGCTCGTCGCATTAGGGCGGCAACTACTTGGCTTGAGCGTAAGGGGCTGCTTGAGCCGGAGCCTCGCACGCTGCTTCGTCCGCACACGCCGGAATGGTTCGCTTCGCTGCGCGAGTGGGACCCAAAGCAGGCTGCGATGACGGAAGCGGCCATCCGGGTAGCCGGAAGTTTGGATGTGTGCACTGTCTGTGCAGACGAGCCAGTCTGCGATTATGTCCTCTTGAGTGTTCCGCCGGCTGGACCTGGGACGTGTCGACTTTGCGACGACTGCTTCCGCATACGCTCCATTGACGAACCAATGAAGACTTTCTAGCCGCAAGCGAGGCGGCTGCGCCCCACACGTCAGCCGAGCGTCCACAAGGGGCCATTTGGTCGTGAGTCCTCATCTGCAAAGGGCTTCACTTGCAGTACGTCATGCTCTTGTCTGGTTGCCCCAGCTCTCAAATTTTGCAAGCCTGCGTCGTCCGGGGGCTTTACCTCCGTCAAGCGACGCGTCGCCCGGGCAGTCCGCGGGCGATGCTCGCACCGCCTCTGCAGCGCCCGATCAGCAGACCGCTTGCTACGAAGAACGTGTGCTACCTATGAAAGCAGCATCGCGCTGCAAGGTTTTCGCATCGCAGTCCAGCACCTTTGCCGCCTCTTTCCAGGTACCAAACTGCCTCTTGGTCCGAACCGCCAACGCCGCCTGAAAGCGTCTGATCTGCTCTTCACGAGTACCGCTGTTCAGCGGCTCCGCAGCCAGAGAGTCGACGGCTGCAGCGGACCATTGCTGAAGGGCTTTTTTCAGGCTACGAATTTCAGCACCAGGCTCGAACCATGCCGTGTACAGTGCTGCCAGCCGTTGCAGGTCACGCAGGTTGCCGTGCAGCGGGTGCTCCGCCAGGGTTCTCGCCAAAGCATCTGACCAAGGAGCTTGCGCGGGCAGGTTGGCATCCACCCGGCAATCGCCCCACACTTGCTCCCAATCCTGGCGCAGGTCTTCACGGCAATCGCGCAAGGCCGGCAGCCTGACGCAGAGGTGACTCAGGCGATCATAGAAGTCTTCGTCCAACCGCTCGCGCAGTTGTGTCATTGGCAGGTTTGACGCGCAGACCAGTTCGAAATCCACGCTGATCTCGTCATCACTGCCGATGGGACGGTAGCGTCGCTGGCGATCCTGGAAAACGCGCACTAGTTGGCGTTGTACGGGGCGGGGCAGGTCCTGGATTTCATCGAGAAAAAGAATCCCGCCATCGGCCTGCGCTAACAGCCCTTTGCGAGCTTGTGCTGCGCCCGTGAAGGCGCCTTTTACATGACCGAACAGCAGACTTTCGGCAAGCGTGGACTCAAGCCCGCCGCACGCGAAAGTAACCACTCTGTGCGGTCGCTGCTTGAGCGTTGCCACCTGGGTCTCAACCAAACGGCTCTTCCCTGTACCGCGCTTGCCTAATATCAACATACCAACGCATGGAAATATTTGTAGCTGATTGCAATCAAGCAGCGTCAATTTCGATTGCAAGCCGCTATACCTAGAGAATCGGGCCGAAATGTTGGCGCACCAAGAACAGGACCTGCGTGTTAAAGCGCAGCATGAACTCAACGACAAGAGTGAGGCGAAGACACTGGTGAAGGATCTGTGAGGCACGGCCGCCAAGCTGATTACTGGCGCCCATGGTTGAAAGCTGGAGGCCGCACCTGAAAGCCCTGGCTGATCCTGCGGTGAAAGATGAATGCAAGCTGGTCGAATGGTTGACCGCAGTGCCACCTGGTGAAAAGCGCGACACGCTGGGTAATATCCTGGTCGAGCGTCTGGCCAAAGATCCGGCAGCGCGCTTGCGTCTGAGTAACCAGGTGACGCATGGCCCAGGGCACAGCCATGACATCGTGATGATCACGGTATTTCGTTCTGATCGTATTAAATGATGCATCTACGATGCTTTGAGGCTGATGCGGGTCGAGCTCACCAACGGTGAATGTGCATGTTCCGACGGTGCCAATACAAAACGCTGCGGGCATTTAGCCTATTCGCACGCAGAGGCTCATGGCTTGCAACTGCACTGAGATTTGTGCCGATGAAATCAAGTAATACTTCCGTGCATATGAAGCCACAAAAATTAAGAGCCGTTTAAATCGCAGAATTCAACGACAGCTTTTAAGTTTTTGGTTCATGGAATACTTTTGCGTAGCAAAACCATAAAACCGCGACTTAAAAACTGTCCAACGCAGGCGCGAAGCGCTGAAGTGGTATTGAAACGATTTATTATGACTTACTTGGCATGCGCCCTGATTGCGGTAATAATACTTTCGGTATTCCAACGAACATCAACGATGGATCGTGAAGACACAATAGTTGATATCCTTTCCTGCCCTCTTGGAATTACACCAACAATGGGGATTCCTAAATCAATAGCCTTATCTAACTCCCACTCCATCCAAGAGCTATGACTCGCATATACTCCAGCCAATGCTAATACGATGTTTGAGTTCCCAATTTTTTGTGCCAACCTCGTTTTGACGTAGCCTTCATTTTCAGAGTTTATTGGCTTATCCTTTGTAGACTCCTCGTATGTGGCGCTAAAATGCGATCTTGCGTTAATTAAATCTCTTAGCGCCTCCAGTGTATCTGAATACTGCCAGGAGTGACTTATAAATATCTTATATTCTTTAGCCATTGCCATTTACCCATTGATTAATTTATTTAATATTTCTTTGCTTTCGAAATATGTTTCCTTTTCCCAGCCGGACGAAACCAAAGCTAGATAAATATTTTCATATTTCATTCCATTATCAACATCACCAAGGCCAAAATAGCAATTGGCGAGTGTTGCATAAGGCCACTTATTTATTGACTGAGAAATTTCTTCCTCCTCAGATAAGTGAGCCAAAATCCCCAAAATTTCTTGCCTCGCCTTTTTGGCTGAAATTTTATAAAAGGTTTTTTCTTCTAGATCCACTTCGATACTTGCTGCAAGATTTAAACAAAGAGCGTAATTCTCACCATTATAATAATCACGGCGAATTTGAAACCCCTTGCCATAATAATGTATAGCTCGCTTCAAACACTCGACATCATTTGTTGCATGCCACATTCGCTTGTATATAGCGCCAGTAAGCCCAAGAGTTTCCGGGTCGTTTGTTTCATTATCTGGATCTAGCTTTTCGATTATTTTAAGAGCGTCGGTTAAAGAAGAGATTTCTGTAGGTTCTTTAGATTTATACTTAGCCAAGGCATGTTGCTGAGTAAAATATACTTCATTTGGAACTAACCCTTCAGCCTTTTCCCATAATTTAGCAGCTCCGACAAAGTTAGAATCCTCCATAAAATGCTTGGCACGCTCTGAAATAGCAAAAATACTTTCTTCTCTTTCAGATAAATCACCAATAATTCTTTGATATTCTTTTTGTGTTAATTTAGGTGGTTCAATATCTTGTATGTAGTCATAAAGAGGGCTATCAATTACTTTATTTTTTAGTATCGACTCGATCATTTCAACCAATGCTTCTTTGCATCGTCCAGCCTCATCGACGCCAATATCATCGCCTAAGTGAACATAATGAAAAATACGGTTGTGGTTTAGATCAAATGGAATAGTACCCTCTTGCTCCTTTATTATTATTGTTGAATAAGGCCTAACAGCATGACGAATACCTAATTCATAAATTGCATTTGGGTTATATGTGGATATATCTGCCACAACTAAATCCGCATGCATTAACAACGCATACATGCTCTTATCTATCAAGCCAGAGTCTTGGATTTCATCTGCCCTAACACACTGAAGCCCTGCTTTTTCAACTGCCGGCTTAATAATGTTTTTATATGTTTTGTCAAGGTCTAATGTTTTACCTGTAGACAGGTCTGTTTTTTTTCCAAACCCCATAATAACGAAACATAATTTTTGTTTTTTTGCCATTCGCTGCACCTATATGATTGATAAGCTATAACGTTTAGTTAAGGGCGCGCTTTAGCCCGTCGGGGCGGGCTATTGCGGTGGTAAATCGAGCATTGAATTTGCAGGCGACTACAAATGTACCTCAAGCCGAACCGAAAGGTTGGGCAACGAACGTGCGGGCGTTGGCAGATGAAGAAAGGCGGTGAGATCAATGGCGTTTGCTTCAGCGATGAGCCGCAAGGCCACCGCAAAACGCTGCGGGCATTCAGCCTGCTCGTGCGCTGACGCTCAGCACGTGCAACTGCGCTGAGGTCTGGCCGAAGAGATGAGTGAATGCTTCCGTGCATACAAAACCACCAAAATTAAGAACTGTTTTCAACTATAAAAACGCACCAAAATGGTGCGCAACTACCCTGATAGGCTTGGTGGACACTCCTTGTCCATCTGGCTATTCGTGTCTATGCTAAGGCTTTCAGCGTCCCTATGACCGTATAAGGGAGTTATACACCTTGGATAGACAGCCTCAATGCTCAACCAAGTGCGTGAGCAAACTCGCCTGAGACACTACTCGATTCGCACGGGGCGTGTCTATTGCGAGTGGGTTAAGAGCTCGTTTCCATTGTTTTCGTTACATGCAACGAAGGGGGCTGCTGAGGTAGAGGCTTTTTATCAAGCCTTACGGTGTATGGCTACACCCAACAGTAATTAGCAGCAGGCGCTATTTCACTGATGTCAACCGCAAATTTTGGCCGAGAGTTGTCCGTCGCTTTATTCCTAAGTTACGCGACGTTGCGCTCGCACCGCAGGATAAAGCTTTGCTGCGTAGCGTGAGTCTGTCGCAGGTGATCAATTATCTGCGACATGAAACTCGGTCGCTGCGGCTCTGAGAAGGATTGGGTGCGACTCCGATACGCTTGCCATTTCTCAGGGTTGGGATCTGCAACCGTAGCTAGTCACGATGGCGATTTTGTGGCTGCCACGAATGTCCGGATATGGCCGCTCTCTGCCGGTCCCGACAGGCGGGAGTCGGCCAGAAGCAGTCATTAAATCAGGGTTATGGGGTCATCCATTCTTGGCACTACCAGATAGCGCGTGCTCAAAACCAATCAGTTCATGAATCTGGCTGCTGTACGGGTCATAGACCCATTCATGGTCAAAAAGACTAGTCAAACGTTGAGTCATAAAGCAATCGCCTACAACCAAGGAATAGAAACGATTGCCATGAGTACGCTGCTGCTCAATTCGCTGGCATAGCTGCTCCGGCAAGCTGGCCATGATGAAGTCTGAAATCATCAGTAGATCAGCACGCTCATAGATGTCGCGCTGCATCACACCCAGCGCATGATCCAATGCCGGGATAGCGTCTGTACCGCCGTGAAAGGACATGCCCAGAAACTTTATCAATGCCTCCATACCAAAATCGTCGCCAAGATCCAGCGTCTCGATGCCGGTGGAAAAATTGATCAAATAGCACGCTCGTTTTTGCTGCCTGGCCTTGCCTGCAATGAAAAGCGCCACGGCTTTGGCAACCGTCTCAGGCATACCGCTCATAGAACCGCTGGTGTCGACACAGATCACCATGGGGCCTTGTTCAGCCGCCTCTTCGACACGAAGCAGATCTTCCTTCTGGTGATGCTGTTGCACGCGCTGAATGCCCTGCATGTCAAAACACATTAGGCGTGACTCGACGTATTTGAGGTCGAAAAGTATGGACGTTTCAGGGTCAGCCAACAGTGCCAACTCACTGGGCAGCACATGCTCGATATCACGCCCCAAACGAATGCCGATGATCTCTTCTCGGGAATTGATATCCGGCAACTCAATGTCTTGCGTATAGCGCACTTGGGCTCGCTCGATCCGCTCGGATAACTCCAACTGATGTAGCTTACCTAGCAAATCACATAGCGACTGAACGCCCGAATTATTGGCCAAGTATGTAGCCCAACGCTTAAAGCGCTCAATCTCTTGTGCAGACAAATTACCTTTGGAGAGGTCAAGGAACATACCAGGATCCAATCCCAGCGTTTCCAACTGCTGGTGAAGCTGTTGCAGCAACTGCAAAAATGCTTCGAGATCCTCCATGAACTGCTGGCGCAGCATGGATAGACGCTCAAGTTCCCACTCAGCTCGCACCTTATCTAGCGCTTTTTGCCATTCATCTCGCAAAAGGCGGGCGCTCACAGTGCAATCGCCCCGACGTTTTTTCTCAACCGTTTCAGGAGCTGTCGCCGCTGCCAGCTCACGCTGCCAAAAAGATTGATTGTTCGGCAGTTTGGCTGCACGGCACAGCGCAACATAGTTCTCAACTGCCGCCGCCAGTTCGGCACTCGACACAGGAGGAGACTGGAACCGTACTTGCCAAGCCGATAGCTGCTGCTCATATAGCGCATAGGGGAACTCAGCTTTCAGCTGAGCAGCCGAGGCCGATTGCCACAGCCGAATCCGCTCTTCTACGTAACCTGCAGCCGAATCAGAGCGCCCTAGTAGCGATGCGAATTTACGTTGAACGTTATCACCAATATCATTGGCAACACTGACCAGTTGATCTAGCGGCATAACTCTTCCAAACGTTCGCAGTCTTTGATACGAAGTTGTAGGCCTGCAATTTGTAGCGCTATGCCCGAAATCGCTAGGGACGCCTTATCTGCCGGTACAAAAGGCGAACTCAGCTTAGCCTCGTAGGATTTAAATCTTTTCTCTACCCTTTTAAGGGTAATAGAAAGTTTTTCACGAATTTCACGCACCGAACAGGCAAGGGAAGTAACTAGCCTTATATTAATGTCTTCCTTTTTGTCGCCTTTATGAAAAATAATCTCAGGCGTAAATTTAATACTCAAGTAATCCATGTGCCCGTCAGACATGTTGAGCTGGCAGGTTCCTTGTCCATCAAATTTGCACTTAATGCTTTTCTGTTCATTGCCCTTGCTGTCTAGCGGATGAAACTCGTCCTTTGTTTTAAGTCTTTCTTTTGCAATAAATATCTCAAATATTTTTTCGTGATTGCTGTAGTAATTGCTCTTTGACTTGAAGGTGCCTTTGCATTGAAAGAAATGTTTATTGGAGATGCTTACCGTTTTATAAATGTCAGAGGAATGGAAAAGCTCCTTCTTTATCTCCTTGTCTAGTGCGTCTTTCTCTTTATCAAGCGTAGCCAAATCTATACCACTATCAAACCCGCAGACCTTTACCGCTTCCGCAACGATATCCCAGACAGTCTGACGATTTTCTTCATGCGTCCACAAGCAGTGCTGCAGCAGTAAGGCGTCACTATGGTTGGTTTCCCTGCGATCATTAAAGAAGGCTGCTGCCTTCATGAGCATCGCGGCTCGCTGCCAGCGTCGGTCGGAGACATAAACCTTGAGCGTTTCGTATTGCTGCTCTAGTTGTTCGCGGATCAAATGAATAATGGTTAGCGTCTCAGCAGACAGCTTGACCTGATGCGATTGCGCCATCCATTCAGCCCATTCGCTGGATTTCACCTGTAGAGCCAAGGGGATGTTGATTTTTGCTTCGGTCGGTTTGCTATTAACCAGCTGATCGAAGTGCTGGACTTCACGGATCGGCCCCACCATCAGCCGCACAATAAAGCGGTCGTACAAGGCTTCAAGGCCCTGATTAGCATCTGGCGTTTCGTTGGATGCAGCAATCAGAGCCTTAAGTGGGGCTTTCTCAATGGCTTCACCATTACGGAACACATGCTCGTTAATCAACGTCAGGAGGGTATTCAAAATGGCGGGGCTGGATTTCCAGATCTCATCAAGGAAGGCGAACTCGGCCTTGGGCAGGTAATTATCTGTTTTGCGAATGTAGTTATCTTCTTTTAGTGCCTTGATGGACACAGGGCCAAACACCTCTTCAGGTGTGCTGAAGCGGTTCATCAGGTATTCGAAATAGGTCGGTTGCTCAAAAGCGCAGGCTATACGACGAGAAATCAGACTCTTGGCCGTGCCGGGTGGCCCGTATAAAAAAGTATTCTGCCCGCAGAGCGCTCCCAGCAGAGATACCGCAATGATCTCTTCACGCTCAAACATGCCCGAGCTTACGCTGGCAACTAAATCCCCGATACGCTTTTGCAAACCCACACTCAACTCCTTGAATCCATTCGGCTGTTGATGCAGAGACTATCCAGATTCATAGCGAATGGCCATTGCTTGGCGATGCCTTTTTCTGCAGCGGGTGCGCCGGAGAATTTGTCAATGCACGCTATTGGCCGAAAGTCGCCTCTCGTGACCGGAGAACCGAACCAGCCAGTCGATATCAGCGGGGCCAGTAAGGCTGGAGACTGTTCCACTCTACGCGCATCTTGAGCAACAGACGCCGCACATACAGTGATGCGCTCAGCTCTCACAGGCCCTCTAACATCGGCATATCGTAAGTCTGAACAACAGATTCGCAGTAGTCGGCAAACGAGCGTTGGCTTACCACTCTGTGTCGCCAGTGGGATATGGTGAGTGGGCGCCAAGAGGCAGAATTTGCTGGATACCGGTGCAGTCGTCGCGGGTGTAACGAACCAGCTCACGGCCCCACCTTAGGTAGCGGTAAGGACGTCACAGACGACGAAGAAGCAAAAGCGATCCCGCGAGGTCAAGTCCGTGCAATTACCCAAGGGGTTGGGAGCGCTGAGATTCAGGCGGCAACGAGACAACTTTTTTGTCTGGATACGTCAACTTGATGAGCAATGCCACTAAATACGAAGTCAGGACAGTCACTAGTCAACTCCGACTATGACCCTTCCCCTGGCGGGAGAATCGGTCCATGCAAACAATGATCCTTTTCCCAGGTGATACCCCGGTCGACAGTTCAACCCATGTCTGGTTAATGACCATCGGTCTCGTTGCCTATTTCATCCCTCGCCGGTGACTCTAGTACCCGGCGGCAGATTAGCCGCTGCAAGGTTTCTAAATCGACACTTTCAGCGTTTTAATAGCGCGGTCGTAGGTGTCCTGGATGGGTTCGGCACCGGTTTCCGACAGACTTATTTAGTAGGTCTCGCGGCAAAACGTTAAAAAATCGGGTCTTCGACAGACTTTATTTCTGAATCGTCCACCGGCTACCTCCTGAATTTACTGGGCTCGATCCGACACACTTTATTTCGTAGGATCACATTGAATTCGGCATTTTCATTGATGACATAAGGCTTCCTTGTAGCTTTCCGAAGCTTCAGAAGGAGGAGGGCATGTTCACTTCTTATAAAATCTAATGACTTCATTTTATTTTCTAATGACCACCGAAGGCTGTGTAGACGGTAATTGCGATAGTCTGTGTAAACCAAAAGTTTATAGTGGCGCTTATGGAAACCTTCAGCAGTATCGAATGCTTCGTGCGCAGCGCCGAAGTCGGCAGCTTTGCCGAAGCCGCGCGACGACTGAGTCTGACCCCGGCGGCGGTGGGCAAGAGTGTTGCAAAACTTGAGGCGCGGCTCGGTGTGCGGCTGTTTCAGCGCAGCACCCGGAGCCTGACGCTGACCGAGGCCGGCCATCTGTTTCTTGGCGAAGTCAGTTCCAGCCTGCACACGATTCAGAATGCCGTGGCCAATCTCGCGAGCGCCGAAGGACGTCCGGCGGGAACGCTGAAAGTCAGCATGGGTACGGTGTTCGGGCGGTTGTATGTGGTGCCGTTGCTGGGCGAGTTTCTACGCCGGTTTCCGGCAATCAACCCGGACTGGCATTTTGATAACCGCCAGGTCGATCTGATTGCACAAGGCTTCGATGCCGCGATTGGCGGTGGATTCGAGCTGCCGCAGGGGGTGGTCGCGCGCAGGCTGACGCCGGCGCATCGGGTGTTGGTGGCGTCCGCCGAATATCTGGCGGGGCGTGCGGCGGTCGTCGAGCCGGATGATCTCAAACACCACGACGGGATTCTGATTCGGTCGCCGCAGACGGGGCGTGTGCGGTCCTGGCAATTGACCAGCCGCACCCACCAACACAGCCCGCTGACGCTCAAGGCGCGGATGACCATGAGCGATTCCGAAGCGGCTTGTGCGACGGCGATTCAGGGATTGGGGATTGCGTTGGTGAGCATGCCGTTTGCGTCGGGTTATTTGGAAGCCGGGACGTTGCAGCGGGTGTTGCCGGACTGGTATGTCGACGATGGCAACATTTCCATTTACTACGCTGAGCACAAATTGTTGCCGGGCAAGACCCGGGCGTTTGTGGACTTCATTATTGAGCAGTTTGCCCAGCAGGGATTGGGGGCGCGGTTTAGTGCGGTTTGAGTCTGGCCTTGGACCGAGGTGCGGCCATCGCCGGCTTGCCGGCGATGAACGATAACGCGGTCTCTACCTGCCAAACCCCGGCCACCCAATAATGTTCTTCGGCCGCGGCGTCGCATACGTCCTTACCTTCGACGTCGACAACCCCAGCCGCACCAACGATTCGGCCATTGTCACCGCCGCCGTCACGCCATCCACCACCGGCACGCCGGTGCGTCGGCGAATCTGATCGTCGAGCCCGGCCATCCCGCCGCAACCGAGGCAAATCACCTCGGCTTTGTCCTCCAATACTGCCAATTCCGCCTGACGCACTATCGCCTCAAGCGCCCGTTCGGGATCGGATTCCAACTCCAGGACCGCCAGGCCACTGGCCCGCACGGATGCGCAGCGGTCCCACAGCCCTGAGAGTTTCAGCCGATCCTCGATCAACGGCACGGTACGGTCCAGCGTGGTGACCACCGAATAGGCATGACCCAGAAACATCGCCGTGCTGGCCGCAGCGTCGGTGATGTCCACCACTGGCACGTTGAGCAGTTCCTGCAACCCTTCGCGACCGTGCTCGCCGTAACCGGCCTGAATCACCGCGTCGAAGGGCTGATCGTAGGACATCACTCGATCCATCACGGCGATGGCGGCCAGGTAGCTTTCGAAATTGCCTTCGATGGAGTCGGCGCCGAAGTACGGTGTCAGGCCAATGATTTCGGTGCCGGGTGCAGCGATGGCTTGGGCCGAACGGGCGATGGCCTGGGTGATGGATTCGGTGGTGTTGACGTTGACCACGAGAATTCGCATGGGAAATCCTTATAGCGGGACGGTTCTGCGCCCCGTGCTTGCCGGGTCGCCAGGGTTTAGTGGCTGACGTTGTCGACCGCGATGGCTTCGCCGCTGACGTCCGCGTAGTGCGGCTGCCGTTTGGCGATGATCAGATAAAGCATCCCGGCAATCCCGGCACCAATCAGCCAGGAGAACGGTGATACGAGATTGAACCCGGGCACCAGCGCCAGGACGATGGCGATCAGTGCTGCAGGAATGAACGCCGCTACGGCGCGTAAATTGACGCCGCGGCTGTAGTAATAAGCGCCGTTGGGATCTTCGCTGTACAACTGCGGCACGTTGACCTGACCTTTTCGTACAAGCCAGTAGTCGACCATGATCACCCCGTACAACGGGCCGAGCAGGGCGCCGAGGCCGGACAGGAAATACACGATTACCAGCGGGCTGTTGTAAAGGTTCCACGGCAGGATCAGTACGGCGATGGTCGCGCTGATCAGACCGGCGCGGCGGAAGTTCAGGTATTTCGGCGCCAGATTGCTCAGCACGAAGGCCGGGGCGACGAAGTTGGCCATGATGTTTACCGCCACGGTGACGATCAGGAAGGCGAGGCAACCGAGTACCAGGAAGAACGTATTGGGGATCGACGCGATGATCTCCGTCGGACTTTCGATGATCCGGCCATTGATCTGAAATTGCGCGCCGCACAGTAGGACGGTGATACCGGCGAACACCAGAATGTTCACCGGCAGGCCCCAGAAATTTCCGACCTTGATCGTCTTGCGGCAAGGCGAAGAACGGGCGAAGTCACAGAAGTTGAGGATCAGCGTGCCGTAGATCGCCAGCCACAACGCACCGCCGGCGAAGATGTTGCGCCACATCTCGCCGCCGGTCAGTGGTTCGCGGATCGACCAGGCGATGGTCGCGTTGGCCTGGGTGTACATCCACGCGGCGAGGGCGGCGACGGTCAGCAAAATCACCGGGCCGGCGAACGCTTCATAGCGCCGCACCATCTCCATGCCGTAGGCGAGAATCGCCAGCTGCACCAGCCAGATCGCCACGAAACACACCCAGCCCAGGCTCGACAGGCCGAGGATCGAGTTGTGGTCGTAGTCGGCGAAACCCGGATGCACCGCAGTCAGAAGCACCCGAAACACAACCGAGGCGAGGTACGTCTGAATCCCGAACCAGGCGATGGCAATAACGGCGCGGATCAATGCGGGAATTTGCGCCCCGTGGATACCGAAACTGATCCGGCTGATCACCGGAAACGGCACGCCGGTTTTCTGGCCCATGTAGCCGGAGAGGTTCATGAAGCAATACACCAGCGCCGCGCCGATCCCGAGCGACAGCAGAATCTGCCAGCCGCCCAGACCTAATGCATAAAGACCGATGGCGAAGGAATAGTTGGCGATGTTGTGAACGTCGTTGGTCCACAGGGCAAAAATGCTGTAGCGGCCCCAGCGTCGGCCTTCGGCTTTGGTCGGCGCCAGGTCTTTGTTGTGCAGGCGCGGGCTGAGCACCACGGGTTCTTGAAACGTTTGAGTGGGGGATAAGGAGGGCAGATCCAGCGCGATGTTGTTATTGGAGAGGCTAGTACGCATTCCGGCAGGCTCCGAGCTTGGCGTTGCGATGACTGTGCATGAGCGTGGGCTCGACAAATCTTCGTCGCAGGCGACAAGCATCATTGGTTACGGGGCATCTGCAGCCTGTACGGGATAGGGCGCTTCAGGCTTGCGGATCGAAAGTGTGTGTATGTTTTGTTTTGATTGTATACAAAACATGTATGCACTTAAGCCAGATCTGTGCCAGCTCTCGATCTATGGAATTCGTGGCTAATTTCGATTTGTTATCGATTTGAGATAAGTGACTGAAAAACAGACGGTATAAATTGACCGTTTAAACAGGTATTTATTTTTCAGCGGGAATCTTGGGGAGGGTCTATGGAAGGAGTCAGAAAGGGCGGATGTAACCATTTGGGGCGCAGAAACAAAAAGTGCACACATAAATGGCACCTATGGTGACATTCGTGTGTACACATTTTCTCGGATTGATCACGACACCTGTAGGAGCCAGCTTGCTGGCGATAGCGGTGTGTCATTCACAGCGTGATTGACTGGAAAATCGCAATCGCCAGCAAGCTGGCTCCTACAAGGGGATTTCGCCAGGGCCGGGCGGGATTATGCTTTGGATTTACTGATGATATTCCCCGCGTGCAACCCGCATTCTTTCTGCGTCGCCTCTTCCCACCACCAGCGACCTTCGCGCTCGTGCTGGTTCGGCAGCACGGGGCGGGTGCATGGCTCGCAGCCGATGCTGATGAAGCCGCGTTCATGCAGGCTGTTGTATGGCAACTCAAGCATGCGGATGTAGCCCCAGATCTCTTCGCTGGTCATCTGCGCCAGCGGATTGAATTTGTACAGGGTGCGTTCCGGAGTGGAGAACGCGGTGTCGATTTCCAGCACGGCGACGGCGCTGCGAGTGCCAGGACTCTGGTCCCGACGCTGGCCGGTGGCCCAGGCAGTCACGCCCGAGAGCTTGCGACGCAGCGGCTCGATCTTGCGGATACCGCAGCATTCGCCATGCCCGTCCTTGTAGAAGCTGAACAAGCCTTTTTCCTTCACGAACGGTTCAAGTTTCGTGTAGTCCGGCGACACCAGCTCAATGTCGATCTTGTAATGCTCGCGCACCTGATCGATGAAGCGGTAGGTCTCGGGGTGCAAACGACCGGTGTCGAGGCTGAACACTTTGACGTTCTTGTTCAGCTTCCAGGCCATGTCTACCAGCACCACGTCCTCGGCGCCGCTGAAAGATATCCACAGGTCATCGCCGAACTCGGCAAAAGCGAGTTTCAGGATGTCCTGGGCGGATTTGTTGGCATAGGTCGTGGCGAGTTCCACGACATCGAACGATGGGCTCATCAGGGCGGCTTCCTACAGGTCGGTGGCGCTGGGCGCTCTATATGGGCCTGATGGTAACAAAATCCTGCAGCCACTGGCGCGCCCTCTGCGTTGCGCAGGTCAGCCCGAGTCGCTAGAGTTCGGCAGTCCTTTTGCTCGCTCGACTCAATAATCAATACAAATGGGAGTGTGTTGTGGAAATTGCCTGTCTGGATCTTGAAGGTGTGCTGGTTCCGGAAATCTGGATCGCCTTCGCCGAAAAAACCGGGATCGAATCCCTCAGGGCCACCACCCGGGACATTCCCGACTACGACGTGCTGATGAAGCAGCGCCTGCGGATTCTCGATGAGCACGGCTTGAAGCTCACCGACATTCAGGAAGTGATCGCCACGCTGAAGCCGCTGGACGGCGCCATCGAGTTCGTCAACTGGCTGCGCGAGCGCTTTCAGGTGGTGATTCTGTCGGATACGTTCTATGAGTTTTCCCAACCGCTGATGCGTCAGCTGGGCTTCCCGACCTTGCTTTGCCATCGTCTGATTACCGACGATGCCGGGCGGGTAACGAGCTACCAGTTGCGTCAGAAAGACCCGAAGCGTCAGTCGGTTCTGGCCTTCAAGAGCCTCTACTATCGGGTGATTGCGGCGGGTGACTCCTACAACGACACCACGATGCTGGGCGAGGCGGATGCGGGGATACTGTTCCATGCGCCAGACAACGTGATTCGCGAGTTCCCGCAATTCCCGGCGGTGCACACGTTTGAGGAATTGAAACAGGAGTTCATCAAGGCTTCGAATCGGGCGTTGAGTTTGTAGTCGTTTTCAAGTACGCCATCGCGGGCAAGCCCGCTCCCACAGGTTTTGTGTCGCCCCGCAATTGTGCGATCAACACAAGACCTGTGGGCGCGTGGCTTGCCCGCGATGCTGTTAAAGGTTTTGCAGGGTGTCGAGCAACACCTTCACTTTGGTGATCGACTCCTGATACTCCGCCTGCCACTCCGAGTCCGCAACAATCCCGCCACCGCCCCAGCAACACACCTGCCCATCTTTCACCAGCAAGCTTCGAATCGCGATTGAACTGTCCATCTCGCCGCGCACATCCAGATACAGCAACGAACCGCAATACAACCCGCGCCGAGTCGGCTCCAGCTCATCAATGATCTGCATCGCGCGAATCTTCGGCGCTCCGGTAATCGAACCGCCGGGAAAGCTGCCAGCGATCAGATCCAGCGCATCGCGGTCATCCGCCAGTTCGCCGGTCACGCTGCTCACCAAGTGATGTACGTTCGGATAACTTTCGAGACTGAACAACTCTGGCACCTGCACCGAGCCGATGCGGCACGTACGGCCGAGGTCATTGCGCAGCAGGTCGACGATCATCAGGTTTTCCGCGCGATCCTTGGGGCTGGCCAGCAGTTCGGCGGCGTTCGCCGCATCTTCCGCATCGGTCAGGCCACGAGGGCGAGTGCCCTTGATCGGGCGGGTTTCCACGTGGCGGTCGCTGACTTTGACGAAACGCTCTGGCGACAGGCTCAGCACTGCGCCACCGTCGGGCAGGCTCTGGAAGCCGGAGAATGGCGTCGGACACGCCGCGCGCAACGCGCAGTACGCGACCCACGGATCCCCTTGGCACTCGGCGCGGAAGCGCTGGGCAAAGTTGACCTGGTAGCAGTCGCCCGCCTGGATGTACTGCTGAATACGTTCTATTGCCCGGCGGTAGTCATCAGCGCTCAGGTCGGCGCTCATCGGTGCTTTCAATTTGAACGATTCGACCGCTTCAACCACGGGATGACTGAACAGCGTGATCAGGCGTTGACGTTCGCTGTCGCTCAGCGACGGGTGAAACACCAACTGACTGGTCATCCGTTGGTGATCGCTGATCAGCGCCCAGTCGTGGAGCCCAAAACACGCATCCGGCAATTGCAAATCGTCTTGTGCCCGGTTCGGCAGGTGTTCCAGATGCCGCCCGAAGTCGTAGCTCAGGTAGCCAATCAGCCCGCCAGCAAAGGGCAGGTCAAAAGGAACGGCGGCTTCACCGAGTCGTGTCAGATTGTCGCGAAGGCGTTGCAGGAAATCGCCACCGCTTTCGTCAGGCATTACCGCCAGTTGTTCCAGTGGCCAGGCACTGAGCACGTCATAACGCCCGCGATCAGCCGTTGGCCGGCCGCTGTCGAGCAGCACGGCACCGGGGGCATGACGGATCGCCGCGAAGTATTCGGCGGGGTTGGCGCGATAGGGCAGCGGATGTACGTAACAGGTCGACATGGGCGGTGCAGATCAGCCATCGAGGCGGGGTGGCGATTGTAGTCCCCTCGGGGAATTGCTCCTAGGGGGGATGTCGGGGATTGGCAGATTGGAGGCAGGGCTGAGTGCTGTGGTGGCTGGGAGTCAGTCTTCGCGAGCAAGCCCACACATTGGATTTCCGGTGTTACATAGATTCAATGTGGGAGCGGGCTTGCTCGCGAAGGGGGCGACTCGGTTTTGGATCAACCCTCAACCGCAGGAATATGCCCAAACATCTCCTGCACAAACGCCATGCGTTCCTCGGGCGTCTCGGTAATCCCGCGCGCCTTCAACTCTTCCAGCCGCGCCTCGACCGCATGGGTGCGCAACGTCAGCCCGCAATCATTGGCGATCTGGATGTTCAACCCGGGCCGGGCATTCAGCTCAAGAATCAGCGGCCCTTTCTCCTGGTCCAGTACCATGTCCACACCGATGTAACCCAGCCCGCACAGCTCATAACAGCCGGCCGCGAGTTTCATGAAACCGTCCCAGTAGGGCAGTTGCACACCGTCTACTGCGTTGGTGGTGTCCGGGTGTTTGGTGATGATGTTGTTCAGCCAGGTGCCGCGCAGGGTCAGGCCGGTGGCGAGGTCTACGCCGACACCGATGGCGCCCTGGTGCAGGTTGGCCTTGCCGCCGGACTGGCGCGTTGGCAAGCGCAGCATGGCCATCACCGGATAGCCCATCAGCACGATGATGCGGATGTCCGGCACGCCTTCGTAGCTGATGCTCTTGAAGATCTGGTCGGGGATCACGCGGTATTCGATCAGTGCGCGGTCACGGTGACCGCCCAGGGAATACAGGCCGGTGAGGATGCTGGAGACATGGTGCTCGATTTCCTCGTGACTGATGATCTTGCCGGACACCGTGCGATAGCGCCCTTCAAAACGGTCGGCAATCACAATGATGCCGTCGCCACCGGCGCCCTGGGCCGGTTTGATCACGAAGTCGCTGCGTCCGCCGATGATCTCGTCGAGCTTGTCGATTTCTTTCTCGGTGGAAATCACCCCGTACAGTTCCGGCACATGAATGCCGGCAGCGATCGCGCGTTCCTTGGTGATGATCTTGTCATCGACGATCGGGTACAGGCTGCGCTTGTTGTACTTGAGCACGTAGTCTGCGTTACGCCGATTGATCCCCATGATGCCCCGGGCTTCCAGGGCTTTCCAGGTCTTCCAGAAGCCGAACATCAGGCGTCAGCCTTCTTCAGGAATGCCTTGAAGCGCACCAGTTCCGTCAGGCGGTAGCCGCGATAGCGACCCATGGCCAACATGAAGCCCACCAGAATCAACAGGATCGCCGGGAAGGTGAACACGAAGTACACCAGTTCCGGCACGCTCATGATCAGGTGCGCCAGGGACGCGGCGAACAACGTGCCGATGGCCACTTTCATGGCATGTCCGGAGCCGCGTTCTTCCCAGGTAATCGACAGGCGTTCGATGGTCATGGTCAGAATCACCATCGGGAACAGCGCCACGGACAACCCGCGCTCCAGGCCCAGCTTGTGACTGAACAGGCTGATTGCGGCAATCAACACCACCACAAACGTCAGCACCACCGACAACCTCGGCAGCATTTGCAACTTCAGGTGTTCAAGGTAGGAGCGCAGTGAAAGCCCCAGCGCGGTAATGATGGTGAACAGCATGATGCCGAACCCGAGCTGGGTTTCGCGGAAGGCGAGGGCGATCAGCACCGGGGTAAAGGTGCCGAGGGTCTGCAAGCCGATCAGGTTGCGCAGGATCAGGATCACCAACACGCCGATCGGGATCATCACCATGATCATGAAGGTCTGCTGGGTTTGCAGCGGCAGGCCGTACAGCGAGTATTCGAGGAAGTTGGCGTCGGTATTTTCGTCGGTCAGCTTGGCCAGGCGAATCGCGTTCATTTCGCTGTTGTTCATGCTGAAGGTGACGGTGGCTTTCTTGCCGCCATCGACGGTGATCAGGTTTTCATCGCCGGTCCACCACAGCAAACGGTCGGTCGGCAGGCCTTGCTCGCCGGTTTCCGGGTTGAAGTACAGCCAATCGGTGCCGTTGAAGCTGCGCAGCCAGAGTTCCGGGGATTGCGGCTGGTCGGCCACCAGGCGGATGGTGTGGACTTTTTCCACCGGCACGTGGGCGATGGACAGTACCAGCTCGACGATTTTTGCCTTGTGCCCGCTGGATGGATCGCCACCCAGCAACAGTTTCACGTTGTCGTCATTGACGTTGTTGACCCGCTTGATCGCTTCGCCGATGAAGGTTTCGACGTCGGCCGAGTGCTGGCGAATCGGTGCGAGCAAGGCTTCGGCGGCGATTTTTTCCGCGCCTTCGACGGCAATGCTGTCGCGGAAGGTCGGGCCTTTGACCTTGGATTTTTCGCCGGTGTAGCGCTTGGTCAGTACCAGACGGTAGTAAAGGGTCTGGTTGCCCTTGGCCCGGCGCGCCGACCAGGTGACCTTGCGGTTGCCGTCGACGCGATTCACGGCCACGCCGTAATTATTGGAGATGAAGCTTTCGTTGAGGCTGACGAAATCGCGGCTCAGCGGTGGCACGAACATTTGGATCTTGACCGGGTCCTTGGCACTGGCGACGAACTCGACCTTGGCGTCGATGTTCCACAAGTCGTCGGTGGCGTCTTCGGTCACCGGAATGCCGAGCACGAAAATCTGATAGGCCGTGACTGAAATGCCCAGCACCACCAGGATGGCGATCAGCAGTTTCAGATGGAGGGTAAGAGCGCGCATTGGAATTACTCTGCGGTATGTGCGTCGGTGGCGCAGGCGGGTTTGCCAGCAGCATATTTAAGACTGGGGTCGACCAGCGCATCAAAGCGTTTAAGCGCTTCGGAGCCAATCAGGAGCGGATATTGGAAGGCACTGCGGTCGGTAAGGTTCACTTCGATGCTGCGTAAAGCCGAGCCCATGCAGATATCCAGTTCGATCACCGGACGGGCGGTGTACTTCTTGTCTTCTTCCGGATCGTAGTCGCCGGCACGGCGTTTGATTTTGCTGACGCGGGCCAGGGGGCGTTCGATCGGGTGCGAGTGCGCGGCGTCGATGGCCAGATAGAAGCGCACCCAGGACTCGCCATTGCGTTTGAAACGCTTGATGTCGCGGGCGCTCAGGGAGGCCGTTTTGGCGCCGGTGTCGAGTTTGGCGGCGACTTCCAGATTGATGCCGTCCAGCGAGGCGTACTCGTTGAGGCCGTACACAGTCTTTTCCCCCGCCGCGGCGACAGCGGGCAGGCAAAGCAAATAAAGGAAGGTGGGGAAGGGCTTGAGTCTCATAAATCCTGGTGCGCAGCGGTCCGTGTTTCGATTCAAGGCCCTGGCATCGCTGCGCAAGCTCCCTCGTATGCCTATCAGCTATTTATGACAGGCAGTGCAGATGTCACAAACAAATGCGGGCGGCATTCTAGCACGGTGGCTTTATGGCGCCAGCGCCGGGAGGCGGCTATAAACAGAGGGGCTGCATTGTTGTGGTGCAACCGGTTATTAGACGATTGTCGACAATACCTATTTATCCTTTGACTAAAAGGTCTGTATTCGCTAGTTTTTGCCGCATCAGCTTTCAAGGTGTCGACAATATGCTGGATCAACTCGATCCCCCGGTCATTGCCCAAGACGATTCGGAAACACTTTCCGAGAACGTCTTCCGGCGCATTCAGGCGGCCATCGTCAAGGGCGAGATCGCCCCGGGCAGCAAAATCTCCGAGCCGGAACTGGCGCGCACCTACGGCATCAGCCGCGGGCCGTTGCGCGAAGCGATCCACCGTCTCGAAGGCCAGCGCCTGCTGGTGCGCATACCGCACGTCGGGGCGCGGGTGGTTTCACTGAGCCATGCCGAGCTGCTGGAACTCTACGAAATCCGCGAATCCCTGGAAGGCATGGCCTGTCGCCTGGCGGCCGAACGCATGACCGTCGAAGAAATCGACGAACTGCGCCGGGTTCTCGAAACCCACGAGCGCGATGCGGCGTTTCAGGCCGGTGTCGGCTACTACCAGCAGGAAGGCGATTTCGACTTCCATTACCGAATCATCCAGGGCAGCGGCAACCGCACTCTGACGCAGATGCTCTGCGGCGAGCTTTATCAATTGGTGCGCATGTACCGCATCCAGTTTTCCACCACGCCCAATCGCCCGCGCCAGGCCTTCGCCGAGCACCACCGGATTCTCGACGCCATCGCCGACCGTGACGGTGAGCTGGCCGAGTTGTTGATGCGCCGCCACATCGGCGCCTCCAAACGCAATATCGCCCGTCACTACCAGGACGGCGCAAACCAGACAGCCACTCAACGAGGTGAGTCATGAGTTCCAACAAAAGCACTCCAGGCCAGCGATTCCGCGATGCGGTCGCCAGCGAACATCCGCTGCAAGTGGTCGGCGCGATCAACGCCAACCACGCGCTGCTGGCCAAACGCGCCGGTTTCAAGGCTATTTATCTGTCGGGTGGCGGGGTGGCTGCCGGCTCCCTCGGCGTACCGGACCTGGGCATCACCGGCCTGGACGACGTGCTGACCGACGTGCGCCGCATCACCGACGTGTGCGATCTGCCGCTGCTGGTGGACGTGGACACCGGTTTCGGTTCCTCGGCGTTCAACGTCGCCCGCACCGTGAAGTCGATGATCAAGTTCGGCGCGGCGGCGATTCACATCGAAGACCAGGTCGGCGCCAAGCGCTGCGGTCACCGCCCTAATAAAGAAATCGTCTCGTTGCAGGAAATGGTCGATCGCATCAAGGCTGCGGTTGATGCGCGCACCGACGACAGCTTCGTGATCATGGCTCGCACCGACGCCCTGGCCGTTGAAGGCCTGGAGTCCGCACTGGATCGCGCTGCGGCGTGTATTGAAGCCGGCGCCGACATGATCTTCCCGGAAGCTATTACCGAACTGGAGATGTACAAGCTGTTCGCCAGTCGCGTGAAGGCGCCAATCCTGGCCAACATCACCGAATTCGGCGCGACGCCGCTGTACACCACCGAGCAACTCGCCGCTGCCGATGTGTCGCTGGTGCTGTACCCGCTGTCGGCGTTCCGCGCGATGAACAAAGCTGCGGAAAACGTCTACACGGCGATCCGTCGCGACGGCACGCAACAGAACGTGATCGACACCATGCAAACGCGTATGGAACTTTACGATCGCATCGACTACCACACGTTCGAGCAGAAGCTCGATGCGTTGTTTGCCGCGAAGAAGTAAGTCGCGCAACTCCCTAATAAATTCAAGATTGGAGACAGCAATGGCCGAAGCAAAAGTACTCAGTGGCGCCGGGCTCCGTGGCCAGGTTGCCGGGCAAACCGCACTGTCCACCGTGGGCCAGTCGGGCGCAGGCCTGACCTATCGCGGCTACGACGTTCGCGAACTGGCGGCTGACGCCCAATTTGAAGAAGTGGCCTACCTGCTGCTGTACGGCGAACTGCCGACCCAGGCGCAACTGGACACCTACATCAGCAAACTGGGCAAGCTGCGCGACCTGCCGCAAGCGCTCAAGGAAGTGCTGGAACGCATCCCTGCCGACGCCCACCCGATGGACGTGATGCGCACCGGTTGCTCGTTCCTGGGCAATCTCGAACCAGAGAACGACTTCTCCGAGCAACACGACAAAACCGACCGCTTGCTGGCCGCGTTTCCGGCGATCATGTGCTACTGGTATCGCTTCAGCCACGATGGCAAACGCATCAGCTGTGTGAGCGACGAGCAATCCATTGGCGGCCACTTCCTGCACCTGCTGCACGACAAGAAGCCGAGCGAGTTGCACGTCAAGGTGATGAACGTTTCGCTGATCCTCTACGCGGAACACGAGTTCAACGCTTCGACCTTCACCGCTCGCGTATGTGCATCAACCTTGTCCGACCTGTTCTCCTGCATCACGGCGGCCATCGGTTCCTTGCGCGGTCCGCTGCATGGCGGCGCCAACGAAGCGGCGATGGAAATGATCGAGCGCTTTAGCTCGCCGCAAGAGGCGGTCGAGGGCACCCTCGGCATGCTGGCGCGCAAGGACAAAATCATGGGCTTCGGCCACGCGATCTATAAGGACAACGATCCGCGTAACGAGGTGATCAAGGGCTGGTCGAAAAAACTCGCTGACGAAGTGGGCGACACGGTGTTGTTCCCGGTGTCCGAAGCCATCGACGCCACCATGTGGGAACAGAAGAAACTGTTCCCGAACGCTGACTTCTACCATGCGTCGACGTACCACTTCATGGGTATTCCGACCAAGTTGTTCACGCCGATTTTCGTCTGCTCGCGCCTGACCGGCTGGGCAGCGCATGTGTTCGAACAACGTGCCAACAACCGCATCATTCGCCCGAGCGCCGAGTACACCGGCGTCGAACAGCGCAAGTTCGTGCCAATCGAACAACGCTGAATGGTGGAGGCTTGCGCAGGGATTTGAACATTACGCAAATCCCTGTGGGAGCGGGCTTGCCCGCGATGACGGAGTCACATTCGACATAAACGTCGCCTGACCCACCGCAATCGCGGGCAAGCCCGCTCCCACAGGGGTTGTGTTGATTTCCGATCCGATACCAGGCCCCACCCTTTGAAATCACCGTGACCGAGTCCTGACCGATGAACACTGAATTCCGTAAACCGCTGCCCGGCAGCCACCTGGATTACTACGACGTCCGTGCGGCGGTCGAAGCCATTCAACCCGGCGCCTACGACACTCTGCCGTACACCTCTCGTGTGCTGGCTGAAAACCTGGTGCGTCGCTGCGACCCGGCCACGCTCACCGAATCCCTGAAGCAATTCATCGAGCGCAAACGCGACCTCGACTTCCCATGGTTCCCGGCCCGTGTGGTCTGCCACGACATTCTCGGCCAGACCGCGCTGGTCGACCTCGCCGGCCTGCGTGACGCCATCGCTTTGCAAGGTGGCGACCCGGCGCAAGTGAACCCCGTAGTGCCTACACAACTGATCGTCGACCACTCGCTGGCCGTCGAGCGCGGTGGCTTCGATCCGGAGGCGTTCGAGAAGAACCGCGCCATCGAAGACCGTCGCAATGAAGACCGTTTCCACTTCATCAACTGGACCAAAAAAGCCTTCAAGAACGTTGACGTGATTCCACCGGGCAACGGGATCATGCACCAGATCAACCTGGAGAAAATGTCTCCGGTGATCCAGGTGCGCGACGGCGTGGCGTTCCCTGACACCTGCGTCGGCACCGACAGCCACACCCCGCACGTCGATGCGCTGGGCGTGATCGCCATCGGCGTCGGTGGTCTGGAAGCCGAAAGCGTGATGCTCGGCCGCGCCTCGTGGATGCGCCTGCCGGAAAGCGTCGGTGTCGAACTGACCGGCCAGCTGCAACCGGGCATCACCGCCACCGACATGGTGCTGGCGCTGACCGAGTTCCTGCGCAAGCAAAAAGTGGTGGGCGCGTGGCTGGAATTCTTCGGCGAAGGCGCCACCGCGCTGACCCTTGGCGACCGCGCGACCATCTCCAACATGGCCCCGGAATACGGCGCCACCGCGGCGATGTTCTACATCGACCAGCAAACCATCGACTACCTGAAACTCACCGGCCGCGAAGACGAGCAAGTGCAACTGGTCGAACACTATGCCAAGACCACCGGCCTGTGGGCTGACAGCCTGAAGGGCGCGCAATACGAGCGCGGCTTGACCTTTGACCTGTCCTCGGTAGTGCGCAACATGGCCGGCCCGAGCAACCCGCACGCTCGCGTCGCGACTTCGGACCTCGCCGCCCAGGGCATCTCCGGCCAGTGGACCGAAGTGCCGGGCCAGATGCCGGACGGCGCGGTGATCATCGCCGCCATCACCAGTTGCACCAACACCAGCAACCCGCGCAACGTCATCGCCGCCGGTCTGCTGGCGCGCAACGCCAACAAGCTCGGCCTGACCCGCAAACCGTGGGTCAAATCGTCCCTCGCGCCGGGTTCGAAAACCGTTGCGCTGTACCTCGACGAGGCTGGCCTGACCAGCGAACTGGAGCAACTCGGTTTCGGCATCGTCGCTTTCGCCTGCACTACCTGCAACGGCATGTCCGGCGCACTCGATCCGGTGATCCAGCAAGAGATCATCGACCGCGACCTGTACGCCACCGCCGTGCTCTCGGGCAACCGCAACTTCGACGGCCGGATTCACCCGTACGCCAAGAACGCGTTCCTCGCTTCGCCGCCGTTGGTGGTCGCGTACGCCATCGCCGGGACCATCCGTTTCGACATCGAAAAAGATGTCTTGGGTCTGGACGCTGACGGCAAGGAAATCCGCCTCAAAGACATCTGGCCGAGCGACGAAGAAATCGACGCGGTGGTCAAGGCTTCGGTCAAGCCTGAGCAGTTCCGTCAGGTCTACATCCCGATGTTCGCCATCCACGAAGACACTGGCCCGAAGGTCACGCCGCTGTACGACTGGCGCGAGATGAGCACCTACATCCGGCGTCCGCCGTACTGGGAAGGCGCGTTGGCCGGCGCGCGTCCGCTCAAGGGCATGCGCCCGCTGGCGGTGCTGCCGGACAACATCACCACCGATCACCTGTCGCCGTCGAACGCGATCATGCTCGACAGCGCCGCCGGCGAATACCTGGCGAAAATGGGCCTGCCGGAAGAGGACTTCAACTCCTACGCCACGCACCGTGGTGACCACCTCACCGCGCAGCGCGCCACCTTCGCCAACCCGAAACTGTTCAATGAAATGGTCCAGGAAAACGGCAAGGTCAAACAGGGTTCGCTGGCGCGCGTCGAGCCGGAAGGCAAAGTGATGCGCATGTGGGAAGCCATCGAAACCTACATGGAGCGCAAGCAGCCGCTGATCATCATCGCCGGCGCCGACTACGGTCAGGGTTCGTCCCGCGACTGGGCGGCGAAGGGTGTGCGTCTGGCGGGTGTGGAAGCGATTGCCGCCGAAGGGTTCGAGCGCATTCACCGCACCAACCTGGTGGGCATGGGCGTGTTGCCGCTGGAGTTCAAACCGGGCACCGACCGCCACACCCTGGCGATCGATGGCAGCGAAACCTACGACGTGATCGGCGAGCGCACCCCGCGTGCCGAGCTGACGCTGGTGATCAACCGCAAGAACGGTGAGCGCGTCGAAGTGCCAGTGACCTGCCGCCTCGACACCGCTGAAGAAGTGTCGATCTACGAGGCCGGCGGCGTGCTGCAACGCTTCGCGCAGGACTTCCTCGAAGAATCGGCGGTTGCCGTCTAAAACGCACGTTGCGGGCAGGGGATTTCAAGTCCCTTGCCTGCTTTGAAGGAGCACCCATGGCTCACGTACCTCAAATCAAAATCCCCGCCACCTACATGCGTGGCGGCACCAGCAAAGGCGTGTTTTTCAGCCTCAAAGACTTGCCCGAAGCGGCGCAGATTTCCGGCCCGGCCCGTGATGCTTTGTTGCTGCGGGTGATCGGCAGCCCCGACCCGTACGACAAGCAAATCGACGGCATGGGCGGTGCGACCTCCAGCACCAGCAAAACCGTGATCCTGTCGAAAAGCATCAAGGCCGATCACGATGTCGATTACCTGTTCGGTCAGGTCTCCATCGACAAGCCTTTCGTCGACTGGAGCGGCAACTGCGGCAACCTGTCCGCAGCGGTCGGTTCGTTCGCCATCAGCAACGGCCTGGTCGACGCCGGCCGCATACCGCACAACGGTGTGGCCGTGGTGCGCGTGTGGCAGGCCAACATTGGCAAGACCATCATCGCTCACGTGCCGATCACCAACGGTGAAGTGCAGGAAACCGGTGATTTCGAACTCGACGGCGTGACCTTTCCGGCGGCCGAAGTGCAGGTCGAATTCATGGACCCGGCGGCAGAAGAAGAGGGCGGCGGTGGCTCGATGTTCCCTACCGGCAACCTGGTGGACGACCTCGAAGTGCCCGGCGTCGGGACGTTCAAGGCGACCATGATCAATGCGGGCATTCCGACTATTTTCGTCAATGCCGAAGACATCGGTTACACCGGCACCGAGTTACAGGGCGCCATCAATGGTGATCCAAAAGCGTTGGCGATGTTCGAGACCATTCGTGCTTATGGCGCGCTGCGCATGGGGCTGATTTCGACTCTGGATGAAGCTGCCAAGCGTCAACACACGCCGAAAGTGGCCTTCGTTGCAAAGCCTGCGGACTATGTGTCTTCCAGCGGTAAAGCGATTGCTGCGGGGGATGTCGACCTGTTGGTGCGTGCATTGTCGATGGGCAAGTTGCACCACGCCATGATGGGCACCGCTGCGGTGGCCATCGGCACGGCGGCGGCGATTTCCGGCACCCTGGTCAACCTTGCGGCGGGCGGCATCGAGCGCAACGCCGTGCGTTTCGGTCATCCGTCCGGCACGTTGCGCGTGGGCGCTGAAGCCAGTCAGGTGAATGGCGAGTGGACCGTCAAAAAAGCCATCATGAGCCGCAGTGCGCGGGTGTTGATGGAAGGTTTCGTCCGTGTGCCGGGAGATTCCTTCTAACCCACACAAAACCCGTGTAGGAGCTGGCTTGCCGGCGATGGCGACCTCGAAATCGCCATCGCCGGCAAGCCAGCTCCGACAAGGATTGCATTTCAAAAATAAGAAAAATCAGCCCTGAACCGAGGTCCCATCAACGAACCACTTAACGAGTGAATCGAACATGAGCACCAACGTCGACCAGAACAACCGCCCCGACTACGACACGGTCCTGCAGGACATTGCCGATTACGTTCTGAGCTTCAAAATCCAGTCTGTCGAAGCCCTCGACACCGCCCGCAACTGCCTGATCGACACCCTCGGCTGCGGCCTCCTGGCCCTGCGCTTCCCTGAATGCACCAAGCACCTCGGCCCGATCGTCGAAGGCACCGTCGTCCCGTTTGGCGCTCGAGTGCCGGGCACCAGCTACCGCCTCGATCCGGTGAAAGCGGCCTGGGACATCGGTTGTATCGTGCGCTGGCTCGACTACAACGACACCTGGCTCGCCGCCGAATGGGGACATCCATCCGACAACCTCGGGGGTATTCTCGCGGTGGCCGATCACCTGTCGCAGAAGCGCGTGGCTAATGGCGATGCGCCGCTGACCGTGCGTGCGGTGCTCGAAGCGATGATCATGGCTCACGAGATTCAAGGCGTGATCGCACTGGAAAACTCCTTCAACCGCGTAGGTCTTGATCACGTCATCCTGGTCAAAGTCGCCTCGACTGCCGTCACCGCCAAACTCATGGGCGCCAATCGCGAGCAACTGTTGTCGGCGCTGTCCCATGCGTTCGCCGATGGTCAGGCGTTGCGCATGTATCGGCATGCGCCGAATGCCGGCTCGCGCAAATCCTGGGCGGCGGGTGATGCCTCCAGTGGCGGCGTCCGTCTGGCCGACATCGCAATGCGTGGCGAGATGGGTATCCCCGGCGTACTGACCGCCAGGCAGTGGGGCTTCTACGACGTGTTGTTCAGCCACACCAATAACGACTTGGCGCTGAAACCCGAAGACAAACGCGCGTTCAGCTTCTCTCGCACGTACGGCAGCTACGTGATGGAAAACGTGCTGTTCAAAATCAGCTTCCCCGCCGAGTTTCACGCGCAGACGGCGTGCGAAGCCGCTGTGACCCTGCATCCGCAGGTCAGAAACCGTCTGCACGAAATCGACAGGATCGTCATCACCACCCACGAATCGGCGATCCGCATTATTTCCAAGGTCGGCCCATTGGCGAATGCCGCCGACCGCGACCACTGCATTCAATACATGACCGCTGTGCCGCTGGCGTTCGGCAATCTGGTGGCCGAGCAGTACGAAGACGACTTCCATGCCGCGCACCCGATCATCGATGTGCTGCGCGAAAAAATGCTCATCGTCGAAGACCCGCAATACACCCGCGAATACCTGGAAGCGGACAAACGTTCCATCGCCAATGCGATCCAGGTGTTTTTCAAGGACGGTTCCAGCACCGAGAATGTGGCGGTGGAGTACCCGATTGGCCACCGTCGCCGTCGCGCCGAGGGCATTCCGTTGCTTGAGGACAAGTTCAAGGCCAACCTGGCGACGCGTTTTACCGCCCAGCGCAGCGCCGAGATTTTTGCCTTGTGCAAGGATCAGGCAGCGCTTGAAACTACGCCGGTCAACCGCTTCATGGACCTGTTCGTGATTTAGATAACGCAGGAAAACCTGTAGGAGCTGGCTTGCCAGCGATGGCGTCCGTTCAGCCAACATTACTTCAACCGAACGACCGCCATCGCTGGCAAGCCAGCTCCTACAAGGTCCGTGTCAGCCATTTCTCCAGCGGTAATTTGGTAATGGCAAATCCGCTCAGCAAAATCGCCGAGTAGATCATCAGCTCGCGCGAAAGGCTTTGCCCCTCATACCAAGCGCCGATCACCACCGCGAACACCGGGAAAATGATGAACACAAACGACAAAATGATCGGGCTCAGGCGTTTTAGCAGCAAAAAATAAACGATAAACCCGCCCACCGACGCCACCAGTCCCAGGTAGAGCAGGGCGCTCCAGGAGCGCGCGGTAATGTCATCAAACACTGGCGCCTCAAAGTTCAACCCCGCGACAAACAGCATCACCCCGGCGAGGCCAATCGGCAGCGTGTTGTAGGTGATCACGCTGATCGCCGCGCCTTGTTTTTTGGTGATCACGTAACACAGCGCATGCATCACCGCCGCCGCGAGAATCGCCAATACACCGAAGAATTCAGCATGGTCCAGATGCAGCCCCTGGCTGCGGATAATCATGAACAGACTGCCAAACCCGATGGCGATGCCGAGCACTTGTGAGGGGTAAATTTTCTCCCGCAGAAACAGCGCGGAAAAAATCAGGATGAACACCGGCATGCAACTGAACAGCAGCGCGGTCAGGCCAGATGAAACGTGCATCTCGCCGTAGTTGAGCAAGTAGTACGGCAGGCTGAAATACGACAGCGTGACGAACACGAAAAACCAGCGACTTTGCCGAGGAAACAGCAGCGGTTCTCGACGCAGCAGGGCGAAGCTCAAAAACAGCGGGAAGGCGATCAGAAAGCGCAGGCCGGCGGCGGTCAGGGGCGGCACGCTTTCGACGGCGATCTTGATCCCCAGCCACGTAGTGCCCCAACTCAGGCACACGATCAGGAACAAGGTGCTGGTGATCAATCCCGCCAGCCAGGGTTTACCGGTGATGGACGGCGTGCTGAGGGCAATGGACATAATTGTGCTCCTTGGGTCGTCGGAATTGACCTGCTAACGGAAAAGGTCTATCCCTGATTGAATCTGTTTTCAGCACGCTATTCGGGAAGCAAATGACTGTCAAAGTAAGTATTGCCACGGTGTCAATCCTTCGCGAAGGCTTGGTCCATGGGCGCGGCGTCAAGTACAAGCGCTTGGCCGAAGCCCTGGAAAACAGCATCGGCGAAGGCTTGATCGAGCCGGGCAGTAAATTGCCGCCCCATCGGTTGTTGGCGGACAGCCTGGGCGTGACCATCGGCACCATCAGCCGTGCCTATGGTGAACTGGAGCGCGTTGGGTTGGTGGTGGCGCGTGTAGGAGATGGCACTTACGTGCGTCAGCGCGGGATGGAACGGCCGCGGGATTCGGGCTTTCGCAATGTCAGCGACGAGCCTCAGACGTTCTTTGATATGAGTCGGAATCAGCCGATTCCCGGGCATGAAGCTGCGTTTCTGAGTCAGAGCCTGCAGACCCTGGCCAGCGATCCGCAGACCTTGCAGTTGCTCAGCGGCTACACGGCCGATGGCGGTTTACCGCACCACCGAGCGGCGGGTGCCCATTGGCTGCGACACCAGGCATTTGTGCCGAACGCCGACCAGGTGATTTGCGTCAACGGCGGCCAGCATGGCTTGCTCTGCGTATTGATGGCGCTGCTCAAGCCGGGCGACACGCTGCTGACCGAGCATTTGACCTACCCCGGATTGATCAGCGTCGCACGCATGCTCGGAATAAAACTGATCGGTGTCGGGATGGATGACGAAGGGCTGATGCCGGATGCACTGGAGGACGTTTGCCAGACTCATCGGGTATCGGCGTTGTACTGCACGCCAACGATCCAGAATCCTACGGTGGCGGTGATGTCGGTCCCACGGCGCGAGGCGATTGCCGAGGTCTGTCGCCAACACAACTTACTGATCATCGAAGACGAAGCCCATGCCGTGCTGGCGCAGCAGCGCCCCTTGCCCTTGAGCCACTTCGCCCCGGAGCGCTCGGTGTTGATCGGCAGCCTGAGTAAAGCGGTTTCGGCCGGATTGCGGGTGGGTTATCTGCACGCGCCGCAACCGTTGATCGGACGCTTGAGCGCGGCGGTGCGCGGGACGTGCTGGATGGCCAGTCCGCTGTCGATGGAACTGGCGACTGCGTGGATTGAAAACGGTATCGCCGAACAGTTGCTGGGGCAGCAGATTGCCGAAATCAGCCGTCGCAAGCGCTTGGTCAGCGCCCTGTTAGGAGACGTCAGCTACAAGACGCATCCCCACAGCCCGCACTTCTGGATCGAAGTGCCTGAGCCGTGGCGCGCGTCGCACATTGCGGCGGAGCTTAAGCAGAATAATTATCTGGTCGCCACCGCCGAGGCATTTGCGGTGGGGCATGCTGCGGTGCCGCAGTTTATTCGGGCGAGTTTGTGTCATTCGGTGGGGGGTGACGGGTTGTTGATAGGCGGGTTTGAGGCTTTGGTAGGGGCATTAACAGAGACCGTGTAATCGTTCTTCGCGTTCAAACCCGCTCCTACAGGGACTTCTGTCGTGCACAAATCTTGTGTCCACTGAAGATCACTGTGGGAGCGGGCTTGCCCGCGAAGGCGGCCGCACAGGCGCTAAAGATTTACTTGAACCGCCGCTCCACACCTTTCTCCACGAGAATCTTCGCCGAAATCTCTTCCACCGAAAAATGCGTGGAGTTGATGTGCGGGATGTTTTCGCGGCGGAACAGGTTCTCCACCTCGCGCACTTCGAATTCGCACTGGGCGTAGCTCGAGTAGCGGCTGTTGGGCTTGCGCTCGTTGCGGATCGCGGTGAGACGGTCCGGGTCAATGGTCAGGCCGAACAGCTTGTGTTGGTGGGCGCGCAGGGCGGCTGGCAGGGTCAGGCGCTCCATATCGTCTTCGGTCAGCGGATAGTTGGCCGCGCGGATGCCGAATTGCATGGCCATGTACAGGCACGTCGGCGTCTTACCACAACGCGACACGCCCACTAGGATCAGGTCGGCCTTGTCGTAATAATGCGTGCGCGCACCGTCATCGTTGTCGAGGGCGAAGTTCACCGCCTCGATGCGTTCCATGTAATTGGAGTTGGTACCAATGGAGTGGGACTTGCCGACGGTGTAGGAAGAATGCTCGGTCAGTTCCTGTTCAAGTGGCGCCAGGAAGGTCGAGAAAATGTCGATCATGAAACCATTGGACGTTGCGAGGATCTCACGGATGTCCTGATTGACAATGGTGTCGAAGATAATCGGCCGGAAGCCGTCGGTTTCGGCGGCCTTGTTGATTTGTTGTACCATGGCCCGCGCTTTATCCGCGTTGTCGATGTACGGCCGCGTGAATTTGCTGAAGGTAATGTTCTCGAACTGCGCCAGGAGGCTTTGACCCAGGGTTTCGGCTGTGATGCCGGTGCCATCGGAGATAAAGAAAGCAGATCGTTTCATTTGCACCTTGGGCCTTAAGCTAGTGACGAATCTTGGATATGATAGGCGCGATTTGCCGGCCGCCAGTGGCCCGCATTCTCACTTATTTTCCAGGTCCAGGCCATACAGCTGGCAAATGCTCCTTTAGAGCGCCGGCTTCTGAGCTTTTCCAACACAGTTAGTGGAGAGATCACCTTGGTAGAGTACGTAGTTTCCCTCGATAAGCTCGGCAAACACGATGTTGAGCATGTGGGGGGCAAGAACGCATCCCTGGGCGAGATGATCAGTAACCTTGCAGGTGCCGGTGTATCGGTGCCCGGTGGCTTCGCCACGACAGCTCAGGCTTATCGTGATTTTCTGGAACTGAGCGGCCTGAACGATCAGATCCACGCCGCCCTCGACGCTCTGGACGTCGATGATGTCAACGCCCTCGCCAAGACCGGCGCCCAGATCCGTCAGTGGATCATGGAAGCCGAGTTCCCCGAGAAGCTCAACGCTGAGATCCGCACCGCGTTCGCCACGCTGTCGGCCGGCAACCCTGACATGGCCGTGGCCGTGCGCTCTTCCGCTACTGCCGAAGACCTGCCGGACGCTTCCTTCGCCGGTCAGCAGGAAACCTTTCTGAACATCCGTGGTGTCGAAAACGTTATTCGCGCCGCCAAAGAGGTGTTCGCTTCACTGTTTAACGACCGCGCCATTTCCTACCGCGTCCACCAGGGCTTCGACCACAAGCTGGTGGCCCTGTCGGCCGGCGTACAGCGCATGGTCCGCTCCGAAACCGGCACTGCCGGCGTGATGTTCACCCTCGATACCGAATCGGGCTTCCGTGACGTGGTGTTCATCACCGGCGCCTACGGCCTGGGTGAAACCGTCGTACAAGGCGCGGTGAACCCGGATGAGTTCTACGTCCACAAAGGCACGCTGGCCGCCGGTCGTCCGGCCATCCTGCGTCGCAACCTGGGCAGTAAAGCCATCAAGATGATCTACGGCGAAGTCGCCACGGCCGGCAAATCGGTCAAGACCATCGACGTCGACAAGGCCGATCGCGCACGTTTCTGCCTGAGCGACGCCGAAGTCAGCGAACTGGCCAAACAAGCGATGATCATCGAGAAGCACTACCAGTGTCCGATGGACATCGAGTGGGCCAAGGACGGCGACGACGGCAAGCTCTACATCGTTCAGGCCCGTCCTGAAACCGTGAAGAGCCGCACCTCGGCCAACGTCATGGAACGTTACCTGTTGAAAGAGACCGGCACCGTGCTGGTTGAAGGTCGCGCCATCGGCCAGCGCATCGGCGCCGGCAAAGTGCGAATCATCAAGGACGTGTCCGAGATGGACAAAGTCCAGCCAGGCGACGTGCTGGTCTCCGACATGACCGATCCGGACTGGGAACCGGTCATGAAACGCGCCAGCGCCATCGTCACCAACCGTGGCGGCCGTACCTGCCACGCGGCGATCATCGCTCGTGAGCTGGGCATTCCGGCCGTGGTCGGTTGCGGCAACGCCACCCAGCTGTTGAAAGACGGCCAGGGCGTGACTGTTTCCTGCGCGGAAGGCGACACCGGTTACATCTTCGAAGGCGAACTGGGCTTCGACATCAAGAAAAACTCCGTGGACGCGATGCCTGATCTGCCGTTCAAGATCATGATGAACGTCGGCAATCCGGACCGCGCGTTCGACTTCGCGCAACTGCCGAACGCCGGTGTGGGCCTGGCCCGCCTGGAATTCATCATCAACCGTATGATCGGTGTGCACCCCAAGGCGCTGTTGAACTACGACGGTCTGCCGCAGGAAATCAAGGACAGCGTCGACAAGCGCATCGCCGGTTACGACGATCCGGTCGGCTTCTACGTCGAGAAGCTGGTTGAAGGCATCAGCACCCTGGCTGCTGCGTTCACCCCGAAAAAGGTCATCGTGCGTCTGTCGGACTTCAAGTCCAACGAATACGCAAACCTGATCGGCGGCAAACTCTACGAGCCGGAAGAAGAAAACCCGATGCTGGGCTTCCGTGGCGCCTCGCGTTACATCAGCGAAGCGTTCCGTGACTGCTTCGAGCTCGAGTGCCGTGCCATCAAGCGCGTGCGCAACGAGATGGGCCTGACCAACGTCGAAATCATGGTGCCGTTCGTCCGTACCCTGGGCGAAGCGAGCCAAGTGATCGATCTGTTGGCCGAAAATGGCCTGGCCCGTGGCGAGAACGGTCTGCGCATCATCATGATGTGCGAACTGCCTTCCAACGCGATCCTCGCTGAAGAATTCCTCGAATTCTTCGACGGTTTCTCCATTGGCTCCAACGATCTGACTCAGCTGACGCTGGGCCTGGACCGTGACTCCGGGATCATTGCTCACCTGTTCGACGAGCGTAACCCTGCGGTCAAGAAGCTGCTGGCGAACGCCATTGCCGCGTGCAACAAGGCGGGCAAGTACATCGGCATTTGCGGTCAGGGTCCTTCGGACCACCCTGATCTGGCCAAATGGCTGATGGAGCAGGGTATCGAAAGCGTTTCGTTGAACCCCGATTCCGTATTGGAAACCTGGTTCTTCCTGGCGGAAGGTCAGGCTTCGGCCTGATGTGAATGAAGCCTCGGTCAAGTGGCCGGGGCTTTAAGATTCAAGTAGGGCGGGCTCCTCTGGACGCCGCCCTTTTTTGTGCAAGAGCATTATGCAAAGCAGCAGCAACCTATTTCCTGTCGCCCTGATCAGCGCCGAGCGGCGCGGCGATCTGAGCGAAGACGTCTATCGTTTGAAACCCGGCAACAGCCCTGACGGCACCGTGGAGCTGGCCGTGACTCGTCTCGGCATGGCCGATGAGCCGGCGGTGCGCGGTGTGCCGGTGATTCTGTTGCACGGCAGCTTTTCCAATCGACGCTTCTGGTTCTCTCCAAAAGGTCTGGGGTTGGGCGCCTATCTGGCACGCCTTGGATTTGATGTGTGGATTGCGGAAATGCGCGGCCATGGCCTGTCCCAGCGCAACCAGAACTACCGCAAGAACCGCGTCGCCGACTACGCTCGTTACGATCTGCCGGCCATTGGCGCGTTCGTGCGTGAGCAGAGCGGCCAGGTTCCGCACTGGATCGGTCACTCGCTGGGTGGCATTACCCTGGCGGCAGCGCTGGGAGGCGAATATATCGGCGAGCCGGTTGTCGCGTCTGCGGCCCTCTTCGGTACGCAAGTCAGCCGCACTTATTGGCCGTTGAAAATTCCGCCGGTGGAGTGGAGCGGACGCTTCATTCTCAAGCGTTTTGCGCAACTTTCGGGGTCACGGCTCAAACGCGGCCCGGAGGACGAGCCGATTGGCCTGGCCCTGGAAAGCATGCGTTGGTATGGCTTGTTCGGGCGTTTTGGCGATGCCGACAAGGATTGGTGGGCCGGATTGGCTAACGTTCAGATGCCAGTGCTGGTCGTGAGCGCCGTCGGCGATCATCAGGACCCGGCGTGGGCGTGCCGCAAGCTGTTCGATCAGATGGGCTCCGAGCACAAGCAATTCATCAATCTGGGCCGCGAGCAGGGCTTTGGGGACAATTTCGGTCACGTCGAAATGTTGGTCAGTAAAGCTGCTCAAACCGAAGTCTGGCCGTTGGTGGCACGTTGGCTGTCGAATCAGCACACGCCTTTGCTTGGCGAAAAAGCGGATTTGGCCACCGCAGTCTGAGCCCGATGCTCTATCAAGGGCATTCCGCTCTGATCGGCTAGCGGCTAAGATATGACGCATTCAGCTTTTTCGGTCACTTTGCGACATCCTCGATTGTCTTCCTCTTTACAGGAGTTTCTCGATGAACCATTACCTTACGCCTGACCTGTGCGACGCCTACCCGGAACTGGTGCAGGTGCTGGAACCGATGTTCAGCAACTTCGGCGGCCGTGATTCCTTCGGCGGCGAAATCGTGACCATCAAGTGCTTCGAAGACAACTCGCGTGTCAAGGAGCAGGTCGAGCTTCAGGGGCATGGCAAGGTGCTGGTGGTCGACGGTGGCGGTTCCCTGCGTCACGCATTGCTGGGTGACATGCTGGCGGAGAAAGCCGCGAAAAACGGCTGGGAAGGGCTGGTGATCTACGGCTGCATCCGTGACGTCGATATCATCGCGCAGACCGATCTGGGTGTTCAGGCTCTCGCCAGTCATCCGCGAAAATCCGACAGGCGCGGGCTCGGCGAGCTTAACGTTGCGGTGACATTTGCAGGTGTGACGTTCCGTCCAGGCGAGTACATCTATGCGGACAATAATGGCGTGATCATCTCGCCAAGCCCGCTGAAAATGCCTGAATAAACGTTGCACCAACTGAAGGGGTGAGGATGTTCGAGGAAGAAAACGCGCAGTGGGGGCTGGTACATGCCCTGGTGCTGGATGGTAAAGGCAGTGCGCGTTCGATAGCCCGGACTGAACTCGATGACTTGCAACTGCAGGCCCATGAAAGCTTATGGTTGCACTGGGATCGCAGTCACCCGCAAACCCAGACCTGGCTGCGCAAATCCAGCGGTCTGAGTGAATTCAGCTGCGATCTGTTGCTCGAGGAAAACACTCGTCCGCGTCTTTTACAGCTTTCCGACAGCGAACTGCTGCTATTTTTGCGTGGGGTCAATCTCAACCCCGGGGCCGAACCGGAAGACATGGTCTCGGTGAGGATCTTCGCCTCGGCACAGCGGGTTATTTCCCTGCGCCTGCGTCCATTGCGCGCCACTGACGAGTTGCTGGTGCAGCTCGCGGAAGGCAAAGGAGCGAAGACCGCCTCCGAACTCATCCTTTATATGGCCCAGTACCTCACCAACAAGGTGCAGGATCTGGTCAGTTGCCTCTCGGAAGTGGTCGATGAGGAAGAAGAAAAACTGGATGCCGACGAACGGTATTCACCCGAGCATGACTCCATTTTGCAGATCCGTCGCAGGGCTGCTGCGCTGAAACGTTTCCTGGCACCGCAACGGGATATTTTCGGACAACTGACCCGGATAAAACTGCCCTGGTTTGTCGAAGATGACGGCGACTACTGGAACGAATTGAACAACAGTCTCACCCGTTATCTCGAGGAGCTGGAATTGACCCGGGAGCGGGTGGGGCTGGTCCTCGAGGCCGAGGATAGACGTTTGAGCGTGCGTATGAATCGCACGATGTATCGCTTCGGGATAATCACCGGGATCTTTTTGCCGATGAGTTTTCTGACCGGTCTTTTGGGTGTCAATGTTGGGGGAATTCCGTTCTCTGCCAGCCCGTATGGCTTCCTGATTGCCTGCCTGATGATGATCTCGGTGGCATTGGGGCAGTGGTGGTTATTCCGACGATTGCGCTGGGTATGACGATGCGCCATGTGACCCGGAGAAATGTGGCCGCGTCTTTCACAGACATCACGAGAGGTGCGTATGCACGATCCGTTTGAACAGTCTTTGCGTGACATGCTGAACGCTTCGCCGTCCACTCGCGACGATGATGCGTGCCTTGGGCGTGTCCTGAAAACCGCCAATCGCCAGGTCGGCGCCGGCGATCTGTTCAGCCTGCTGGGCCGCTGGTTGCCCGCGCTGATGATCGCCTTGAACAACGGATCGGCTCACGTCTCGCCGGTTTCCCGTCACCGTAAACCTACCGTTCGCACTGCTGATAAGGCTGATTGAATATGGAACTTGATCTCTGGACTCAGAGCCTCGTCACTGCAATGACTGCGTTATGGACCAAGGTAGCGAATTTCATTCCGAACCTGTTCGGCGCGCTGGTCGTGCTGCTGTTGGGTTTCGTCGTGGCGAAACTTTTGGACACTTTGCTGTCCAAGTTGCTTGCCAAACTCGGCCTCGACCGGCTGATGGGCGGCACCGGGCTGACTAAATTGCTGTCCCGGGCCGGGCTTCAGGTGCCGATTTCGACGCTGATCGGCAAGATTGTCTACTGGTTTGTTTTGCTGATTTTTCTGGTTTCTGCCGCGGAGTCCCTTGGACTTGAGCGAGTTTCGGCTACGCTGGACATGCTTGCGCTGTATTTGCCGAAAGTATTCGGTGCCGCGCTGGTGCTGCTGGTGGGTGTTTTGCTGGCACAACTGGCCAATGGGCTGGTGCGAGGTGCGGCAGAGGGCGTAGGGCTGGATTACGCCGCCGGGCTCGGGCGAATTGCCCAGGGGCTGGTAATTATCATCAGTATTTCGGTCGCAATCAGCCAGTTGGAGGTCAAGACTGACCTGCTCAACCATGTGATTGTGATCGTATTGATTACCGTTGGTCTGGCGGTTGCGCTGGCCATGGGGTTGGGAAGCCGGGAAATCGCCGGTCAGATTCTTGCGGGAATCTATGTGCGTGAGTTGTATCAGGTTGGGCAACAAGTGCGTGTTGGCGAGGTCGAAGGTCAGATCGAAGAGATCGGCACGGTTAAAACCACATTGCTGACCGATGAGGGTGAGCTAGTCTCTCTCTCCAATCGGATTCTCCTGGAGCAGCATGTGAGTAGCCGCTAACCCGGCAAACCCTGCTAATGTATGCCGCCGCAAAATGCCCTGAAGGGCTGCGGCGGACATTGACCTGACTGTCGGCCCGACTTGTTTTGAATAAAGCTCAATCGCTCTCCACGCGCTACGACCCCCGCGAGCTCTCTGATGAGGAGTTGGTCGCGCGCTCGCATACCGAGCTGTTTCACGTGACACGCGCCTATGAAGAATTGATGCGGCGTTACCAACGAACATTATTTAACGTTTGTGCGCGATATCTCGGGAACGATCGCGATGCAGACGATGTCTGTCAGGAAGTGATGTTGAAGGTGTTGTATGGCCTGAAGAACTTCGAAGGTAAATCGAAGTTCAAGACGTGGCTATATAGCATCACGTACAACGAGTGCATCACGCAGTATCGGAAAGAACGGCGAAAGCGTCGCTTGATGGACGCATTGAGCCTGGACCCCCTTGAGGAAGCGTCTGAAGAAAAGACGCCGAAACCCGAGGAAACGGGCGGGCTTGATCGCTGGCTAGTGTATGTGAACCCGATTGACCGTGAAATTCTGGTGCTACGATTTGTCGCAGAGCTAGAGTTTCAGGAGATCGCAGACATCATGCACATGGGTTTGAGTGCGACAAAAATGCGTTACAAACGTGCTCTAGACAAATTGCGTGAGAAATTTGCAGGCATTGCTGAAACTTAGTTCGGCGCAAATATCTCTTACGTGTAGGCAAGTTCTGATAGACTTGCCGCCGAGTTGTCCCCCGGTTTGCGGGACTGCTTCACAATCACCAGATGGGGATTTAACGGATGAAACTGAAAAACACCTTGGGCTTGGCCATTGGTTCTCTTATTGCGGCCACTTCGTTCGGCGCACTGGCACAAGGCCAAGGCGCAGTTGAAATCGAAGGCTTCGCAAAGAAAGAAATGTACGACAGCGCCCGCGATTTCAAAAACAACGGCAACCTGTTCGGTGGTTCGGTTGGTTACTTCCTGACCGACGACGTTGAACTGCGTCTGGGCTACGACGAAGTGCACAACGTGCGTTCCGACGATGGTCGTAACATCAAGGGCTCTGATACTGCTCTTGACGCTCTGTACCACTTCAACAACCCAGGCGACATGGTCCGTCCATACGTTTCTGCTGGTTTCTCCGATCAAAGCATCGGTCAGAACGGCAAAGGCGGTCGTAACGGTTCCACCTTCGCCAACGTTGGCGGCGGTGCAAAACTGTACTTCACCGAGAACTTCTACGCCCGTGCCGGCGTTGAAGCTCAGTACAACATCGACCAAGGTGACACCGAGTGGGCTCCAAGCGTCGGTATCGGTGTGAACTTCGGTGGCGGCTCCAAGCCTGCTGCTGCTCCAGTTCCAGCACCAGCTGAAGTCTGCTCCGACAGCGACAACGACGGCGTTTGCGACAACGTTGACAAGTGCCCGGACACCCCAGCCAACGTAACTGTTGACGCTGATGGCTGCCCAGCCGTTGCTGAAGTTGTTCGTGTAGAGCTGGACGTTAAGTTCGATTTCGACAAATCTGTTGTTAAAACCAACAGCTACGGCGACATCAAGAACCTGGCTGACTTCATGAAGCAGTACCCTTCCACCACCACTACTGTTGAAGGTCACACTGACAACGTCGGTCCTGACGCTTACAACCAGAAACTGTCCGAGCGTCGTGCAAACGCCGTTAAGCAAGTTCTGACCAACCAGTACGGTGTTCAATCTTCCCGCGTTCAGTCTGTTGGCTACGGCGAATCCCGCCCAGTTGCTGACAACAAAACTGAAGCTGGTCGCGCTGTAAACCGTCGCGTAGAAGCGCAGGTTGAAGCTCAAGCTAAGTAATTAGCCCGCAGCTCTGAGAAAAGCCCGGCTTAGGCCGGGCTTTTCTTTGTCTGCGATTTGGGGGGGGGATCAGGCTGACTGAGTGACTGCAGTCGCAGAAAGATTTTGTGCGGCACAGGCCGCCACCGCGCCAATCACCAGAATTGCCGGGCTTTTCAGCTCAAAGGCGTAGGCATCTTCCTCCATCGCCATCAGATCGCTCCGACATTCCCGTTGGTGCGGCAGGGAGGCGTTTTCAATCATCGCCACCGGCGTTTCTGCCACCATCCCTCCGGCCAGCAGTTGCTCGCGAATTTCACTGAGCTTCGCTACGCCCATGTACACCACCAGCGTCGTGCCACTTTGCGCCAGAGCTTGCCAATTCAGGCTGGTGCCATCCTGAGTGTGGGCGGTGACCAGCGTCACGCCGCGCGCAACGCCCCTCAGGGTCAAGGGGATAGCGCATTGTGTTGCACCGGCCAGCCCGGCGGTGATGCCATTGACCAGCTCCACCTCGACCCCTCGTTCTCGTAGCCACTGCGCCTCCTCACCACCGCGCCCGAAAATGCACGGATCGCCGCCCTTGAGCCGCACCACACATTTTCCGTGACGGGCATAACGCAACATCAATCGATGAATGAATGCCTGAGGCGTCGAGCGACAGCCGCCGCGCTTGCCCACTGGAATGATCCGCGCCTGGGGGCAATGCTCCAGCACGGCGTCGTTCACCAGATCGTCGATCAGCACCACATCCGCTTCGCTCAACGCCCTGACGGCTTTAAGGGTCAGCAATTCCGGGTCACCAGGACCTGCACCCACCAGCCAGACTTTTGCGTTCATAGTGTTTTCCTCACGAGATGACGGCGATCGGCTGCGCCGTGGCGGCGAGCAAACGCTTGATTTCCGGGACGCACGAGCCGCATTGCGTGCCGCAGCCCAACTCCTGTTTCAACCCCTGCAAATCCAGGCCTCGACGGATCCCCGCACAGACCGCGCCTTGGCTGACGTTTTTGCAGTTACACAGGGTTTTAGTGCCGGCAACCGAGGTGCTGGCATTGCCCGGTGGCGCACTCAGCGGCGCAAGCAGCCAGCGTCGCAGTTGTTCGTCGGCATGACCTTCCCGCCAAAGGTCTTGCAGCCAGTGTTGCGCGAGCGTTTCGCCGGCGAGGCGAATCGCGGTGATCCGGCCATGCTCGATGCGTACCCGTTTGCCAATGGAGCGCCCTGGGTCGTCGTAAGCCAGGACTTGACCTTCATTGAGCCCCAGGCAGCGGTCGATATCGCACAACAGTTGCGGATCTGGCGCCGTGGCGCTGGCAGCGCGTATGAGCAGCGCAGGGCGTTCACGACCAGCCAAGCTGAGGCTGACGTAGGAAAACTCCTCACAGAGCGGTCGTAGCGTCTCAAAGTGCTGTTGAACATCGCCCTCAATCAGGACGAAAAGGTTCCAGGGCAAATGCACGGGGTCGATTCGTACACCGCTGTGTTTGAGTTCCGGTTGTTTCGACAACGGATCGAACGCCGGTTGGGTGAGCACATTGACCCCGCCCTTCAGGAACCGGTCGCCCCAGTGCATGGGTAGAAACGCCTGGCCCGGACGCACACTGTCGTCGCCGCCGACGGCGACAATCACCGCGCCGCGACGGCTTTTCAAACTGACCAACTCACCCGCTTGCAGTCCGTGACGATGCAGTTCATCCGGGTGCAGGCTCAGCACGGCTTCGCTGACATGACCGAACAACTGCGCGGCAGTGCCGGTGCGGCTCATGCCGTGCCACTGATCGCGCAGGCGGCCGGTGATCAGGGTCAGCGGGAATTGCCCATCGCGTTGTTCCTTGGCGGCAAGGTATGGATCGGCCACGAATCGGGCTCGTCCGCTGGCGGTCGGGAAAATTCCGTCCCGATACAGTCGGGCCGTGCCTTCACGGGCGCCCGCAGGAAACGGCCATTGCTGTGGACCGAGACGATCAATCAGCTCGTGACTGATGCCGGACAGGTCCAGATCTCGGTCGCGCGTCAGTAGTTTGTACTCATCGAAGACCTGCGCCGGGGTGTCAAACGCAAACAGACTGGGCTGCCCGGGACGCAGATATTTTTCCAGGCGCTGTGCGAAATCCACCGTAATTGCCCAGTCGGCTCGCGTTTCGCCGGGGGAGACAATCGCCTGGCGGACGTGGGAAATCCGCCGTTCGGAGTTGGTCACCGTGCCGTCTTTTTCACCCCAACTGGCGGCAGGCAGCAACAGGTCGGCGAATGCGGCGGTTTCGGTGGTGCGAAAGGCTTCCTGCAAGACCACGAACGGGCAGGCTTGCAGTGCCGCGCGCACGGCGCTCTGGTCCGGCATCGATTGCGCGGGGTTGGTGCAGGCGATCCACAGGGCTTTGATGGTTCCGCTACGAACCTGCTCAAACAGCTCGATAGCGCTGAACCCGGTACTTTCAGGCAACTGGTCAACGCCCCAGTAGGCTGCCACTTCCGCTCGATGCTCGGCATTGGCCGCTTCGCGATGGCCCGGTAGCAGGTTCGACAGGCTGCCGGTTTCGCGACCGCCCATGGCATTCGGCTGACCGGTCAGGGAGAAAGGTCCTGCACCGGGACGGCCGATTTGCCCGGTAGCCAGGTGCAAGTTGATCAGTGCACTGTTTTTCGCACTGCCGGCAGTGGACTGGTTCAGGCCCATGCACCACAGCGACAGAAAGCTCGGCGAGGTGCCCACCCACTCGGCGCATTGTTGCAGTTGCTCAAGGCTGATTCCGCACAACTGCGCGACCATGGGTGGCGTGTAATCGCGCACCAGGGTTTTCAGTTCGGCCAGGCCTTCGGTGTGGGCCTTGATGAAGTCGCGGTCGATCCAGTCTTCCCACAGCAACAGGTACAAGATCCCATGGAACAAAGCGACATCGGTGCCCGGAAGAATCGCCAGATGCAGGTCAGCCAAGTCGCAGGTATCCGTACGACGTGGGTCGATGACGATGACTTTCATCTGTGGCCGGCGGGATTTGGCCTCTTCCAGGCGACGAAAAAGGACCGGATGGGCATAGGCCATGTTGCTGCCGACGATCATCACGCAGTCGCTTGACTCAAGGTCTTCGTAGCTGCATGGCGGTGCATCGGCACCTAGGCTGCGCTTGTAGCCGACCACTGCCGATGACATGCACAGGCGCGAATTGCTGTCGATGTTGTTGGTGCCCACCAACGCTCGCGCCAGTTTGTTGAAACTGTAGTAGTCCTCGGTCAGCAACTGCCCGGAGATGTAAAACGCCACGCTGTCCGGGCCATGCTCGGCGATGGTGTCGGCGAACACGCTGGCGGCGTGATCGAGGGCGGTGTCCCAGTCGGTGCGGCTGCGGGCCAGATTTTTGCCCAGGCGTAGTTCCGGATACAGCGCTCGGGCCGCGAGGTCGCCGGTCAGGTGCAGGGTCGAACCCTTGCTGCACAGTTTGCCGAAGTTGGCGGGGTGGGCCGGATCGCCGCTGACGCCGAGGATGCGCTCGCCGTCATGCTCGATCAGCACGCCGCAGCCAACCCCGCAGTAGCAACAGGTGGAGGCGGTGATCTGGCGGTTCATCAGCTGGCTTCCCGCAGGGCTTCACCGAACATCAGGTGATCGCGGATTTCATCAATATTCTGGCTCTCACGAATCTGCCGGAAATACCAGCCGCCATCTGCCGTGTCGCCGTACAGGCAGGCCCCGACCAGCACGTCGTCCTTGATCACCAGTTTTTTGTAGATCCCGCCGATCGGGTCGCAGAGGGTGATGGTTTCGGTGCCTTCGCCGCCCATGAAATCGCCGGCGGAGAACAGGTCAATGCCGGTGACTTTCAATTTGGTCGAGGTTACCGAGCCTTTGTAGCTGGCGAAGCCAAGCCGGGCGAGATGGTTGGCGCAGACCTTGGCTTGTTCGAACAGCGGCGCCACCAGGCCATAGGCGATGCCGCGATGGCTGGCGCATTCGCCGATGGCATATACACGTGGGTCGTAGGTTTGCAGGGTGTCGTTGACCAGAATCCCGCGGTTGCACGGGAGCCCGGAGCGTTCCGCGAGTTCGGTCGCGGGGCGGATGCCGGCGGCCATCACCACCAGGTCGGCCGGGATCAAGTCGCCGTTCTTGAACTCGACCGAGCCGACCCGGCCATTGCCGGCATCGTGCAGAGCCTGGGTTTGCTCACGCAGACGAAAGTGCAGGCCACGGTCCTCAAGCGCGGTTTGCAGCAACCGGGCGCTGATGTTGTCCAGTTGCCGCTCCAGCAACCATTCGCCGTTGTGCACCACGGTGACGTGCATGCCGCGCAGCATCAGGCCGTTGGCCGCTTCCAGGCCGAGCAGGCCGCCGCCGATGACCACCGCGTGCTTGTGGGTCTTGGCGGTGCTGATCATGGCTTGGGTGTCGGCGATGTCGCGGTAGCCGATCACGCCGTGCAGTGTGTTGCCCGGGATCGGCAGGATGAACGGGGTCGAGCCGGTGGCAATCAGCAGGCGGTCGTAGTTGGCCACGGTGCCGTCGTCGGCGATCACTCTTCGTTTGACCCGGTCGATCTCCACGACTCGGCGGTTGAGCAGCAACTTGATGTTGTTGTCCAGGTACCAGTCCAGGTCGTTGAGCGCGATCTCTTCGAAGGTTTGCTCGCCGGCCAATACGGGCGACAGCAGGATGCGGTTGTAGTTGGTGTGGGGTTCGGCACCGAAGACCGTGATGTCGTACAGCTCGTTGCTCAGCTTGAGCAGCTCTTCGAGGGTGCGAACCCCGGCCATGCCGTTGCCGATCATCACCAGTTTTAGCTTTTTCATCAGGTTCTCCGGGGAGCTCGGACCCGCCTCGACAGGGCGTTCAGGTCGTGCTCGACAAATTTTGCGCAAACAAAAAAAGGCGTCCCGCTAGTTGCCTAGCGAGGACGCCTTTGTCCTGGTCCCGTTCTCTCGGGAAGCGCATCCTTCGTCGTTGAAGGCTGGGCTTTATGTCTGTTGAGAGAGGTAATGCAGTGGTTGTGCCAAGTTGTCCATTGCCCGGTTTTACTGGCGTTGGTTGAGTGACCAAGCGTGGCTATTGCACCGAATCAAAGCGCCTTGCCCACTAATGGAGCGCCAGAAACAGCAACACCAGATTCATCAGTAGCGACACCAGCGCCAACGTCCGCCAGACCTTCAACGGCTCGCGCTCCAGCAAAGGTCTGGGCCGCACGCTCAAACTGCGTCGTTCACCCTGTTCCAGCACCAATAACCATTCTTCCGCGGTTTCAAATCGCTCGGCCGGATCTGCCGCCACCGCGCGTGCCAGGCTTTGTGCGATCCACTCGGGCAGGTCCGGGCGGTAGCGACTGGCACTGACCGGCAGCCCAAACCTTGGACGCTGGAACGCTTCGATTTCGCCGTAGGGATAGTGCCCGGTCAGCAGGAAATACAAGGTCACGCCGGCCGCATACAGATCCTGTTGCGGGCTGGGTTTGTCACCACGAAAGGCTTCCGGCGCAATGTAACTGGGGGTTCCGGGCAGGGTCGATGCCTGATCTTCAGACAGGCCTGGGCAGTAGGCGAGGCCGAAATCCAGCAGCCGCAGCTCGCCATCGTCTCCCAGCAGCAGATTCTCCGGTTTGATGTCGCGATGAAGAATCTGCCTTCGATGCAACATGCCGACCGCTCGCAGCAGGCGTTCAGCCAGATCCTGCCATTGGGCGAGCGCCAGGGTGGCGGGTCGTTCCGCCAGTTGCGCCAGGGTCGAACCGGAATATTCACGCATCACGTAGTACAAATGCTGACGCTGCGTGGCGGCATGGACCTCAGGGAAATACCGACCGGCCACGCGCTTGAGAAACCACTCCTCCGACAGCAATGCCTGCCCGGCCAGGTGATCATCGCGCAACGCGTTGGGCAGGGTTTTCAGCAGCCAGGGTTGCTGCTGAGCGTCGCGCACCCGATAGAGCAACGACTGCTGACTTTGCCCGAGTATCCCATCGACGTGCCAACCCTCAAACGTCTGGCCCGGTTTCAGCGCAGGCGGCAGTGGCCATTGCTGCACATGAATCAGCGCATCACCGATGCTGGTTTCACCCAGGGCGTCGACCCGCACCAGCAGCGCGCTGGCATTGTCCTGACTGCCCGCCAGATGCGCCGCATTCACCAGGGTTTGCGCGGCGCTGCGCAGGTCCGGTTGATCGCGCAGAATTGCCGCAATGGCGGTGTCGCCCAGCACCGCCCAGATACCATCGCTGAGCAGAACGAAATGCTCATTCAGCCGCAGTTCGCCATCGAGGAAATCCAGGACCAGATGCTGGTCGAGGCCAAGCGCCCGTTTGAGCACATGCTGCATGCCCGGCTGATCCCAAACGTGATCCTCAGTAACCCGCTGCAATTGATCGGCGTGCCAGCGATAAACCCTACAGTCACCGACATGCGCCAGGGTAAAACGCCTGCCGCGCATAACCAAGGCACTGACAGTGGTCAGCAGCGGTTGCCCGCCGCCATTAGCCTGCAACCAGCGATTTTGTGCCAGTAGCAAGCGATCAAGCGCTTGGGCGACACCCCAGGTTTGCGGGGTGGCGTAGTAGTCCAGCGCCAGCGCCTGCAAGGTTGAACGCGCTGCGAGGCCGCCATCGGCGCACTGGCTGACGCCGTCGGCGATGGCGAACAGGTAACCCTTGCTCGCCGCCAGCGCCGGGGCCGGTGTCACCAGGCGCAAGGCGTCCTGATTTTCCTCGCGCGGACCGATAGCGCTGGCTTCGGCAAAACTCAGTTGCAGGCTCATTCAGCCCTCACACCCGCGCAGCGGTGACGGCAGCCGAACCCCAAGTGGTTCTCCAGCGACGTTTCACGCCGTGCAAACCGAACCAGGCGAGGACGCCGAGGCTGGCGAACAACCACAGGGCCAGTTGATAACTGCCGGTGCTTTGCTTGATCGCGCCCATGCCTGCCGCGAGGGCGAAGCCGCCGATGCCGCCGGCCATGCCGATCAAACCGGTCATCACACCGATCTCACGCCGAAAACGTTGCGGAACCAATTGGAAAACCGCGCCGTTACCCGCACCAAGGCCGAGCATGGTGCAGACGAAAAGTGCCAGCGCCGCGTAGGAACTTGGCAAGTTGAAACCCACTGCTGCAATGCAGATCGCCGCCACTGTGTACATCGCCAGCAACGTGCGAATCCCGCCGAAGCGGTCGGCCAGCGCACCGCCCAGAGGGCGCATCAAACTGCCGCCAAACACGCAGGCCGCGGTGTAGTAACCGGCGGTCACTGGGCTCAGGCCGTATTGGTCGTTGAAGTAGCCGGGCAGGGCGCTGGCCAGGCCGATAAAGCCGCCAAAGGTCACGCTGTAGAAAAACATGAACCACCAACTGTCGCGGTCGCCCAGGGCCTTGAAGTAGTCGGACACCGACTTGGCTTTCGGCCGCTCAGGCGCGCTTTTGGCCAGCCAGGCGAAGACGATGATGGTCAGGATCAGCGGGATCAGGGCGAAGCCGAACACGTTGCTCCAGCCAAACGCGGCGGCCAGCACCGGAGCGATCAGCGCGGCAAGCACAGTGCCCGAATTACCGGCCCCGGCGATGCCCATGGCCTTGCCCTGATGTTGTGGCGGATACCACTGCGACGCCAGCGGCAGCGCCACGGCGAATGACGCGCCCGCCATGCCGAGGAACAGACCCAGCAGCAGCGCCTGCTCGTAACTGTGGATGCCGTGCTTCCAGGCAACGAACAGTGCGCAGATGACGATCACCTGGCCGATGATGCCGGCGGTTTTAGGCGACAGGCGATCCGCCAGCATGCCCATGATAAAGCGCAGTACGGCCCCGGCCAGAATCGGCGTGGCCACCACCAGTCCGCGTTGTTGGGTGGTCAGGTGCAGGTCGGCGGCGATTTGCACCGCCAGTGGGCCGAGCAGGTACCAGACCATGAAACTCAGGTCGAAATAAAGGAAGGCCGCGAACAGGGTCGGGGTATGGCCGGATTTCCAGAAGCTTGAATTCATCGCGCACCTCAGCTGTGAGTCGTCTCGAGAAGGAGTCATGAGCTTGCGGGTGGGGCGCCGCAACGGCCGCACCACCGGCCCCGGTCTGTGGGGCCAAAACAAAAAAACGCCGCCACCGGATTTGCCATGGGCAAATGAGGTGAGCGACGTCTTTGTCGTAGGTGGGGCAACCGCCGTTGGTTACCTGTGTGGATTACATAGCGAGATTTGTGCCAACAGCGTGGAACCGAGTCGTGGCCATCGCGGGCAAGCCCGCACACACAGGATTGCTGGAGTTCACAAAACCTGTGGGAGCGGGCTTGCCCGCGATTGGGCCCTCAAAGGCACCACAAGATCTCAGCCGAGCAACTCACTCATCGCGATGATCTGCTCCGCCACCTGAATCAGTTTCTGCTGCCGGCTCATGGCCTGGCGCCGCATCAGCGTGTAGGCCTCTTCTTCGTTGCAGTCCTTCATCTTCATCAGCAGCCCCTTGGCCAGCTCGATGCGCTTGCGCTCGGCCAGTTGCTGATCGCGGGCGTGCAGTTGTGCGCGCAGGGCCTGGTCGCTTTCGAAGCGCGCCATGGCGACGTCGAGAATCGGCTGCAAGCGTTGTGCGTGAATGCCTTCGACGATGTAGGCGCTGACTCCGGACTTGATCGCCTGGCGCATCACGTCGGGGTCATGTTCGTCGGTGAACATCACAATCGGCCGTGGCTGGTCGCGACTCACCAGCACCACTTGCTCCATCACATCGCGGCTCGGTGACTCGGTATCGATCAGGATCACGTCCGGACGCACCGTTTCGACGCGTGCGGGCAGGTCGATGGTCAGGCCGGATTCGTCGATGACCTCGAATCCGGCTTCGGTCAGGGCGGCTTTCAAGCGGCCGACTTTCTTCGCGGTGTCGTTGATCAGCAGGATACGCAACATGTTCGCAGTCTCCTGTCAGCGGCTGGCGAATCGGGACGAGCTGTCGCTCATGGCGTGCAGTTTGAAACTGCGGACATATCCGGCCGGGTCCGAGCCGTCCCAGATTTTGCCGTCGATCAACTGGCTGCTGCGCATTTCCTTGCCTGAAGAGGCAACGCCGACCGCGCTGGCGGCCTCTCGATACACGTCTAGTTGCTGAACCTGACGGGCCACCGCGAGGTAGTCCGGGTCGTCGCGCAGCAAACCCCAGCGGCGGAACTGGGTCATGAACCACATGCCATCGGACAGGTAAGGCCGGTTGGCCTCGCCAGCGCCATGGAAGCGCAGCGCGTGCGGGTCTTGCCAGCGGTTGCCGAGGCCATCGGCGTAGTCGCCGAGCAGACGCGGTTCGATGCAGTCGAGCGGCGTGTCCAGGTATTCGGGGGCGCTCAGCAACTGGGCGGTACTGCGGCGATTCTCGACGCTTGCTTCGATGAATCGGCTGGCCTCCAGAATGGCCATCACCAGTGCCCGAGCGGTGTTGGGGTACTGCTCGACGAACGCGCGGGTGCAGCCGAGGACTTTCTCCGGATGATCGGGCCAGATCGTCTGGGTCGTTGCCATCGTAAAGCCGAGATTGTGTTTCACGGCGCTGGCGGACCAGGGTTCACCGACGCAGAAACCGTCGATCCGCCCGGCTTGCAGGTGCGCGACCATTTGCGGCGGCGGCACCACCACACTGTCGACGTCGTGCAGGGGATGAATGCCCTGGCTGGCTAGCCAGTAATACAGCCACATGGCGTGGGTACCGGTCGGAAATGTCTGGGCGAAGGTGAGTTTTGGGCGAGTTTGGTGCACGTGTCGATCCAGTGCTTCAGGAGCGGTCACGCCCAAGGCTTGCAAGCCGTGGGAAAGGTTGATGCTCTGACCGTTCTGGTTCAGGCCCATGAGCACCGCCATGTCGGTCGGCGCGACGCCACCGATGCCCAAGTGCACGGCATAGATCAAACCGTACAGGCTGTGGGCGACATCGAGTTCGCCGCTGACCAGTTTGTCCCGCAGGCTGGCCCAGGAAGACTGGCGCTTGAGGTTCAAGGTCAGGCCGTAAGGCTGGGCAAAGCCCTGAGTGGCGGCGACCACCACCGAGGCGCAATCGCTCAGGGCCATGAAGCCGAGGTTGATGTCGGTCTTTTCCGGGGCATCGCTGCCGTTGACCCAGGCCAGCGGGCCCGTTGTGGTTTCATTCATGACAAAACACCTTCCAAAAAAAGCGTCGTCCCAGGTCCTCGCGCAAGCAAAACCGGGTGACGACGCCATTGTCCTTCCACTCATCCCGCCGTTGGCATGAGTGCTGATGCCTGTGTCGGTGCAAGGCATATGCCATCGCTCGCTGATTTTGTTGCGCGCCTCGCTTGCGACCCCGATGCCCGGCTATAATCGCCGCCTCATTTCGCCGCCATTCGAGTCAAAGCCGCCCATGTACACCCTGGCCCGTCAGCTGTTGTTCAAACTTTCCCCGGAAACCTCCCACGATCTGTCCCTGGACCTGATCGGCGCGGGCGGGCGTTTGGGCCTCAACGGCTTGCTGTGCAAGGCTCCGGCAAAAATGCCGGTGAGCGTCATGGGCCTGGACTTCCCGAACCCGGTGGGTCTGGCGGCCGGTCTGGACAAGAACGGCGCGGCCATCGACGGTTTTGCCCAGTTGGGTTTTGGATTCGTCGAAATCGGCACCATCACCCCGCGTCCTCAGCCGGGCAACCCGAAGCCACGGATCTTCCGTCTGCCGGAAGCCGAGGCGATCATCAACCGCATGGGCTTCAACAACCTGGGTGTCGATCACTTGCTGGCGCGTGTGGCGGCGGCCAAGTACAAGGGCGTGCTGGGCATCAACATCGGCAAGAACTTCGATACTCCGGTCGAGCGCGCGGTCGACGACTACCTGATTTGCCTGGACAAGGTCTACGCCCATGCCAGCTACGTGACGGTCAACGTCAGTTCGCCAAACACCCCGGGCCTGCGCAGCCTGCAATTCGGGGATTCGCTCAAGCAATTGCTGGCGGATCTGGCGACTCGTCGTGCCGAGCTGGCGCTGCGCCATGGCAAGCACGTGCCGCTGGCGATCAAGATCGCGCCGGACATGACCGACGAAGAAACCGCGCAAGTCGCGCTAGCGCTGATCGAAACCGGGATGGACGCGGTGATCGCCACCAACACCACCCTGAGCCGCGTCGGCGTCGAAGGCATGGAGTTCGGTGACGAGGCGGGCGGTCTGTCCGGCGCACCGGTTCGTGACAAGAGCACCCACACCGTGAAGGTGCTGGCGGCAGAATTGGCCGGCCGCTTGCCGATCATCGCCGTGGGCGGCATTACCGAAGGCAAGCACGCAGCTGAGAAAATCGCTGCGGGGGCGAGCTTGGTGCAGCTCTATTCCGGCTTCATCTACAAAGGTCCTGCGCTGATTCGCGAGTCCGTCGACGCCATCGCCGCTCTGCGCTAAGCCCTTTAAGCGCGGCCGGGCGGCGTTCCGTTTGCTGGTGATGGCAGCCTCGAGATCGCCATCGCGGCATTGGGTCACTTTGTAGGAGCCGGCTTGCCGGCGATGGCATCCTTGAAATCGCCATCGCCAGCAAGCTGGCTCCTACAGGGGATCGTGTCTGGCCAAAGAGCGGGCATAAAAAAGGGCTCCTCGAAGGAGCCCCTGGGCCGGAGCCCGCCGCCCGGATGGGGCGTGCGTGTTAAGTCGTTACGTAATCAGGTTGTCGTGTCGGAGTGTGTGCCCTGTGTTAGCCGACGGCGTGAAGTTCGTTGAGTCTATGGATTCCCGCAGTGCCGGTCATACCGTCCCAGTTGTCGCCGCGTCCTTCTCGCCAGCCGTTAATCCAGGCTTGGCGTACCGACGGTAGAGTAAATGGGCAAAGCTCACGGGATTTGCCACCAACGCCATATTGATATCCGCGCAAAAATGCTCTTTCCAACGGATCACGCTTAAGTCTTCTCATAGGGTGTTGCCCTCACTTGTTGACTGTATGTATCGCGTTGACCTCAATCGAGGTCTGGCAGAAATGTCTGCCGTTGGGGGGCTCGCTGCCGGCGTGGCGAGCCAAGGTGTTGACGTCCGTTGTGGCGCCAACCTGTGTTGAGTTCTAACCAATGCGTCACATCGAGGGAATGATCGTTTTGTCATAAGGACGTAACGATAAAGATGGTATGGCCATAAGTAACACGATGTTTGTCCCGTGTTTATTGGCCAAAGCCCTGTATGATCGGCCCCCCGCAGGATGATGGGGTTAATCCTTTAGTGAGAATGCCTCGCGTTGGTCCCGGGCATTATTCGACGAAGGGTCGAGTTATGACATTTTGTTGCATCAACTTTTTTATCTGCCCGTGCATCTAAGCTCTTCTAACCTGAGCAGCACGGGTGGGACGGCACACCTTCGTGCCACGCGGGCGCTCTTTAGAAAAGCGCCTGATTGAAAACCGGGCCGGCAATGCGTTGCCGGTTCACTTAGCCAAAGGCTCTGAAATTCCAATGTCCGATCAATTCGAAATCTTCCTCACTTGCCCAAAAGGCCTCGAAGGCCTGCTCATCGAGGAAGCCGTCGGGCTTGGCCTTGAAGAAGCGCGTGAGCACACCTCGGCCGTGCGCGGCATGGCGACCATGGAAACCGCTTATCGCCTGTGCCTGTGGTCGCGCCTGGCGAACCGGGTGCTGCTGGTGCTCAAGCGTTTCCCGATGAAGGACGCCGAAGACCTGTATCACGGCGTGCTCGATATCGAGTGGCAAGACCACATGCTCAACGACGGCACCCTGGCCGTCGAGTTCAGCGGCCACGGCTCGGGTATCGACAACACCCACTTCGGTGCCTTGAAAGTCAAAGACGCCATCGTCGATAAACTGCGCACCCCGCAAGGCGACCGTCCGTCCATCGACAAACTCAACCCGGACCTGCGCATTCACCTGCGCCTGGACCGTGGCGAAGCCATTCTGTCCCTCGACCTCTCCGGCCACAGCCTGCACCAGCGCGGCTATCGCCTGCAGCAAGGTGCGGCGCCGCTGAAGGAAAACCTCGCGGCCGCCATCCTGATCCGTTCCGGCTGGCCGCGCATTGCGGCCGACGGCGGCGCACTGGCTGACCCGATGTGCGGTGTTGGTACGTTCCTCGTCGAAGCCGCGATGATCGCCGCCGATATGGCGCCCAACCTGCGTCGCGAGCAATGGGGCTTCACCGCCTGGCTTGGCCACGTGCCGGCGCTGTGGAAAAAGCTGCACGAAGAAGCCAGCGAGCGCGCTGCCGCCGGCCTGGCCAAGCCACCGCTGTGGATTCGTGGCTACGAAGCCGACCCGCGCCTGATTCAACCGGGCCGCAACAACGTCGAGCGTGCCGGCCTGAGCGAGTGGATCAAGATCTACCAGGGCGAAGTCGCTACCTTCGAACCGCGTCCGGACCAGAACCAGAAAGGCCTGGTCATCTGCAACCCACCGTACGGCGAGCGTCTGGGCGACGAGGCGAGCCTGCTCTATCTCTACCAGAACCTCGGCGAACGTCTGCGTCAGGCTTGCCTGAACTGGGAAGCGGCGGTGTTCACCGGCGCGCCGGATCTGGGCAAGCGCATGGGCATCCGCAGCCACAAACAGTATTCGTTCTGGAACGGCGCATTGCCGTGCAAACTGCTGCTGATCAAGGTCACGCCGGACCAGTTCGTCACTGGCGAGCGCCGCACCCCGGAGCAGCGTCAAGTCGAGCGCGAACAGGCGGAATACGATCAGGCGCCGAATGCGCCGCAGGAACGCCAGTACAATAAAAACGGTAACCCGATCAAACCGGCTGCGGCACCCGCTCCGGTGATCGAGCAACCGCGCTTGAGCGAAGGCGGGCAGATGTTTGCCAACCGTCTGCAAAAGAACCTCAAGGCGCTGGGCAAGTGGGTCAAGCGTGAAGGCATCGACTGCTACCGCGTCTACGATGCCGACATGCCGGAATACTCGATGGCCATCGACTTGTATCAGGATTGGGTCCACGTCCAGGAGTACGCCGCGCCGAAATCCATCGACCCGGAAAAAGCCTCGGCGCGCATGTTCGACGCCTTGGCAGCGATTCCGCAGGCATTGAACATCGACAAGAGCCGCGTGGTGGTCAAACGTCGTGAGCGTCAGAGCGGCACCAAGCAGTACGAACGTCAGGCGGCGCAAGGCAAGTTCGTTGAGGTCAACGAAGGCGGCGTGAAGCTTCTGGTCAACCTCACCGACTACCTCGACACCGGGCTGTTCCTCGACCACCGCCCAATGCGTATGCGCATCCAGAAAGAGGCGGCCGGCAAGCGCTTCCTCAACCTGTATTGCTACACCGCGACGGCCAGCGTTCACGCGGCCAAGGGCGGCGCGCGCAGCACCACCAGCGTCGACTTGTCGAAAACCTACCTCGACTGGGCGCGACGCAACCTGTCGCTGAACGGTTTCTCCGACAAGAACCGTCTGGAGCAGGGCGATGTGATGGTCTGGCTCGACGCCTGCCGTGACGAGTTCGACCTGATCTTCATCGACCCGCCGACCTTCTCCAACTCCAAGCGCATGGAAGGGATCTTCGACGTGCAGCGAGATCAGGTGCAATTGATCGACCTGGCCATGGCGCGACTGGCGCCGGGTGGCGTGTTGTATTTCTCCAACAACTTCCGCAAGTTCGAGCTCGAGGAAAACCTCACCGAGCGTTACGCGGTCGAGGAGATCACGACCCAGACCATCGATCCGGATTTCGCCCGCAACGGCAAGATCCACCGAGCCTGGAAAATCACTGCGCGTTGACATTTTTTCGCATTGGATCCACAGAGCCTTGATTTTTAAAGGCTCTTGGCTTCTTTCAGTGCTGGTCAAATTGATGGCTAATAGCTATAACTCAACACATGGCCAATGGGCTTTTCCGGCACCTGGCATTTTGAGTTGCCTCTATGTCGTTGCACGCCGTGCGCCCAAAGATCCTGGGTTTTATCAGTGAAGACGTCTCGGCCTGGCTGGTCGCGCTACTGGTATTGGTCGCCGGCGGGATTCTCACCGGGTTGCTCGCCTGGTCGACCCTGAATCTGTTCCACCAACAATTGCGGCAACGTTTCCAACTGCTGGCCAGTGAACGTTACAGCCGTATCGAAGAACGTTTCGAAGATCAGGAGCAGCGCCTCGATGGGCTGCGCCGGTTCTTTGCCAATTCCGATGCGGTTGCCCGCGAGGAATTCGACGGCTACACCCAACCTTTGCTGCACCGGACTCAGGCCTATTCGTTTGCTCTGCGGGTCAGCCGTGCCGAGCGGGCAGAGTTTGAGCGTCGGGTGCGTGAAGAGGGTTTATCCGATTTCAGCATTCGTGAGCTCAATGCCGACGGTCAGCTGCAATTGGCGGCGGAGCGCGATGAGTATGTTGTGGTGCTGTACAGCCAGACCCAAAGCAAGCTCGGCTCACCGTTGGGTTACGACCTGGCGGCGCAGCCCCTGCGCCGTGCCACCCTGGACCGGGCGGACCAGCATGGCCAGATGGCGGTGTCGCAGCCGATGCATCTGGTCAGCATCGAGCCGGCCTATGCGCGGGGCGTGCTGCTGGTCGCGCCGGTCATATCCCGCGACAGTCCGGCGTCCAAACCCTACGGTTATGTGATGGCGGTGATCAGCATGCGTCAGTTGCTGGCCGATGGCTTGCCGGAAGCGGGCCGTGATTATCTGTCGGTGCGTATCCTCGACTTGTCCACCGAGGACCAGCACGAAGTGCTCTACGAATCCTCTAACGGTCCTGCCGCCAGTGAGTTGTCGGCGACCCGGCTGCTGCGGCTGGCTGACCATGACTACCAGGTCGACATCCAGCCCAGCGAGGCCTTCCTGCAAGCCAACCACTCCTCGGTAGGCAGCCTGGTGGTACTGGGTGGTTTGCTCAGTCTGCTGCTCAGCTCGCTGCTTTATGTGCTGGTCAGTCAGCGGCAACGCGCGCTGAAAATGGTCGAGCAGCGGACTCAGGAACTGCGTGCCCGTGAGCAGGAACTGCGAGGCACCCACGGTCAGTTGCGTGGCGTGTTGAATGCCGCGACCCAGGTGGCAATCATCGCTACAGACCTGCGCGGTGTCATCAGCACGTTCAACGCCGGGGCGGAGCAGATGCTCGGCTATTCAAGCGTGGAAGTGGTCGGGCACATGACCCTGGAAAACCTGCACCTGCCCCGGGAACTTGCCGCGCGTTCGGCGGAGTTGAGTGCACGTTATGGCAAAACGATTCCGACCTGCCAGGCGATGTTGGTCGAGGGCGGCGAGGAGGGCGGTCACGAGGCGCGGGAGTGGACGCTGGTCCGTGGGGACGGCAGCCAATTAACGGTGAACATGCTGGCGACCCCGGTGCTCGACGAGCAAGGTTTGTGGGTCGGGCACCTGGCGATCTGCATCGACGTCACCGAACGCAAGCGCGTGCACGAGGCGCTCGCCGCACGGGATTTGCTCTTGAAGAAACTCAGCGCCCATGTGCCCGGCGGGATTTATCAGTTCAAGATGGAGTTCGACGGACGCTTCAGTGTGATCTACGCCAGCGATGGCATCCGCGAGATCTACGAACTCGAACCGGATGTCTTGCTGCTTAACGCCGAAGCGATTTTCACCCGGATCCACCCTCAGGACACCACGAGGGTCCGCGCCTCGATCCGGGCGTCGGCGGACACGCTCAGCCCGTGGCGCGAGGAGTATCGCGTGCAGCTGCCGACACGGGGGCTGCGCTGGGTCCGTGGTGAAGCAACCCCGGAGGAACAGCCAGGTGGCGGCGTACTCTGGCATGGCTACATCTCGGACATCTCCGATCTCAAGCGCGTCGAAGAAGAGCTGCGCGCGCTGTCGATCACCGATTCGCTGACCGGTATCCACAATCGTCGCTACTTCCAGGAGCGTCTGACCACCGAGATGGCCCGTGTCGAGCGCGGCGGCGGCGAGTTGTCGGTGATCATGCTCGACATCGACCATTTCAAACGCATCAATGACCAGCACGGCCACGCTGTGGGCGATCGGGTGTTGCAGGCTGTGTGCGAGCGCATCGGCCATCGCCTGCGCCGCACGGATGTGTTCTGTCGCTTGGGCGGTGAAGAGTTCATGGTGCTCTGCCCGGACATCGACAGCGAACAAGCCTATGTGCTGGCACTGGAGCTTTGGCAGGGCTTGCGCAGTTCCCCGATCGATGACATCGGTATTGTCACTGCGAGTTTCGGCATCGCCAGTTGGCGCGTTGACGAGGGCGCGGATGCGCTGTTGCTGCGGGCGGACTCGGGGGTGTATGCGGCGAAACAGGCGGGGCGTGACCGGGTTCAAGGCGAGATGAATTAACGTGGTCTGTACGCCAGACCTGTAGGAGCAAGCTTGCTCGCGATAGCGGTCTTTCAGTCACATCTGTGTTGGATGTGCCGCCGTCATCGCGAGCAAGCTGGCTCATGCATTGGATCTGCGGTGCCTTAGAGAACCGAAGCCGTGTCAGGCAGTTTCGGTTGGCGATACAGGTCCAGCAGCACCTGATCCAGCACCGACGACGCGCCGAACGGTGCCTTGTCGTTAAGAATCGCCACCACCGCCCAGGTGTTGCCATTGACGTCGCGGCTGAAGCCGGAGATCGCGCGCACGGTGTTCAGGGTGCCGGTCTTGACGTGGGCTTCACCGCGCATCGCGGTGGTCTTCAGGCGTTTACGCATAGTGCCGTCGGTGCCGGCAATCGGCATCGAACTGATGAACTCGGCTGCGTACGGGCTGCGCCACGCGGCTTGCAGCATCGCCGCCATTTCACGGGCGCTCACGCGTTCTGCGCGGGACAGGCCGGAGCCGTTTTCCATCACCAGGTGTGGCGCGGTAATGCCTTTCTTCGCCAGCCACTGACGCACCACGCGCTGGGCTGCCTTGGCATCGTCGGCGTCGGCGTCGGTGCGGAATTTCTGGCCCAGGCTCAGGAACAGCTGCTGCGCCATGGTGTTGTTACTGTATTTGTTGATGTCGCGGATGATTTCCGCCAGGTCCGGCGAGAAGGCGCGAGCCAGGACCTTGGCGTCTTTCGGCGTAGGTGCCAGAACATCCTTGCCCTGAATGCTGCCGCCCAGTTCCTTCCAGATCGCCCGCACGGCACCGGCGGTGTATGTCGCGTGGTCGAGCAGCGACAGGTAAGTCTGCGAGCTGCAGCCTTCGCCCAACTGCCCGCCCACGGTCACGGTGACGCTGCCATCGGCCTGGGTCACCGGGTTGTAACGCACGCCACCGGCGCACTGCTTGGAGTTGACGGCCTTGACCAGGTTTTCGATGCGGATGCTGGCAATCGGCGGCTCTACCGAGATCAGCACCCGGCCGTTGTCGTTGCGTGCGACGAAGCGCAGGGCCTTGAGGTTGACCAGCAGCGAATCGGGTTTGACCAGGAACGGTTTGTTCTCGTCATTGCCATCATCGTTGAACTCCGGCAGTTGCGGTTGCACGAAGAAATTGCGATCCAGCACCAGGTCGCCGGTGACTTGTGTCACGCCGTTGGCCCGCAGGTCGCGCATCAGCAACCAGAGTTTTTCCATGTTCAGCTTCGGATCGCCGCCACCCTTGAGGTAGAGGTTACCGTTGAGGATGCCGCCGCTGAGGGTGCCGTCGGTGTAGAACTCGGTTTTCCACTGGTGGTTAGGGCCGAGCATTTCCAGCGCGGCGTAAGTGGTGACGAGTTTCATGGTCGAGGCCGGGTTGACCGAGACGTCAGCGTTGAAAATGGTCGGGGTGCCGGGACCGTTGAGCGGGATCATCACCAGCGACAAGGCGTTGTCCTGCAGTTTGCTGGCCTTGAGGGCTTTTTCGACGTTGGGCGACAGGCCGGTGTTGATGGTGGCGGCAGAAACGGGGAGGGCCAGGGGGAGGAGAAGACTGGCCAGCAACAGTGGACGCAAAGATTTGATCATCTGAAATAAAACCCTACAGCCGAGGGGAAAAAGACGAGGGCATGAAGATAATTTCCCTCAGTGGTCATGAAAGTGTCGGCATTATGCCCCAAGGTGTAGCGACTTGTGCCGTGCCCGAGTCACCTAATCCGCTATTTTTTTACTGACGGTAACTTGTTGCACCCAGAGAATCGGGCAATTGGCCGCTTAAACTGCTAAAGTGCCGCCCGTTATTACTTATGAGGATTGTTCCAATGGCGACTAACCGTTCCCAGCGTCTGCGCAAAAAACTGTGCGTCGATGAATTTCAAGAGCTGGGTTTCGAGCTGAACCTGGATTTCAAAGAAGATTTGGCTGATGAAGCCATTGATGCTTTCCTCGACGCGTTTCTGAAAGAAGCCATGGAAGCCAACGGTCTTGGCTATGTTGGCGGCGACGACTTCGGTCTGGTTTGCCTGCAGAAACGTGGCTCGGTGTCCGAAGAGCAGCGTGCTGCTGTTGAAGCCTGGCTCAAAGGCCGCAGCGAACTGACTGAAGTTACCGTCAGCCCGCTGCTGGACGTCTGGTACCCGGAAAAGCCGATCAATCCGGTCGCTTGATGGCATGAAAAACGGCGACCCAAGGGTCGCCGTTTTTTTATGTCTTCAGGCCTTTCGCCAATTCAGAATGACCAGTGTCAACACCCCCGCCACAATCCCCCAGAACGCCGAGCCAATGGAAAACAGCGTCAGCCCCGACGCCGTGACCATAAAGGTGATCAGCGCTGCTTCGCGTTCCTTCACTTCGGTCATTGCAATGCTCAAGCCATTGATGATCGAGCCGAACAACGCCAGCGCCGCAATCGACAGCACCAATTCTTTCGGCAGTGCGGCAAACAGCGCCGCCAGCGTCGCGCCGAACACCCCGGCAACCCCGTAGAAAATCCCGCACCACACGGCGGCCGTGTAACGCTTGTTACGATCTTCGTGGGCATGCGGTCCGGTGCAAATCGCCGCGCTGATGGCGGCCAGGTTGATCCCGTGGGAACCGAACGGCGCCAACAGTAGCGAAGCGATGCCTGTCGTGGTGATCAGCGGCGAGGCAGGCACCGTGTAACCGTCGGCGCGCAGCACCGCAATGCCTGGCATGTTCTGCGAGGTCATCGCCACCACGAACAGCGGGATGCCGATGCTGATGGTCGCCGCCAGGGAGAAGTGCGGTGTGGTCCAGACCGGCGTCGCCACCTCCAGGTGAAACGCGCTGAAATCCAGCAGCCCCATCAACCCTGACAGCGCTGTACCGATCAGCAGCGCGGCGAGTACGGCGTAGCGTGGCGACAGGCGTTTGACCAGCAGATAGGTGAAAAACATCCCCAGCACCAGCGCGGTGCGATGTTGGGCGGCGACGAAGATTTCGCTGCCGATCTTGAACAGAATCCCGGCCAGCAACGCGGCGGCCAATGACGCTGGAATCTTCTTCACCAAGCGTTCGAAGCTGCCGGTCAAGCCACACACAGTGACCAGCACCGCGCAGGTCACGTAGGCGCCAATGGCTTCGCCGTAGCTCACACCGCCCAGGCTGGTGATCAGCAACGCCGCGCCGGGTGTCGACCAGGCGATGGTGATCGGTGTGCGATAACGCAGGGACAGGCCGATCGAGCACACCGCCATGCCAATAGAGATCGCCCAGATCCACGAAGAAATCTGCCCGCTGGTCAGGCCTGCCGCTTGCCCGGCCTGGAACATCAGCACCAGGGAGCTGGTGTAGCCGGTCATCATCGCGATGAACCCGGCAACGATGGCGGAAGGAGACGTGTCCGCCAACGGGCGGAGCTGCGTGTGCGTGGCGTCGTTCATGACAGCGGTGTTCCTTATACGTACGAAAATACCCGAGCCACGTAATCCCTGGTAGGAGCCGGCTTGCCGGCGATGCCGGGTCAGATGCCTTTACGTCAACTGACACACCATTGCCGGCAAGCCGGCTCCTAGGGGAGATCGCGCTGCGGATTCTGTGATCAAGCCTAAACTCAAACGTAAGCAATCGTTGCAATACAGCAGAGGCGACAAACAGCCGTACAGTCGTGTTGCCACCATCCATTGTGTACAATCGCGGTGTTTTTTACGCGATACTTGCCAGCGACCCACTGTGCCGTATTACAGTCACGGTCAATTCGCCGCAGTTCTCCCGACTCGAGTGCCCATGAACGAACAGTTGCAACCCCTCAAGAAACAACCGCGAGCAGGCAAAGCCGGCCGCAGCGGGACCCAGGACGATATTGTCTACGCGCATATCTTCGAGGCCATCCTCGAACAACGCCTGGCGCCCGGCACCAAATTGAGCGAAGAAGCGCTGGGGGAAATTTTCGGGGTCAGCCGCACCATCATTCGCCGTGCGCTGTCGCGCCTGGCCCATGAAGGTGTCGTGCTGCTGCGGCCCAATCGTGGTGCCGTGGTTGCCAGCCCGAGTGTCGAGGAAGCGCGCCAGGTGTTCCTCGCCCGGCGCCTGGTCGAGCGCGCGATCACTGAACTGGCGGTGCAGCACGCTACCGCCGAGCAGATCGCCGAACTGCGCCAGATGGTCAACGACGAACGCGACAGCTTCTCCCGTGGCGATCGCGGTGCCGGTATCCGTCTGTCGGGCGAATTCCACCTGAAACTCGCCGAAGCGGCGAAGAATGCCCCGCTGATCAGCTTCCAGCGCAGCCTTGTGTCCCAGACTTCGTTGATCATCGCCCAGTATGAAAGCGGCAACCGCTCGCACTGTTCCTACGACGAGCACACCCAACTGATCGACGCCATCGAAGCGCGCAACGGTGAGTTGGCGGTGAACCTGATGATGCATCACATGGATCACATCGACAGCAAGCTCAACCTCGACGAAGAAAGCGCGTCGGATGATTTGCATGCGGTGTTCTCGCATTTGTTGCAGACCAAGAAGCCAGGGCGTTCGTCGGCGAAAATCTGAAGCACTGTGTCGTCCCCATCGCTGGCAAGCCAGCTCCCACAATGTTTTGTGGGGTTCACCAGATCCGCGATACACCAAATCCTGTGGGAGCTGGCTTGCCAGCGATAGCAATCTGACAGGCAATAAAAATCCCCCAGGCTGAAAAGCGCTGGGGGATTTTTTATGCCTGAAAGAATTAGCGCTGATGCACCTGATTCCCTGCCGCATACGTCTGCAGAACAGTCCGGTCATCCCCCAGCGTCATCAACACAAACAACGTCTCGGCAATGTTGTTCGCCTGCTTCAAGCGATAACTCAGCAGCGGCGTAGCGTTGTAATCCAGCACCAGGAAGTCGGCATCGGTGCCCGGCAGCAGCGTGCCGATCTTGTCTTCCAGACGCAACGCACGTGCACCGCCCAGCGTCGCCAGGTACAGCGATTTGAACGGGCTCAACCGCGCACCTTGCAACTGCATGACCTTGTACGCCTCGTTCAACGTTTGCAGCAGCGAGAAACTGGTGCCGCCCCCCACGTCCGTGCCCAGACCGACATTCAGCTTGTGCTTCTCGGCCATCGGCAGATTGAACAAACCGCTGCCAAGGAAGAAGTTCGAAGTCGGGCAGAACGCAATCGCCGAACCGGTCTCGGCCAGTCGCGCACATTCGTCGTCACACAGGTGCACGCCGTGGGCGAACACCGAGCGCTCGCCCAGCAACTGGTAGTGATCGTAGACGTCGAGGTAGCCCTTGCGCTCCGGGAACAGTTCCTTGACCCACTCGACTTCCTTGAGGTTTTCGCTGATGTGGGTCTGCATGTACAGGTCCGGATATTCGCTCAGCAACTGGCCGGCGAGGGTCAGTTGTTCCGGGGTGCTGGTGGGTGCGAAGCGCGGAGTGACGGCGTAGTGCAAGCGACCTTTGCCGTGCCAGCGTTCGATCAACGCCTTGCTTTCGACGTAGCTGGATTCGGCGGTGTCGGTCAGGTAGTCCGGCGCGTTGCGGTCCATCATCACCTTGCCGGCGATCATCCGCAGGTCCAGCTGTTCGGCGGCTTCGAAGAACGAGTTCACCGATTGCGGATGGACGCTGCCGAACACCAGCGCGGTGGTGGTGCCGTTGCGCAGCAGTTCCTTGATGAAAATGTCCGCGACTTCGTCGGCGTGAGCCTTGTCGGCGAACTGGCTTTCGCACGGGAACGTATAAGTGTTGAGCCAGTCCAGCAACTGCTCGCCGTAGGCACCGACCATGCCGGTTTGCGGCAGGTGGATGTGGGTGTCGATGAAGCCTGGAGTGATCAGCGCGTCCTGGTAATGAGTGATCTCGATATCGGCGGGCAGGGTCGGCAGCAATTCGCTGGCGTGGCCGAGGGCACTGATCTGGCCGTTATCGACCACCAGCAAGCCGTCCTCGAAATACTCGTACGAGGCTTCGATGCCAACGATGGCAGGGTCGGCGATGCTATGCAGGATGGCGGCGCGGTAGGCTTTGCGAGTCAGAGGCATGGGTGTTCTCAATTAGAGGCTTGGCTGCGGCGTGAAGCGGGCAGCAGTTTGGCAATCGATCCGGCGCTGGCAGAGTGCTGGCCGAAATTCGCGTTATAGGTGGCGATGATTTCGCCGGCGATGGAAATGGCGATTTCCACAGGCAACTTGCCTTTGACTTCGCCGATACCCATCGGGCAGCGCATGCGTTGCAGCACGCTGCTGTCAAAACCTCGGTCGCGCAGGCGATGTTCGAACTTCACGCGTTTGGTCTTCGAGCCGATCAGGCCGAAGTAGGCGAAGTCGTTGCGCTTGAGGATCGCGGCGGTGAGTTCGAGGTCGAGTTGGTGATTGTGGGTCATGACGATGCAGTAACTGCCCACGGGCAGGTCGTCGATTTCATCCACCGGCTCTTCGGCGACGATCTTGCGTACGCCGTGGGGGATCTGTTCGGGAAATTCATCTTCCCGCGAATCGATCCAGCGCACCCGGCAGGGCAGGCTGGCGAGCAGCGGCACCAACGCGCGACCGACGTGGCCGGCACCGAACACGGCGATCTGCGCCTGGACCTGGCCCATCGGTTCGAACAGCAACACCGTCACGCCGCCACAGCACTGGCCGAGGCTGGCACCGAGGCTGAAACGCTCCAGATGGGTGTCCTGCTTGCCGCTGGCGAGCATCTCGCGGCCGATCTGCATGGCTTTGTATTCCAGATGCCCGCCACCGATGGTGTCGAACGCCTGGGTGGCACTGATGACCATCTTCGAACCGGCATTGCGCGGCGTCGAACCGAGCTCTTCGATGATGGTCACCAACACGCAGGGTTCACCCCGGTTTTGCAGGTCGGCGAGGGCGTCGATCCAGTTGTACATGTTTCACCTCGACATCTGTGTTGTCTATCCAGGCCTCATCGCTGGCAAGCCAGCTCCCACAGGATGGGTGTTGAATCCAAATTCTGTGGACACCACAAAACACTGTGGGAGCTGGCTTGCCAGCGATAGGCGCGCCTCGGTCCTAGAGCGAAGCCAACTCGGTTTCGGCTTCCACAGCCTTCGCCGCCGTCAACTGCCGCATCTGCTCGCACCCCCACAACACCCGCTCCGGCGTCGCTGGTGCGTCGATTTTCGGCTGATGCTTGTAGTCGCCGAGACTCGCCACCGCGTCCTTGATCGCGCACCACGATGCGATACCGAGCATGAACGGCGGCTCACCCACTGCCTTGGAATGGAACACGGTGTCTTCCGGGTTCTTGCGGTTTTCCACCAGTTTCACCCGCAGGTCCAGCGGCATGTCGGCGACCGCCGGGATCTTGTAGCTGGCCGGGCCGTTGGTCATCAGTTTGCCTTTGGCATTCCACACCAGCTCTTCCATGGTCAGCCAGCCCATGCCCTGGATGAAACCGCCCTCGACCTGACCAATGTCGATGGCCGGGTTCAACGAGGCGCCGACGTCGTGGAGGATGTCGGTGCGCAGCATCTTGTACTCGCCGGTCAGGGTGTCGATGATCACTTCGCAGCACGCCGCACCGAAGGCGTAGTAGTAGAACGGCCGACCCCGCGCCTGGCTGCGGTCGTAGAAAATTTTCGGGGTCTTGTAGAACCCGGTGCTCGACAACGACACCTGGGCGAAATACGCCTGTTGGATCAGCGCTTCAAAGGTCAGGATATGGTCACGAACCCGCACGTGACCGTTGTGGAATTCCACGTCTTCTTCGCTGACTTTGTAGTGCCGAGCCGCGAATTCCACCAGGCGTTGCTTGATGATTTCCGCCGCGTTCTGCGCGGCTTTACCGTTCAGGTCAGCACCGCTGGAAGCCGCCGTCGGCGAGGTATTCGGCACCTTGTCGGTGTTGGTCGCGGTGATCTGCACGCGGTCCATTTCCACCTGGAACACTTCGGCCACGACTTGCGCGACTTTGGTGTTCAGGCCCTGGCCCATTTCGGTGCCGCCATGGTTCAGGTGGATGCTGCCGTCGGTGTAGACGTGCACCAGCGCGCCGGCCTGGTTGAGGAAGCTGGCGGTGAAGGAAATGCCGAATTTCACCGGGGTCAGCGCCAGGCCTTTTTTCAGGATCGGGCTGTTGGCGTTGTAGCGACGAATCGCTTCGCGGCGCTCGGCGTACTGGCTGCTTTCTTCCAGTTCGGCGGTCATTTCCTCGAGCATGTTGTGCTCGACGGTCTGGTAGTAATGGGTGACGTTGCGCTCGGTCTTGCCGTAGTAATTGGCCTTGCGCACCGCCAGCGGATCGAGGCCCAGATGGCGGGCAATCGCGTCCATCACTTCTTCGATGGCAACCATCCCTTGCGGGCCGCCGAAGCCACGGTAAGCGGTGTTCGAGGCGGTGTTGGTCTTGCAGCGATGACCGTTGATGGTCGCATCGCCCAGGTAGTACGAGTTGTCGGCGTGGAACATCGCCCGGTCGACAATCGACGCCGACAAGTCCGGCGAGCAACCGCAGTTGCCGGCCAGTTCCAGGGCGATACCGTGCAGGCGCCCGGTGTTGTCGAAGCCGACGTCGTATTCGACGTAGAACGGGTGACGTTTTCCGGTCATCAGCATGTCTTCGACACGCGGCAGGCGCATTTTTGTCGGCTGGCCGGTGAGGTGGGCGATGACTGCGCACAGGCACGCAGGGCTCGCGGCCTGGGTTTCCTTGCCGCCGAACCCACCGCCCATGCGGCGCATGTCGACGACGATTTTGTTCATCGAAACGTCCAGAACCTCGGCCACCAGTTTCTGCACTTCGGTGGGGTTCTGGGTCGAGCAGTAGACAATCATCCCGCCATCTTCAGTCGGCATCACCGAAGAGATCTGGGTTTCGAGGTAGAAGTGTTCCTGGCCGCCGATGTGCAGCGTGCCTTGAATACGATGTTCAGCGGTGGCCAGGGCACCGGCCGAATCACCACGCTGATGCGTGTGGCTGTCGAGCACGAAGTGGCGTTTGCGCAAGGCTTCGACCACGTCCAGTACCGGCTCAAGATCTTCGTATTCGATGATCGCGGCCATGGCGGCTTTGCGTGCGGTTTCCAGGTCTTTTGCGGCGACGGCCAGTACGGGTTGCCCGACGAATTGCACGTCGTCGATGGCCAGCAATGGATCACCCGGCAACAGCGGGCCGATGTCTTTCAGGCCCGGCACGTCTTCGTGGGTGATGGCGATGCGCACGCCTTCGAAGGCGTAGCAGGGCTTGGTGTCGATGCTGATGATTTTCGCGTGGGCGCGGTCCGACAGCCGGGCGTAAACGTGCAGCTGATTGGGAAATTCCAGACGGTCGTCGATGTACTGCGCTTCACCGGCCACATGCTTGGCCGCGCTGTCGTGCTTGACGCTGCGGCCGACACCGGTGGTCAGGTCCTTGGCGAACAGTTCAGCCAGTTCGGCTTGGGTCTTCTCTACAGCGTGATGATTAGACATAAGCGGTCACCCGAGTCTCGATGTGCGGCGTTTGCAGTTCGATGAAGTATTTGCGCAGCAGGTTCTGCGCACTGAGCAGGCGGTATTCCTTGCTGGCGCGGAAGTCCGAGAGCGGCGTGAAATCTTCGGCCAGTGCGGCGCAGGCGCGTTCGACCAGCGCGCTGTTGAACGGCGCGCCGATCAGCACGTTTTCGCAATGGACGGCGCGTTTCGGGATCGCGGCCATGCCGCCGAAAGCGATGCGGGCGTCGGTGATGACGCCGTTTTCCACGCGCAGATTGAACGCGGCGCAGACGGCGGAGATGTCATCGTCCAGACGCTTCGACACCTTGTACGCCCGGAACAGTTGTTCGGCGCTGGCACGCGGCACGATGATTTTTTCGATGAATTCACTTTCCTGACGCGCCGTCACTTTGTAATCGATGAAGTAATCGTCGAGGTTCAGCGTGCGTCGGGTTTCACCCTTGCACAACACAACCTGCGCGCCGAGCGCGATCAGCAGCGGCGGCGAGTCACCAATCGGCGAAGCGTTGCCGATGTTGCCGCCCAACGTGCCCTGGTTGCGAATTTGCAGCGATGCAAATCGGTGCAGCAGTTCGCCGAAATCCGGGTACTCGGCGTTCAGCGCTTCATAGCAGTCGGAGAGGGCAGCGGCAGCGCCGATTTCGATGCGATCGTCGAAGGTCTCGATGCGCTTCATCTCGGTGACGTTGCCGACGTAGATCATCACCGGCAACGTGCGATGAAACTGGGTGACTTCCAATGCCAGATCCGTGCCGCCGGCCAGCAGTCGGGCCTGTGGATAAGCGTCATAGAGGTCGGCCAGATCGGCGACGGTCAGCGGCACCAGGCAGCGCTTGTCGCCACTGTTGAGTTCGCCGATATCGGTAGGGGCAATGGCTTTCAGGCGCGCAATGGTCTGCGCTTCGCGAGCATCGAACTGGTCCGGTTGCTTACCGCAGCAGGATTGCTCGGCAGCCTCCAGGATCGGCCGATAGCCGGTGCAGCGGCAAAGGTTGCCGGCCAGTGCTTCGTGAGCCTTGTGGGAATCCGGTTGATCGCTGTTTTTTTGCAGCGCGAACAGCGACATCACGAAACCGGGGGTACAGAAGCCGCACTGTGAGCCATGGCACTCGACCATGGCTTTCTGCACGCTGTGCAGTTCGCCTTGGTGCTTGAGGTCTTCGACGCTGATCAGCTGTTTGCCGTGCAGCGACGAAACGAACGTCAGGCACGAGTTGAGGCTGCGATAGCGAATGTGTTCGCGGCCAGCGTCATCCGTTTGCAACTCGCCGACCACCACGGTGCACGCGCCACAGTCACCGCTGGCGCAGCCTTCTTTGGTGCCGGGTTTGCCCACATGGTCGCGCAGATAGTTGAGCACGGTCAGGTTCGGGTCCAGGGCGTGCTCGCTACGGAGTTCCTGGTTAAGTAAAAACTGGATCACGGAAGGCCTCGCAGACTCATTATTGTTGTTAACCGACGTGGACCGAATTTATCAGGTCTGACTTTGCGGTCAATGATTTTCTGACTTAAAGGTCAGGAAATCATCTTTTGTCGATCAACGACCTGTTTCTTCATTATTGACCCTCGCGGGTTAGCCTGCTTTTTGCGGGATTCGTGCCAAAAACCGCCGAGTGCGCACTCCGCCATGACCCTCCATGTGCGCTACACTGCGCCGCTTGTGCAGATCGAAGAGTTTGAAGGGACAACCATGACGTTCAAGGCGCCGGACAGCCTCGCCGAGCAAATTGCTCACCACCTCGCCGAACGCATCATTCGTGGCGAAATGAAGCCGGGGGAGCGCATCCAGGAACAAAAAGTCACGCTGGCCCTCAATGTCAGCCGCGGCTCGGTCCGCGAAGCCTTGCTGATCCTCGAGCGTCGCCACCTGATCGCGATCCTGCCGCGACGCGGCGCCCACGTGACCGAGCTCACCGCGCACAAGGTGCAGAGCCTGTGCACGCTGATGAGCGAGTTGTACATCCTGCTCGGCAATGCTGTGGCCGGCGGTTGGCAAGTCCAGGCCGACATGGCGCCGTTCGTGCAGATCCAGCAGCGCCTGACCGACAGTTACGAGCGTCAGGACATCCGCACCTTCGTCGACGACAGCTTCAATGTGATGCGCGCTGCGTATCCATTTGCCAATAACCCGTACTTGCAGGAAACCGTCGAGAATTTGCAGCCGGCCATGAGCCGCGCCTATTTCCTCGCGCTGGAGCAGCGCAAGGCGTCGATGAGCGAGTTTCTCGAGTTGTTCGAACGCTTGCTCGCGGCCGTGCTGGCCCGTGACTTTCCGCAGATCCGCGAAGTGCTGACGGCGTACGCCCAGCGCAGTTGCGATCTGGTGGTTTCTGCCCTGACGGACGCTTAAGCGTGCGGCTCAAGTGCATCAAGCTGGCGGGGTTCAAATCCTTCGTCGATCCGACAACGGTGAACTTCCCCAGTAACATGGCGGCGGTGGTTGGGCCCAATGGTTGCGGCAAGTCGAACATCATCGACGCCGTGCGCTGGGTGATGGGCGAGAGCTCGGCCAAGAACCTGCGTGGCGAATCGATGACCGACGTCATCTTCAACGGTTCGACCAGCCGCAAACCGGTGAGCCAGGCGAGTATCGAGTTGGTGTTCGATAACTCCGATGGCACGCTGCTTGGCGAATACGCTGCCTATGCGGAAATCTCCATTCGCCGCAAAGTGACGCGCGACAGCCAGACCACTTACTACCTCAACGGCACCAAATGCCGCCGCCGCGATATCACCGACATCTTTCTCGGTACCGGCCTGGGGCCGCGCAGCTACTCGATCATCGAGCAGGGGATGATCTCCAAGCTGATCGAGTCGAAACCCGAAGACTTGCGCAACTTTATTGAAGAAGCGGCGGGCATTTCCAAGTACAAGGAGCGCCGCCGCGAGACCGAAAACCGTATTCGTCGCACCCATGAAAACCTGGAACGCCTGACCGACCTGCGCGAAGAACTGACGCGTCAGCTGGAACGCTTGCACCGCCAGGCCGAGGCGGCCAAGAAGTATCAGGAATACAAGGGCGAGGAGCGGCAGCTCAAGGCGCAACTGTCGGCGTTGCGCTGGCAGGCGTTGAACGAACAGGTCGGTCAGCGCGAAGCAGTCATCGGCAACCAGGAAGTCACTTTCGAAGCGCTGGTGGCTGAGCAACGCAACGCCGATGCGAGCATCGAACGCTTTCGCGACGGGCACCATGATCTGTCGGAGCGCTTCAATCTGGTGCAGGGGCGTTTCTATTCGGTTGGCGGCGACATTGCCCGGGTCGAGCAGAGCATCCAGCACGGACAGCAACGTTTGCGTCAGTTGCAGGACGATCTGAAAGAAGCCGAGCGCGCGCGTCTGGAAACCGAGTCGCATCTGGGCCACGACCGCACCTTGCTGCTGACCCTGGGCGAAGAGCTGGACATGCTCACGCCGGAACAGGAAGTCACCAGCGCCGCCGCCGAAGAAGCCGCCGCCGCGCTGGAAGAGTCCGAAACCACCATGCACGGCTGGCAGGAGCAGTGGGACACGTTCAACCTGACCGCCGCCGAGCCGCGTCGCCAATCCGAAGTTCAGCAGTCGCGCATCCAGCAGCTGGAAACCAGCATGGAGCGTTTGGCTGATCGCCAGAAGCGTCTCGGCGAAGAACGCGCCTTGCTCTCGGCGGACCCGGAAGACGCGGCGATCATGGAGCTCAGCGAGCAGTTGGCCGCTTCCGAGGCGACGCTCGAAGACTTGCAGGCCAGTGAAGAAGCGCAGGTCGAGCGCCTCGAGCAACTGCGTCAGGAATTGCAGCAAGCGCTGTCGGCGCAGCAACAGGCCCAGGGCGATTTGCAGCGCCTCAACGGCCGTCTCGCCTCGCTTGAAGCGTTGCAGCAAGCCGCGCTCGATCCGGGCACCGGCACCGCTGAATGGCTGCGCGAACAACACCTGGCTGACCGTCCGCGTCTGGCCGAAGGCCTCAAGGTTGAAGCCGGTTGGGAACTGGCGGTGGAAACCGTGCTCGGCGCTGATCTGCAAGCGGTGCTGGTGGATGATTTCGGCGATTTCGATCTGGCCGGTTTTGCCCAGGGCGATTTGCGCTTGCTCAGTCCCGCCAGCGATGGCGTGCGCGTGCCCGGCAGTCTGCTCGACAAGGTCGAGGCACAGATCGATCTGTCGCCGTGGCTGGGGCAGGTCAAACCGGTTGAAAGCCTCGAACAGGCCTTGGCGCTACGCAGTCAACTGACCGCCGGCCAGAGCCTGATCAGCCGCGACGGCTATTGGGTCGGTCGACATTTTTTACGTGTGCGTCGGGCCAGCGAAGCGGAAAGCGGCGTGCTGGCGCGCGGTCAGGAAATCCAGTCTCTGAGCATCGAACGCGAGGAGCGCGAGGCCACGGTCGAAACCCTTGAAACGCAACTGCAAAATCTGCGGGCACAGCAGCGTCAGCAGGAAAATGGTCGCGAACATTTGCGCCGTTTGCTGCAAGACGAAGCGCGTCAGCAAGGCGAATTGAAAGCCCAGTTGTCCGCCGGCAAGGCCAAGGCCGAGCAACTGACCTTGCGCCGTACCCGTCTCGATGAAGAGCTCACCGAACTGGCGGAACAACGCGCCCTGGAGCACGAAAACATCGGCGAAGCGCGCCTGCAATTGCAGGAAGCCCTCGACGCCATGGCGCTGGACACCGAGCAGCGTGAGTTGCTGCTGGCCCAGCGCGACAGCCTGCGCGAGCGACTGGATCGCGTGCGTCAGGAAGCTCGTCAGCACAAGGATCACGCGCATCAACTGGCGGTGCGTCTAGGCTCGCTCAAGGCGCAACACGACTCGACGCGTCAGGCGCTGGAGCGGCTGGAAATGCAGTCCGAGCGTCTGACCGAAAAACGCGAACAGCTCAGCCTCAATCTGGAGGAGGGCGAGGCGCCGCTGGAAGAGCTGCGCCTTAAACTTGAAGAGTTGCTCGACAAGCGCATGACCGTCGACGAAGGACTCAAGACTGCACAAATCGCGCTGGAAGATGCCGACCGCGAACTGCGTGACGCCGAGAAACGCCGCAATCAGGCTGAGCAGCAATCGCAGTTGATTCGTGGCCAGATGGAAACGCAGCGCATGGAATGGCAAGCCCTGACCGTGCGCCGCAAGACCCTGGAAGATCAGTTGCTGGAAGACGGCTACGACCTGCACGGCGTACTCGGCACACTTACGAGCGAAGCCAACGAGAAGGACGCCGAAGAGGAACTTGAGCGCATTGCCGCGCGCATTCAGCGCCTCGGGGCGATCAACCTCGCGGCCATCGACGAATATCAGCAACAATCCGAGCGTAAACGTTATCTGGATGCGCAGAACGACGATCTGGTGGAGGCGCTCGACACCCTAGAGAATGTGATTCGCAAGATCGACAAGGAAACCCGCAACCGCTTCAAGGATACCTTTGATCAGATCAATGGCGGTTTACAGGCGCTTTTCCCAAAAGTTTTCGGTGGCGGACGCGCGTATTTGGAACTGACGGGCGAAGATCTACTCGATACAGGGGTAACGATCATGGCGCAGCCGCCCGGAAAGAAGAACAGCACCATCCATTTGCTCTCTGGCGGCGAAAAAGCCCTGACCGCATTGGCCCTGGTTTTTGCGATCTTCAAGTTGAATCCGGCGCCGTTCTGCATGCTCGATGAAGTTGACGCACCACTGGATGACGCTAACGTTGGACGCTACGCACGGTTGGTGAAAGAGATGTCGCAGACAGTGCAATTCATCTATATCACCCACAACAAGATCGCCATGGAAATGGCCGATCAACTGATGGGGGTGACGATGCACGAGCCCGGTTGTTCGCGTCTGGTGGCCGTGGATGTCGAGGAGGCAATGGCGATGGTAGATGCCTGAGCCGATGTTTGCAGGGTTAGTATTTTGCCGGTACAGGGTTATTTACCTGGCTTGACTTGCTGGCCAATCGACATATTCGCGCAAGCCATTGTGACAGACGGTGTAAAGTTGCCTTTGGTCGTGCTAGTTTAATGTCAATTTTTCGTATACGTGGGCAAAACGCCTGTCAGAACATAGAGTTGGCGCCACGTTTTAAAGCGGTTTGCGAGTTGTAAACCCCTTATTTTTCAGCATTTTTTATAGAGGCACGGGATTACATGGAAATCGGTCTGCGCGAGTGGCTGATCGTCATCGGCATTATTGTCATTGCCGGTATTCTTTTCGATGGCTGGCGCCGGATGCGCGGCGGCAAGGGAAAACTGAAGTTCCGTCTTGATCGAAGTCTGTCCAATCTGCCGGACGAGGACACCAGCGCCGAGCTGTTGGGCCCGCCCCGCGTCCTGGATACCCACAAAGAACCGCAACTGGACGAGCATGATCTGCCGTCGGTGAGCATGCCGGCCCGTGAACCCCGTGAATCGGGTTCCAAGCGCGGCAAGCGTGGCCATGGCGAACCTTCCCAGGGCGACATGAACCTCAGCCTGGATCTGGACGGCGGCCCGAGCTTCAGCAGCCGTGACGACGATTTCCCGGATGACAGCAAGTCTTCGCCGTCGGTCAGCGACAAGGAACAACCGCAAGCCGAAGAAGTGCTGGTGATCAGCGTGATCTGCCGCGACGCCGCCGGCTTCAAGGGCCCGGCGCTATTGCAGAATATTCTGGAAAGCGGTCTGCGCTTTGGCGAGATGGATATTTTCCACCGCCACGAAAGCATGGCCGGCAATGGCGAAGTCCTGTTCTCCATGGCTAATGCGGTCAAGCCGGGCATCTTCGATCTGGACGACATCGACCACTTCAGCACCCCGGCCGTGAGTTTCTTCCTCGGTCTGCCGGGCCCACGTAATCCGAAGCTATCCTTCGACCTTATGGTGTCGGCAGCGCGCAAATTGTCCCAGGAGCTGAACGGCGAATTGAAAGACGATCAGCGCAGTGTGCTGACCGCGCAGACTATCGAACATTACCGTCAGCGCATCGTCGAATTCGAACGTCGTGCCCTGACCCAGAAGCGCTGATATTGGCAACGTGCGGGAATCGTGACGCGACCCCCGCACCTTGTAGGAGCCAGCTTGCTGGCGATGGCAGTCTCAAGTACGCCATCGTCGGAACGCCGCCTGCAGCAAGCAGGCTCCTACAATGATTTATACCGCATCAACAGATTGAGCAGCCTCGGCTGCTCTTTTGCTTTATGAGAGAACACCCATGACCGCCGCCAAAACCCGCATTCTAGAGCTGCGCGCTGAGCTGGATCAGCACAACTATCGCTATCACGTGATGGACGAGCCGAGCATTCCGGACGCCGAATACGACCGGTTGTTCCACGAGCTCAAGGCCCTCGAAGCGGCCCACCCCGAACTGATCACCAGCGACTCGCCGACCCAGCGCGTCGGCAGCGCGGCGCTGTCGGCGTTCACGCAGGTGCGTCACGAAGTACCGATGCTCAGCCTCGGCAACGCCTTCGAAGAAACCGACATGCGCGAGTTCGATCGTCGGGTGACCGAAGGCCTCGACCTGCCGGCCGGCGACTTGTTTGACGGCGGGGCAGTGGTGGAATACAGCTGCGAACCGAAACTCGATGGCCTGGCGGTCAGCCTGCTGTATCAGGACGGTGTGTTGGTGCGCGGCGCGACGCGCGGCGACGGCACCACCGGCGAAGACATCAGCGTCAACGTTCGCACCGTGCGTAATATTCCGCTCAAACTGCAAGGCAGTGGCTGGCCGGCGACCCTGGAGGTGCGCGGCGAAGTGTTCATGTCCAAGGCCGGTTTCGAACGGCTCAACGCCACGCAACTGGAGGTCGGCGGCAAGACCTTCGCCAACCCGCGCAACGCGGCGGCGGGCAGCTTGCGGCAACTGGACTCGAAGATCACTGCCAACCGTCCGCTGGAATTCTGCTGCTACGGCATTGGCCAGGTTTCGGCGGAGATTGCCGACACACACATCGGCAATCTCAAACAACTTCAGGCATGGGGCATGCCGATCAGTCGCGAGCTGAAACTGGCGCACGGCATCGATGAGTGCCTAGATTACTACCGCGACATCGGTGAGCGTCGCAACGCGCTCGCCTATGAAATCGACGGTGTGGTGTTCAAGGTCAACAGCATCGCCTCCCAGCGTGAGCTGGGTTTCCGCGCTCGCGAACCGCGCTGGGCGATTGCCCACAAATTCCCGGCGATGGAAGAACTCACCGAGTTGCTCGACGTGGAATTCCAGGTCGGTCGGACTGGTGCTGTGACACCGGTGGCGCGCTTGAAGCCGGTCAAGGTGGCGGGCGTCACCGTGGCCAATGCGACGCTGCACAACATGGACGAAGTGGCGCGTCTGGGGCTGATGATCGGTGACACGGTGATCATCCGTCGTGCGGGCGACGTGATTCCGCAAGTGGTGCAAGTGGTCTTGGAGCGCCGTCCGGAAAACGCACGGCCCGTGCAGATTCCTGAGCAGTGCCCGGTCTGCGGTTCGCATGTCGAACGCACACAATTGGTCAAACGCAGCAAGGGCCGCGAAACCGTCAGCGAGGGCGCGGTGTACCGCTGCGTCGGTCGGCTGGCCTGCGGTGCGCAACTCAAGCAGGCGATCATCCACTTCGTTTCCCGTCGCGCGATGGACATCGAAGGCTTGGGCGAGAAGAGTGTCGAGCAGTTGGTGGACGAGGGGCTGGTGAGTTCACCGGCTGATCTTTACGCCCTGACGTTCGAGCAAATCGTCGATCTGGAAGGTTTTGCCGAGCTGTCGAGCAAGAATCTGCTCAGCGCTATCGAGGACAGCAAGAAGCCAGGCCTGGCGCGCTTCATCTATGCCCTCGGCATTCCCGATGTCGGCGAAGAGACGGCCAAGGTGTTGGCGCGCTCTCTCGGCTCGCTGGAGCGGGTTCAACAGGCGCTGCCGCAAGTGCTCACGTACTTGCCGGATGTCGGCCTGGAAGTGGCGCACGAGATTCACAGCTTCTTCGAAGATACGCATAACCGGCAGGTGATCGCGGATCTGCTCAAGCATGGCCTGCAGATTCAGGATCAGGGTGAGTTGGGTGCAGAGTTTGCGGCGAGTACCACGCTGGGCGGTTTCCTCGACAAGCTGCACATTCCTTCAGTCGGGCCGGGCGGGGCGCAGAAACTGGCGGACAAGTTCGGTTCACTGGAAGGGGTGTGCGCTGCTGACTGGCTGGACATGCGTCAGGCGCTGCCAGAGAAGCAGGCGAATTCGGTTCGCGAGTTTTTTGCGGTCGCCGAACATCGCCAGATTGCTGAAGCCGCTGAAAAGCAGCTGCGTGATTTCGGCATGCACTGGCAGAGCGAGAAAAAGGTCGTCGAGGGCTTACCGCTGGCCGGGCAGACCTGGGTATTGACCGGTTCGCTGGAATTGATGAGCCGCGATATCGCCAAGGACAAACTGGAAAGCCTCGGCGCCAAAGTGGCCGGTTCGGTGTCGGCCAAGACCCATTGTGTAGTGGCCGGGCCGGGTGCCGGTTCGAAGTTGGCCAAGGCTAATGAGCTTGGGTTGAAGGTGCTGGATGAAGAGGCGTTTGTCGGGTTTCTGAGTGCCCATGGTATTTCTGCGTGATGCCAATCGCCGGCAAGCCGGCTCCTACACAATCCTGTAGGAGCCGGCTTGCCGGCGATAGCGATATCAGTCACACCACATAAAACTGGAACGATTGGTAAGCAATCGTGATCTAGTCTTGGCAAGCCCCAGGGAGAGATCGCCATGCACCGCTTCTTCGAACAGCTCAGTTCACGCATCGCTGCGCCGTTCATTGGCGAAAGCTCGCGCAACAGCAAGGTCTGGCATTGTCGCTGCGGGCAGTCGCTGTTCTTTCGCAACAGCCAGTGTCTGGCCTGTTCAGCGGCGTTGGGTTATCAACCTGAGCGCAGTCGCTTGTCGTCGCTGCAACCCGGCTTGCAGACAGACACCTGGATACTCGACGCCGACCCTGAGTCGGGTGTGTTCCGTCGCTGTGTCAACCTCGATTCCCCGGCTGCGTGCAATTGGCTACTGCCGGCCAACGATCACGATGCGTTGTGCATCGCCTGCAGCTTGAATCGCACCATTCCTGATTTATCGATTGCTGAAAATCACGAACGCTGGCGCAAGGTCGAAACCGCCAAGCGTCGGCTGGTCGCTCAATTGGTCAGCCTGGGGTTGCAGGTCATCCCCAAAACTGTGGACGAAGAAACCGGCCTGGCCTTCGATTTCATCGGCGTCGACCTCGAAGGCAAACCGCCGACCACCGGCCATGCGAACGGTCTGATCACCCTCGATATCAAAGAAGCCGACGACGCCCACCGCGAGCAGGTGCGGGTGCAGATGCACGAGCCGTATCGCACATTGCTCGGGCACTTTCGTCACGAGGTCGGACATTACTATTGGGATCGGCTGATCGCCAACGGCCAGTGGCTGGAACCGTTTCGCGGCGTGTTCGGCGACGAGCGGGCGAGTTACGCCGAGGCGCTCGATCGGCATTACCAGCAAGGCGCGCCGCTCGACTGGCAGCAACATTTCGTCAGCGCCTACGCCACCATGCATCCCTGGGAAGACTGGGCCGAAACCTGGGCGCATTACCTGCACATGATGGACGCGGTAGACACCGCCCTCGGCTTTGGCATGAGTGCGCGGGAAATGGATTTCGACTACCAGCCATTCCCGTCCAGCACCCTCTATGATCCGCAGCATCCCGGTGGCGCGGCGTTCCTGTCATTCGTCAATGCGTGGATCGAACTCGCCGGCATGCTCAACGAACTGTCGCGCAGCATGGGCCAGCCGGATTTCTACCCGTTCGTATTGCCGCCAGCGGTGATCGCCAAGTTGCACTTCATTCACCTGGTGATCCAGCAGGAGGGTGGCAGGGCGGATGAGGTGTTGCAGGACCTTTAGGCGCCTGCGCTCTTTTCAGTCTGCGCATGTCCTTGAAGCTGCTCATATTTTTTAATCCACGCGAACGGTTGTAACTTCGTCTCAGACAGGTACAATGGCGCGGCTCGCCGTCAGGCAAGCGTCGTTATGGTGACCCCATCGGTCCCCCCGCAACGATTACCCGTGAACCTGGTCAGATCCGGAAGGAAGCAGCCACAGCGGGAACATTGTGTGCCGGGGTGTGGCTGGTGGGGTTGCCTCCAATCATCTAAGTGATTGATTCTTAACGGTTTTTCACCCTTTACCACGCGGTGGTACAAGGAGTGATACATCCGTGTCGACCATCCCGTCCTACCTTTTGCTGTCCCGCCACTCGGTCTACTACTTCCGAATCGTGGTGCCGGATGTCATTCGCCCGTTGTTCCCCCAAAGAGAAATACGTCGCTCCCTGCAAACTCGTTGCAAGCGGGAGGCGCTGATTCGTGGGCGTGACATTCTGGCCCAGGTCCAGGGTCTGTTCACGCAGGCGTTCCAGGGTGTCAGGCCGTCGCTTGAGTTCATTCGCGGGGCCTGGGAGGCGGGAGGAAAGCGTCTCGCTAGCTGGGCGTCGTGGTTGCGGCAGCAGCAGTTGATAGGTGCTGCTATGCCCTTACCTTCGCTAGTGACAGAGCGGTCCGCAGATGCCCTTCAGTCCCCTCCCATAACTCCTGTCGTGATGGCGAAGCCCATTGTTCAGCAGTCGCCAGGCTTCCTTTCCGTAGTCGACGAACAACTAACCCACCAGCGCCGGGAAGGTGTTGCGGTCAAGTCGCTGGACGACAAGCGTGCGGTCGCGGTGCTGCTGACCCGAATCATTGGCGACATGCCCATCGACCAGATAACCCGGAAGGACGCACACCTGTTCCGGGAGACTGCGTTGAAGCTGCCCCCGCGCTTGCACCAGTTGCCCGACCAGCCTCTTGAGCAATCAATTGCGGAGGCGACGACGACCATCAGCGTGACGACCTTCAACAACTACGTGAAGAACCTGACGACATTCTTTTCGTATGCGGTCAGGGAGGGCTATTGCAGTCGCAATCCGTTCGATGGTCTGCGCGTACGTATACGGCGCAAGGTGAGCGAGGAGCGAAGCGCTTTCAGTGCTGACGACCTAAAGGCGTTGTTTAACACAGCCACGTATGCGCCGGCCCATGGTCGTAAGCCAAATCAATACTGGCTGCCTCTCTTGGGGCTCTACACGGGTGCCAGGCTCAACGAACTGTGCCAGCTTTACACTGACGACGTGGTTACCATTGACGGCATTCCCTGCATTCACATACGGGCTACAAGGCCGGACCAGAAGCTTAAGACGGCCTCATCCGAACGACTTGTGCCGATACATTCCAGGCTCCTTGCGTTGGGTTTCCTGGAGTACGTAACGAAGGTGAAGGCGACGGGGAGCGAGCGTATCTTCCCGGAGCTGACCTGCCATAAGAAGCATGGCTACAGTGCGGCTCCGTCGAAGTGGTTCACCAGGGTGCGCGAACAGCTGGGCTTCCGTGACGACGTCGCCAAGAAAGACTTTCACAGCTTTCGTCATACGCTTGCAGACCACCTGAAACAAAAAGGTGTTGCTGAATCGTTAGTTGGCGGGGTGCTCGGGCACCAAGCTGGCGGCATCACCTTTGGACGCTACGGTAAAGACTTCAGGCCAGACGTTTTGGCTCCCGTTGTGGAGCTTGTCAGTCTCGAGTCTTTGTAGCACTCGATTCAGCAAAGGGCGGTTGGCAGCATCCTTCAGCTGCTTGTAACGTGAATGCGACGAGAGGGCAAAACATGCGAATTGTGAGCTTGAGTATCTGTCTTAAACCGGATTACACCGAACATACGAAAAGTATTATTACGCGCTACTGGGATAGGTATGAAGAAGGTCTATTCATAGAAGACGTTGTTTCCATTGGTAAAGAAACTGGGGAAAGCCCGGCTGGCCTACTTGAGTACGTGAGGAAGCATAGTACCGCGCGTCTTCAAGACGTAACCTGTCCAAGCTGCGCAGGTGCTGTGTATGTTGATTGTCGTTCTTCCTACCTGAAGCACATGCGGGACATACAGCGGCCTTGCGATTCATGTCTCTATGGGCCACAAGATGAAGATGAAGATGAAGATGAAGCTGAAGCTGAAGCTGAAGCTGAAGCTGAAGGGGGTATCGGTTTCTCGAATGTTGATGAGCGCTTGAGCGAAAGCCAGGACGCTGGTCAATGTTCCGCCGATATGGAGGAGCATGTACTGATGGCTAAGCCTGTAAAAGTGTTTTCGGGCCTCATGATTGATCTTTCTATTTTCAGTGCGAGCCCCGCAGAGGCTGTAGCGGCATGTCAAGGTGCAACGTTGGCAGTTGTGAAGGATGGAGTACCGTTGTTTTACTGTGTTTCCCCCGACGTCATGGCTAAGAATAATGAGAAAGACGCTTCAACGTCGTAGCCTTCCTCAATGAGTCGGGCTGCGATATCAGCGGGAACACGCTGGCCTTTGTCCCACCAGTGCAGGTAGGCCAGAGTCAGTAGGGGGTGGCGGCGGAAGTCGTGGTCCTCCACCAGGGGTTGTGGTGCGCCTGGTTCGCCCAGGCCGAAGCGGTTCAAGCGGCCGGCTCCACGTAGGCTGCGGGTTTGCGGCCCTTCAGCATTGGGAGGAGGCCCTTGTGGTACATGTCCACCAGTTTGTTCTGGCCAGCTTCCAGGACGACCACTTTGGAATAGCCCAGGTGGTCGAACGTTTCGTCGAACAGGACGCCTTTAAACTTTGCGTAGACAGACCAGTGGCCGTGCTTCTTGTGCAGGTATTGCATGTCGTACAGGCGGGTCTGGACGGCGTTGATAGAGACGCCAGGCAACTTGCGGCAGAAGTCGACGATGCCCAGGGCTTTACGCTTGGCCAACGCTTGGCCAACTTCAGCGGCTGGGAGGAGGCGTTCGATGTGGGCTTCCTGGGCTGAGGAAACACGCGCCAGGTGGTCGTTGGTCAGTGCCAGGGCTTGCTTGTCCAGGGCCAGTTGGTCGCGCTCCTGGGAGAGGCGTTCAACCTTCCTCGACATGATGGACATTGCCCGCATGACCAGTTCGTCTTCGGACAGCTCGCCGGTTGCGACCTTCTCTTCGCCCATGACATAGGCGCCGTCCTTGCGGATGGCCGGGAGGACAACGCGTGTTACCCATTCTTGGAAGGCTTTGGCTTCGGGCTTACGGGAGCGCATGACCAGCTTGTACAGGCCGGATTCGCTGATTAGCTTCGACTTGCGCATGGTTAAACCATTAGCAAGCTCGACGGTTGCTATCGAAAGCTCATCAGGGGCCAAGCGTCGGTAGTGGTTCTGATAGGACCGATTCACGGCGGCGAACAATCCCAGACATTCACAGACGTCGCCGGCTACAAACCAGGGTTGGCCGTCCTGCTCGATGACACGGACGTTCATAAGGCCGAAGCCAAAAGTTTGCACCTGGTTCATTTCACGTCTCCAACCAGCACGCGGATGTTCAGGGCCGCTTGGGTAGCCGCCTTCGCTTCGTCACGGAGGGCCACTGCCTGGTTGTCCAGGTCTTCGGCCTGCTCCATCTTGGCGTCAGCTTGGGCGTGGTTGTGCTTTGCCAGGGTCTCTAGTTGGCTCACGGCCTTCTGGAAGCCTTTGAGGATGGTGTTAAAGGCCTTCATTTGGAGACCTCCTGCATGTTCACGTCGACCTGGATGACCATTTCGTCGCGCAGCTTCAGGACATCTTTGACGTGGTGGACGTGGCTGATAGTGATTCGCTCGATGTGTTCCTTCAGTGCAGCGCGGAGGCGGTCTTCGAAGGCGTCCATTTGTTCTTCAACAATGAGGTCCAACACGACGTGCTGAAGGTGGGCTTCAAGGCCGCGCTTGGTGAGGTCCACAAGGGACAGGGCAGTGGTATCAGAGAGCTTGTTCATGGGGGTTATCAAGTCCTGGGGGCTCGATCTTGGCGTAATTCTGGTCGGTAAAAAAACAGGGGGGCTCAGACACGTGGCCGCTGAGCATCAGAAGGGTGCCCGCTAACAGGCCTTCGTCGAGACCTGAAGCGGGTTCTTCAATCGCGCGCACAACTACCGCCGGATGACCGTCCGGGAGCAGTCGTAAGCAACCTGCGACTTGATAGGTGGGCTGCTTATGGCTGCGCCCATCGCCCTCCAAGCCTGAGCACAACCGAACAGCATTGTGCTGCTGTAGATGGTTTGGAGGGGGGCTGGTGTAGCGCTTAGATGGTGGCGTTACGGCGCTTCGCCGAGTTCACCGTGTAACGTGCGACCTCATAGGGCAGGCCCAGTTGTCTGGAAGCTTCGGCAATCGACATGCCCCCATTGCACAGCGCAATCACCTGCGTTCTTTGCTCGGGTGTAGTCTTGAAGATGCTTCGGCCCTGCTCTTTGCGTAACTCGTGTGCGTGCCTGACGTTCTCTGACTGGGTGACCCACTCCAAGTTGCTGGCCGCATTATTGCTGGGCCTGCCGTCTTTGTGGTTTACCTGTGGCTTTCCTTCGGGGTTAGGAGCGAAGGCGCGCGCTGTCAGAATGTGCAGTAGCTGTGACTCTTTTAGTGGTGGTCTACCGATATTGACGTAGCAATAGCAGCCGCTGGCGGAAGACCCATGCTTCAGTTCCCTGGGTTCCTTGCGCTTGAAGCTGATGGCTCTTCCGTCACTTGTGAAGGCGTAGCCGGGGAAGTCAGGCAAGGTGCGCGCGAGTACGCCCTCGTAGATGAATTCGGCGGAGGCTTCGGTTTCGTCGAAGACGAATGAGTGGCTGATGGTAGTTTCGGTTTCTCTGTTGAAACGGGTTGCGATAGATGTCATTGGTTTGTTTGTTGTACGGTGGCCGAATGGCCGTAGGGAGAGTCCAGCGCGCACGCGGATACAACGCCCTGACATTGCGTCGGTGGGGCATTAGCGAGTTGCTGGGGTTATGGTGCCGACTACCGGAAAGGCATCGGCGGGGTCTTTATCGGAGCCAGGGCTCTCAATGTTGCTAGACCAAAGATGGAGGCTTTTACACAAGGGCGGCCGTGGTAGCCGGCAGTAGCGAAGCTGCTGTTGGGTGCCCAACGAGGACGACCAACAAGTAAGGGCGGTTGTGGAGCTAATCCGTTGTTGGTCCCTTAAAAAGGAAAACTGATTAAGGCTTTGGTTGAAGACAGCTAACCATATTCCCTGACTTGATCTTGATTGTTGGTCCGGCTCTACGGCCCATGCAGCAGCTACGCTACTGCCTGTTCCACGCCTGCCCTGACGGTGCCGCTCATATAATATCTGCGGGGAAAGTGAGACCCCGTGACACGTGGGCTACAGGCATGGTTAACCGCCAAAGTCGGCGGGTCTAATTTCGAGCCAATCCGTATACGCGATGTCACGACCTTGGAGGTCACCTCTCCACGCGTACCACGGATGCACCGTGATACGTGTAGGCCATTGGCGTCCCTGGGTCTTGCGCTTCACAACGTTCATGCTTTCTAGGTCCATGAGTGCGCGTTCAACCGACCTCAGAGGGGTGCCCAGTGCGTTGGCCAAATCTTCAATACGACCGAACCAGTAATTTCGCCCGGACAGGTTTTGCCCGAGGTGGGCTAACGTGCAAACGGCGTTTGCTGAAGCGCCAGAGCCAAGCAGCTCAATGGCTTTTGTTGAACTGAAGTATTTGTTGTCAATCCAGGTATCGAACGGGGCCAGTGCTTCAGTCAGTTCCTCACCGTCCCTCGCTTGGGCGGGGAACTTGGTGTCGAGACCCACGTAGGCATTAACCCGGCGTTCGACTCTAAATCTGGGAAGCTTCCGGGTAGCGTGGATGATTTGGCCGGTATTCAGGTCGGCAAAGTACGTGTGTCCCTTGTCCGTAACGGCGACGGTCGGTCTGCCTCCTGTTGGCTTGATTTGTGTGTCAGTGACCTGGACGTCACATTGCGGAGGAACTTCAACGTTCATCTTGTGCGCGTCCATTCAGCGCGTCCTTACTATAGGTCCGAGGGCGCACCAGTAAGGCGCCTCCCTGTCGGACTGGAGTAGGTCCAGCATGTCGGCGTTGGTCCATGTCAGCCCGGTAATCAAGGCAAGTTCCAGGGCTTCTGCGAGTCGCGTGTCGCGCCCTTTCCGTTTGCTGATGGCGTTAGCCAGGTGAGTCAGTCGGTCGATGTGTTCTTTTCGGAGGTGCAGGTTGAGTCGCACCAATGGGGATGGGAGTTTCAAGGGATCGATGTCCGGTGATAGCGAACGCAAACGCCCCGCCGAAGGTGTTCGGGCAGGGTGAGTGTTTCGTGGCGAGAGGAGGTAGTTGCGGGGGCAGCCTGGCGAATGCCGGGTGCGGTTATACAAGGATTGGCGGTAATTCAGGAGCCCTCACAGGGTGCCTTAACGGCCTCGTAGTGGTTTTCCCGTAGGGGTGTATTTCCCTTTGTCGGCTTGTGATTCTAGGTCGTTTCAGCCTGTATTGGAGTGATCTTGCTCTTGGCTGCGTGAGAGCAGGCGCGCTTTACTCCTGCCGTGGAGATACTCCAATGCTTGGCAGTGTCCGCAATGCTGGCTCTGTTTTCTTGCCGCCACGCCGCGACAGCCAGGTCGTCGATTTTCTTCACTGCGCCCAACTTTTTACCTTGTGCCCTGGCTTTATCAATCCCGGCCATCTGTCGCGCTTTTATGTTGGACCGCTCAAGCTTTGCGACCGCAGCGAGCATGGTAAGCATCGCCTCGCCAATTGGTGTTGATAGGTCGAACCCTTCACGGAGTGAAATAACGGCAACATCTTTGTCCTTCAGCGCCTGCACAGTGGTCAGTACGTCGATGGTGTCCCTGCCCAGACGGTCAATGGCGTAGACCACAACGGTATCTCCTTTCCTGGCGTACTTGAACAGAGCCTCAAATCCAGGACGCTCGATTGCTTTGGTTGCACCGCTTGTGCCTTCGTCGCAGAACCATTCGGCAATACTGTGACGCTGCTCAATTGCATGGCGTTGTGCATCGGTACTTTGGTCGTCGGTGCTGACTCGGAGGTAGGCGATTGTGGCGGTCATGAGGAGGCGCGTCCTGGCTCGGTAAGTAGGCTCAGATTGTGAGGTGGTGGCTCAGTCAGTGTCAACACATTTGAGCTATTGCGGAGAGCTTATTCTGTGCGGGTCGTCGCCTGCCATTTACCTGGCTCGTAGGGTGTACTTTCTGAGCCATGTGAGTACGCGTCCCTTCAGCATCCATACGCATGCCAACTGATGTGACAGGTACTCAGGTTGCGACGCTTCAGGGAGAGCTGGCTTGACTGAGGTCCGTGGGCCGATGCCGATGCTGGTGCTGCGTGACGGATAGGGCGGAGATGCCCCCCCCCACGGGGGAAAAGTGCCAATCGTCATCTATTACATGGGGCAACAGATTTTTGGGCAGAAAGTAGTCCTGGCATTTCCGGTATCAGTTATTCATCTTCGTCCTCCCCATCTTCATCGCTAGAGAGGCTGGGAGCGGTCTCTTCCACATAGTCCTCGCAGCCCTGGTTGAAGGATGACGAGGGGGTGCTGCAACTTGACGTGTCGTCGATGTCGTTGTCTTCCGCCCATTGATAGCCAGCGTCGTAGCCTTCTCCGGCGAAGGCTGGGCTGAGGATGATTCCGGCGAGTAAGGAGGCGATTAGGAGCGTTCTCATAGGTCCTTCCTGAGTGAAGTGTGTCAGTATGATGTTGGTGGCGCATTGCCATGGTAATGGGGGATGGAATGAAAGGTATATTGATCTTCTCGACGCTGGTAATCGCAGCGTTCACCAATACGGCCCATGCCGATAAATACGTGACCGGCTACACCAAGAGCAGTGGGACGTATGTTGCTCCTCACGTCCGGTCCTCGGCAGACTCCAGCTACAACAACAACTGGACGGTCAAAGGCAACACCAACCCCTATACTGGGCAGAACGGGACCCGACAGCCTCAGTATGGCGGCAGTCAGTCCTACGGCTCGTCCTTCGGGTCGACGCGCTCGACCGGCAAAACCGGCTCCACCTACCGCGCCCCTCGGTATTGATTTGACGCATAGCCCTGCTTGACCGTTACAGGCCGTTCTGAGCGCTTGTTGGTCGACTCGAAATTAAATATCCGCTTCCACGAACTCTAGTGGACGGCCTATATGTTCCTGGCTGGTGGATTGTATTTAATGAGACAAGTGCGTGGCATCTTCAGCCGCTTCACTGTCCAGTAAGGTGCGCTGTGCTATTCCATTGACACGCCCACGGCCTAGAGGATCGATCTTAGGATGACCCAACAAGAGTTGATCCAACATCTGAGGCGCCAGATTACTTTTCTCCGTAACTCTGCAACAGCATATGACCGAGGATGCGCGGAGGAAGGCATCCGGATAGCAGTCGTTATTCGCGTGCTTTGCCACGACAGCGGCCGTTGCACTTCTCTGCTCACGCATATGGGCGCGAAGAACAATCTACAGCTGGTGAGCACCGCGAGGACGCTTCCCCCTACCATTTCCGCACACTCTCTGCCTTTCGGTGATCTGCTGGGAGAAATGGTACTTGGTGAAACGATCCATCATGCCTCTATTCCTCCCGCCTCACCCACCGTCCTGTGTCCTGACTGGTGGCGTGAGACAGTCCTCGTTCGCAATTACGAGCCATATAGCCGTAGAGATGTGGTTTTAACTGCTGCTCACAAGGATGGGGGCGCACATGTTGATAAACCTGATAAACGCTTGGAGGCTCTCCGAGAAGGCTTCTGGGTGAAGGTCTCAAAAAATGACGCCGGAGAAGAGATACGTGAATCTATGGGGGATACACACTTCTGGGTGCTGCGTCGGTTTGCCGACGAGCTACTTCATAGCCCGGGGCTACTCGCCTTCATTACGTGACGGGAAGTCCAACCAAGACTTTAAGTAGGGAGGGGGCGGCGTTGAGGTTTATTACTTACATGGGGTCTCGGATTTCTCTTCCGAAACTGTGCTCCTGCTAGCCCATTTAAAGGCCAGCCGGAATGCAAAGAGTTCCACTACTTTGGGAACGGATCTATGGCCTTGAAAATACCTGTCTTTGACATTTGGCGACGCAGTTCGAACCGTGCCAAGGCTTCAACGACCTCGATGTCAGCCAGGCGTCTGAAATCAATGTCACTCCAGGCTGCCTTTTCCACTCGAACCGAGAAAAGGTATTCGTCGCTAACACACCCTGTCCCCTTGTTCGGGCGCTGTGAGTAACCGGAGAGGACAACTGTGGTTGCCTTGGGAAGGGCGGCAAAAAGGTTTCGCCGATTATCCTAAAGGCCACTGCATGGGCATGGGCCATATAGAGTTTCTGGACGGCTGTAGCTGACATCGCCTTCACCGATAACTTCAACCCTTTAGCAAGCTACGGCGAGAAGGATTCAACCGCCCAGGAGTAGCGGATTCATTTGACGATGCGCCTTTTGATTTTCCCCACTGTGCCGATTAAGTCGTTGCCGTCAAGATGCCTTTGTAACCCAAACTTTGCCCCAAACGCCTCCGACTCTTCATTGGTCGACTCGATACCGATGTTGCTGTACCCGACGCGCTCCGCGCATTCCACCAGGAACGCCATGAAGCGCCGCCCGTGGCCTTTACGAGTGGGTGTGAAGCCTATCCGAGCGATGACCAGGCAGTTGGTCCCTGCCCAGTGCCCCCTCGGCGGTGTAACTCTGAGGTAGAGGTCATATTTGAGCGTCCTTGCGTTCACCGTAGGCCCAAGTCCCAACGTCACATGGTTGCGCTTGTAACCGAATTGGGCGGCAAGGTAGGGAGTCAGCAACTCCGCTAAATGCGCAGCTCTTGCACGCGCTTCCTTGTTCTCCAGCTCCTCCAGCTGTTTTGTTTCGAAATCCTGCTCCGCGTATATCAGGGGTTTCATGCCTTATTCCTCATCGGTCGAGACGGCTGGCGCAAATGGCAGGCGTTTGGATTAAGCCTGGCTTCGCCCTTTATAGATGAGGAATGGCATGGATTCAAATAAAAAGTTATAAGAACCGGAACCGGTTTTGATAATTGGATATAAGCCAGGGCTGGTTGGGATTTGCCGGGCTGGCACCTTCTGGTGGTACAAAAGGGAGACAAACGGGTGATACAAACGGCTTGCCGAGCGCCCCTGTACTTGCCATACAATGCCGCCAAATTCACATCCGCGTGATGGTGAAGAATCGTGCGTCGCTCCTCTGGAAGCCCCAGGCAAGCGTCGTTATGGTGACCCCATCGGTCCCCCCGCAACGATTACCCGTGAACCTGGTCAGATCCGGAAGGAAGCAGCCACAGCGGGAACATTGTGTGCCGGGGTGTGGCTGGTGGGGTTGCCTCCATAACGCCTCGTGAGCCTTCTCTCGCGTTATCCATTGAAAATGCCGTCTTGTTGCTCTGCCATGGACCCAGTCCAGCGGCGGATTTTTGTCGTCTGCGATGCTGAATTGCGCCGATAAAAAAGGAGGCCGACCTGTCGAATCACGACAAGTCGGCCTCCTTTTTTCATTTCTGCCACTCAGGCTTGGACATGGTCTGGTCAACCGCCGCTGCAATCAGTTTTCCCAGATCCTTCCGGGTGGCTTTGTGGATGACACCACCGGGCGGATTCACCGTTACCTGGCGATTCGTTTCGACATCGGTGAAAAACGCCAACTGCTGCATTCCCTGCAATGGCGGGTGGTGCATTACGTGCTGACCGGGCTTCCCAATCGAGCGTTTCTCTCGGATTTGCTGGATCAGGCGCTGGCGTTCTCGCGGGAGGAAAACATCCCGCTGGCGGTGTGCATGCTCGACCTCGAGGGCTTCAAAGCGGTCAACGACGGCTACGGGCACGCAGTGGCGATCTGTTGCTGGTGGAGGTGGCCAAGCGTTTGCTCGACATTGTTCGCGGCGAGGATGTGGTGGCGCGGCTGGCCGGTGACGAGTTTGTGCTGGTGTTGCGTTATGTGCCGGAAGTGCGCGCGGCGCTGAACCGCGTGCTGGGCGCGATTTCGGCGCCTTACCTGCTGCGGGGCAAGGCCCTGAATGTATTTGCCAGCATCGGCATCAGCCTGTTCCCGGATGACAATCAAGATGCCGAAACCTTGCTGCGTCACGCCGATGCCGGCGGTTGAAGTGCCCGGCTGGGTCGAAGGCTTTGTCGCACCACCGCAATGGCGAGCGCGAGATCAAGTGGCCTGAACTTCGCCTTGCTCTCACAGGTTCAGGGTTTGCCGACATACAGCCGGATAATGTCATCGATCTCCCCGGACATTTTCATCCTCACCAAGGTGCGCAGGATGCGTTGCACGGGCACTTTCGGGTCGTTGCGCACGTAACAGCCGACACTCTGCACTTGCAACACTGCCACGCCTTGCAGTTGTCGCTCAGGCAGCAGGCGCTGATTGAACCAGTCCAGCGTCCATTGATTGCTCACGGCATAGCGGTAGCGTCCGGCCATGAGTTTTTCCAGAACCTGTTCCTGGTTGCGTGCGTCCTCGCGAAGCAGGCGCCCGGCGTCGAACAGCGGTTGCAAGGTGGGGTAGCTATAGCCGTGCACTGTGCCGATGGACTGTCGCGCCAACCCCGCGGGATTGATTGAGGTCGGCAACTCGTGCCGGCTGATCAGCACATCCGGCTGGGTCCAGAGCGGAATGCTCCAGATGTAGTCGCCAGACTGGTTTGGCGACCAGGATTGCGCGGCGTAGCAACGGACATCGACCTCGCCGTGCTCCATGGCGCTTTGCACCCGGGCCCGTGGCAGTACGTGAAACTCGGCCGGAACGCCGACCTGGGTCGCGAGGCTGACCATCACATCATGCAGGATGCCCTGGGTCGGCTGGCCGCGATCCAGCTGCACCATCGGCATCGCCCAGCTGTCGGGCACCACGAAGCGCAGCGGCGCGCCGGCCGCCATGACGTTCAGACTCATCAACAGCAGTGCCCCCAAGGCCAGCCGCATAAACGCTCCGCTACCGATGAAACCCGAGCCGATAAAAATCACCCCAAGTGCATCTTAGCCAGATTAGACGAGCGCGCCGGATGCAATTTTGGCCTTGCTCCGCTAGCATTAGCCGCTTCTGCTTCCCAGTGGCGATGGTTTTCGATGAGTTATCAGGTTCTTGCACGTAAATGGCGTCCGCGCTCGTTCCGCGAAATGGTCGGCCAGACCCATGTGCTCAAGGCTCTGATCAACGCCTTGGACAGCCAGCGGCTGCACCACGCTTACCTCTTCACGGGGACGCGCGGGGTCGGCAAGACCACCATCGCGCGAATCATCGCCAAATGCCTGAACTGTGAAACAGGTATCACTTCGACGCCGTGCGGCGAGTGCTCGGTGTGTCGTGAGATCGATGAAGGCCGTTTCGTCGACCTTATCGAAATCGACGCCGCGAGCCGGACCAAGGTCGAGGACACCCGCGAACTGCTCGACAACGTGCAGTACGCCCCGAGCCGCGGGCGCTTCAAGGTCTACCTGATCGACGAAGTGCACATGCTCTCCAGCCATTCCTTCAATGCGCTGCTGAAAACCCTCGAAGAGCCGCCGCCCTACGTCAAGTTCATCCTGGCAACCACCGATCCACAGAAACTTCCTGCAACGATTCTCTCGCGGTGCCTGCAGTTCTCGCTGAAGAACATGACCCCTGAACGGGTGGTCGAGCATTTGACCCACGTGCTGGGCGTCGAGAACGTGCCGTTCGAAGACGACGCGCTGTGGCTGCTGGGGCGCGCCGCCGATGGTTCGATGCGCGATGCCATGAGCCTGACCGACCAGGCGATTGCCTTCGGTGAAGGGCGGGTCATGGCCGCCGATGTCCGGGCGATGCTTGGCACGCTCGATCACGGTCAGGTTTACGACGTTCTGCACTCGTTGATCGAAGGCGACGCCAGGGCGTTGCTCGAAGCCGTCCGCCATCTGGCGGAGCAAGGCCCGGACTGGAATGGCGTGCTCTCGGAAATTCTCAACGTGCTGCACCGTGTCGCCATCGCCCAGGCCTTGCCTGAAGGCGTCGACAACGGTCAAGGCGACCGTGATCGGGTGCTGGCGCTGGCCCAGGCCTTGCCGGCCGAAGACGTACAGTTTTATTACCAGATGGGCCTGATCGGCCGCCGCGATTTGCCGCTGGCGCCGGACCCGCGCGGTGGCTTCGAAATGGTCTTGCTGCGGATGCTCGCGTTCCGACCGGCGGACACCGCGGATGCACCGAGGCAACCGCTAAAGCCAGTGGGGATCAGCCAGGCCACAGTTGATTCCGCAAACTCAGTGGCTGCCGCGCCGGTTGTTGCGCCGGTAGTTGCTGCGGCAGTTGCACCGGTTGTCACCGCGCCGATTGCGGCGGTGGTTGTTCCCGAGCCTGAGCCGGTTGCGGCCATGGCCGTGCCCGAGTCCGAGCCCGAGCCAGTCCTCGTGCCGGAGCCCGTCGTTGCACCGGTAGCGGTCGAAGCCGTCGTTGACCTGCCGTGGAATGATCCGGTCGAGCCCGAAGTCGTCCAGCAGCCAGCCGTCGAGCCGGTATTGGAAACCGCCGGTGAACAACCCGAATTGCCCCCGATGCCGTTGCCGACGCCTGACAGCGTTGTGCCAGATGCGCCGGAGTGGGCCGCTGCGCCGATCCCGGAACCCTCCGTGGCCGACGTCGACGCCGCGACACCGGGCATCGACCTCGACGACGAGCCACCGCTGGATGAGGATTACATCGAACCAGACATGGATTCGGCGTACAGCTATCTAGACGAACTGGCGAGTGAGCATGCCGCCGAACCTGCGCCGGAACCCGAGCCTGAGCCGGCGTCGATGCCCGCCACCGGTCTGGCCCTGCAATGGCTGGAGCTGTTCCCGAAACTGCCGATCTCCGGCATGACTGGCAGCATCGCCGCCAACTGCACGCTGATCTCCGTGGAAGGCGACCACTGGCTGATGCACCTGGACCCGGCCCATAGCGCCTTGTTCAACGCGACCCAGCAACGTCGTCTCAACGATGCGCTGAACCAGTTTCACGGGCGCACGCTGACCCTGAGCATGGAGCTGATCAAGCCCGAGCAGGAAACCCCGGCCCAGGCAGGGGCACGACGCCGCGCCAACCGTCAGCGCGAGGCCGAGGAGTCGATCCACGGCGATCCGTTCATCCAGCAAATGATGCAGCAGTTCGGTGCGGTGGTCCGTAACGATACTATTGAACCTGTCGAAGCCCTGGTCAGTCAGGGCTAATAACTGAAGGCGTTCGGCCGAACGGGCCGGACGCTGTTTTTATCCAAGTACTTTGAGGTGATTCCCATGATGAAAGGTGGCATGGCCGGCCTGATGAAGCAGGCGCAGCAGATGCAGGAAAAAATGGCCAAGATGCAGGAAGAACTGGCCAACGCCGAAGTCACCGGCAAGGCCGGTGGCGATATGGTCACCGTGGTGATGACCGGTCGTCACGACGTCAAACGCGTGACCATCGATCCGAGCCTGGTCGAAGGCCTGAGTGAAGACGACAAAGAGATGCTGGAGGCCGTATTTGCTGCCGCCGTCAACGACGCCGTGCGCAAGATCGAAGCCAACAGCCAGGACAAAATGTCCGGCATGACCGCTGGCATGCAACTGCCTCCGGGTATGAAGCTGCCATTCTGATTCGCCAAAGCGCGTCGGATGAGCTACAAAAAAATGCCAGGCAGTGCGCCTGGCATTTTTGTTTCTGCCTGATGGCGATGTATGTCTATCAGGCCGCTGTCGCGAGCAGGCTCGCTCCCACATCGGAATGCGATCAACCTGTGGGAGCTAGCCGGCTCCGGGCGGCGTTCCGACGAAGAAGTCGACCCGGTCCCGAACAGAAACATCGAACGCCCTACCGCCCCCACGGTCTGCTCCCTTATACCGCTGAATTCATCGATCAAAGGAGACGCTCACATGCCAGAAGCATTGACCCTCAACCAACGTATCGTCCTCGCGTCCCGCCCCGTAGGTGCGCCGACGCCGGAGAATTTCCGCCTGGAACGGGAAGCGCTGCCAGATTTGGCCGAAGGCCAGGTGTTGCTCAAAACCCTGTATCTGTCGCTGGATCCCTACATGCGCGGACGCATGAGTGACGCGCCGTCCTACGCCGCACCGGTGGAAATCGACGAAGTGATGACCGGTGGCGCTGTCAGCCGTGTCGAGCGTTCCATGAATCCCAAGTTCCACGAAGGTGATCTGGTCGTCGGCGCCACCGGCTGGCAGAGCCACAGCATCAGCGACGGTCGCAATATCATTCCGGTGCCGTCCGGGCTGCCGAGCCCGTCAATGGCGCTGGGCGTGCTCGGGATGCCGGGTATGACGGCCTACATGGGCTTGATGGACATCGGTCAGCCAACCTCCGGGGAAACCCTTGTGGTCGCGGCAGCGTCTGGCGCGGTGGGGTCAGTGGTCGGGCAAGTGGCCAAGATCAAGGGGCTGAGGGTGGTTGGCGTGGCCGGTGGCGCGCAGAAATGCCGTTACGTGGTGGATGAGTTGGGTTTCGACGCCTGCATTGACCACCATAGCCCCAACTTCGCCGATGAGCTGGCTCAGGCGTGCCCAGACGGCATCGACATCTATTACGAGAACGTCGGTGGCAAGGTGTTCGACGCGGTGGTGCCGTTGCTCAACCCCAAGGCGCGCATTCCACTGTGCGGGCTGATCGCTTCCTACAACGCCAGCGAAGCGCCGACCGGCCCGGACCGCCTGCCGCAATTGCAGCGCACGTTGCTGACCAAGCGCGTGCGGATTCAGGGTTTTATCGTGTTCGACGACTACGGCGATCGTCAGCCCGAGTTTGTCAGCGCCATGGCGCCGTGGGTGCGCGATGGCAAGGTGAAGTTCCGTGAAGACGTGGTCGATGGTCTTGAGAACGCACCCGAGGCGTTCATCGGTCTGCTGGAGGGACGCAACTTCGGCAAACTGGTGGTGCGGGTCGCGCAGGACTGAGTATTTGACGCTAAAGAGAGGCGCGGGTATAAACCGCGTCTCGTTGTTTTGTCGGACGTTTCCCCATGAGCTTCAGCCCTTTGATTCGCCAACTGATCGATGCCCTGCGAACGTTGCCAGGTGTGGGTCAGAAAACTGCCCAACGCATGGCGTTGCAGCTGCTCGAGCGTGATCGCAGCGGTGGCTCGCGACTGGCCCTGGCGCTCAGCCAGGCCATGGAAGGGGTGGGCCACTGCCGGTTGTGCCGCACGCTGACCGAAGACGACCTGTGTCCTCAATGCGCCGATAACCGCCGCGACGATACCTTGCTGTGCGTGGTTGAAGGCCCGATGGACGTTTACGCAGTGGAGCAGACCGGTTTTCGCGGTCGTTACTTCGTGCTCAAGGGCCATCTGTCGCCGCTCGACGGGCTTGGTCCGGAAGCCATCGGGATTCCGCAATTGCTGGCGCGGATCGAAGAAGCGGGCACCTTTGCCGAGGTCATCCTCGCGACCAACCCGACGGTCGAGGGTGAAGCCACGGCGCATTACATCGCCCAGTTACTCAGCAACAAAGGCCTGATCGCTTCGCGTATTGCCCACGGTGTGCCGTTGGGAGGTGAGCTGGAGTTGGTGGATGGCGGGACGTTGGCGCATTCGTTTGCGGGGCGTAAGCCGATCGCGCTGTAGCGTTCAGCCTGGCGCCATCGCTGGCAAGCCAGCTCCTACAGAATCGGGGGTGGCTGCACATTTTCAGCACAACTCTATCCCTGTAGGAGCCGGCTTGCCGGCGATCCAGACACCTCGATCTATCCGATTCACACATTCCTGTTGAAAACCAAGCAAGCGCTCGGTTAACTTCGCTGAACCTTCAGTGGAGTTCGCCGATGCCTGCCTTTCAGGAATACTTCGACCCCAGTCACCAATTGGTCCGCGACAGCGTCAGACGTTTCGTCGAGCGCGAGATTCTTCCGGACATCGACCTGTGGGAAGAAGCCGAAAGCTTTCCCCGCGAGCTCTATCTCAAGGCCGGTGCGGCGGGGATTCTGGGGATCGGTTACCCCGAAGCCCTGGGCGGCAGCCACGAAGGTGATCTGTTCGCCAAGATCGCCGCCAGTGAGGAGTTGATGCGTTGCGGTTCTGGTGGTCTGGTTGCCGGGTTGGGGTCGCTGGACATCGGTCTGCCGCCGATCCTCAAATGGGCCAGGCCGCAGGTTCGCGATCGCGTCGTGCCAGCGGTGTTGACGGGCGAGAAGATCAGCGCCCTGGCCGTCACCGAACCCAGCGGTGGCTCCGACGTGGCCAACCTGCAAACCCGCGCTGTGCGTGACGGCGATGTCTACCGGGTCAGCGGCAGCAAGACCTTTATCACCAGTGGTGTGCGTGCGGATTATTACACCGTCGCGGTGCGCACCGGGGCGCCGGGTTTCGGTGGTATCAGCCTGTTGTTGATCGAGAGGGGCACGCCAGGATTCACCGTAGGCCGTCAGTTGAAGAAAATGGGTTGGTGGGCGTCGGACACGGCCGAGTTGTTCTTCGATGATTGTCGCGTACCTGTAGGCCATCTGATCGGTGCGGAGAACATGGGCTTCGCCTGCATCATGGGTAACTTCCAGAGTGAGCGCCTGGCGCTGGCGCTGATGGCCAACATGACCGCGCAACTGGCGCTGGAGGAAAGCCTGAAATGGGCCCGTCAGCGCGAAGCGTTCGGTAAACCCATCGGCAAGTTTCAGGTGCTCAAGCATCGCCTCGCGGAAATGGCCACGGCGCTGGAGGTGTCCCGGGAGTTCACTTACCGTCAGGCAGCGAAAATGGCGGCGGGGCAGAGTGTGATCAAGGAGATTTCCATGGCGAAGAATTTCGCGACGGACACCGCGGAGCGGATTACCACGGATGCGGTGCAGATTCTGGGGGGCTTGGGGTATATGCGTGAAAGCCTGGTGGAGCGGCTTTATCGCGACAATCGCATCTTGTCGATTGGTGGCGGGACGCGGGAAGTGATGAACGAGATCATCAGCAAGCAGATGGGGCTTTGAGTGTTGCGGTGTTGCCGCTGACGCTATCGCCGGCAAGCAAGCTCCTACAGGTTCGGTGCCGTTTTCGGCACGACTCCAAATTGTAGGAGCTGGCTTGCCAGCGATGGCGTCAGTGAAGGCGCCGCTTACTTATCGGTCAACGCAAACTGCGTCAGGCAAAACGTCGGAATCCCCATGTCTTCCAGGCGCTGCGACCCGCCCAGTTCCGGCAGATCGATAATCGCCGCTGCTTCATGCACCCGCGCACCCATGCGCCGAATCAGGTTCGCCGCCGCAATCAACGTGCCGCCGGTGGCGATCAAATCATCGAACATCACCACGGAATCGCCTTCGCACAAGCTGTCGGCGTGGACTTCGAGGAAGGCTTCGCCGTACTCGGTCGCATAACCTTCGGCCAGCACGTCCGCCGGCAGTTTGCCTTGCTTGCGGAACAGCACCAGCGGCTTGTTCAACTGATAGGCCAGCACCGAACCGATCAGGAAGCCACGGGCATCCATCGCGCCGATGTGGGTGAAATCGGCCTCGACGTAACGGTGGGCAAAGCTGTCCATCACCAGGCGCAGGGCCGTGGGCGACTGGAACAGCGGGGTGATGTCGCGAAAGATGACGCCCGGTTTCGGGAAGTCGATCACCGGGCGGATCAGGGATTTGATGTCGAAGGAGTCAAAGACCATCGTCGAGGTGTCCTGGCAGGCTGCAAACGTCGCAGTATAACGGCGGCTGAAGCGTTTCGCTCAGCCGCCATCGTCGCAATCAGCCTTCGATCGAACCGCCGGCCAGGGCGCAGAGCTGGATCGGGTCGAGGATGTGGATTTCCTTGCCTTCGGCGGCGATCAGCTCGTTCTGCTGGAAGCGCGTGAACACCCGCGACACGGTTTCCACTGCCAGGCCCAGGTAATTGCCGATTTCGTTGCGCGACATGCTCAGGCGAAACTGGTTGGCCGAGAAGCCGCGAGCGCGGAAGCGCGCCGACAGGTTGACGAGGAAGGTCGCGATGCGCTCGTCGGCGGTTTTTTTCGACAGCAGCAACATCATCTGTTGATCGTCGCGGATTTCGCGGCTCATCACACGCATCAACTGACGGCGCAGTTGTGGCAGTTGCAGCGCCAGTTCGTCGAGGCGTTCGAACGGAATTTCGCAGACCGAGGTGGTTTCCAGCGCTTGCGCCGACACCGGATGCTTTTCGGTGTCCATGCCCGACAGGCCGACCAGCTCGCTCGGCAGATGGAAACCGGTGAGTTGTTCTTCGCCGCCATCGCTGAGGCTGAAGGTTTTAAGGGCGCCAGAGCGAACTGCATAAACGGAGTCGAAAACGTCGCCCTGACGGAACAGGAACTCGCCTTTCTTCAGCGGGCGGCCGCGTTTAACGATTTCGTCCAGCGCATCCATGTCTTCCAGATTCAGAGAAAGTGGCAAGCAGAGGGGGGCCAGGCTGCAATCCTTGCAATGGGCCTGGCTATGAGCGCGCAGTTTTACAGGCTCGGACATTTCTTAAATCCTTGTGGGAAAACACACATAAGACGTAAGGGTAACTCACGGGGAGACTATCCGGCCAGCGCTGTGCCGATTTGTCGCGCTGAGGTAAAGCGCCGCAATCGGCGGCCGATAACCGGGTATCCACTTCTGCGCAAAGGTATTCATTTCATGGCCACCATCGGCGTGCTCAACCCCGGCAGCAGTGGCGTGCAAACGCTGCTTGAGCCTGCCAGCGGTTCGACCGGCGATGGCTCGGCAATCATCGGCCCGGCCACTTCGCCCGTGGCCGAAGGCATCAGAGTCTCGTTGTCCGGCGCCGGTTTGACCAAGGCCGCCAGTTCCCACGGTGACAACAAGGACATTGAAGAAAGCGGGTTGCCGGAAAACATTCAACAGATCCTGAAAATGATTCGCCGATTGCAGCAGCAGATCGCCGAGAAAATCGCACGCATGCAAGCGGTGATGGCCGACAAACGACTCTCCGCCGAAGAACGCAGGGCCAAACTCGGCGCCCTGCAAGCGACCATCACCACCCTCAATGGCGGGCTGATCACAGCCAATCTGTCGCTGTCCAAAGCCATTTCGCAAGCGAACCTGACCCCTGAGCAGGTGTTGAAGACGACTTCCCTGCTGCTGGAACGTTAGATAACCCGCGAAAACCGCTGGCGATTCTGCTGCTCCAGGTACGCGTCAAACACCATGCACACCGAACGCACCAGCAAGCGGCCTGCCGGCCGTACGGTGATCCGTTCATTGTTCAGTTCGATCAGCCCGTCCTCGGCCATGCTTTGCAGTTGTGGCCACAGTTCGCCGAAGTAACCGCGAAAGTCGATGTTGAACGTTTGTTCGATGTCGGCGAATTCCACGCTGAAACGGCAAATCAGTTGTTGAATCACCGCTCGCCGCAGGCGGTCATCGGCATTGCACAGCAGGCCGCGGTTGGTGGCCAGTTGTGCGCTGGCCAAGGCGTTTTGGTACTGATTCAGGTCGCTGCTGTTCTGGCAGTACAGGTCACCAATCTGGCTGATGGCCGAGACACCGAGGCCGATCAAATCGCAATGGCCGTGAGTGGTGTAGCCCTGGAAGTTGCGTTGCAGGGTTGATTCTTCCTGAGCAATCGCCAGCTCATCGTCGGGCAGGGCGAAGTGATCCATGCCGATGTAACGGTAGCCGGCGGCGGTCAACTGTTCGATGGTGCGCTGGAGCATTTCCAGCTTCTGTGCAGGCGTCGGCAATTCGTCGCTGTTGATTCGTCGTTGCGGCAAGAAGCGCTCCGGCAAGTGCGCGTAGTTGAATACCGACAGTCGGTCCGGTTGCAGGTTGATCACTTCGTCGACCGTGCGGGCGAAGTTCTCCGGCGTCTGTCTTGGCAAACCGTAGATCAGGTCAATGTTGATCGAGCGAAATTGCAGTGTCCGTGCGGCGTCGATCACCGCCCGGGTTTCCTCCAGGCTTTGCAGGCGATTCACCGCGCGTTGCACGGCCGGATCGAGGTCTTGCAGGCCGATGCTGACCCGGTTGAAACCCAGTTCACGCAGCAGGCCCATGGTCGACCAATCGGCTTCGCGCGGGTCGATCTCGATGCCGTAGTCGCCGGAATCGTCATCCAGCAAGTTGAAGCTTTTGCGCAGTTGGGCCATCAGCTGACGCAGTTCGTCATGGCTGAGAAAGGTCGGTGTGCCGCCACCGAAGTGCAATTGCTCGACCTTCTGTGCGGGGTCGAGATGGCAGGCGATCAGCTGGATTTCCTGCTCCAGGCGCTGCAAATAGGGCAGGGCGCGACCACGATCCTTGGTGATGACTTTGTTGCAGGCGCAGTAGTAGCAAATGTTCGCGCAGAACGGCACGTGCACATACAACGACAACGGACGTAGCGCCTTGCGGCTTTCGCGCAGCGCATGGAACAGGTCGAAGGTGCCGACATGCCCATCAAATTGCACGGCTGTCGGGTAGGAGGTGTAACGAGGTCCCGCCAGGTCGTAACGGCGGATCAGATCGGTATCCCAACGAATGGCGTCGAGCATCATGCGGGCATTCCCCCGGATAGGCTGGCAGTGTCAGCAAGTCTATGGGGTGCGGCGATGGGGCATCTTGATTTGCATCAACGGTCAGGATTCGTGTGGTCAGTGCTGGCCTCTTCGCGAGCAGGCTCATTCCCACATTGAAATGCATTCTCCCTGTGGGCGCGCCGCCGATCTAATGCCCCATGAGCCAATGCTGATGCGGCCCCGGCAAAGTCCAGATGCCAAACAACATCACCAGCAAGCCCCCCGTCATCCGCACATACCGTTTGCGCAACAGCGCCGTAACGCGCTCGGCTGCCAGCCCCGTGGCGAGCAACACCGGCCAGGTGCCCAGTCCGAACGCGAGCATCAGTAATGCACTGTCCAGCGCATTGCCCTGGCTCGCCGACCACAGCAGCGTGCTGTAAACCAGCCCGCACGGCAGCCAGCCCCAGAGCGCGCCCAGCAACAACGCGCGTGGCAGGCTCGACACCGGCAGTAGTTTATTTGCGATTGGCTGGATGTGCCGCCACAGACCGCGACCGAGGCTTTCGATGCGGGTCAGGCCGCTCCACCAACCGGCGAGATAAAGGCCCATGGCAATCAGCAGCAGTCCGGCGAGGAGGCGCATGAACATCGCCGCCGGGCTGTTCGCCACCGCCCAGCCCGCCAGGCCGATCAGCAGACCTGCCGTGGCGTAGCTGAGAATTCGCCCGAGGTTGTAGGCCAGCAGTAATCGAAACCGGCGGCTGCGTTGCTCTTTGGGAATCGCCAGGGTCAACGCGCCCATCAAACCGCCGCACATGCCCAGGCAATGGCCGCCGCCGAGCAGGCCGAGGATCACCGCCGACACCAGCAGTGGCGCAAGCTCAAACATGCGGGGGCGCCTTGTCGTCCGGTTTGGCCGGATGGCCGCTGGCCTCGTCGACCGCTGCGGTGTGGTTTGGGTCCTGGTCGTCGAACAGGATGCTGTGGGCCGGGCCGTCGAGGTCGTCGTACTGACCGCTGTCGACCGCCCAGAAGAAGATGTAGACCGCGATGGCCACGATCAGCAGCGCGGCCGGGATCATCACGTAGAGAGCTGGCATGGTGAGACTCCATGCCCGCGCGGCTCAGGCCGGCAGCGGGCGGGTTTGTGGCGTGGCGCTGGCGGCCGGCGCGCTCGGCAGGCGAGTCAGGCGCAGGGCGTTCAGCACCACGGTCAACGAACTGATGGACATGCCGACCGCTGCCCACACCGGCGTGATCCAGCCGAGGGCGGCGAACGGCAACATGAGGCCATTGTACAGCCCGGCCCACAACAGGTTCTCGATGATGACCCGACGGGTGCGCCGAGCGAGGCTGAACGCTTGCACCAGCGCGTCGAGACGGTTGGACAGCAGCACCGCATCCGCGCTGGTTTTCGCCAGATCGGTGGCCGAACCCATGGCGACGCTGATGTCGGCGGTGGCCAGCACCGGCACGTCATTCACGCCGTCACCGAGCATCAACACCTTGCGACCTTCCTTGTGCAGCTGTTGCAGGACCTGCAATTTGTCGTCCGGACGCAAACCGCCACGGGCCTCGTCGATGCCCAGTTCAGCGGCGACGCTGGCGACCATCGGCGAGCTGTCGCCCGACAGCAGCAATGTGCGCCAGCCGCGCGCCCGGCAGGCTTCCAGTAACGCGGGTGCATCGGCGCGCAAACGGTCGTCGAGGACGAACCACGCCAGCGGTCCGGCGGGGTCGCCGAGCAGCAGCCATTGGCCGGCTTCATCTGGCATCAGCGGTACGGCGGCGCCACTGAGCTCGCAGACAAAACCCGGTTGGCCGATGCGCAAACGCTGTTCGCCGACCACCCCTTCAAGGCCCAGTCCCGGTGTGCTATGGACTTCTTCGGCAGCCAGAGGCGCGCGGCCAAACGCACGGGCGATAGGGTGTTCGGAACGGTTTTCGAGGGCGGCGGCGAGGCTCAGACATTGATCGCTGTCGAGTGCGCCGAGGGGGCGGATCGAGCGCAGCGCCAGGCGCCCTTCGGTGAGGGTGCCGGTCTTGTCGAAGATCACCGTGTCGATCTGGTTCAGGCCCTCCAGCACATGGCCGCGGGTCAACAGAAGACCGAGCTTGTGCAGGGTGCCGGTGGCGGCGGTGAGCGCGGTTGGCGTCGCGAGCGACAGGGCGCATGGGCAGGTTGCGACCAGCATCGCCAACACGATCCAGAAGGCCCGCGATGAATCCAGCTCCCACCAAAGCACGCCAATACAGGCGGAGGCGATCAGCGTCAGCAACAGGAACCATTGCGCGGCGCGGTCGGCGATTTCCGCCAGTCGTGGCTTCTCGGCCTGGGCGCGGTCGAGCAGGCGGACGATGGCAGACAGGCGCGTGTCCTGGCCCAGCGCCAGGACTTCCACGGTCAATGCGCCTTCGACGTTCAGGGTGCCGGCGGTGACAGCATCGCCCAACGTTCGCGGCTGTGGCAGGTATTCGCCGGTGAGCAGGGATTCGTCGATGCTCGACTGGCCGTCGAGGATCTTGCCGTCGGCCGGCAGGATCGCGCCGGGATGCACCAGCACTTGATCGCCGACGCGCAGTTCGCTGAGCAGGATCCGCTCACTCTGACCGTCGGCGCTCAGGCGCAAACACGAGGCCGGCAGCAGATTGACCAGCTGTGCGGTGGCGGCGGCAGTGCGTTCGCGGGCGCGCCGCTCCAGATAGCGTCCGGCCAGCAGGAACAACGCAAACATGCCGACGGCATCGAAATACAACTCGCCGACGCCGGTGATCGAGGTCCAGATCCCGGCGATATAGGCGCTGCCAATCGCCAGCGACACCGAGACGTCCATGGTCAGGTGGCGGGTGCGCAAGTCGCGCATCGCCCCTTTGAAAAACGGCGCGCAGCTATAGAACACGATGGGCGTGGTGAGGAACAGCGCGACCCAGCGCAGGATGGTGTGCAGCTCCGGGCTGAGGTCGATGTTGAATTCCGGCCAGGTGGCCATGGTCGCCATCATCGCCTGGAACCACAGCAGCCCGGCGACCCCGAGTTGGCGCAGGGCCAGGCGGTTTTCGCTGGCCAGTTGTTCGCTGGCGCGGTCGGCTTGATAGGGATGAGCGGCATAACCGATGTGGCGTAACTCGCTGAGCACCTGGCTCAGCGGCAGTTGCGCATCGGCCCAGCGCACGTGCAGGCGATGGTTTGACAGGTTGAGGCGCGCTTCGGCCACCGCCGGCAAACCGCGCAAGTGTTTCTCGATCAACCAGCCACAGGCCGCGCAACTGATGCCTTCCATCAGCAGCGTGGTTTCGGCGAGTTCGCCATCGTGGCGGACGAAGGGTTTTTGCACGTCGGCGCGATCGTACAGCGCCAGTTCGTCCACCAACTGCACCGGCAACGCGGCGGGGTTGGCCGAGGCTTCGCTGCGGTGCTGGTAATAGCTTTCCAGCCCACCGGCGACAATCGCTTCAGCCACCGCCTGACAACCCGGGCAGCAGAACTCACGGGTTTCACCGAGGACGGCAGCGGTGAAGCGGCTGCCGGCCGGGACGGGCAGGGCGCAGTGGTAGCAGGGGGTAGGAGTGGTCATTAGATATTCACTGGTACCGCGAAATCTTATCGTCAGGTAGGGCCTCTTCGCGAGCAAGCCCGCTCCCACATTTGATCTGTGTCATGCACAAATTTTGTGTACACCAAACGATCCACTGTGGGAGCGGGCTTGCTCGCGAATGCGCGAAGCGCAGCTTTTTACTTTTTCAGGTCTTCCGCGCCCTGCAGCGGTTCATCACCCAGCAGCAGATCCTTGTCATGGCTGACCTGTTCTTCTTCGAACATGCGCCAGGTCTTGTCGTCCTGCACACCCAGCAGTTCGACAAAGCGACGACCTTCAACCTTGTCGCTCAACTGGCCGATGTAGCGGCCCTGTTCGGTTTCGCTTTGGGCGAGGGTGATCTTGCGATCCTTCTCGGGCTGGGTCGGCGAGATCAGGTTCAGTTCGAGGGTTTTTGGTTGGCTGTTGCCGCTCAGGCGCAGGTCGACTTCGCCGGTCACGTCATCCAGGTGCACGCTGGCGCGCAACAGCAGGGTCTGCGCCAGCAGTTCACGGTCGAGGGAGCGGTTGATGCCTTTGCCGGCCTCGTAGTAGTTGTCGTTGACCAGGTTGTCCGGGTTGTTCACCGCGATGGTCACCATGGACAAGGTCAGGGTCACCGAGCAGGCCAGAATGGCAATGATGATCCACGGCCAAAGGTGCTTGTACCAGGGACTTGCGGCGTTTGCTGCGGGCATGATCACTTCTCTCAACGAATTTGTGGGCCGATGAACCGGCTCTTGGCTTCAACGTGGATGCTCTCGTCATCGGCATCCTTGAGGATGAATTTCACCTCGTTGGTGCTCGATGGCAGTTTTTCCGGGGCGATGGACAGTTCCACCGGCTGGCTGAAAATCTCGCCGGCGGCGACCTTGATCTCGCGTTTGCCTTGCAGCTTGAGATCCGGCAGGCCAGCGGCTTCCAGCACGTAGGTGTGGTCGCGCTGATCCTTGTTCATGATCTTCAGGCTGTAGACGTTTTCGATCCGGCCTTCGGCGTTCTCGCGGTACAGCACGCGGTCCTTGCTGACGTCGAAACCGACCAGCGAACGCATGAAGAACGCCGCCGCCAGCAAGCCCATCATCGCCAGCAACACGGCGGCATAGCCGATCAGGCGCGGGCGCAGTTTATGGGTTTTTTGCCCGGACAGGTTGTGCTCGGTGGTGTAGCTGATCAGGCCGCGCGGGTAATCCATTTTGTCCATGATGCTGTCGCAGGCATCGATGCACGCAGCGCAACCGATGCATTCGATTTGCAGGCCGTCTCGGATGTCGATGCCGGTCGGGCAGACCTGGACGCACATGGTGCAGTCGATGCAATCACCCAGGCCTTGCGCCTTGTAGTCGACGCCCTTCTTGCGCGGGCCAGGGGCTTCACCACGACGCGGATCGTAGGAGACGATCAGCGTGTCCTTGTCGAACATCACACTCTGGAAGCGCGCGTACGGGCACATGTAAATGCACACTTGCTCGCGCAACCAACCGGCATTGCCGTAGGTGGCGAGGGTGAAGAAACCGACCCAGAAATACGACCAGCCATCGGCTTCGCCGGTGAAGAAGTCGATGGTCAGCTCGCGGATCGGCGAGAAATAACCGACGAAGGTCATGCCGGTGGCGAAGCCGATCAGCAGCCACATCGAGTGTTTGCTGAGTTTACGCAGGAACTTGTTGGCGCTCATCGGCGTCTTGTCGAGCTTGATGCGCTGGTTGCGGTCGCCTTCGGTGACCTTCTCGCACCACATGAAAATCCACGTCCAGACGCTCTGCGGGCAGGTATAGCCGCACCAGACGCGACCGGCGTACACGGTAATGAAGAACAGGCCGAACGCGCTGACAATCAAAATGCCCGAGAGCAGGATGAAATCCTGAGGCCAGAACGTTGCGCCAAAAATAAAGAATTTACGCTCCGGCAGGTTCCACCAGACGGCTTGATGACCGCCCCAGTTCAGCCAGACCGTGCCGAAATACAACAGAAACAAAAATGCGCCGCCCATCATCCGCAGATTGCGGAACAGGCCAGTGAAGGCGCGGGTGTAGATCTTTTCTCGAGAGGCGTAGAGGTCGACGCTGTTATTCGCGTTCTTGGCAGGCGGGGTAACGTCGTGTACCGGAATCTGGTTGCTCATCGGTTGCATCCCACGGCAGTGGAAAAATGCCTCGGTCAGTGCATGCCGACCGCGGTCAAAAAGAGGTGTTGCAGTGGCGCAATGATACGCCTGTCGCTCTAGCTCAAGGGTGCGACCTTTGGTCGCGTTGGGGAAAAATCATGAATGGTGTAGCAGATGTAACAAAACATGATTCAGATCAATTGACTTGTCGAGTATAGCTGCTCGGTGTTCGTCACCGGCGCCAACGGTTTGCCGTTGATCATGACGGGAACGGCAGCGGCGCCTCCCGATTGCTTGCGAAAGTCAGCGATGCTGGTGTACTGCGCGTCGATCAGCCTCCGTGAACGTTCTTCCTTGTTTGAGGCGGATTCAACTTCTCCTTTTTCGGACTTTTCAGTTGAGGGGAACTTGGGGTTCGAAGCAAATACGATATGTCGCGGGGCGAAGTCAGAGGCCATTGAAGAGGTGGCCGTTACAGCGAGCGTCAGGATCAATGCGGTGGGTAGTGTATATAACTTCATAGAGATCCATTTCCATTAAAGTGGTGGTTGTATTGAAAGTCCGGAAAGATTTAGACGGGTTGGTTTGATTGGCTCTACAAGTAAGTTTGTTTTTTAAAGTTTATGTTTCGTGATTCTAAATATGTTATTTGTTGGTGTTGAGTAAGTGCTGTTGTAGTTTGCTTTTTGCAGGTGGGTTTTTTAAATGGATTTTTAGGGTTGTACTCACTATTAAGTATTAAGGAAAAGGCATTATGCAAATAAGCAAAGGATGGCGATTGTGGGTGTTACTGGTCAGTGTCTGGGCAGTTCCTAATGTGTATGGGGCTTCGTCGGCGCAAACGCCACGGCATATAGTGTTCGCTTCTGACCCGCAGTTTCCCTGGACCGACAACACCGATGCCCGGTTGCCGGAGTCCGATTCGCAGCGGTTGGAACGCTCCAGGTGGCTGATCGAAACCCAGTACGACAGCATTGCGGACTTCAGGCGAGACCAGGGTGGAAGCGCGGCGGTGCCCGTGATGATCAATGGCGATATGACCGCCTTTGGTCATGCGGGGGAGCGTTCCTATGTCCAGCAGACGCTGGATGCAAAACTTCAAGGGGTTTATGACTACGGGTTGGGTAATCATGATTATCAAAATAACGTGAATGATTGTTTTCTGAATAATTGCGCCGCTGGAAGCATTGAAGATCTGAAGAAACGTTATTGGGGAAAGGTCGGCAGTATGGATTTGGCGGCACGAGCTTCATGGCCGAGCACCATTTATTACGGCAGCCTTGCATACTCCAGGCAATATGGCGATGTGCACCTGGTGCAGTTACATAACGAGCCGACTTACTCGGTGAGCTTCTCTTCGGGCACCCTTTTCAGTCCGACGGTTTTTGAAATTACTCCGGCACTCGATTGGCTTGAGCGTGACCTTGAGCAGGCACGCGCGCAGGGGAAAATCATTCTCCTGAACCTGCATAAACCCAACGATTTCATGGGCGACTGGAGTCAGGAAAAACGCCTCAGGGATATGATCGATAAATATGAAGTGACTGCAATGTTCGCCGGTCATCTTCATGGGAGTGGCGGCTCCATGTGGTACACGAGCAGTGTGCCCGGTTTCATCAGCGGCAGCGCATCCCAGCAGACTTATCTGATCGCCAGTTTTTCCGAGGATCGTAAAAACCTGCACGTCTATGCGGTCGACAACAACCAGTGGCAAAAACGTGAACTGATAGCGACAGTGCCGGCGACATCAAAGCGGACCAGTCGCCCATAAAAAAGGCCCCGCCAGTTCTCACTGGCGGGGCCTTTTTTTGCATCAGGCGTTTGCCTTACTGAGCGTCTTGCGCCGGAGCCTTCTCACCGTGAGACAAGCTGTAGACGTAAGCGGCCAGCAGGTGAACCTTGTCGTTGCCTTGCAGCTGTTCTTGCGCAGGCATCTGGCCCTGACGGCCGTAACGGATGGTCTGCTGCAGTTGAGCGAAGCTCGAACCGTAGATGAACGCTGCCGGGTGAGTCAGGTTAGGCGCGCCCATGGCTGGGGTGCCTTTACCTTCAGGACCGTGGCATGCCACGCAGTTGGCGGCGAACAGTTTCTGCCCGGCAACCGGGTCGGCCTTGGTGCCTTCCGGCAGCTTGCGGCCATCGAGGTTGGTCAACACGAATGCGGCAACGTCCGCAACGCCTTGTTCGCCGATCACTTCAGCCCACGCAGGCATCACCGCGTGACGACCGCCCATGATGGTGGTCTTGATGGTTTCCGCTTCGCCCCCCCAGCGCCAATCGGCGTCGGTCAGGTTCGGGAAGCCGTAGGCGCCCTTGGCGTCGGACCCGTGGCAAACCGAGCAGTTGGAGGCGAACAAACGGCCACCCATCTTCAGGGCTTGCGGGTCCTTGGCGACTTCTTCGATCGGCATGGAAGCAAATTTGGCGAAGATCGGACCGAACTTGGCGTCCGATTTGGCCATTTCCTTTTCCCATTCGTGAACGCCGGTCCAGCCACTCTGGCCGTTGGCGAACGCGGTCTGCTTCTCGTTATCCAGGTAGTTGTAACCCGGCAGCAGGCCTTTCCAGTTGCCCAGGCCCGGGTACAGCACCAGGTAACCGAGGGCGAAGATGATGGTGCCCACGAACAGCATGAACCACCATTTTGGCAGTGGGTTGTCGTACTCCTCGATCCCGTCGAAGGAGTGGCCAACCGTTTCTTCCGTCTGCTCGGCGCGCTGGCCCTTGCGGGTGGACAGCAGCAGCCAGGTCAGGGCGAAGATCGTGCCGAGACTGAGGACTGTGACGTACAGACTCCAGAACGTAGTCATTCTTTGTTACTCCTAGAAGCTTGCTCGACGTGCTTGATGGCTTCGGGATCATCCGCGAAAGGCAGCAAGGTCGCGTCTTCAAACTCCGACTTGCGCTTGGGGCTGAACACCCACAACGCCAGACCGATGAAGGCCACCATCACAACAACGGTGCCCAGGCCACGAATCATCCCGATATCCATCTAAATCACCGTTTGCTTTTGATGATGGTGCCCAGGCCTTGCAGATAGGCCACCAGCGCGTCCATTTCGGTTTTGCCCTTCACAGCATCCTTGGCGCCGGCGATGTCTTCGTCGGTGTAAGGGACGCCGAGCGTGCGCAAGACTTCCATTTTCTTGGCGGTGTCTTTGCCGTCGAGCTTGTTTTCCACGAGGAACGGGTAGGCCGGCATTTTCGACTCCGGCACTACGTTGCGCGGGTTGTACAAATGCGCACGCTGCCAGTCATCGGAGTAACGACCGCCGACACGGGCCAGGTCCGGACCGGTACGCTTGGAACCCCACAGGAACGGGTGGTCCCAGACGCTTTCACCGGCAACCGAGTAGTGGCCGTAACGTTCGGTTTCAGCACGGAACGGGCGGATCATCTGCGAGTGGCAGCTGACACAACCGTTGGCGATGTAGATGTCGCGTCCTTCCAGTTCAAGGGCGGTGCGCGGCTTCATGCCTTCGACCGGCTTGTTGGTGACATCCTGGAAAAACAGCGGAACGATCTGGGTCAGGCCGCCGATGCTGACGGCGATAACCATGAAGAAGGCCAGCAGGCCAATGTTCTTCTCGACTGCTTCATGCTTCATCAGTGAGCTCCAACTACAGCAATCTGTTCGGCGGCTTCAGCTTCGGCCGGGTTCGAGGCACGTACGGTACGCCATACGTTGTAGGCCATGAACAGCATGCCGCTGGCAAAGAACGCACCGCCCAGGGCGCGAACGATGAAACCAGGGTGGCTGGCTTGCAGCGCTTCGACGAACGAGTAGGTGAGGGTGCCGTCGTCGTTGATTGCACGCCACATCAGACCCTGGGTGATGCCGTTGACCCACATCGAAGCGATGTACAACACGGTCCCGATGGTCGCGAGCCAGAAGTGCGCGTTGATCAGGCCGATGCTGTGCATCTGCGCGCGACCGAACAGTTTCGGGATCATGTGGTAGATCGCGCCGATCGAGATCATCGCTACCCAGCCAAGAGCGCCGGCGTGTACGTGGCCGATGGTCCAGTCGGTGTAGTGCGACAGCGAGTTGACGGTCTTGATCGCCATCATCGGGCCTTCGAAGGTCGACATGCCGTAGAACGCCAGCGAGACCACGAGGAAGCGCAGGATCGGGTCGGTGCGCAGCTTATGCCAGGCGCCCGACAGGGTCATCATGCCGTTGATCATGCCGCCCCAGCTCGGTGCCAGCAGGATGATCGACATGGCCATGCCCAGCGACTGCGCCCAGTCCGGCAGCGCGGTGTAGTGCAGGTGGTGCGGACCGGCCCAGATGTACAGGGTGATCAGCGCCCAGAAGTGCACGATGGACAAGCGATAGGAGTAGATCGGACGCTCGGCCTGCTTCGGAACGAAGTAGTACATCATCCCGAGGAAGCCGGTGGTCAGGAAGAAACCTACGGCGTTGTGGCCGTACCACCACTGGATCATCGCATCCGTTGCACCGGCGTAGACCGAGTAGGACTTGAAGAAACTGACCGGCAGCGAGGCGTGGTTGACGATGTGCAACATCGCCGTCACGACGATGAAGGCACCGTAGAACCAGTTGCCCACATAGATGTGCTTGGTCTTGCGCTTGGTGATGGTGCCGAAGAACACCAGACCGTAGGTAACCCAGACGATGGCCAGCAGAATAGCCAGGGGCCATTCCAGCTCAGCGTATTCCTTGGTGGTGGTGTAACCCAGCGGCAAGGTAACGATGGCGCCGACGATCACCGCTTGCCAACCCCAGAAGGTGAAGGCCGCGAGGCTGTCGGAAATCAGTCGCGTTTGGCAGGTTCGCTGCACGACGTAATAAGAAGTGGCAAACAGTGCACAACCACCGAAGGCGAAAATCACCAGGTTTGTGTGCAGCGGGCGCAGGCGTCCAAAGCTCGTCCACGGCAGACCGAAGTTCAACTCCGGCCAGACCAGTTGCGAGGCGATGAAGACACCGAGCCCCATGCCAAGGATCCCCCAGACCACCGTCATGATGGCGAACTGGCGGACTACCTTATAGTTATAAGCAGTCGGACTGATTGCTGTGCTCATTCTAAGGTTCCACGGTTTGGGTGTTTTATTAGGAGTAAAAATCGGCCGCAAGTATGGAGAAAGCAGGGGGTCATTGCAACGCGCCATGACCTGGGTCAATGCTTTCAAAAGCTGATTCTGCGGCCTTTCCATGCGCCGCGTAAGGACAAAATCGCCCTCGGACAAAATGTCGCAGCGAACGAAAATGATGAGAGGGTCAGGTCAGTTGTAACGGGGTGTGTTCAAACGCAACGATCGGGTGACCGATGGCAATTGGCACGACAGCCGGTATCTACCAGCCTTTGCGGCTTGTCATCGAGCAGATTCGTTGAACACATCGGGTCGGGTCGACCTGGAACCGGCTCAAGCCAGTCCGCATGGGGGCAAGCTTAGACCCGAATCGAGTGGACCGAAAGGCGGACTATCGGAGGGTGCGACAATGGGTCGCAAAGGGGCAGGGTACTGCCGCATCCGGGAAGAATGCGGCAGCAGAACGGTCAAGAATTATTCGCTTTTGCCTTTCGCCTGCAAACGCTCTGTATTCAGACCGTGGGACAGGCTGTACACATAAGCGGCCAGCAGTTGCACCTTATCGTTGCCGAGCAGTTCGTTCTGCGCCGGCATATGGCCCTGGCGGCCATGACGAATGGTTTGTTGCAGTTGCGCCAGGCTTGTACCGTAGATAAATCCGGCCGGTTGCGTCAGATTCGGCGCTCCCATGGCTTCAGTGCCCTGGCCGTTTGCCCCATGACAGGCTACGCAGGTGGTGCTGAACACTTGCTGTCCGGCGTGCAGGTCGGCGGTGTCGTCCGCCGGCAATGGCAGGCCGGCCAGTTCATGACGCACATACGCGGCCACGTTTTTCACGCCGGCGTCACCGAGGATTTCACCCCAGGCCGGCATGGCCGCCATGCGCCCACCCATGATCGTGGTCTTGATCATCTCGGCGTCGCCGCCCCAGCGCCAGTTGCTGTCGGCCAGGTTCGGGAAGCCGAAAGCGCCCTTGGCATCCGAGCCGTGGCACACCGAGCAGTTCGACGCGAACAGGCGGCCGCCCATTTTCAGCGCTTGCGGGTCCTTGGCCACTTCTTCCAAGGGCATGGCGGCAAATTTGGCGAAGATCGGTCCGAACTTCGCATCGGCCTTGTTCATCTCCTTTTCCCATTCGTGGACGCCGGTCCAGCCGTCCTCGTAACCCGGCAGGACGCCTTTCCAGTTGCCCAGGCCCGGATACAGGACCAGATAACCCACGGCGAACACCAGCGTGCCGGCGAACAGCATGAACCACCACTGCGGCAATGGATTGTCGTACTCCTCGATGCCGTCGAAGCTGTGGCCCATGGTCTGGTCGACGCTGCCCTTGGTTTCGCCCTTGCGGGTGCCGATCAGCAGCCAGGTCAGGCCGATCAGGCTGCCGATGGTCAGTACGCAGATCCACGTACTCCAGAAAGTGGTCATGACCGGGTACTCCTTGTTTCAGGTTCTTGGGTGTTGGCGTCGTCGGGTTTCAACTCGTCGGCGAACGGCAGCATTCTTGCCTCAGCGAAGTCTGGGCTGCGCTTGCTACTGAACACCCACAACGCGAGGCCGACGAAGGCCACAAACACCACGACCGTGCCGAGGCCGCGGATCATTCCACTGCTCATCTCGCTCTCTATAAAAGAAATGGGCATGGCTCACCTCTTGCTCTTGATGGCAGTGCCGAGCACTTGCAGGTAGGCGACCAGTGCGTCCATTTCGGTCTTGCCCTTGAGCGATTCGACGCTGCCTGCGATGTCGTCGTCGGTGTACGGCACGCCCAAGGTGCGCATCGCCTTGATCTTGCCTTCGGTGTGGCTGCTGTCGAGCTGATTGGCCACCAGCCATGGATAGGCCGGCATCTTCGATTCCGGCACCACGTTGCGCGGGTTGTACAAATGCGCGCGGTGCCAGTCTTCCGAGTAACGGCCGCCGACCCGTGCCAGGTCCGGCCCGGTACGTTTCGAGCCCCAGAGGAACGGGTGATCCCAGACGCTCTCACCGGCCACCGAGTAGTGACCGTAGCGTTCGGTCTCGGCGCGGAACGGCCGGATCATCTGCGAGTGGCAGCCGACGCAGCCTTCGCGGATGTAAATGTCGCGACCTTCCAGTTGCAGCGCGGTGTAGGGCTTCATGCCTTCCACCGGTTTATTGGTCACGTCCTGGAAGAACAGCGGGACGATCTGCGTCAGACCGCCGATGCTCACGGCCAGGACCATCAGCAGCATCAGCAGGCCGACGTTTTTCTCGATTGTTTCGTGTTTCATGGCGGACTCCTCAGGCCATCTGCGCGGCAGCGGCGACTTCGGCAGGCTGCGAGGCCCGCACGGTGCGCCAGGTGTTGTAAGCCATCAGGAACATGCCGCTGAGGAAGATCGCACCGCCCACCAGTCGCACGACGAAGCCTGGGTGGCTGGCCACCAGGGTTTCGACGAAGGAGTAGGTCAGCGTGCCGTCTTCGTTGACTGCGCGCCACATGAGGCCCTGGGCGATGCCGTTGACCCACATCGAGGCGATGTACAGCACGGTGCCGATGGTGGCGAGCCAGAAGTGCGCGTTGATCAGGCCGATGCTGTGCATCTGCGGGCGACCGAAGATTTTCGGGATCATGTGGTACAGCGCGCCAATGGAAATCATCGCCACCCAGCCGAGTGCACCGGCGTGCACGTGGCCGATGGTCCAGTCGGTGTAGTGGGAGAGGGCGTTGACGGTTTTGATCGCCATCATCGGACCTTCGAAGGTCGACATGCCGTAGAACGCCAGGGAGACCACAAGGAAGCGCAGGATCGGGTCGCTACGCAACTTATGCCAGGCCCCCGAGAGCGTCATCATCCCGTTGATCATGCCGCCCCAGCTTGGCGCCAGCAGGATCAACGACATCACCATGCCCAGCGACTGCGCCCAGTCCGGCAGCGCGGTGTAGTGCAAGTGGTGCGGACCGGCCCAGATGTACAGGGTGATCAGCGCCCAGAAGTGCACGATGGACAAGCGATAGGAATACACCGGACGCTCGGCCTGTTTCGGCACGAAGTAGTACATCATCCCGAGGAAGCCAGCGGTGAGGAAAAAGCCTACGGCGTTGTGCCCGTACCACCACTGAACCATGGCATCGGTCGCACCGGCGTACACCGAGTAGGACTTGGTGAAACTCACCGGCAGTTCAAGGTTGTTGACGATGTGCAGGATGGCCACGGTGATGATGAACGCACCGAAGAACCAGTTGCCGACGTAGATGTGCTTGGTCTTGCGCTTGGCCAATGTGCCGAAGAACACGATGGCGTAGGCGACCCAGACGATGGTGATCAGGATATCGATCGGCCATTCCAGTTCGGCGTATTCCTTGGAGCTGGTGTAACCCAGCGGCAGGCTGATGGCAGCCAGCAGAATCACTACTTGCCAGCCCCAGAAGCAGAACGCGGCGATTTTTGGTGCAAACAGTTGGGTCTGGCAGGTGCGTTGCACCGAATAGAACGAACTGGCGAACAGGGCGCAACCGCCGAACGCGAAGATCACCGCGTTGGTGTGCAGTGGGCGCAAGCGGCCGAAACTGGTCCACGGCAAATTGAAGTTGAGTTCAGGCCAGACCAATTGAGCCGCGAGAAAAACCCCGAGCCCCATGCCGACGATGCCCCACACCACCGTCATAATGGCGAATTGGCGGACCACCTTGTAGTTGTAGGCGGTACTGATAGAAGTGTTCATGGTTCCCCATCCACGGTTCAGCCGAAGTGAAGGCCCGTCTTTGCGAGTAAGCCGCGCAAGGCAGACGCTTCCTTCGCCTGGAGTTATAGGCAGACTAAAAGCGAGGCAAGCATGGACAAAGAGCACAAGGCCAGTATTGACGGGGATCAATGGGCGCGGTGTGTGCGGGATCATGGATGGCTGTGGAACGAGGCTGCTTCGACGGTTTCGGTTGAGCCGGTAACGCTGATTCTTGCACATGGCGCCGGGGCACCGATGGACAGCGCCTGGATGAATGACATGGCTGCGCGCCTTGCTGCGCAGGGCGTCAACGTGGTGCGATTCGAGTTCGCGTATATGGCGCAACGGCGTATTGATGGCGGTAAACGTCCACCGAACCCGGCGCCGAAATTGCTGGAATACTGGCGTGAGGTGTACGCCGTGGTGCGACGTCATGTCACTGGGCGTGTGGCCATGGGCGGCAAGTCCATGGGCGGGCGGATGGCCAGTCTGCTGGCGGATGAATTGGGCGCGGATGCGCTGGTGTGCCTCGGTTATCCGTTTTATGCCGTCGGCAAACCGGAGAAACCGAGGGTCGAGCACCTGGCGGCACTGAAGACGCGGACGTTGATTGTGCAGGGCGAGCGCGATGCCTTGGGCAATCGTGAGGCGGTCGAGGCTTACGCGTTGTCACCGAGTATCGAGGTGTTTTGGTTGGTGGCGGGGGATCATGATTTGAAGCCGTTGAAGGCTTCGGGGTTTACCCATGAACAGCATTTGGCTTCGGCGGCGGGCAAGGTTGCCGAATTCCTGCAGTGAGATGTGCGTCGTCAGTCAGGGCCTCATCGCGGGCAAGTCCGCTCCCACAGTGATAGGTGGTGTTGCTCGATTTTGAGATCAATGCATAACCCTGTGGGGCTTGTCCGCGAAGAGGCCCTGACAGGCAACATCACTTTCAGATTGGCAAGAAAAAACCCGGAAGCTTTCACTGTCCGGGTTTTTGTCTCTCCAGCAACTGTCAGCGGTTAAACCGCTCCACCAGCGAATACTGGGTATTCGCCGTCTTCGTCAGCTCTTCACTCAACAACGCCGAGTGCTGCGCCTGTTCCGACGTCTGGTCAGCCAGTTGCGAGATGTTGCTGATGTTGCGGCTGATTTCTTCAGCCACCGAGCTTTGCTCTTCGGTCGCGGCTGCGATCTGCGTGGTCATGTCGGTGATGTGCGCCACCGCTTCGCTGATCCCGATCAGCGCCTGATCCGCTTCGAGCACCCGCGCCACACCTTCTTCCGCCTGGCGATGCCCGGCTTCCATGGTTTGCACGGCAGTGCTGGCGGTTTGCTGGAGCTTGGCGATCAGGGCGTGAATTTGCCCGGTGGACTCGCTGGTGCGCTGCGCCAATTGACGAACCTCGTCGGCCACCACCGCAAAACCGCGACCCATTTCACCGGCCCGCGCTGCTTCGATGGCGGCGTTCAACGCCAGCAGGTTGGTCTGGTCGGCGATGCCTTTGATCACGTCGACCACGCCGCCGATTTCATCACTGTCCTTGGCCAGTTGCGTCACGGTCAGACCGGTTTCGCCGACCACTACCGACAGGCGCTGAATGGCTTCGCGGGTTTCCCCGGCAATGTCACGGCCGCGTCCGGTCAGGCGATTGGCTTCCTGAGTCGCGTCCGCCGTGCGTTGCACGTGGCTGGCGACTTCTTGCGTAGTGGCGGCCATCTGATTGACGGCGGTGGCCACTTGTTCGGTTTCGACGCGCTGACGTTCCAGGCCGGTGGAGCTGCTGTGGGCCAGGGTGTCGGACTGCTTCGCTTGGTCGCTCAGGTGCTCGGCGGTGTCCTGCAGACGGGTCAGGCAGGTTTTCAGGCGGGCTTCCTGACTGAGGATCGACATCTCCAGACGCGCCTGAGCGCCGCGACTGTCGGTGTACATCTGCGCGATCAGCGGGTCGGACGTGGTCTGCTCGGCCAGGCGCAGCAAGCGCTTGAGACCGCGCTGTTGCCAGCTCAACCCCAGCAGGCCCAATGGCACCGAAAGACCGGCGGCCAGGGCAAAGCCCCAGTGAGAGTTCAGGGTGGCACCGATCATGAAGCTCAACTGGCTGACCAGAATGAATGGCAGCCAGTCCTGCAGGATCGGCAGCCATTTATCAGAGGACGGAATTGCTGACTTGCCCTGGTTGATGCGTTGGTAGAGCGCTTCGGCACGCTGGATCTGTTCGGCGGTGGGTTTGACCCGCACCGACTCGTAACCGATCACCTGGTTGCCTTCGAACACCGGTGTGACGTAGGCGTTAACCCAGTAGTGGTCACCGGTCTTGCAGCGATTCTTGACAATGCCCATCCATGGCAAGCCTTGTTTCAATGTGCCCCACATGTGCGCGAACACCGCAGACGGTACGTCGGGGTGACGGACCAGGTTATGCGGCGCACGGATCAGTTCCTCGCGGGAAAACCCACTGATTTCGACGAATGCGTCGTTGCAGTAGGTGATCACGCCCTTGGCATCGGTGGTGGAAATCAACCGTTGCTGAGCCGGGAAGGTCCGTTCGCGTTGTGTAATGGGCTGGTTGTTACGCATGGCTTTTTCAATCCGCAAGGCTTTGAGTTGTTGTCGGCATCGCCAGGGGTTTATTGAATTTTTATTTCAATAATCAGCGGCGCGTCGCAAAACGACCGTTGCGTCAGCCCACCAGCATCGGATAGGTGAACAGGCCGAAATGCAGCAGGTTCAAGCCGAAGTGCGTGGCAATGGCCGCACCCAACCCGCCGAAACGGTAGGCCAGACCATAGCCGACACCTGCCAGGCCCGCCAGTAACACCCATTGCCAGCCGGCACCCACATGCACCAGGCCAAACAGCAGCGAGGCGAGCAGCAGTGCCAGGTTTTCACCATAAGGCAGGTGTTTGAAGTGGCGGCTGAGACCGCCCTGAAGGTAGCCGCGAAACAGTGCTTCTTCTACCAGCGTCACCAGCAACAGGTTGTTGAGCAGCCACAGCCACGCCTGATCCGGCCATTTGGGGGCCCAACTGATCAGGCCCAGCAACAGCGCGCCACCCAACGCCAGCACGCTGCTCAGTGTCAGTCCCATCGCGGTGGCAAAACCGGTACGCCGCAGCGACCGCCGGCTGACAATCCACGGGCAGACCAGCAACAGCCAGAAACCGATCAGCGGTTTGTCCAGATTCAGGTACAGGGCAAACGGTACGGCATCGTCGGTAAGACGTTGCGGATTGATACCGCGACCATTGTAGAAACCGGGGAGCCAGTGCATCGCCAGTGCGAGCGCCATGAAAACAAACAGGCCGTGACCGAGGTAGTGGCCAATCCGGACCTGTTGCTGGCGAGTCGCGAAACCGGCGATCAGCAGTAATGCAACCGAGATAAGCGCCAGCCAGCCGAGGCGGCCGTAGGTCAGGGCCATGGCGTAGCCGAGGGAGAGCAGGACCAGGAGCGTCCATGGCAAAGCAAACATCTGAAGTCCTTGTGTCGAAGATTCTGCGGGTCGTCTCGGTCCCTTGCGGGAGCAAGCTTGCTCGCGATGGCGGAGTGTCAGGCAACATCGATGTGAATGTTATGGCCCCATCGCGAGCAAGATTGCTGCTACGGGGCCGGTATAAAAAAGAGGGGCGATTATAGGGATGTCCGTACAAACAAAAACACCGCCCGAAGGCGGTGTCTTTTTCTGCAAACACTTACGATGCAATCAACTGCCGCAACACATAGTGCAAAATCCCGCCTGATTTGAAGTATTCGACTTCATTCAGCGTATCGATCCGGCACAACACCTCGATCTTCTCGCGGCTGCCGTTTTCACGTGTGATGATCAGCGTCAGGTTCATCCGCGGCGTCAACTCGACACCGTTCAGGCCCAGAATATCCAGGGTCTCCTTACCGGTGAGATTCAGGCTCTTGCGGTTCTGATCCAGCTTGAACTGCAAGGGCAACACGCCCATGCCCACCAGATTGGAGCGGTGAATCCGCTCGAAGCTTTCGGCGATGACCGCTTTCACGCCCAACAGATTGGTGCCCTTGGCCGCCCAGTCGCGGCTTGAGCCGGTGCCGTATTCTTGCCCTGCGATCACCACCAGCGGCGTGCCCGAGGCTTGGTAGCGCATGGCCGCGTCGTAGATCGCCAGTTTTTCCCCGGTGGGAATGTAAATCGTATTCCCGCCTTCCTCGCCGCCGAGCATCTCATTGCGAATGCGGATGTTGGCAAAGGTGCCGCGCATCATCACTTCATGGTTGCCGCGACGGGAGCCGTAGGAGTTGAAGTCTCGCGGTTCCACGCCTTTCTCGCGCAAGTAATTGCCCGCCGGGCTGTCGGACTTGATGTTGCCGGCGGGGGAGATGTGGTCGGTGGTCACCGAGTCGCCGAGCAGCGCAAGGACTCTGGCGCCCGCGACGTCCTTGACCACGGGCGGCGGGCCGCCGATGTCGTCGAAAAACGGTGGGTGCTGGATGTAAGTCGAATCGTCCTGCCAGACATAGGTCGCCGCTTGCGGCACTTCAATCGCCTGCCATTGCGCGTCACCGGCAAACACTTCGGCGTATTCCTTGTGGAACATCGCGGTGTTGACCTGATTCACCGCGTCGGCAATTTCTTGGGTGCTCGGCCAGATGTCCCGCAGGTAAACCGGGTTGCCGTCCTTGTCGTCACCCAGAGGTTCGCTGCTGATATCAACGCGCACCGTGCCCGCCAGCGCATACGCGACCACTAGCGGTGGCGAGGCCAGCCAGTTGGTTTTCACCAGCGGATGTACGCGGCCTTCGAAGTTGCGGTTACCCGACAGCACCGAAGCGACGGTCAGGTCGGCTTTCTGGATGGCTTTTTCGATCGGCTCCGGCAACGGCCCTGAGTTGCCGATGCAGGTGGTGCAGCCGTAACCGACCAACGCAAAACCCAGTTCATCAAGGTATTGCGTCAACCCGGCAGCCTTGTAGTAGTCGGTGACGACTTTCGAGCCCGGCGCCAGTGAGCTTTTCACCCACGGTTTGCGCTTGAGGCCTTTCTCCACCGCTTTTTTTGCCACCAGGCCGGCGGCCATCATTACGCTGGGGTTGGAGGTGTTGGTGCAAGAGGTGATCGCGGCGATCACCACCGCGCCGTTTTTCAGGCGATAGGTGTGGCCGTCGTACTCGTAGTCCGTTTCACCGACCAGATCCGCATTGCCGACCGCGACGCCGCCACCGCCCTCGCTTTCCAGGCGACCTTCTTCCTTGCTGGTGGGTTTGAATTGCAGGCCGAGAAAGTCGCTGAACGCTTGTGCGACGTTGGGCAGCGAGACCCGGTCCTGTGGGCGTTTCGGCCCGGCGAGGCTGGCTTCGACGCTACCCATGTCCAGCGCCAGGCTGTCGGTGAACACCGGTTCCTTGCCCGGCAGGCGCCACAGGCCCTGGGCCTTGCAATAGGCCTCGACCAGTTTCACCGTTTCGAGGGGGCGGCCGGACAGGCGCAGGTATTCCAGCGTCACGTCATCCACCGGGAAGAAACCGCAGGTGGCGCCATATTCCGGGGCCATGTTGGCGATGGTCGCGCGGTCGGCCAGTGGCAGGTCGGCGAGACCGTCGCCGTAGAATTCGACGAATTTGCCGACCACGCCTTTCTTGCGCAGCATCTGGGTGACGGTCAGTACCAGGTCGGTGGCGGTGATGCCTTCGCGCAGTTTGCCGGTGAGTTTGAAGCCGATCACTTCCGGAATCAGCATCGATACCGGCTGGCCGAGCATCGCCGCTTCCGCTTCGATCCCACCGACGCCCCAGCCGAGAACGCCGAGGCCGTTGATCATGGTGGTGTGGGAATCGGTGCCGACCAAGGTATCGGGGAACGCATAGGTACGGCCGTCTTCATCCTTGGTCCAGACCGTGCGGCCCAGGTATTCAAGGTTCACCTGATGGCAAATCCCGGTGCCCGGCGGTACCACGCTGAAGTTGTCGAAGGCGCTCTGGCCCCAGCGCAAAAAGGCATAACGCTCGCCGTTGCGCTGCATTTCGATGTCGACGTTTTGTCCGAAGGCGCTGGCACTGCCGAACTTGTCGACCATCACCGAGTGGTCGATCACCAGGTCCACCGGCGACAGCGGATTGATCCGCTGCGGGTCGCCACCGGCCTTGGCCATGGCGGCGCGCATGGCGGCCAGGTCGACCACGGCGGGAACACCGGTAAAGTCTTGCATCAAGACACGGGCAGGGCGGTACTGGATTTCGCGGTCGGAACGGCGCTCCTTGAGCCAGGCGGCTATCGCCCGGAGGTCGGCGCCGGTCACGGTTTTTTCGTCTTCCCAGCGCAGCAGGTTTTCCAGCAACACTTTCAACGACATCGGCAGCTTGTCGAGATCACCGAGGCTCTTGGCGGCATCGGGCAGACTGAAATAATGGTAGGTCTTGTTGTCGATTTGCAGAGTTTTAAGGGTTTTCAGGCTATCGAGGGACGGCATTGCGATCACTCCTTTGAGTCCGCACGGCTACGGACTGAGGGGACGGACAGAGCATTAAACCTAGCCCTGTTTTGAGTAGCTGGCTAATAACTGGACTCTATGGCCAAGTCCAAGGTTCCGAACTCGGCTATCATGCGCCGGTTTTCGTGACAGGCTTTGCTTCACCGCAAGTCTGGGCATCGCGCAGTGGCTGAATTCTTCGCCAACTGCCCAGGAGTAAGAATGAACACCCTCTTTATGCATTGCCGGCCGGGCTTCGAAGGCGAAGTCTGTTCCGAGATTTCCGAACACGCCGCACGGCTGAACGTGGCCGGCTATGCCAAGGCTAAAACCGCCAGCGCCTGCGCCGAGTTCATCTGCACCGAAGAAGACGGCGCCGAGCGCCTGATGCGCGGTCAGCGTTTTGCCGAGCTGATCTTCCCGCGCCAATGGGCGCGCGGGATTTTCATCGACTTGCCGGAAACCGACCGCATCAGCGTGATCCTCGCGCACATGGCGGACTTCCCGCTGTGCGGCAGCCTGTGGCTGGAAATGGTCGATACCAACGATGGCAAGGAACTGTCGAACTTCTGCAAGAAATTCGAAGTGCACCTGCGCAAGGCGCTGATGGCGGCGGGCAAGCTGGTGGAGGACGAGAACAAGCCGCGCCTGCTGCTGACGTTCAAAAGCGGTCGCGAAGTATTCATGGGCCTGGCCGAGTCGAACAACTCGGCGATGTGGCCGATGGGCATTCCGCGCCTGAAGTTTCCCCGCGAGGCGCCGAGCCGCTCGACCCTGAAGCTGGAAGAGGCGTGGCACCATTTCATCCCGCGCGACCAGTGGGACGAGCGCCTGCACAGTGACATGACCGGCGTCGACCTCGGCGCGGCACCGGGCGGCTGGACCTGGCAACTGGTCAATCGCGGCATGCTGGTGACGGCCATCGACAATGGCCCGATGGCGGAAAGCCTGATGGACACCGGTCTGGTGCAACATTTGATGGCCGACGGTTTTACCTACAAGCCTCGCCAGCCGGTGGACTGGATGGTCTGCGACATCGTCGAGAAACCGGCACGCAACGCCGCGATGCTGGAAGAGTGGATTGGCGAAGGGCATTGCCGCGAAGCAGTGGTCAATCTCAAGCTGCCGATGAAGCAGCGCTACGCCGAAGTGAAACGCTTGCTCGAACGCATCGCCGACGGTTTCAAGGAGCGCGGGATTCGGGTCGAAATCGGCTGCAAACAGCTGTATCACGACCGCGAAGAAGTGACGTGCCACTTGCGTCGGCTCGACGTGAAGAAACCCAAGGCCCGCTGAAATGCTTATATCCCTGTGGGAGCGGGCTTGCCCGCGATGAGGGAGGCACATTCAACGTAGATGTGCCTGACCGTCCGCTTTCGCGGGCAAGCCCGCTCCCACAGGTACGGTGTATGCCACAGATGACGTTAAACCCGGCAATGCGCGACAATGCCGGCCAGTTTCAGGAGTGAATCATGAGTGAAATGCTTGATACGCCGGTAGACGGCACCCTCGACGCCACCGGCCTCAACTGCCCGGAGCCGGTGATGATGCTGCACCAGCACATCCGTGACCTGGCACCCGGCGGCCTGCTCAAGGTGATCGCCACCGACCCGTCGACCCGTCGCGACATTCCCAAGTTCTGCGTATTCCTCGACCACGAGTTGGTCGCGCAGCATGAAGAGGCAGGCACCTACCTGTACTGGATTCGCAAGAAGTCGGATTAAATCCGTGAATGGTTTGGTGTAGGCACCGGCTTGCTGGCGATGGCGTGCTTAAGGGCGCTATCGTCGGAACGCCACCCGCAGCAAGCCGGCTCCTACAATTTCGATTTCCCTGAACTGAATGCTTCAGCCCGCCGAATGACTGATGCGGATCCGCTTGCGTGCACTGCGCGTCAGGCGGATCGACAGCATCAGCGCGGCGCAGCTCAGGCCGACGATCAAGCCTTGCCACAGCCCGCTCGGGCCACTCGGCGTGCCGAACCAGTCGGTCAAACCCAGAGCGTAACCCACCGGCAAACCAATGCCCCAGTACGCGAAGAGTGTCAGGATCATCGTCGCCCGTGTGTCCTGATAGCCGCGCAACGCACCGGCCGCTGTGACCTGGATCGCATCGGAAAACTGGAACAGCGCCGAGTAAACGATCAGCATCGCCGCCACGCGAATCACCGTTGGGTCAGCGGTGTAGATGGTCGCGATGTGCTCGCGCAGCAACAGCATCATGCTCGCCGAAATACACGCGTAAGCCAGCGCCGTGCCCATGCCGACACCGGCGGCGAAACGCGCTTCACGCGGTTCCTGACGACCGAGCGCCTGACCCACTCGCACCGTCACAGCCATGCCCAGGGAGTAGGGGATCATGAACACCAGCGAACTGAAGTTCAGGGCAATCTGATGCCCGGCCACCACGGTCGCGCCGAGACTGCCGATCAGCAGTGCAATCACCGCGAAGATGCTCGACTCGGCGAACACCGCGATGCCAATCGGCAGGCCGATGCCCAGCAAGCGTTTGATCACAGACCACTGCGGCCAGTCGAAACGGCTGAACAACTGGCTCGACTGATACGCCGGCGCCCAGCGTTCCCAGCCGGCCATGCCCAGCGCCATTACCCACATCACAATCGCCGTGGCCCAGCCGCAACCGACGCCGCCCATGGCCGGCACACCGAAGTGGCCATAAATGAAAATGTAGTTCAGCGGAATGTTCAGCGCGAGACCGCACAACCCCAGGACCATCGCCGGGCGCGTGCGTCCCAGGCCGTCACTGAAACAGCGCAACACATGGTAGAACGCGACGGCAGGCAGCCCACTGGCGATGCCGTGCAGGTATTGCATGCACGGGCCGATCAGCTCGGGATCGACTTTCATCAGGTGCAAAATCGGTTCGGCGCTGAACAGCATGCCTGTCGCCATCAAACCCACCACCAACGCCAGCCACAAGGCCTGCCGCACAATCGGGCCGATCTCGCTGTGCGTGCCGGCACCAAAGCGCTGGGCGACTTTTGGCGTGGTGGCCAGCAGGGTGCCGGTCATCAGCAAAAACACCGGGACCCAGATCGAGTTGCCCAACGCCACTGCCGCCAGGTCCCGTGGGCCGACACGACCTGCCATCACCGCATCGACGAAGCCCATGGCGGTGGTGGCCAGTTGCGCGATCATGATCGGCAGCGCCAGGCTCAGCAGGTTTTTCAGCTCCAGGCGAACCCGGGCCGGTCGATTGAGGGAAGTTGCGGCGGGGCGGTCAGTCACGGAATTCAAGGGCGAAACGTCCAAAAGGTTTTGATGCGCGAGGCGGCGCATTCTACGCGTTGACGCAGCGGTCAGGAAAAGTCCTGTGTTGCAGATTTGTAATCGAATTCCGCAGGTTTTTACATCCCCGGTGGCCCGGCACCTTCATCTGCGCCTACACTGCCGATCCGCCAAAGGAGCCTGCCATGCTGATTGTTGCCGACGAAAATATTCCGCTGCTCGATGCCTTCTTCGAAGGTTTCGGTGAAATCCGCCGGGTACCGGGACGTTCAATCGACCGCGCCACCGTCGAGCAGGCCGATGTGTTGCTGGTGCGCTCGGTGACCAACGTCAATCGCACGTTGCTCGAAGGCAGCAAGGTGCGCTTTGTCGGCACTTGCACCATCGGCACCGATCACCTCGACCTCGATTACTTTCAGCAGGCCGGTATCACCTGGTCCAGCGCCCCCGGCTGCAACGCCCGAGGCGTGGTTGACTACGTGCTGGGCAGTTTGCTGACGCTTGCGGAAATCGAAGGTGCTGATCTTACCCGGCGTACGTACGGCGTGGTCGGTGCCGGCGAAGTGGGCGGGCGGCTGGTCAAGGTTCTGCAAGGGCTGGGCTGGAACGTGCTGGTCTGCGATCCGCCACGGCAAGCGGCTGAAGGGGGCGATTTCGTCAGCCTTGAGCACATCATCGAACAGTGCGATGTCATCAGCCTGCACACCCCGTTGAAAAAACACGGGGCCGGATCGACCTGGCATCTGTTCGACAAAAACCGTTTGAACCAGCTCAAACCCGGCGCCTGGCTGATCAATGCCAGCCGTGGCCCGGTGGTGGACAACGCTGCCCTGTGCGAGGTGTTGCTGCAACGCGAAGACCTGCAAGCGGTGCTGGATGTCTGGGAAGGCGAGCCTGAGGTCGATGTGGCATTGGCCGACCTCTGCGTACTCGCGACGCCGCACATTGCCGGTTACAGCCTTGACGGCAAGCAGCGCGGGACGGCGCAGATTTATCAGGCGTATTGCGATTTTCTCGGGCAAGCGGCGCAGGTCAGCCTGAGCGATTTGCTGCCCGCACCGTGGTTGTCGCAGGTGACCTTGAATGCTGAAAGCGATCCTGCCTGGGCGCTGGCAATGTTGTGCCGTGGCGTGTACGACCCGCGCCGTGACGACGCGGATTTCCGTCGCAGTCTTGTCGGCAGTGTGAGCGAGCGGCGTGCGGCGTTTGATGGGTTGCGCAAGAACTACCCATCGCGGCGGGAGATTGATGGGCTGCAGGTGCGGATCGAGGGAGATGCGCCTGAGTTGCTGAAGATCGTGGCGGCATTGGGTGCAACGGCGGTCTAGAAGCCCAGTCGGCCCCTTCGCGAGCAAGCCCGCTCCCACAGGAGCAGCGCACTTTTGAAAGTGGCGCAAAACCTGTGGGAGCGGGCTTGCTCGCGAATGGCCATTGCACAATTGCGGATCAGCACCCACAAAAAACCCGGCCATCTGGGCCGGGTCAAGAAGACGGTGGCTATATCAATCTTGTTTGGCAGGCTTGACCAATCGCTTTTCCAGTTCGCGGCAAGCGTCCTGGATCATGCCTTCAGTGATCGGTACTTCTTGGCCTTTTTCGTCAATGATTGAGCAACCCAAAGACTGATCTGGCTGTGTGCGGATCACTTGAATCTTGTCATCGCTGCTATGTTGCAAGGACATGGCCTGTCTCCTCTTCAGGTGTGTGCTTACTGTAAAACCGCCAGGTGACCGGGCTATGACAACTCCCTGCGATCTTCTCGGGACGGCAACATCAGTCCACCAGAAATACCCAAGTGTTGCCACCCGGACTTTAGACCAATAGCGTCTAGGGCCTAGTCATCGCGGTCATAATTAACCTGACTCATTGTGATTTACAGAGTTCAACCCCATTGAACCCTCAAGCTGCCCCCATCAATTGCGTAACTGGATGAACCCGATGCTCTCTGCCCGTCACCGCCGCGCGATTCGCCTGACCAGTGTTTTTCTCGCGCCCTATCGTTGGCAGGCCTTCGGTGCTTTGCTCGCGCTGATCGTCACGGCCGGCATCACCTTGTCCATGGGGCAGGGGATTCGCTTGCTGGTGGACCAGGGGTTCATGACCCAATCCCCGCATTTGCTCAACCAGACGATCGGTTTGTTCATGCTGCTGGTGATGGGCCTGGCGCTTGGCACCTTCGCGCGTTTCTATCTGGTGTCGTGGATCGGCGAACGCGTGGTCGCCGACATCCGCCGTCAGGTGTTCAACCATCTGGTTTATCTGCATCCCGGGTTTTACGAAGACAACCGCAGCTCCGAAATCCAGTCGCGGCTGACCGCTGACACCACGTTGCTGCAATCAGTGATCGGCTCTTCGCTGTCCCTGTTCCTGCGCAATCTGCTGATGGTGATCGGCGGGATTGTCCTGCTGTTTATCACCAACCCGAAACTCACCAGCATCGTGGTGATCGCCTTGCCGTTGGTGATTGCGCCGATCCTGATTTTCGGTCGGCGGGTACGCAGCCTGTCGCGCCTGAGCCAGGACCGGATTGCCGATATCGGCAGTTATGTTTCCGAAACCCTGGGCCAGATCAAAACCGTGCAGGCCTACAACCACCAGACCCAGGACGAACAACGTTTTGCCGTGACCGTGGAAGAGGCGTTCAACACCGCCCGCAAACGGATTTTCCAGCGCGCCTGGCTGATTACCCTGGTGATCGTGCTGGTGCTGGGGGCGGTCGGCGTCATGCTATGGGTGGGCGGCATGGACGTGATGGCCGGGCGGATTTCTGCGGGTGAACTGGCGGCGTTCGTCTTCTACAGCCTGATTGTCGGCAGCGCGTTCGGCACGTTGAGCGAAGTCATAGGTGAGCTGCAGCGTGCCGCCGGTGCCGCCGAGCGGATTGCCGAATTGCTGCGCTCGGAAAATATCATCCAGCCACCGGCGACTGGCCTGGTGACGTTACCCGAGCGGGTGACGGGCAATCTCGTTCTGCAGGACGTGCGTTTTTCCTACCCGTCGCGTCCTGAAAGCTACGCCGTCGATGGCTTGAACCTGACCATCAAGGCCGGCGAAACCCTCGCGCTGGTCGGGCCGTCCGGTGCGGGCAAATCGACGGTGTACGACTTGCTGCTGCGTTTTTACGACCCGGCCGAAGGCCGCATCCTGCTCGACGGCGTGCCGCTGACTCAACTCGATCCGCTCGACTTGCGCCGTTGCTTTGCGCTGGTCTCGCAAACCCCGGCGCTGTTCTTCGGCAGCATCGAAGAGAACATCCGCTACGGCAACCCGACAGCGACGCTGGAGCAGGTTCAGGAAGCGGCGAAGATCGCCTACGCCCATGACTTTATCGAGGCGATGCCTAGCGGCTACCAGACTCACCTCGGCGACGGCGGCCTCGGGTTGTCCGGTGGTCAGCGCCAACGCCTGGCCATCGCTCGAGCGCTGCTGGTGGACGCGCCCATCCTGCTGCTCGACGAAGCCACCAGCGCCCTCGACGCCCAAAGCGAACACCTGATCCAGCAAGCCCTGCCCAGCCTGATGAAAAACCGCACCACCCTGGTCATCGCTCATCGCCTGGCCACGGTGAAAAACGCCGACCGGATCGCGGTCATGGATCAGGGCAAACTGGTGGCGGTGGGCACGCATCAGGAGCTGATTGCGAGCAATGCGCTGTATGCGCGGCTGGCGGCGTTGCAGTTCAATGATGGGCATGATGTCTCGACCCCAGTCGGTGAGATAACACCTCACCTGTAGGAGCCGGCTTGCCGGCGATGGACTCAAGTGCGCCGCGTTTAATCAGTTCATACGCGTTATCGTTAACGACCATCGCCGGCAAGCCGGCTCCTACAGTGGGTCGTGTCAACGCTGAAAATGAAGTGGCTCCCAAAAAAATGCCCGCATTTCTCAATGCGGGCATTTTTGTCAGTACCTCAATTGACAATCATTGATCATCAAAATACCGCTCATGCCAGTCCACCAGCGGCTGTGGCGAGTTGAGCTTCTGGCCGTAGATCACCGAGTACGACAATACGTTCTGCACGTACTGGCGGGTTTCGTCGAACGGGATGCTTTCCACCCAGACGTCGAAGCTCAGGTGATCCGCGCCGCGCAGCCACTGACGCACGCGTCCCGGGCCGGCGTTGTAGGCGGCGGAGGCGAGGACGCGGTTGCCGTTGAACTGGCCGTGTACCTGACTCAGGTAAGCGGCGCCGAGCTGAATGTTCTTGTCCGGATCGAACACCTGCTGTGGCGAGGCCAATGGAATGCTGAACTTGCGCGCGGTTTCCTTGGCGGTGCCCGGCATCAGCTGCATCAGGCCGCTGGCGCCGACGCCTGAGCGGGCGTCGTCCATGAATGCACTTTCCTGGCGGGTAATGGCGAATACCCAGCTCGAATGCAGACCACGGACCTTGGCTTCACGCACCAGGGTTTCGCGGTGGGCCATCGGGAAACGGATGTCGAGGTCGTCCCAATACTGCGCCTGACTGATGGTGCGGATCGCCGGGAAATACCATTTCAGGTCGTAGGCCAGTTTCGCCTGGGCGACCATTTCGTCACGGTTGAAGTGGCGGCTGACGTGATACCACTCGCGACGTCCATCAACGATCTGCCCGCGCGCGTGGAATTCCAGGGCGCGACGCACGCCCGGCGTGTTGCGAACCTTATTGATCAGCGCCTGGCTGAGCACCAGCGGTTTGTTGTTCAGCGAGTACGGCAGCTGTGAGCGGTCGGCGGCGAGGAAACCATAGAAATCACGTTCACGGGCGAGGCCTTTGTAAAGCGTCTGTGCCTCCGGGTTCTGCGGCTGCGCCAGTTCCAGGCTGCGAGCCTGCCAGTAGCGCCAGCGGTTGGTGGTCGCCAGGTCTTGTGGCAAGCGGCGGGTCAACTGATAGGCATCGTCCCAGCGGGCCAGACGCAACAGCAGGCGCAAGCGCCATTCAGATACGGTGTTGTCGCGCAATTCCGGGTCGTACTTGGTCATCACGTCGAGTGCGCGGCCATCAAAGCGGCGAGCGAGGGTCAGGCCGATCTCCCGGGCGATCGCGACTTTTTCGTCACGGGAGAAATGCATGCTGCTGGCGTAGCCGTCGAGCAGGTCCATAGCCTTGTCCGGGTCTTGCTTGGCCAGGCGGCGCAGGCCGAGGCTGACGATGTCGGACATTGGTTCGTCGGCCGGGTTGAAGCGTGATGGCTGGTTGAGCAGTTCGGGTTTCTGCGCCACATCCACCAGCAAACGACCGCGCGGAGCGAGGGTGGTCAGGCCATTGACCAGGCTGTTGGCCAGCGGATAGTTGCGCGCCTGGGCGGCAAGCTTGGTGCGTTCCCAGCGTTTCTGTTCGGTCAGTTGGCCTTCGGCAGCCCAGACGCCGAACAAGCCGTCGCACGCTGCCGGCAGGGATTTGCCGGTCAACCAGAGCTTGTTGGCGTTGGCGTAGCCTTCGGATTTCTGGTTATTCCCGATCTGGTACTGCGCATTCAGGCAGTCCAGTTCGGTGAAATTCAGCTTGGGATCGTAGTACTTGACGAAAGTCGCCCAGTCGCCGCGATCGGCCAGCCAGCGCAACCAGCGCAGTTTCATCCAGTTGGCTTGCGGCAAGTCACCGTGTTCGGCGAGGAACTTTTCGATTTCGGCGTTGCTCGCGGTTTTCAGGCGCGCGGTCAGTTCGTCATACGCAAGATAAGGCTCCAGCGGGTAATCACTAAGCGCCTGGCTGTAACGGAAGTAAGGACCTGTATCACCCTTGGCCAAGGCACGCTTGGCTTCATCGTAGTATTGACGTTGCGTAGACAGGTCCACCGCCTGTGCTGTTTGGATGGCTGTGGCAGAAAGAAGAAAACAGGTTAAAAGACCAAAAAGGCGACTGCGCATGAGACGTCCGGGCAGAGAAATCATGACAAGCGTTGACGATGCCAACACTGAATTAACTGTAGCTTAGCCTTTTGCCAGCAACGGACGAAAGCTTTGCAGGCCTCTCAGCATCAGTTCGCAACATTTGTCATGCAGAGTGCCCCGAAGGTGAAATTGCCGGCCTTCTGAAGCCTCAAGTCAGGTAGAATGCGCGCCCGGTTTTTGGAGAAGCTCATGACCCTGCTCAAATTCAGCGATGTGTCCCTTGCTTTCGGCGCTATGCCGTTGTTGGACAAGGTGTCCTGGCAGATCGCCCGTGGTGAGCGGGTGTGCATCATCGGCCGCAACGGCACTGGCAAGTCCAGCATGATGAAGCTCGTCAAGGGCGACCAGAAGCCCGACGAAGGCTCCGTTTGGCGCGCACCCGGCCTCAAGATTGGCGAATTGCCGCAAGAACTGCCGGTAGCCGACGAGCGGACTGTGTTCGACGTGGTAGCCGAAGGCCTGGACGGTGTCGGCGAGCTGCTTGCGCAGTATCACCACCTGAGCCAGAACATCGTCACCGACGCTGACCTGGACAAGCTGATGCACGTCCAGCACGACCTCGAAGCCCGCGACGGCTGGCGTTTGCAGCAATTGGTCGACAGCACCTTGAGCCGCCTGCAGTTGCCGGCCGACAAGACCCTCGCCGAATTGTCCGGTGGCTGGCGTCGCCGCGTCCTGCTGGCGCAGGCGCTGGTTTCCGAGCCGGATCTGCTGCTGCTCGACGAACCGACCAACCACCTGGACATCGGTGCCATCGCCTGGCTTGAAGAAGCGCTGAAGGATTTCCAGGGCGCCGTGCTGTTCATCACGCACGACCGTTCTTTCCTGCAGAACCTTGCCACCCGCATCCTCGAACTGGATCGCGGCGGTCTGATCGACTGGAACGGCGACTACGCCAGTTTCCTCGTGCACAAGGAAGCCACGCTGGCGGCAGAAGAAACCGCCAACGCGTTGTTCGACAAGAAGCTGGCCCAGGAAGAAGTCTGGATCCGCCAGGGCATCAAGGCCCGTCGCACCCGTAACGAAGGCCGCGTCCGCGCCCTGAAAGCGTTGCGCGTCGAGCGCAGCGAGCGCCGTGAGCGCACCGGCAAGGCCAATATTCAGTTGGACACCGCCGACAAGTCCGGCAAGCAGGTCATGGTCCTCGAGAACGTGAGCTTCGCCCACCCGGGCGGTCCGTTCCTGATCAAGGATTTCTCGATGGTCCTGACGCGCGGTGACCGTATCGGTCTGCTCGGCGCCAACGGTACCGGCAAGACTACGTTGCTGAAACTGATGCTCAGCGGTCTGCAACCGACCAGCGGCAAAGTGGAAGAGGGCACGCGCATCGACGTGGCGTACTTCGACCAGTTGCGCCATCAGCTGGACCTGGAAAAGACCGTGATCGATAACGTGGCCGAAGGTCGCGACTTCATCGACATCGATGGTCAGAGCCGTCACGTGCTGAGTTACCTCGGCGACTTCCTGTTCAGCCCGCAGCGTGCCCGCACGCCAGTCAAGGCGCTGTCGGGTGGTGAGCGTGCGCGTCTATTGCTGGCAAAACTGTTCAGCAAACCGGCCAACCTGCTGGTTCTCGACGAACCGACCAACGACCTCGACGTGGAAACACTCGAACTGCTGGAAGAGGTCTTGCTGACCTTCAACGGCACCGTGCTGATGGTCAGCCACGACCGGGCATTCCTCGATAACGTGGTGACCAGCACCCTGGTCTTCGAGGGTGAAGGCAAGGTTCGCGAATACGTCGGTGGTTATCAGGACTGGCTGCGTCAGGGCGGCTCGCCGCGCCTGCTGGGCGTGACCGAGAGCAAGTCCGGCAAGGCCGACCTGACGTCGGCGGTCGTGACGGCTGCAGCTGCACCGGTTGCGGCGGCGGTCGAAGCACCCGTAGCGAAGAAGAAACTCAGCTACAAATTGCAGCGTGAGCTGGAAATGTTGCCGGGCCAGATCGAAGCCATGGAACAGCAGATCGCGGCCGTTGAAGCGCAGATGGCGGACGGTGGTTTCTATCAGCGTCCTGCTGCCGAGACGGCTGCGGTGATCGCTCAGCTTGAGCAGTTGCAGGCTGAGCACGACGTGATGGTCGAGCGTTGGGCCGAGCTGGATGCCTGATTGATCCTGTAATAAAAAAAGCCCGGCGTTCAGTGATGAACGCCGGGCTTTTCGTATGCAACACAATCTGCAGACGTGCGCAGATCTAATGTGGGAGCGGGCTTGCTCGCGAAAGCGGTGTATCAATCAACATTGAAGTCGGCTGATGCACCGCTTTCGCGAGCAAGCCCGCTCCCACATGGGTCCGTGTTATCAGCTTTTGTTTTGCAGGCGCACTGCAAGCACGTCGCAAGGCGCACCGTGCAGTACGTCATTGGCGGTAGAGCCCAGCAGCAATGCCAGGCCATGCCGGCCATGGCTGCCCACCACGATCAAGTCGCAGGTCTGCTCTTTGGCCAGGTGATGAATCTCCTGGCGCGGCTGGCCGTAGGTCAGGTGGCTGTACTCTTTGGAGAGTTCCGGGTACTTCACGATCAGCCGGTCAAGACGTTCCTTGGCCTGATCGAACTGTTGCTGCTGCAACTGGGAAAGGTCCATCGGCACGTCGCCGCCAAAGGCCATGGCCATCGGCTCGACAATGTGCACCAGGGACAGTTTCGCGCCGTTGCTCACCGACAGTTCGCGAGCGCGGTGGATTACAGGATCGCACTCTTCGGTTAGATCTACAGCGACCAGAATGTGGTTGTAGGGCATGAGGTGCTCCTCCTGAGGTTTGCAATAGGGGTAAGTATGGCTGGTTTCAAGCGCAGTGTTTTCAAAGTGATTCAAAGCGCTCATCAAGAATCGGGAGTACAGATATGACGGTCTGGATAGTGGTGTCAATCCTGTTGGTGGTACTGAGTCCGCTGGCATGGTTGCGGCCGTCTCGCCATCAGAGTGGGCGCATGGCCCTGCGCATGGAGGCCCGACGCATCGGGCTGGCCATGCAACTGGCGCCCCAGGAGTGGCCGCATTGGCTGAGTCAGGAGCCGCCGAGCCCTTGCGCTCAGTACCACCGACCGCGTCGCGGCAATCAGCCGGTGTGCTGGAGTTATTGGCAAAAGTCGGCGGGCGTTTGGGTGAATCAATGGCAGGAACTCTGCGAAGATCCGGCGTTGCTGATTCATTTTGAAAAGTTGCCGGCCAACGTCTACAAGGTCGAAGCGGACAAGCAAATGATCACGTTGTATTGGGGCGAGAAGGGCGACGCTTCCGTCCTGCAACAAATCGACGCCACCCTCAAGGACCTCGCCTGAACCCGATCCTGTAGGAGCCGGCTTGCTGGCAATGAAGGACATGCGGTTTACCTCGTTAACCGCGTTGTCTGGATCGCCAGCAAGCCGGCTCCTACAGGGCATTGGTAGATTCGCAGGCAATAAAAAGCCCGACATTCAACATCGGGCTGGAGTTGGCCAGGCAGGCCGGTAATTCACTGTGGGCTGATCTTACGCCGGGCATTCGCCAGCGCGTTCAATTTTTTCTCAAACTCCCGCCAGCGTAGCCCGTTAAACAAAGGCTGCCGTGAATTAGGGCGACTTTTCTAACTATTGATTCTATGAATGACTTCCCATGCAGCCGCGTGTTGCAGGTCTTCGCGTTACGGAAATGACCGGAAAGTCGCGTTTCAACCCGTATTTTGGGCGATTGACAATTGTCGGAAATTCCGTGAAGGTGACGTACCCAAATCAAACGGGCGTATGAATTGAGCGTTTGTATTTCAGACCGCTCCTACAGAATCCCGACTATCGCGTTGGCGGGTGTGTCGGGTGGATTGGCGTAGCATCGACGATAAACGTCCCTGCCAAGCCATTCGCCTGCGTCCGACGTGTACTGTTCAGCTTCCATATCGTGGAGATCAGTTGATGATTTACGAAGGTAAAGCCATCACGGTTAAGGCTCTTGAAAGTGGCATCGTCGAATTGAAATTCGACCTCAAGGGTGAGTCCGTCAACAAGTTCAACCGTCTAACCCTGAACGAACTGCGTCAGGCCGTAGACACCATCAAGGCAGATGCTTCGATCAAGGGTGTGATCGTCAGCAGTGGCAAGGACGTGTTCATCGTCGGCGCCGACATCACCGAATTTGTCGAGAACTTCAAGCTGCCTGATGCAGAGCTTGTCGCTGGCAACCTCGAAGCCAACAAGATTTTCAGCGATTTCGAAGACCTCAACGTCCCGACAGTCGCCGCGATCAACGGCATCGCCCTGGGTGGCGGTCTGGAAATGTGCCTGGCGGCGGACTACCGCGTCATGTCCACCAAGGCCAAGATTGGTCTGCCGGAAGTCAAACTGGGCATCTACCCGGGCTTCGGTGGCACGGTACGCCTGCCGCGCCTGATCGGTGCCGACAACGCAATCGAGTGGATTGCCTCCGGCAAGGAAAATCGTCCTGAAGACGCGCTGAAAGTCGGCGCCGTCGATGCGGTGGTTGAACCTGGGAAACTGCAGGAAGCTGCCCTGGAACTGATCAAACGCGCCATCTCCGGCGAGTTTGACTACAAGGCCAAGCGTCAGCCGAAGCTGGAAAAGCTGAAACTGAACGCAATCGAGCAAATGATGGCTTTCGAAACCGCCAAAGGTTTCGTGGCAGGTCAGGCTGGCCCGAACTACCCGGCGCCGGTTGAAGCGATCAAGACCATCCAGAAAGCAGCGAACTTCGGTCGCGAAAAAGCGCTGGAAGTCGAAGCTGCCGGCTTCGTCAAACTGGCCAAGACCTCTGCTGCGCAGAGCTTGATTGGTCTGTTTCTGAACGACCAGGAACTGAAGAAAAAGGCCAAGGCCTACGACGAAATCGCCAAAGACGTGAAGCAGGCTGCTGTATTGGGCGCCGGCATCATGGGCGGCGGTATCGCTTATCAGTCGGCTTCCAAAGGCACGCCGATCCTGATGAAAGACATCAACGAGCACGGCATCGAGCAAGGCCTGGCGGAAGCCGCCAAGCTGCTGGTCGGCCGCGTTGATAAAGGTCGCATGACCGCGGCGAAAATGGCCGAAGTGCTCAACGGCATTCGTCCGACCCTGTCCTACGGCGACTTTGGTCACGTTGACCTGGTGGTTGAAGCGGTCGTCGAGAACCCTAAGGTCAAGCAAGCCGTTCTGGCCGAAGTCGAAGACAAGGTCAAAGAGGACACCATCCTCGCGTCCAACACCTCGACCATTTCCATCACCTTGCTGGCCAAAGCCCTCAAGCGTCCGGAAAACTTTGTCGGCATGCACTTCTTCAATCCGGTGCACATGATGCCGCTGGTTGAAGTGATTCGTGGCGAGAAGTCCAGCGAGCTGGCCGTTGCCACCACCGTTGCCTACGCCAAGAAAATGGGCAAGAACCCGATCGTCGTCAACGACTGCCCGGGCTTCCTGGTCAACCGCGTCCTGTTCCCGTACTTCGGCGGTTTCGCCAAACTGGTCAGCGCCGGTGTGGACTTCGTCCGTATCGACAAGGTCATGGAAAAATTCGGCTGGCCGATGGGCCCGGCGTACCTGATGGACGTGGTCGGCATCGACACCGGCCACCACGGTCGCGACGTCATGGCTGAAGGCTTCCCGGACCGCATGAAAGACGACCGCCGTTCAGCTGTCGACGTGCTCTACGAAGCCAAGCGCCTGGGCCAGAAGAATGGCAAGGGTTTCTACGCCTACGAGACCGACAAGAAGGGCAAGCAGAAGAAAGTCGCCGACCCGTCGGTACTGGAAGTGCTCAAGCCGATTGTCTTTGAACAGCGCGAAGTCACTGACGAAGACATCATCAACTGGATGATGATCCCGCTGTGCCTGGAAACCGTGCGTTGCCTGGAAGACGGCATCGTCGAAACCGCTGCCGAAGCCGACATGGGTCTGGTCTACGGTATTGGTTTCCCTCCATTCCGTGGCGGTGCGCTGCGTTACATCGATTCGATCGGTGTGGCCGAGTTCGTTGCCCTGGCTGACCAGTACGCTGATTTGGGCGCGCTGTACCACCCGACCGCAAAACTGCGTGAAATGGCCAAAACCGGCCAACGGTTCTTCGGTTAAGCGTCCCAACTTTTGAGCGAGAGTGAAATTTTATGAGCTTGAATCCAAGAGACGTCGTGATTGTCGACTTCGGTCGTACTCCGATGGGCCGCTCCAAGGGCGGCATGCACCGCAACACCCGTGCTGAAGATATGTCGGCACACCTGATCAGCAAATTGCTGGAACGCAACGTCAAGGTCGACCCGAGCGAAGTCGAAGACGTGATCTGGGGCTGTGTTAACCAGACCCTGGAGCAGGGCTGGAACATCGCTCGCATGGCGTCGCTGATGACGCAGATCCCGCACACTGCTGCCGGCCAGACCGTCAGCCGTCTGTGTGGTTCGTCGATGAGCGCTCTGCACACTGCTGCGCAAGCGATCATGACCGGCAACGGTGACGTGTTCGTGGTTGGCGGCGTCGAGCACATGGGCCACGTGAGCATGATGCACGGTGTCGATCCGAACCCGCACATGTCGCTGTACGCGGCCAAAGCCTCGGGCATGATGGGCCTGACTGCGGAAATGCTCGGCAAAATGCACGGCATCACTCGCGAGCAGCAAGACGCTTTCGGCGTGCGCTCCCACCAGCTCGCCCACAAGGCGACCCTGGAAGGCAAGTTCAAAGACGAAATCATCCCGATGCAGGGCTACGACGAGAACGGTTTCCTGAAACTGTTCGACTACGACGAAACCATTCGTCCGGAAACCACCCTGGAAAGCCTGGCGGCATTGAAGCCAGCGTTTAACCCGAAGGGCGGCACCGTGACAGCCGGTACGTCGTCGCAGATCACCGATGGTGCTTCGTGCATGATCGTGATGTCGGCGCAACGTGCACAGGACCTGGGCATCCAGCCTCTGGCGGTGATTCGTTCGATGGCAGTGGCAGGTGTGGACCCGGCAATCATGGGCTATGGTCCAGTACCGGCGACACAGAAAGCACTGAAGCGCGCGGGCCTTGGCATCCACGATATCGACTTCTTCGAGCTCAACGAAGCTTTCGCCGCACAGGCCCTGCCAGTGCTGAAAGATCTGAAAGTGCTCGACAAGATGAACGAGAAGGTTAACCTGCACGGCGGCGCGATCGCCCTGGGTCACCCGTTCGGTTGCTCCGGTGCGCGTATCTCCGGCACTTTGCTGAACGTGATGAAGCAAAATGGCGGCACCTTCGGGGTAGCTACCATGTGCATTGGTCTCGGCCAAGGCATCTCCACCGTCTTCGAACGCGTTTAAGCGTTTCGTTGACGGAAGCCGGGGCCAAGTGCCCCGGTTTTTGTTTTTCCGGATTTATTTTTGTTTTTATTTTGAAAAGATTTGAGTGAGGGCCAAACCATGCCGATACAACCTGGGCTCTACCAACATTACAAAGGTCCGCAGTACCGCGTATTCAGTGTTGCGCGGCATTCGGAAACCGAAGAAGAAGTGGTCTTCTATCAAGCCCTGTATGGCGATTACGGCTTTTGGGTACGTCCCTTGAGCATGTTCCTGGAGTCGGTCGAGGTAGACGGCGAACAGGTCCCACGCTTTGCATTGGTGCAAGTCGAACCGAGCGTTTTTTCCAAGCCATAAGCGGAGTGCGCGCAGAACCCTGCGCTTGACCTCACCTTGTAGCCACTATATATAGCGGTGCCGCGTCAGGCGCCAACCGCCTTTCACTTCTAGAATTCAGGAATTTTCTGATCCATGGGCAAATCGCTGGTCATTGTGGAATCCCCGGCTAAGGCCAAGACCATCAACAAGTATCTGGGTAACCAATACGTGGTGAAGTCGAGTATCGGCCATATCCGAGACCTGCCCACCAGCGGTTCGGCTAGCGCCAGCAAAGAGCCAGCCGCCAAGCGCGGCAAGGCTGCCGCGGGTGAAGGTCCGGTGCTCACGCCGAAAGAGAAAGCGCGCAAGCAGCTGGTCTCGCGCATGGGTGTCGATCCCGATCATGGCTGGAAAGCCAAGTACGAGATCCTCCCGGGCAAGGAAAAGGTCATCGAAGAGCTGCGCCGGCTCGCCAAGGATGCTGACACCATCTATCTCGCAACCGACTTGGATCGCGAGGGGGAAGCCATTGCCTGGCACCTGCGCGAAGCCATCGGTGGTGACGACAGCCGCTACAAGCGCGTGGTGTTCAACGAAATCACCAAGAAGGCGATTCAGGAAGCCTTCTCCAAGCCGGGCGAGCTGGACATCGACCGTGTCAATGCCCAGCAGGCGCGTCGTTTCCTCGATCGCGTGGTGGGTTACATGGTTTCGCCGCTGCTGTGGGCCAAGATCGCCCGTGGCCTGTCCGCCGGTCGTGTGCAATCGGTTGCGGTAAAACTGGTCGTTGAGCGTGAGCGCGAAATCCGTGCGTTCAACCCGGAAGAGTACTGGGAAGTCCACGCCGACCTCGGCACCGCCAAGGGCGCCACCGTGCGCTTCGACGTGGCTCGCGAGAAAGGCGAGGCCTTCAAGCCGTTGAACGAAGCCCAGGCCATGGCCGCGCTGGAGAAGCTCAAGGCTTCCAGCTACAGCATCGTAAAACGCGAAGACAAGCCGACCAGCAGCAAGCCGTCCGCGCCATTCATCACGTCCACCCTGCAACAGGCTGCGAGCAACCGCCTGGGCTTCGGTGTGAAGAAAACCATGATGATGGCCCAGCGTTTGTACGAAGCCGGCTACATCACTTACATGCGTACCGACTCCACCAACCTCTCGGCCGATGCCGTGACGATGGCGCGTACTTATATTGAAGGCGAGTTCGGCAAGAAGTACCTGCCGGAAACTCCGAACGTCTACAGCAGCAAGGAAGGCGCACAGGAGGCTCACGAAGCTATTCGTCCGTCCGACGCCAACACCGAGCCAAGCAAGCTGGCGGGCATGGAGCGTGATGCAGAGCGGCTCTACGAGCTGATCTGGCGCCAGTTCCTCGCCTGCCAGATGCTGCCGGCGCAATACCTGTCGACCACGGTCACCGTCGGTGCCGGTGATTTCGAGCTGCGCGCCAAGGGTCGCATCCTCAAGTTCGACGGTTATACCCGCGTCATGCCGCAAATCGCCAAGCCTGGCGATGACGACGTGCTGCCGGACATGGCCCAGGGCGATGCGATGAAGCTGATCAAGCTTGATCCGACCCAGCACTTCACCAAGCCGCCGGCGCGTTACTCGGAAGCGAGCCTGGTGAAAGAAATGGAAAAACGCGGAATCGGCCGTCCTTCGACCTACGCGGCGATCATTTCGACCATCCAGGACCGCGGCTATGTAGCGCTGCACAACCGCCGCTTCTACTCGGAAAAGATGGGTGACATCGTCACCGAGCGCCTGTCCGAGAGTTTCTCCAATCTCATGGACTACGGCTTCACCGCCGGCATGGAAGAGAACCTCGATGACGTGGCCCAGGGCGAACGCGACTGGAAAAACGTGCTGGACGAGTTCTACGGCGACTTCAAGAAGAAGCTCGAAGTAGCAGAAAGCGCGGAAAACGGCATGCGTGCCAACCAGCCGGTGATGACCGACATTCCGTGTCTGACCTGTGGCCGTCCGATGCAGATCCGTACCGCATCGACCGGCGTGTTCCTCGGCTGCTCGGGTTACAGCCTGCCGCCGAAGGAGCGCTGCAAGGCCACCGTCAACCTGGTGCCGGGCGATGAAATCGCCGCGGACGACGAGGGTGAATCGGAGTCGCTGGTTCTGCGTGGCAAACATCGTTGCCCAATCTGCAGCACTGCGATGGACGCTTACCTGCTCGACGAGAAGCGCAAGCTGCACATCTGCGGCAACAACCCGGATTGCGATGGCTACGAAATCGAAGAGGGCACCTACCGCATCAAGGGCTATGAAGGTCCGAGCCTGGAATGCGACAAGTGTGGCAGCGAGATGCAGCTCAAGACTGGCCGTTTCGGCAAGTTCTTTGGCTGCACCAACGCAACGTGCAAAAACACCCGCAAACTGTTGAAAAGCGGTGACGCGGCGCCGCCGAAGATGGACCCGGTGAAGATGCCTGAGCTGAAATGCGAAAAGGTCAACGACACCTACATCCTGCGCGACGGGGCTTCCGGCCTGTTCCTGGCGGCTAGCCAGTTCCCGAAAAACCGTGAGACGCGTGCTCCGTTGGTCATGGAAATCGTGCCGCACAAGGATGAGATCGATCCGAAGTACCACTTCCTCTGCGAAGCACCGAAGAAGGACCCGGACGGTCTCCCTGCCGTGATCCGTTACAGCCGCAAGACCAAAGAGCAGTACGTGCAGACGGAAGTCGACGGTAAGCCGACTGGCTGGAAGGCGTATTACGACGGCGGCAAGTGGACGGTTGAAGACAAGCGTCCATCAGCCAAAGCTTAAACAGCGCCATAAAACAAAAGGCCGCATGACAACCCTCGGGTTTTCATGCGGCCTTTTTGTTTTGGGCTTGCAGTGGGCTTGGGTGATCCACGACACTGTCCGACCTGCGTGAAGCAATTATTTCGTTGTGGAGGCTGCCGTCATGGCCCACGAACTCTATACCCGTACGAACCAAAAGATTTATTTCGCCGGCCTGTCGCTGGAAGCCCTCGCCAAGGCTGAAGAGGGGCGGGCGATGAATTCCCTGGCGCTGATTCAGGCCGGGCGCGAATCGGCGTTGTTTCACTTGTACGGCGCGTTGCTGGGGCTGTGCCATGAAATTGCTGGCTTCTACCGCTTGCCTCAGGCCAATGCACCTCGGGCGGAGATGTTACTGACCCGGGAAGTACTGGACGCGATTGCCATTCCTGAAATGGCCGAGATGGTCGAGTTGGCGCAAAACCCTGAAACCTGGCTGGCCAAGCTGTTGTCGGCTCATGCTGCGTTGTTTCAACCGCCGCGCGCGCCACACAAACCCAAGGGAGACGTGACGCAGCCGCTGATCCTGGCGGTTAATCTGGACGAAGAAGATTCGCCGGAAGAACTGAGCCGGGAGGAGTTGGAGAGCTGGCGTCAGAACCTGAAGGGCCTGGCGATTCGTTTTCGCGAAGGGTTGAACGAGTGCTGAAGGGTTGAGTGTTTGACGGAGGGTCCGACGGACTGTCCGTTTCAGGGATGAGAGCTGTCAGAAATGTCTCTTCGTAATGGCATCTGGTCAAGATCCTGAGCGAAGCCTGTCCGATGCCTATATAATCGCCGCCTTTCGTGGAGAACAGACCTTTATGCCAACGTCCTTTCTAGAAATTGTCGAGTTGCCAGACGGCCGAATCGAGCTGCGCAGGGCCGAGGACGAGGGTTCTCTGGTTACTTTGGATTTCTCTGAGGATGCCAAAGCGTTCCTGCAGGGCCAGCACGTGGAAGTTGCCAAGGCAATGTTAAGCGTCGGCGTTCAGATGGCTGGCCGCTTGGTTGAAGGTGATTTCAATACGGATGAGAGCTCACGGGTCCTTCATTGATCCCGTTCGTCGCTTTTTCCTGATACCGCTACAGATTGGCTTCTCTATCCCTGGAGAAGCCCCGCGCAATTCAGTGCGTGCCTCGTTTAACCCAGTCGAATGTTCAGGCTTTGTGCGTCCCCGGTCCGGGCGGCGCTGATCAACTGTTGCCGTGACGTGGTGCTCAGTGGATTGAGCCAGCTGACGACCGTATGGCTGCGACCCAGGCGCAAGGCTTCGCAGGTCAGCTGTTGTGCGCTCTGGGTGCCGCGCGGTTGCAGCAATAGAATGCGTTCACGATTCAGGCCTGCGTCTCGCAGCCAGGTTTGGGTCAGGCTGGCGGGCGGGGCGATCAATGTCAGCCAGCGCGCGTCCTGGTCTTCACTCAACTCCCTGAGGATCGGTGCCAGAAGACTCAGGCAGTTCCCGGCCGCACCACGTAATGACAGCTCACTGAAAAACTCAGGTTCGGCGCTCCACGGCGACTCGACCACGTCCTTCAGGCTCGGCGTCATCGGTTGCACCATGAACGCCTCGAACAACGGCAGTTGGGCTTGCTGTGAGGTGTGTGGGAACTGCATGGAGCCTCCTTTAGCGGCGAATAACGCCGACACTCAAGCCTTCGATCACCAGTTCCTGATCTTTCAGGTTCACTTCGATAGGGGCGAACTCAGGGTTTTCGGCGATCAGCCAGACTTTGCTGCCGTCGCGCTTGAAGCGTTTGACTGTTACTTCGTCGCCGATCCGCGCCACCACGATCTGGCCGTTACGGGCTTCGCGGGTGGTATGGACGGCCAGCAGGTCACCGTCGAAAATACCCACGTCCTTCATGCTCATGCCGTGAACGCGCAGTAAATAGTCAGCGCGAGGATGGAAGAAGGCAGGGTTGATGTTGCAGGATTCTTCGATGTGCTGCTGGGCAAGGATCGGCGCGCCAGCAGCGACTCGGCCAATGATGGGCAGGGTGGACTCGTCGGCCTTGGCTTCGAAGCCTGGGATGCGAATGCCGCGGGATGCGCCCGGCGTCATCTCGATTGCACCCTTGCGAGCCAGCGCCTTGAGGTGTTCTTCCGCCGCGTTGGGCGATTTGAAACCCAGTTCCTGAGCGATTTCCGCGCGGGTCGGCGGGTAGCCGTTGTCTTCCAGGCAGCGTTTGATGAAGGCCAGAATCTCGGCTTGGCGTGGCGTCAGCTTTAGCATATTGATCGCTCTGTCTTTTTATACAGTGACTGGGATTATATACAGTGAAAGCGACTTGGCAATGCCCCTTTTTTTGCCGGCCGCCGGACGGTAGATCAGCCTGCTGATTGAAGCGTCGACGTTGTATGATTAAATAGCTGACCGGCCATTCCAAAAACGAACCGCCAGGCTTGACAAGGCCTGGGCTGAAACGTATGTTTCAAACAAGTGTTTGTCAGGCGGAGTAGCCATGGCCCAGTCGGAAACCGTTGAACGCATTCTTGATGCTGCCGAGCAGTTGTTCGCTGAAAAAGGTTTCGCAGAAACTTCATTGCGTCTGATCACCAGCAAGGCAGGTGTCAATCTGGCGGCGGTGAACTATCACTTCGGCTCGAAGAAGGCGCTGATTCAAGCGGTTTTCTCGCGCTTTCTCGGGCCGTTCTGTTTAAGCCTTGATAAAGAGCTGGAGCGGCGTCAGGCCAAGCCCGAGGACAAACCGACGCTTGAAGAACTGCTGGAAATCCTCGTCGAACAAGCTTTGGTGGTGCAGCCACGCAGCGGTAACGATCTCTCGATTTTCATGCGTTTGCTGGGGCTGGCGTTCAGCCAGAGCCAGGGTCACCTGCGTCGCTATCTGGAAGACATGTATGGCAAGGTGTTCCGTCGCTACATGATGCTGGTCAACGAAGCCGCGCCGCGCATTCCGCCGATCGAGCTGTTCTGGCGCGTGCACTTCATGCTGGGTGCTGCGGCGTTCAGCATGTCCGGTATCAAGGCCTTGCGTGCAATTGCCGAAACCGATTTCGGCGTCAACACGTCCATTGAGCAAGTAATGCGCCTGATGGTGCCGTTCCTGGCCGCTGGCATGCGCGCCGAAACCGGTGTGACCGACACGGCCATGGCCAGCGCGCAATTGCGTCCGCGCAGCAAATCGACGCAGGTTGCCGCCAAGGTTTAACCGCGCACGGGTGGGCGCGGCAGCTGACATCCGCTAAGCTAGCCGCCCATGCCGACTCTCGTTCTGAACCTGCTCCCCATTGATCTCGCCGACCTGCCGGGCACAGCCCCTGGCGGCGAACGCGTGCGAGCCGGGTTAATTGTTATCAAGGAATTTCTATGACTGCTGGCCTGCAAGGCTCGTTGATGGTGGACGTCGCCGGTACCTGGCTGACGGCTGAAGATCGCCAATTGTTACGCCAACCGGAAGTGGGCGGCCTGATCATTTTTGCCCGCAACATCGAACACCCGCGCCAGGTGCGCGAACTGAGCGCCGCAATCCGCGCCGTTCGACCTGATCTGTTGCTGGCAGTGGATCAGGAGGGTGGCCGCGTGCAACGCCTGCGCCAGGGCTTCGTGCGCCTGCCGGCCATGCGCGCCATTGCCGACAACCTGAATGCCGAATACCTGGCCGAGCAGTGTGGCTGGATCATGGCTACCGAAGTCTTGGCCGTCGGTCTCGACCTGAGCTTTGCCCCGGTGCTGGATCTGGATTACCAGCGCAGCGCCGTGGTTGGCACCCGTTCGTTCGAAGATGACCCTGAGCGCGCTGCGCTGCTGGCAGGGGCATTTATCCGCGGCATGAACTGCGCAGGCATGGCCGCTACCGGTAAACATTTCCCCGGTCACGGCTGGGCGGAGGCGGACTCTCACGTCGCGATCCCGAATGACGAGCGCAGCCTCGATGAAATCCGCGCCAACGATCTGGTGCCGTTCGCCAGGCTGAGCAAGCAACTGGCCGCTGTCATGCCGGCTCACGTTATTTATCCGCAAGTCGATTCCCAGCCAGCAGGCTTCTCCCGTCGCTGGTTGCAGGACATCCTGCGCGGTGAGTTGCAGTTCGACGGGGTGATCTTCAGCGACGACCTGTCGATGGCCGGCGCTCACGTGGTCGGCGATGCGGCCAGCCGAATCGAAGCCGCGTTGACCGCTGGCTGCGACATGGGCCTGGTGTGCAACGACCGCGCTGCCGCGGAACTGGCGCTGAGCGCCGCCCAGCGTCTGAAGGTCAAGCCATCCGAGCGCATCGCGCGGATGCGTGGCCAGTCGTACGCCAGCACCGAATACCGTCAAGACCCGCGCTGGCTGACAGCCATTGGCGCGCTAAAAGACGCTCAACTGATTGAATAAGGACTTTAGTTTATGACGGTTTACGCGATTATCGGTGGCACCGGCCTGACTCAACTGGAAGGCCTGAGCATACGTCAGTCATTGGCGGTCGACACCCCCTACGGCGCACCTTCGGCCGAGGTGCAGATCGGTGAGTATGCCGGCAAGGAAGTGCTGTTTCTCGCGCGTCATGGTCACCCGCACCGTTTCCCGCCACATCAGGTGAACTACCGCGCCAATCTCTGGGCGTTGAAACAGGCCGGTGCCGAAGCGATCCTTGCGGTCAACGCCGTGGGCGGCATTCATGCCGCGATGGGCACCGGACATTTCTGTGTGCCACATCAGCTGATCGACTACACCAGCGGTCGTGAACACACCTATTTTGCCGATGACCTGGAACAGGTCACCCACATCGACTTCAGCTATCCCTACAGCGAAGCGCTGCGTCAGCAATTGATCGCGGCGCTGGCGGTTGAAGGCGTTGGCTATAGCAGTCATGGCGTGTATGCCTGCACGCAGGGGCCGCGCCTGGAAACAGTGGCGGAGATTGCGCGACTGGAACGCGACGGTTGCGACATCGTCGGCATGACCGGCATGCCGGAAGCGGCATTGGCGCGTGAGCTGGAACTGGATTACGCGTGCCTGGCGCTGGTGGTGAACCCGGCGGCGGGCAAGTCGACGGCGGTAATTACCATGGCTGAGATCGAGCAGGCGCTGCATGACGGGATGGGCAAGGTGAAGTCGACGTTGGCGCGGGTGTTGAAGGGCTGAACGATCGTTACACCGAGTTGACCTTATCGCTGGCAAGCCAGCTCCTACATGTCTCGCGTTAACCTTTGTAGGAGCTGGTTTGCCAGCGATAGCACTCCAACTAACGCAATTACTTGTCGATTTTCTCCGGCAACGGCGCAAACAACGCTTCAATATCATCACTCTGCAACTTCCAGTCCCCAGCCTTGCGCCCATCCAGCACGCCCGCGGCCAGGTCGGATTTTTCCTTCTGCAGGTGCTGAATTTTTTCTTCTACTGTGCCCCTGGCGATCATCTTGTAAACGAACACCGGTTTCTCCTGACCAATGCGATACGCACGGTCAGTCGCCTGGTTTTCCGTCGCCGGGTTCCACCACGGGTCGTAGTGAATCACCGTATCCGCTTCCGTCAGGTTCAAGCCAACACCGCCTGCCTTCAAACTGATCAGAAAGATCTGACGTTTACCGCTCTGGAAGTCCTTCACCGGCGAACGTCTATCGCGGGTCTGTCCGGTCAGCAGTGCGTACTCCACGCCGCGCTTCTTCAGTTCGACCTCGATCAACGCAAGCATCGAAGTGAACTGCGAAAACAGCAGAATCCGTCGACCTTCCTCGAACAACTCCTCAAGCATTTCCATCAGGCTATCGAGCTTGCCCGAAGTGCTTCCGCGCGTCGGCACGGCAGCGTCGTTGACCAGGCGCAAATCGCAGCACACCTGACGCAGTTTCAGCAGTGCTTCCAGAATGATGATCTGGCTGCGCGCCACACCTTTGCGGGTAATCTCGTCGCGGACTTTCTTGTCCATCGCCAGGCGCATGGTTTCGTACACATCCCGTTGGGCTTCGTTGAGCTCGACCCAATGGATGATTTCAGTTTTCGGCGGTAATTCCGTCGCCACCTGCTCTTTTGTCCTACGCAGCAGGAACGGTTTGATTCGACCGTTGAGATGTTGAAGTCTTACTTCGCTGGCGCGCTTTTCAATCGGCACGCGGTAATCACGGTTAAAACTCTTCACGTCACCGAGCCAGCCGGGCAGCAGGAAGTGAAACAGCGACCACAGCTCTCCCAGATGGTTTTCCAGTGGCGTTCCGCTCAGGCACAAGCGCTGTCGTGCGTTCAGCTCCCGCGCGGCCTGGGCGGCTTTGCTGTTGGGGTTTTTGATGTACTGCGCCTCGTCCAGCACCAGCACATGCAACGGTTGCGCGGCCAGGCGTTCGACGTCTTTGGGCAGTAGCGCATAGGTGGTCAGGATCAGGTCGTAATCGGCCAGACTGTCGAAATGCTTTTTCCGACTGGCGCCGTACAGTGCCAGCACTTTTAGTTGCGGTGTGAAGTGCGCTGCTTCGTCGAGCCAGTTGGGGATGAGGCTGGTGGGCATCACCACCATGCACGGCCGGTCGAGACGTCCAGCGTTTTTCTCACTGAGAACATGCGCCAGGGTTTGTAGGGTTTTGCCCAGGCCCATGTCATCCGCGAGAATCCCGCCAACCTCCAGTTGCCGCAACGACTGCATCCAGCTCAGGCCTTCCAGCTGATATGGGCGCAACGTCGCGTTCAAGCCTTCCGGCGCGGTCGCGGTGTAGTCCTTGATGTCCCGCAGACGCTGGGCAAAGCTGCGCATCTGTTCGCCACCCTCCCAGAGCAGCGGCAAGTCTTCCAGCGGATTCAGGCGGGTGGCGTCGGCCTTGCTCAGGCGCAGCGTGGTTTCGCCGGGCTCTTGCAGATAGAACTCACCGAGGGTCGCCAATACCGGTTTCAAGCGGCCGAAGGGCAGGGCAACTTGCAGCGGCCCATGCTCGGAGTTCGGGCGATGGGGGATGTTCACCAGTATCAGCTCGTCGTCGCGCCGGCGGGCCAGGCGTTCCGGGTTGAGGATTTCGGTGTGGGAGCGCATCAGGTTCAACAGGATCGGCAACAGACTCAGCCGTTCACCGTTGACGATTATTCCCAGTTCCAGATCAAACCAGTCGCGCTCCGGCGCCTGTTCGACGGTGGCGTACCAGTCATCCACGGCGGTCAGGTCGAACCCGAAATCCTCGTCGATCTGCAACTCCCAGCCTTGGCTGCGCAGCTTCGGCAGCTCATTGAGGGTGAAGGTCAACCAGGCACTGTCATTGACCATCTCATAGAGTTCGCCAGCACTTTCCGGCAAGGCTTTGCTTTGCCGGGTAGCGATCTTGAAGCCGAGGATTCGCAACTGTTCCCTGTAGGCCTGTTCGACTTCGGGATGGCGCTTTATCCGTAATGTCTGCGTTTCCTGACGAATCAGGATGTCGGCGTTTTTCTGTCCACAAACGTATTCATCGAGATAGCTGAAGGACAACGCGGCGCGATGCTGGATATAACGCTGCATCTTGCCGTTGCGCGGCTCGAAGGCACTGAACTCGATGCTCGCCAGCCACAGGCGCGGCACCGGTTGCACGTTGTCCACCAGCACTTGCGGCAGTGCTTTCGGGCTGCGGTTTTCCAGTACGGCCTGAAGCTTCTCCAGCAATTCGGCATCTTGCGCTGCGGCGGGGTAGGCGAGGGTTTCCTGCACTTTCAGCAGTACCGCGGCGCAATGTTTGCAGTTGCTGCGGACCGGACAGGTGCAGGTGGCATCGACCATCAGCAAGGTGGCTTTGGCTGACTCGCGCAGGCGAATGGTCTGACGGTAAACGTTGCCGCCAGAACCTTCGCACGCAGCGATGATCGTAGCGTCGCCGGCCTCGACGATCCTGACGCGGTTCTCCAAAGCGTAGCGGCGGCCACGCTCCAGGCTCTGTTCCTTGAATCGACTGACCCATGAAGGTGCCAGGGGTTTGCTCAGGGTCGCAGGCATAGGGACTTCAATCAGTCCGGAATTTCATCGGGGACTGGCCGGGGCGCAGGGGCGGTGAGCGAGGTGATCTTGATCAGCAGGCCGAGATGGCCGTTGTCGAGGAAGTTCAGCTGGCCGTTCTTGGTGTGGCTTTCTTGCTTGAGGCGTTCGCTGGCGGTAACCATGCCGTTGGCGTCGATCTGGTTGACCCAGAAGTCGGCGTCAACGTCGGTGAAGCGCCCCAGTTTCAGGTTCAGCGTGCCCTCGATCGGGAACTGACCGAACTGTTCCTTGCCGTCGCTGACCGCAACTTTGCTGGCTTCTTCGCCGAGGTTTTGCTGCCAGGCCTTGTGTAGCAACACCGTGTAATCATTGCTGGCGGTGAGTTTTTCCACTTCACCATTCAGGCTCGGCGTGCGCAGGCTCTCAGGGCGGATTTGCTGGGCGCCGGCGGCCCAGTCTTCCGGCGCGGCGCGGCTGACGATGGCGGGCACGGCGTTTTGCCGGACCAGAATCATTTCGATCTGATACAGGTCATCGGCAAACGCCGTAGGAGCGACCAAGGTGGTCAGCAAGGTCAGTAAACGAAACAGGCGCATGCGGCGTCCTTCAAGCAGTTTTCGGAATGAGGCATTCAAGTAGTGCCTCTACAGTATTAAAGCGCTCTTCCGGGCGCTCCATCGGAACCATGAATTTAAACATCGTGGCGCCTTCGAATTTGTAGCGTTTAGGCTGGCCCTGAATCAGTTTGATCAGTGTCAGCGGATCGACGGGTGTCTGCGCCGCGAACTCGATTCGACCGCCTTGCGGGCCCCCGTCGACTTTCTTGATGCCCAGCTGTTCGGCCTGCAATTTCAACGCGGTGATGCGCATCAGGTTCTTGGTCGGCTCCGGCAGCAAGCCGAAACGGTCGATCATCTCCACTTGCAAGTCCTTGAGGCCTTCTTCATCGGTGGCCGAGGCAATGCGTTTGTAGAGAATCAGTCGGGCATGCACGTCCGGCAAGTAGTCTTCGGGAATCAATGCCGGTACACGCAAATTGACTTCCGGACCGCCGCCCAACGGCTGATCAAGGTTCGGTTGTTCGCCCTTGCGGATCGACTTCACCGCGCGCTCCAGCATCTCCATGTACAGGGTGAAACCGACCGCCTGAATCTGGCCGCTCTGACCGTCGCCGAGCAGTTCGCCGGCGCCACGGATTTCCAGGTCGTTGGTGGCGAGCACGAAGCCCGCGCCGAGGTCCTGGGTATTGGCGATCGCTTCCAGACGCTTTTCTGCGTCCGGAGTGATTTGCTGGCGCGGCGGCGTCAGCAGGTAAGCATAGGCCTGGTGGTGACTGCGACCAACGCGGCCGCGCAATTGGTGCAGCTGGGCCAGGCCGAACTTGTCGGCACGCTCGATGATGATGGTGTTGGCGCTCGGCACGTCAATGCCGGTTTCGATGATCGTCGAGGCGATCAGCACGTTGAAGCGCTTGTGGTAAAAGTCGCTCATCACCTGCTCGAGATCGCGTTCGCGCATCTGCCCGTGGCCGATACCGATCCGCGCCTCCGGCACCAGCTCGGCGAGGTCGGCGGCGCATTTCTCGATGGTCTTGACGTCGTTGTGCAGGTAGTAAACCTGGCCGCCACGCAGCAACTCCCGCAATAGCGCCTCTTTGACCGTGCTCTTGTTCTGCTCCATGACAAAGGTGCGAACCGACAGGCGACGGGCCGGCGGCGTGGCGATGATCGACAGATCGCGCATGCCCGACACCGCCATGTTCAGCGTGCGCGGAATCGGCGTAGCGGTGAGTGTGAGGATGTCGACTTCACTGCGCAGGGCCTTGAGCTGTTCTTTCTGACGGACACCGAAACGGTGTTCCTCGTCGATGATCACCAGCCCGAGGTTTTTGATCTTCACGTCGTCTTGCAACAGTTTGTGCGTGCCGATGACGATGTCGATCTTGCCTTCGGCGAGGTCGGCGACGGCGGCATTCACTTCCTTGGTCGACTTGAAGCGGCTCATCACTTCCACCGTCACCGGCCAGTCGGCAAAGCGGTCGCGGAAACTGTTGTAGTGCTGCTGGGCGAGCAGGGTGGTCGGCACCAGGATCGCCACTTGGCGCCCACCGTGCACCGCAATGAACGCTGCACGCATCGCCACTTCGGTCTTGCCGAAACCGACGTCGCCGCAAACCAGTCGGTCCATCGGCTTCGGTGCGAGCATGTCGGCGCGCACCGCCTCGATGGTGGTTTGCTGGTCTGGGGTTTCTTCGAACGGGAACCCGGCGCTGAAGGTTGCGTAATCGGCTTTCGGATCTTCGAAGGCATACCCTTCGCGAGCAGCGCGGCGCGCATAAATGTCGAGCAATTCGGCCGCCACATCGCGCACCTGTTCGGCGGCTTTGCGTTTGGCTTTCTGCCAGGTTTCCGAGCCGAGGCGATGTAATGGAGCCAAGGCATCGTCGCTGCCGGTGTAGCGGGCGATCAGGTGCAGGTTGGCGACCGGTACGTACAGCTTGGCGCCTTCGGCGTATTGCAGGGTCAGGAACTCGGCGGCCTGATCGTCGATTTCCAGCGTCGCCAATCCGAGGTAGCGGCCAACGCCGTGGTCGATGTGCACCACCGGCGCGCCTTCGCGCAGCTCGGTGAGGTTCTTGATCACGGCGTCGTTATTGGCGTCGGCGCGTTTTTCACGGCGACGCCGCTGCATCACGCGCTGACCGAACAACGGACTTTCGGCGACCAGCGCCAGTGCAGGATTATCGAGCACCAGGCCTTCGTCGAGGGGTGCAATGGTGATCGCCAAACGTTCCTTGCTCGCGACAAAGTCGGGCCAGCTGTCGACGGTTTTCGGTCGCAGCTTCAGGCGTTCGAGCAGTTCCAGCAGCACTTCACGACGGCCTGCGGACTCGGCGGTGAACAGCACGCGACCGGGGAACTCGTCGAGGAAACCGGCCAGCGCCGCCAGTGGCTGCGTAGCCTTGGCCTCGATGGCCAGATCCGGCAGCTGTCGTGCCGGGAAGCGCTCGCGACCGACACCGGTTTCAACGTCCTGTTGACTGGCAACGACGCGCGGCCAGTTCTTCAGGCGCGCGAAGCAGTCTTCCACCGGCAGGAACAACTCGGCTGGCGGCAATAAAGGACGGGACGGATCGACGCGACGTTCTTCATAGCGGTTGCGCACGTCGTTCCAGAAGTTCTCTGCCGCTTGCTCGATGCCCGGCAGCGAAAACACTTGCGTGTCCTGGGGCAGGTAATCGAACAGCGTCGAGGTTTCGTCGAAGAACAACGGCAGGTAGTACTCGATACCCGCCGGTGTAATCCCGCTGCTCAGGTCCTGAAAGATCGGGCAGCGGCGGAAGTCGACGTCGAAGCGCTCACGGAATCGCGCCTTGAAGCGGGTGACCGCATCTTTTTGCAGCGGAAACTCGCGGGCCGGCAGCAGGCGGACTGTGTCCACCTTGTCGATGGAGCGCTGGTTTTCCGGATCGAAGGTACGCAGCGTTTCGATTTCGTCGTCGAAGAGGTCGATGCGAAAGGGCAGTTTGCTGCCCATCGGGAACAGATCGATCAACGAGCCGCGCACGGTGAATTCGCCGTGCTCGTACACCGTGTCGACGTAGCGATAACCGCTGGCTTCCAGCCGGGTGCGCATCTGCTCTACGTCGAGCTTTTGCCCGACATCCAGAACCAGGCTGCTGCCGAGCAGGAATTTGGTCGGCGCCAGGCGATGCAATGCCGTGGTGATCGGCACTACCAGCACGCCATGGCTCAGTTCAGGCAATCGATAAAGGGCGGCGATGCGCTGGGAAATGATGTCCTGGTGTGGCGAAAACAGATCGTAGGGCAGGGTTTCCCAGTCCGGGAAATGCAGCACCGGCAAATCCGGGGCGAAGAAGCTCAGCTCCTGCTCCAGCCGCTCAGCACTTTGGCTGTCGGCGGTCAGCAGCAGGGTAAAGCGCTTGGCAGCGCTGGCGGCCTCGGCGATGGCCAGGCTCAGGGCGGCACCGGGCAGATTGCCCCAGTGCTGTTTACCTGCCGCGGCAGGGAGAAGCGGTAGACGCAGAACGGGCACGGAAGGTTGAGCTCCAAGCGTTGCGACAAAGTCGGTAATTGTAGCGGTCCCGGGTGCCGCCTGTCAGTTGCTGACTGTGTCTATTACGCAGGTTTGGCGAAATGTAGTGGTAAAGACAAAAAACGCCGGTTTATTGCTGAAAATTACTGATTATGTAGTGGCAAAACGACTGAGTGTTACGGAGGGTTACGGATAAGGCAGCGGTATCTCCAAAAAATTGACTGCGCTGAAAGCCGCGGTTTTACTGGGCTTCGAAGGTGCGTAATTTTTTTGAAGAGAAATTTGTTACGGATCGCGCGACAGGCGCGCATTGCTACGGGGAGCACTCGGCGGCATAATGTAGCCCCTTTTTTCTGCCCCTACATGTGGAAGGTTCCCGTGACTCAGAAGCCCGACCAGTGTCTTGGTGAATGGATCGACCGTGAAGCACTCGCAGAAGCGATGATTCCGCTTATCGGTCAGCTCTACCGCAATAACAACGTGGTGAGCTCGATCTATGGCCGCAGCCTGATCAACCAGTCTGTCATCGCGATTCTCAAAGCTCACCGCTTTGCTCGCCATCGTTCTTCCGACGATAGCGAACTCTCCGTCCACGAAACATTCCCTCTGCTTAAAGCCATGAGCGAGCTCAAGCTCGGCGCAGCTTCGGTAGACTTGGGCAAGTTGGCGTTCAAATTCCGCGTCGAAGGCAAAGGCCGCACTGCCGAGCAGTTCGTCCGTGAAGAATTGGCTGACGTGGTTGGCCAGCAAAACGCTTCCGCTCGCAAAGGCACTGACGTTGTTCTGTACGGCTTCGGTCGTATCGGCCGTCTGCTGGCGCGCATCCTGATCGAAAAAACCGGTGGCGGCGACGGCCTGCGTCTGCGTGCCATCGTGGTGCGCAAAGGCGCCGAGAACGACCTGGTCAAGCGCGCAAGCCTGTTGCGTCGCGATTCGGTACACGGTCCGTTCAACGGCACCATCGTCATCGACGAAGAAAACAACACCATCACCGCCAACGGTAACCTGATCCAGGTGATCTACGCGAAGAACCCGACCGAGGTGGATTACACCCAGTACGGCATCAAAGACGCACTGCTGGTGGACAATACCGGTGTGTGGCGTGACGCCGAAGGCCTGGGTCAACACCTGGCGTGCCCGGGTATCGACCGCGTTGTTCTGACCGCGCCTGGCAAAGGCAAGCTGAAGAACATCGTTCACGGCATCAACCACGGTGAAATCACCGCTGAAGACAAGATCGTGTCCGCCGCTTCCTGCACCACCAACGCCATCGTGCCGGTGCTCAAGGCTGTGAATGACAAGTTCGGCATCATCAACGGTCACGTCGAAACCGTTCACTCGTACACCAACGACCAGAACCTGATCGACAACTTCCACAAGGGCGATCGCCGTGGCCGTAGCGCCGCGCTGAACATGGTCATCACCGAGACCGGTGCTGCCACCGCTGCTGCCAAGGCCCTGCCTGAGCTGGCTGGCAAGTTGACCGGTAACGCGATCCGTGTTCCGACGCCAAACGTGTCGATGGCCATTCTGAACCTGAACCTTGAGAAAGCCGCCACCCGTGAAGAGATGAACGAGTACCTGCGCTACATGGCGCTGCACTCCGATCTGCACAAGCAAATCGACTTCGTCAATTCGCAGGAAGTGGTTTCCACCGACTTCGTTGGCTCGCGCCACGCAGGTGTTGTGGACGCTGAAGCAACCATCACCCAAGATAACCGCGTTGTTCTGTACGTTTGGTACGACAACGAATTCGGTTACAGCTGCCAGGTGGTTCGCGTGATGGAAGACATGGCCGGTGTAAACCCGCCAGCGTTCCCGCGCTAAGCTTTAGCTGCACATGAAAACGCCCCGACTTTGGTCGGGGCGTTTTTGTTTTCGGAGTTTGGTCAGTTGCAGATGCGTTGTGTGTGTCGACCTCATCGCGGGCAAGCCTGCTCCCACAGGTATTGTGGTGTTTACACCATCGTGTAAGCGCCGCTGAACCCTGTGGGAGCGGGCTTGCCCGCGATGGCGATCTATCAGGTGCGACCGACCACCGCTGCTTGCGCAGTCCGCAGTTCATGCCGATTGCCTTTGAACAACACCAACGTCGCAATCAACCCCAGCACCGCCGCACCACTCAGCCAGATCCCCGGCGCAGCCTTGTTATCCAGTACATGGATCAGGTACGTACAGGCAGCGGGCGTAAACCCGCCAAAGGTCGCCGTCGCCAGGCTGTAGGCCAAAGAGAAACCGGTCGTACGAACTTCCACCGGCATGATCTCGGTCAACGCCACGACCATGGCCCCGTTATACGAGCCATACAGGAACGACAACCACAATTCGACGATCAACAAATGGCTGAAGCTTGGGTTCGCCACCAGCCACGACAGGGCTGGGTAGGCGGTGAGAATTGCCAGAATGGTCGCCGCGAGAAGTAAGGGTTTTCGGCCGATTTTGTCGGACACAGCACCCATCACCGGCAGCCAGAAAAAGTTCGACAGGCCGATGCAGACCGTTACCAGCAGCGCATCCAGATCCGACAGGTGCAGTTCGGCTTTGCCGAAGGTCGGGGTGTACGCGGTAATCAGGTAGAACGACACCGTGGTCATCACCACCAGCGCCATGCCGGCGAGGACAATGCCAAAGTTCTGACCGATCGAGCGAACAATGTCCTGCAGGGTAGGGCGATGCTTTCGTGCCTGGAACTCAGGGGTTTCTTCCAGCGAACGGCGAATCACGAAGATCACCGGTACGATCATGCAGCCGATCAGGAACGGCACGCGCCAGCCCCAGTCACCCATTTCTTCCGGGCTGAGCCAGTGGTTCAAACCCACCCCCAACAGACCGGCAAACACCACTGCCGCTTGCTGACTGGCGGACTGCCAACTGACGAAGAAGCCTTTGCGCCCCGCTGTGGAGATCTCCGCGAGATACACCGACACGCCGCCCAATTCCACGCCGGCAGAGAAGCCTTGCAGCAGTCGACCGAACAGCACGATCAACGGCGCGGCTACGCCCAGCGTGGCGTAACCCGGTACGCAGGCAATTAACACCGTGCCGGCGGCCATCATCGCGAGGGTGATGATCAACCCTTTGCGGCGACCATGACGGTCGATGTAGGCACCGAGGAAAATCGCACCCAAGGGACGCATCAGGAAACCGGCCCCGAAAGTGGCCAGAGACAGCATCAGTGAAGCAAACGCGCTATCGGCGGGAAAGAAGGTTTTGGCTATGGCCGTCGCGTAAAAGCCATAGACCATGAAGTCGAACATTTCGAGAAAGTTACCGCTGACAACGCGAAAAATCGCTTTGCCTTTGCTCGTGCTGGAAGACATTTGTAGATACTCACTCTGGTAAATCTTGTTTGAATGCGCTGCATCTGTGGGTATGAGCAGGCCTCGCTCCTATGCGCGCTGAAGCCCATAATGGCGGGAGCGGTTTTGAGGGGAGATGAAAGTTTGTTAACTGGACGGTTGAGTGGACTTCTGGTGCTGGCCGGCGTTTTATCCGGTTGCGGCAACGGCGACAGCCTGGAACGCTTCGACGGCCCGACCATGGGCAGTCGTTATTCCATTCAATACGTAAGGCATGCCTCCACGCCTGGGCCGAAAGCGGTACAGGCTGAAGTGGAAAATATCCTCGCCGAAGTGGATCGACAATTTTCGACCTATCGCAGCGACTCGGACACCGAGCGCTTCAACGCACTGCCGGCCGGTCGCTGTCAGGTCATGCCTGGCCCGGTACTCGAATTGGTTCGCATCGGCGAGCGATTGTCTTCGCAAAGCGAAGGCGCCTACGACTTGACGGTGGAGCCGCTGCTCAACCTCTGGGGCTTTGGCCCGCAGGCGCGAGAGGAAAAAGTCCCGAGTGCCCAAGCGCTGGCCGAGGTGCAGCAGCGCGTCGGTCACAGCCACTTGCGCATCGACGGGGACCGGTTGTGCAAGGATGCCGCGGTGGAGGTCGACTTCAACAGCATCGCTGCCGGTTACGCGGTTGACACGATTGCCGCAAAACTTGAAGCGATGGGCATCCACGACTACCTTGCTGAAGCCACCGGCGAACTCAAGGCTGTCGGCAAAAAACTCGACGGCTCGCCGTGGCGCATCGCCCTGGAAGAACCCCGTGATGACCAACAAGTGGCCAAACGCATCATCGCCGTCGACGGCTACGGGGTGTCCACCTCCGGTGACTACCGTAATTATTTCGAGCAGGGTGGTCGGCGCTATTCCCACACCTTCGATGCCCGCACTGGAACACCGGTCCTACACACCCTGGCGTCAGTCACGGTCATTCATCCTTCAGCGTTGATGGCTGATGGCCTATCGACGCTGTTGCTGATTCTTGGCCCTGAACGGGGTTGGGACTATGCCGAAACTCACAACATCGGTGCATTCTTTGTGATTCGTGCCGATACAGGTTTCGTCATACGGACCAATCAGGCGTTTGAACGCCTCAGTGGCGGAAAAACCGAATGATTACGGCAATTCGTGCATTGAAAACTGGCGTTGTAGTGCAGGCAAAAGTAGCCTACGACGCGACCAAGGGTTAATGTGCGCGGCGTTGACGCTTCTATAGACTGTGTCCGGGTTCTGCACTGGCCCCAAATTGTTCCTTCACGCCGCAGATTCGGCGTGATTTAGCCGCAGGTGCCGAGGGCGCCGCGGCCTGTTCTGAGGAGTACGCATGGCTGTCTACAACTACGACGTGGTGGTGCTGGGTTCCGGCCCGGCGGGAGAAGGCGCGGCAATGAACGCCGCCAAAGCAGGGCGCAAGGTGGCGATGGTCGACAGCCGTCGCCAGGTTGGCGGCAACTGTACTCACCTGGGCACCATCCCGTCCAAGGCACTGCGTCACTCGGTCCGGCAGATCATGCAGTTCAACACCAACCCGATGTTCCGGGCCATTGGTGAGCCGCGCTGGTTCTCGTTCCCGGACGTGCTGAAAAGCGCCGAGAAAGTCATTTCCAAACAAGTCGCTTCGCGCACTGGCTACTACGCCCGTAACCGCGTCGACGTGTTCTTCGGCACCGGCAGCTTCGCCGACGAGCAAACCATCGAAGTGGTCTGCGCCAACGGTGTGGTCGAGAAGCTGGTGGCCAAGCACATCATCATTGCCACCGGTTCGCGCCCGTATCGCCCGGCGGACATCGATTTCCATCACCCGCGTATCTACGATAGCGACACCATCCTCAGCCTCGGCCACACCCCGCGCAAACTGATCGTTTACGGCGCCGGCGTGATCGGCTGCGAATACGCGTCGATCTTCAGTGGTCTGGGCGTGCTGGTTGAACTGGTGGACAACCGTGGTCAGTTGCTGAGCTTCCTCGACTCGGAAATTTCCCAGGCGCTGAGTTATCACTTCAGCAACAACAACATCACAGTTCGCCACAACGAAGACTACGACCGCGTCGAAGGCGTGGACAACGGCGTGATCCTGCACCTCAAGTCCGGCAAGAAGATCAAGGCCGACGCCTTGCTCTGGTGCAACGGCCGGACTGGTAACACCGACGCATTGGGTCTGGAAAACATCGGCGTGAAGGTCAACAGCCGTGGCCAGATCGAAGTCGACGAAGCCTACCGCACCTGCGTACCGAACATTTACGGCGCCGGTGACGTGATTGGCTGGCCGAGCCTGGCCAGTGCCGCGCACGACCAGGGTCGTTCCGCTGCTGGCAGCATCGTGGATAACAACAGCTGGCGCTTTGTGAATGACGTGCCGACCGGCATCTACACCATTCCGGAGATCAGCTCGATCGGTAAGAACGAGCAAGAGCTGACCCAGGCCAAAGTGCCATACGAAGTGGGCAAGGCGTTCTTCAAGAGCATGGCGCGTGCACAGATCGCCGGCGAGCCTCAGGGCATGCTGAAAATCCTGTTCCACCGCGAGACCCTGGAAGTGCTGGGCGTTCACTGCTTTGGTTATCAGGCGTCGGAGATCGTGCACATCGGTCAGGCAATCATGAGCCAGCCGGGTGAATTGAACACGCTGAAGTATTTCGTCAACACGACGTTCAACTACCCGACCATGGCTGAAGCCTATCGGGTAGCGGCGTACGATGGCCTTAACCGGCTTTTTTGAGCGGCTCCGGCCGGTGGCCTGAGCCGGCCGGGGAGACCGATTTCAGCAATTCTCGAGGGTGGCAGTGGCCAAACCGGGAAAGTCTGTAATCAGGCTGTCAACGCCGAAGTCGGCGAGTCTGCGCATCAGCGCGGGCTCGTTGACTGTCCACACCGACACATGCAGCCCCTGACGCTGCGCCTTTTGCAGGCGTTCCGGCGTACACAGGGTCCAGTTCAGCGCAAGAATTTCACAGCCATAGCTTTGCGCGACCTTCAACGGGTCGAGCCAGGCGTACTCGGCGACTAATCCGCGGGACACGTCCGGCACCAGGTCCAGCGCGGCTTTGAGCACTTCGCGCGAGCTTGACGTGATGGTCACCTTGTCGAGCAGACCGTGGCGCACGGCCATTTCACGAATCGCCAACACGGTGGTCGCGGCGCGGGTGCGTGAAGCGCTTTTGACTTCCAACTGCCAGTGCTCGAAATCGCATTTCTCGAACAACTCCTCCAGCGTAGGAATCGGGCACGGCTTGATCCAGCCCGGGCCGCCCTTGCGCGCGTCGTAGGTCACCAGCTCGGCGGCCGTGTGCTCGACCACCTTGCCGCGTCGGTCGGTGGTGCGTTTGAGTGTCGGGTCGTGGATGACCATCAGCTCGCCGTCCTTGGACAGGTGCAGGTCCAGTTCGCAACGACGCACGCCGTGCTTGAGGCATTGCTGAAAGCTGTTCAGCGTGTTTTCCGGTGCTTCGCCCTTGGCGCCGCGATGGCCGTAGATGAGGGTCACGGTTCTTCCTTAAAAAAATTAAAGGCCTGATTCGTTTTCGCGGGCCAGGCGTCGTTCCTGGGCCTGCTTTTGCAGAATGTAACGGGCGAGCAGTTGGCGCTGGGCATCGGTTGGGCGTTCGAACTCGGTGCCGATGTCGAAGCCGCCACCCTTGCGGTCGCAGTGGGTGACGCGTGCCCGCAGCAACAGGCCGAGGGCTTGCGGCATCAACACCAGTTTCACCGACAAGTGAGTGCCTGCTGCAATAGCGGTCGGATGCTGAAAGTCGACTCCGCCTTCCGAGATGATCACTGGCTGAGGCTCGCCGATCTGTCCAAGCACGGTGATAGCGATCACCTGGCTGAGCAGATCGATGCGTTTGTTCTGGGATTTCAGGAATGCCGCGAGGTTGCGGTCGCGTTCACTGATCTGGCGCAGCAGGTGTTGCGACTCGAATTCGCTCAGGTGCAGTTCGCTGAGCAAGTTGAATAGCGGGGAAGCATCCTGCAACACTTCCTGGCCTGCGGCTTCGGGAGCGGACAGGGGCCGAATTTCCAGTGCGATCGTGTCCTCGATACGGTAGTATTCGCGGCGATCTTCTTCATCTAATGTCGACATGGCGAACCCATGGTAGCGGCGGTGGTCTGAGTGTAAAGCTGGTTATCGACCCCCGCCACAAGGACGTTCCTTTTCCCTCCGAACAAGCCCCGACATGTTCAGACCTCTCTTCGTATTTATTGGCACGCGTTATACCCGTGCAAAGCGTCGCAATCATTTTGTGTCGTTCATTTCCCTGACTTCGATGATCGGTCTTGCCCTCGGCGTGATCGTGATGATTGTCGTGCTGTCGGTCATGAACGGTTTCGATCATGAGATGCGCACGCGCGTGCTGGGCATGGTGCCCCACGCGACCATCGAGTCCGGTGAGCCGATCAGCGACTGGCAAGGCCTCGCCGCCAAGGTCAAACAAAACCCGCAGGTGACGGCCGTGGCGCCGTTTACCCAGATGCAGGGGTTGCTGACCAACAATGGCAAGGTCTCCAAGGTGCTGCTCAATGCCATCGACCCGGCGCTGGAGCGCCAAGTGTCGATCATTGACAAGTTCATGCTGCAGGGCAAACTCGACGACCTCGCGCCCGGCAGTTTCGGCATCGTCATCGGCGACAAGGCAGCCGCCAAGCTCGGCGCAGCCATTGGCGACAAGCTGACCTTCGTCGCGCCGGAAGTCACCGTGACCCCGGCCGGCATGTTCCCGCGCATGAAACGCTTTACCGTGGTCGGCATTTTCCATGTCGGCGCCGGCGAGATCGACGGGTACCTGGGCGTGACCAACCTGCAGGATCTGGCCAAATTGCATCGCTGGAAACCGGATCAGGTGCAGGGCATCCGCCTGAAGTTCGACGACCTGTTCCAGGCGCCGCGCACCGCGTGGAACATCGCCCAGCAGCTCGGCGAAGACCATTTCTACGCCCGCGACTGGACCCGCACCCACGGCAATCTGTATCAGGCCATCCGCATGGAAAAAGCCATGATCGGTCTGCTATTGCTGCTGATCGTCGCCGTCGCCGCGTTCAACATCATTTCCACGCTGGTGATGGTGGTGAACGACAAAAAAAGCGACATCGCCATTCTGCGTACCCTCGGCGCCACGCCGCGTTCGATCATGGCGATCTTCATGGTGCAGGGCACGGTCATCGGCGTGGTCGGCACGTTGATCGGCGCCGTGGTCGGGATCTTCGCCGCGCTGAACGTCAGCGCCGCGATCTCGGCCCTCGAAGGCTTGATCGGGCACAAGTTCCTCAATGCCGACGTGTACTTCATCGATTACCTGCCGTCGCAAGTGCAGAGCCAGGATGTATTGATGGTTTGCGCCGCCGCGTTGGTTCTGAGTTTCCTCGCCACCCTGTATCCAGCCTGGCGTGCCGCGCGCACCCAGCCTGCGGAGGCGCTACGTTATGAGTGAGTCGGGCATGAGTGAAAAAGCAATCTTGAGCTGCCGCAACCTGGGCAAATCCTACGAGGAAGGCCCGGAGTCGGTAGAGGTGTTGGCCGGTCTGCAACTGGAACTGCATCCGGGGGAGCGCGTAGCGATTGTCGGCACCTCGGGGTCGGGCAAAAGTACTTTGCTCAACCTGCTGGGCGGCCTCGATACGCCGACCAAGGGCAGCGTCTGGCTCGACGGTGAAGAGCTGTCGGCACTCAGCGAGAAGAATCGCGGTCTGTTGCGCAATCGGTCGCTGGGTTTTGTTTACCAGTTCCACCATTTGCTGCCGGAGTTCACCGCGCTGGAAAACGTTTGCATGCCGCTGCTGATCGGCAAGACCGCAATCCCGGAAGCGCGCCAGCGTGCAACGGCGTTGCTGGAGCGGGTAGGGCTGGGCCATCGCCTGGAGCACAAGCCGGCTGAACTGTCCGGTGGCGAACGTCAACGCGTGGCCATCGCCCGCGCGCTGGTGAACAAGCCAGGCCTGGTGATGCTCGACGAGCCGACCGGCAACCTCGACTCCCACACTGCCCAGGGAATTCAGGATTTGATGCTGGAACTCAGCACTTCGATGCGCACGGCGTTCCTGGTGGTGACTCACGACATGAACCTGGCTCGCCAGATGGATCGCGTCCTGCATTTGCAGGACGGTTGCCTGACGCCTATCTGATTGGCCGAAACCCGATGTCTGAAAAGATGTCGGGTCTTTTTGTTTTTATACGGTGCCCCAGCGAATGTTCAGACCGTTATCGATCTTTATCGGCACGCGCTATACCCGCGCCAAGCGCCGCAATCGCTTTGTTTCGTTCATCTCGATGACCTCGATGATCGGCCTCGCCCTCGGTGTGCTGTCGATGATCGTGGTGTTGTCGGTGATGAACGGCTTCCAGCGCGAAATGAGCTCGCGCATCCTCGGCATGGTGCCGCACGCGACCATCGTCGGCGTCAACCCGATCGATGATTGGCAGCCGGTGGCCGCCGCCGCGATGAAAAACCCGGAAGTGACCGCCGCCGTACCGTTCACCGAAATGGAAGGCATGCTCTCCTATAAAGGCACGATGCAGCCGATTCAGGTCAGCGGCGTCGATCCGGCGTTGGAAGGCAAGGTCTCGATTGTTGCCCAGCACATTGTTCAGGGCCGTCTCGACGCCTTGAAGCCGGGCGAGTTCGGTGTGGTGATCGGTGAGATCACGGCACGACGTTTCCGCTTGAATGTCGGCGACAAAATCACCCTGATCGTACCGGAAGTCAGTACCGCTCCGGGCGGGATCACCCCGCGCATGCAGCGTCTGAACGTGGTGGGCGTGTTCAAGGTCGGCGCTGAGCTGGACGGTTCCATGGCGCTGATCCACGTTGCTGATGCCGCGCAGATGCAACATTGGGAGCCGAATCAGGTGCAGAGCGTGCGCCTCGCGGTGAAGGATTTGTACGCAGCGCCGAAGGTTTCCAGCGATATCGCTGGCGGCTTGGGCGCCGCTTACAAGGCTGACGACTGGACTCACACCCAGGGCAGTCTGTTTAGTGCGATGAAAATGGAGAAAACCATGATCGGCCTGCTGTTGCTGATGATCGTTGCGGTGGCAGCGTTCAATATCATCGCGACCCTGATCATGGTGGTGAACGACAAGGGCGCGGACATCGCGATCCTGCGTACCATCGGTGCCACGCCACGGCAGATCATGGCGATCTTCATGGTCCAGGGCACGGTGATTGGCGTGGTTGGCACTTTGATCGGCGGCGTGCTCGGCGTGATTGCAGCGCTGAACGTCAGTGAGCTGGTGGGCTGGATGGAGCGGGTCAGCGGGCAGCATATCTTCAGTTCTGACGTGTATTTCGTCAGTAACCTGCCTTCGCAATTGCAGGGCGGTGATGTGTTGTTGATCTGCTCGGCCGGGTTTGTGTTGAGTTTCCTCGCCACGGTTTACCCGGCGTGGCGGGCGGCGAAGATCGAGCCGGCTCACGCGTTGCGGTATTCGTAAGCCCTGATACCGTTTTATCGCTGACAAGCCAGCTCCTGCAGGATTCCGAGACGTTCACAACATTGTGACTCCACTCGATCACTGTAGGCGCTGATTTGCCAGCGAAGAGCCTCCCGTCTGGCGCAATCAGTGGCTAATTAAATAGCAGTAGGCCAACTGCTATAAGCGACATTCATTTCGGCTGATCCATTTAGCGTTACATTTTGTTTGTTCTTGAGAGTGAATGTGCACGTCGCTTTAAAGCGCCTGTTTGCCTGATCAAGCTCCAGCGTCATTGTCCCGCTAGTTGCACTGAATAATGTCCATTGGTCCCCTTCGACGATATCCTCGTTTCTTTCCTGATAAACCAGATTTTTGATCATGGGACCGGGAATGGTGTGTGTGCCACTGCGAATGCCAGGGTCCAGGCCAATGTAAAACATCTGGTCGTGGGGCGCCTGGCGGTTACGTTGTGAGGCTGTCAGTGCCAATCCACCTCCGGCGAGGACCGCAATGCGAGGCCGATCATCCAGGAATGCATTGCGATTTTCCAAGGTGGACTTAAAGATGATATGAGTAGACTTTTTAGTTGTGGGTGTGGCGAGAGTTGTATCTTCCATGATGCTCTTCCTTCAATAAGTTATTGGCTTTCCCTTGTAAGGGAGTGATAACTGTATATCAGAGGATGGGCGTGGATACTTGAGGTTGATGATGTTTGTGCTGTGTGTTCAGTTGCAAATTATTATTTGGCGTACTTGACGAATTGTATTGTGAATGAAGTCCACTGCGAGTCGGACGTACAAGTAATGTCGCCACCATGAGCGCGGATGATTGAACGTGTAATTGCCAGTCCCAGGCCTACGTTTTCACTGCTGCCTTCACGCCGTGCCGGGTCGACCCGGTAGAAGCGATCAAACAATCGTGGCAACTGCGTGGCGGGAATGCCGATGCCGGTGTTTTCTATACTCAGGTTCAAACTGTCCGCGTTTTCAACTATTCGTACCCGAACGTGACCCGCCTGCGGCGTGAAACGCAACGCGTTATCCAGCAAATTGGAAAGCGCCCGCCGCAACATGCTCCGGTCACCCTCCATCCGCGCGCTACCTTCACGGCTCAATGTCACCCGTGCGTCCTCGGCCAGCGGCGCAAAAAACTCCAGCAACACATCTGCTTCTTCGGCCAGCTCCAGCGGTTCCCGCTTGGGCATCAGCAACCCATGGTCAGCCTTGGCCAGGTACAACATGTCGTTGACCAACTGCGCCATCCATTGCAACTCTTCGAGGTTGCTGTGCAGCGCTTCGCGGTAATCCTCGATGGGCCGGGGGCGGGTGAGAGTAACTTGGGTGTGGGTCAGCAGGTTCGACAAGGGCGTGCGCAGTTCGTGGGCTATGTCGGCGGAGAACGCCGAGAGTCGTTGAAAAGAATCATCCAAGCGTACGAGCATGGCGTTGAAGTTGTGGGCCATTTCCGCAAGTTCTGGAGGCATGTTCTCTTCCGGCAGGCGAACGTTAAGCGATTGCGCGGAAACGCCACTGGCAACCGCGCTCATGCGTCGCAACGGCCGCAACCCGCTACGCGCCGCCCAGGCGCCGAGCAGTGCGGTGGCCAGCGCTGACAAGCCAACGGTCAGCCAGATCAGGTGCTGCATGCGTTGCAGAAAATGCTGGTGATGGGTGATGTCGAGCAACAGCGTCAGTTGCGGCGAATGGGGCTTGTCGATAAACAAAGGGGCATTCAGCACGCGGTAGTCGGTACCTTCGTCGTTCATCGTCGACAAACCCGGTTTTTGCGGGAGCTTGTCGGGCAGGCGCGCCGAGCTGTCGAACCAGCGTCGGCCGTCGCTGCCGGTAATCCGCAGCGACAGATCAGCCTGGCGGCTCAATTCGTCCGCCAGTTTGACTTCGCTCTCACTCGATTGAATGTCCTGAAGCGCCCGGCGCAGACCGATCAACTTGCCGTCCAGCAACTGCTGGTCAAGCTCGACAAAGTGCGCCTCGCTCGCACGGCTGAACAACACGCCGGCCAGCAACGAAACCACGGCCGTGCAGGCAGCGAACAGCAATGCCAGGCGGCTGCTCAAGGACAGTTGGCGCATCAGGCAGGGCGCTCTTCGAGGACGTAACCCATGCCGCGTACGGTATGGATCAGCTTGTTCGGGAATTCATCGTCGATCTTCAGGCGCAGGCGGCGGATGGCGACTTCGATGACGTTGGTGTCGCTGTCGAAATTCATGTCCCAGACCTGGGAGGCAATCAGTGACTTGGGCAACACCTCGCCCTGACGACGCAGGAGCATTTCCAGCAGGGCGAATTCTTTCGCGGTCAGGTCGATGCGCTGGCCGCTGCGTTCGACGCGGCGGCGGATCAGATCCAGGCGCAAGTCGGCCAGTTGCAGGCTGGTTTCCTGAGGCGTGGCGCTGCCTCGACGCAGCAGGCTGCGAACCCGGGCCAACAGCTCGGAGAAGGCAAAGGGCTTGACCAGATAGTCGTCGGCCCCGAGCTCGAGGCCGTGAACCCTGTCCTCCACCGCGTCTCGCGCTGTCAGAAAAAGTACCGGCGTATCCAGGCCGGCGCTGCGCACAGCTTGCAGGATTTGCCAGCCATCGCGACCCGGCAACATCACATCGAGGATCAACAACGCGTAGTCACCACTCAACGCCAATTGCTGGCCGGTGCTGCCGTCGGCCACCAGTTCGGTGTTGAAGCCGGCTTCGGTCAAGCCCTGACGCAGGTAATGGCCGGTTTTCGGTTGGTCTTCGACAATCAGCAGTTTCATGGGCGACTCGAGGCAAATGGACCGAACGCTTTATACCGTGGGCGGCGAACGTGCAGGCCAACCTGACAAAGTTGTAATCTGGCTGTCAGGTTGTAGGCAGTGGCGTCAGTTTAGAGTTTTCCACAGGCTGAACCTTATCTTGTTGGAGTACGACTATGTTTTTGCGCAAATCCCTGGTGTTGGCTGCGTGCCTGCTGGTGCTGAGTTCGCCGGCGTGGGCATCGCCGGCGCGCACCTACGACTTCGGTCAACCAGCCCCGGCCGCGAAGGCGACCCGCAGCGTCGAAGTGGTCATGGGCGACATGTCATTCATCCCGAAGGCCATCGATATCAAGGCTGGTGAGACGGTTCGCTTCGTGCTGGTGAATAAGGGTCAGCTGCTGCACGAATTCAACCTTGGTGATGCCGCGATGCATGCAAAACATCAGCAGGAAATGATGAAGATGCAGCAGAGCGGCATGCTTACGCCTACAGGGATGAAGGAAATGGACCACGGCGCGATGGCGGGAATGGATCACGGCATGAAGCACGATGACCCCAATAGCGTGCTGGTCGAGCCAGGCAAAACCGCTGAACTGACCTGGACCTTCACCAAGGCCACTAACCTGGAATTTGCCTGCAATATTCCAGGCCACTATCAGGCTGGCATGGTCGGTAAGCTGACTGTCAGTCAGTAAGCACTCTAAGGCGGATGCAAAGGCTGGTAGAATCCGCTGATTCATCAGTCAGGTTTCCGCCATGCATCCCGCAGCCGAACACTCGCCGCTGGGCAAATCCAGCGAATACATCGCCACGTACACGCCGTCCTTGCTGTTCCCGATCCCGCGCACCGCGAAATGGGCCGAACTGGGGCTGACGGCTGAAACCCTGCCATATAAAGGCGTGGATTTCTGGAATTGCTTCGAGCTGTCGTGGCTGTTGCCGTCCGGTAAGCCGGTGGTGGCGATCGGCGAATTCAGCATCCCGGCGGATTCGCCGAATATCATCGAATCGAAGTCGTTCAAGCTGTATCTGAACTCCCTGAATCAGACACCGTTTGCAGATATCGCAAGCCTTGAAGCAACGCTGGTGAAGGATCTGTCCGTCGCCGCAGGCAAGCCGGTCGGCGTGCGGATTCGCAGCCTGAAAGACGTTGAAAGCGAAGGCGTCGTGGCGCTGCCAGGTGTGTGCATCGATGACTTGGACATCAGCGTCAGCAACTACGAGCATCCACGTCCGGAGCTGCTGCGTTGTGATGATTCGCGCATCGTCGAGGAGAGCGTGCACAGTCATTTGCTTAAATCCAACTGCCCGGTGACCAGTCAGCCGGACTGGGGCAGTGTGGCGGTGGAGTACCGTGGCGCAGCGCTGGATCACGCGAGTTTGCTGGAATACATCGTGAGTTTTCGCCAGCATTCAGACTTCCATGAACAGTGCGTGGAGCGGATTTTCCTCGATCTGCAGCGGTTGCTGAAACCAGAGAAACTGACGGTGTATGCACGGTATGTGCGTCGTGGCGGGTTGGACATCAACCCGTATCGCAGCACTGAAGCGGTGCAATTGCCGAACCATCGCCTGGTCCGCCAATAAAAATCCCCTGTAGGAGCGAGCTCAAATCGCAGGCATTAAAAAGCCCCGCTGTCAAAAGCGGGGCTTTTTGCATCTGGCGGGTTCAGATCCCCATGTTGCCCAGGGTTTGCACAATGTTGCGCAAGGTGCCGGCAATGGCGGGGTGTTCGAGTTCGAAGCGTTCGACGGCCAGGTTTACGCCGTCAGCGAGGCTGGAGTCCTGGGTTTTGGTTTCGAGCTCGATTTCGAGTTCGATCTGTTGCATCAGCGCATGGAGGTCGGCGCGCTCGGCTTCAGTCAGCGGAGGATTCTGTTCCAATTGCTCGCGCAGGGCATTGAGCTGGTCTTGCAGTTCGCGGGCAGGCATGGCGTTCTTCCTTTTATCGATAGGCACTGGCATAGACCGCGGCATCACGCCAAAGGTCTATGGCTGACCTTTAGATTAATCCACTCGTGCGCAACCTGCATGATCTCGATCAGGGCTTTTCACCCTTGAGTCGCCGCAGGCTGATGTCGGCCAGGCAGGTGTCGAGTTCGCCGAGGTGATCGATCACCGAATGCACGCCCAGGCTGAACAGTTGTACGGTGGCCTTGCCACGCAGGTGTTCGCGTTCCTTTTGACTCAAGGCTTGCCATTCGCTGGGTGCGAGTCCGCAGAGCGAGCCGCAGGAGGCCAGGCCAATCGTCCACAGCCCGGCGTTCAGGCCTGATTGCAGCAATCGCGGTTCACCGCTGACCAGCACGCAGCCATCCAGTCGTCCGACATTCAACGCCATCAAGGCTTGCCAGCACGCATTCGGTGCCGGCCATGGATTGATTGTTTCGGGGTGTTGCGAAGGTTTGATCCATTCCGGCAGGGCGACGGCCAGGGAATGGCTGAGTGCAGGGGAGAGCTCGTCGAGCCAGGCGCAAGGAATCTGTTGGCGCTGCAAACTGTGCAAACTGTCGAGGGCGCCCGGGGTGACCTCGGCGTGCTCGACACAATGGGCGCCGTGTTGGCGCGTGCGGGCGCCGAAGTCCACCAGGCAACCGCTGAGGCCAAACAGGACGGCGGTCAGGCTGGGGACGGTGAGGGGCAAGGTTTCGGCGTGCGGCATGTAAACTTCCCTGAAATAGCGACAAGGCTATGTGTCGCCGGTGACAGTTGAGTGACATTGATGTGAATCGCTCACAGTCATCGAGAATCATCTGTAGGCCATCGCGTACGATGCTGCCTAAAGCGACTTTTCCGTCTTATACTAGCCAGCTTAATGCCCGGGCCAAGACGCCCGTGTCAGTACAATCCAAGGAGTTTTTCTATGCGCTGGAGCAATCATCTAGCTCAGCTGTGTGTGTGTGCCAGTGTGTTGCTGGCTCCGTTCGTTGCCCAGGCAGCTACGGAAGACGACCCTTGGGAAAGCATCAACCGTCCGATTTACACGTTCAATGATGTGGTCGACACCTATGCGCTGAAGCCTCTGGCGCAGGGCTACCAGTTCGTGACCCCGCAATTTCTCGAAGACGGCATCCACAACATGTTCCGCAACGTCGGTGATGTCACCAACCTTGCCAACAACATCTTGCAGGCCAAACCGGCCGCCGCCGGCGTTGACACCGCACGCCTTATCTTTAACACCACCTTCGGCCTGCTGGGCTTCTTCGATGTGGGCACCAAGATGGGTCTGAACCGTAGCGACGAAGACTTCGGTCAGACGTTGGGCTATTGGGGTGTAGGCAGCGGCCCTTACGTGATGCTGCCGTTGCTGGGCCCTAGCACCCTGCGTGATGCGCCGGCCAGGTTTGTCGACGGCTACACCGGCCCATACCCATATATCCACGACGTACCGGTGCGCAACTCGATCTTCGGTCTGAACATCGTCGACACCCGCGCCAGTCTGTTGTCGGCCGAGAAGTTGATCAGCGGCGACAAATACACCTTCATCCGCAATGCGTACCTGCAGAACCGCGAGTTCAAAGTCAAAGACGGCCAGGTCGAAGACGATTTTTGATCTCGACCGGTAAACACCAAGAAGGCGGCCAGTTGGCCGCCTTCTTTGGTTTTGGATCCGGGTTATTTCATCTTCAAGATTGTAAGGCCGAGTTTCTGACTGGCGCCGTCCTGTGCTTTCACCCACACCACTTCAGTGTCGGCTTCGAGCCCTTTGAGTGCCGCGTGATCGGACTCTATTCGCACGCTGAGCCGGTCGCCGATCTTGAACAAGCGAGGTGCCTCAACCTGCATGCCACTGCTGGAAAGGTCGATGCAGACGGCTGCGACCTCGTCCCCTTGATGAATCAGCGCGACATCGGCATCGACTCGCATGCGGATGAAATCACGCTTTTCGCTGTAGTCCCGATCGGTTTGGCTCATGGGGTTCATCCTTCCATTGGGTTACGGTTTTGCCTGTTCTTATAACTCCCGGTGATTTGACAAGTAAAGACGTCAAGCGACCATCGGCGTGAGCTTGAAACGCCCCGCGGATGGGAGTACCGTCTGCGCCTTAGAAGGGCACCTCTGGTGTGCCTGTGAGTAGGGCAAATGCTCGAAAGCGGTGCAGCAGAGAGGCTAGAAAGCGAATCCAGTAGTGTGTGCGGGGGCAATTGCCCAGCCTGCTACGCCAACCTAATTCTGGCGCCGTTTGCCCACATGCCAAAAACCAGTGCCACGCTGCTGATAATCGATGATGACGAAGTAGTGCGCGCGAGCCTCGCCGCCTATTTGGAAGACAGTGGTTTCAGCGTCTTGCAGGCCAGCAATGGCCAGCAGGGTCTTCAGGTATTCGAGCAAGACAAGCCCGACTTGGTCATCTGCGATCTGCGCATGCCGCAGATGGGCGGACTCGAACTCATTCGCCAGGTCACCGAGCGGTCACCGCAAACCCCGGTGATTGTGGTTTCGGGTGCGGGCGTGATGAACGACGCGGTCGAGGCTTTGCGCCTGGGCGCGGCGGATTACCTGATCAAGCCTCTCGAAGATCTGGCCGTGCTCGAGCACTCTGTGCGCCGGGCCCTGGATCGCGCGCGTCTGCTGCTGGAAAACCAGCGCTACCGCGAGAAGCTGGAAAAGGCCAATCGCGAGCTCGAAGCCAGCCTGAACCTGCTCCAGGAAGACCAGAACGCCGGTCGCCAGGTGCAGATGAACATGCTGCCGGTCAGCCCCTGGACCATCGACGAGTTCCAGTTTGCGCACCAGATCATCCCGTCGTTGTACCTGTCGGGTGATTTCGTTGACTACTTTCGGGTCGACGAACGTCGGGTAGCGTTCTATTTGGCGGACGTATCCGGTCATGGCGCCTCTTCAGCCTTCGTCACGGTGCTGCTGAAGTTCATGACCACGCGCTTGCTGTTCGAGTCCAAGCGCAACGGCACATTGCCGGAATTCAAGCCTTCAGAGGTCCTTGGTCATATCAACCGGGGACTGATCAGTTGTAAGCTGGGTAAACACGTCACAATGGTCGGTGGAGTCATCGACGAGGAGACAGGTTTGTTGACCTATAGCATCGGTGGTCATTTACCGTTGCCTGTGTTGTACACGCCAGACAGTGTTCGATATCTGGAAGGACGTGGTCTGCCGGTGGGCCTCTTCAATGAAGCCACCTACGAAGATCATGTGCTGGAGCTGCCGCCGACATTCAGCCTGACGCTGATGTCCGATGGCATTCTGGACCTTTTGCCAGAACCGACACTCAAAGAAAAAGAAGCGGCTTTGCCCCAACGGGTCAAGGCAGCGGGCGGCACCCTGGATGGGCTGCGGCAGGTTTTTGGATTGGCCACGCTAGGGGAGATGCCGGATGATATCGCCCTGTTGGTGTTGAGCAGGAATCTTTAATGAGTACCGGTAGAATCCAGTTCGCCGAGCAGGACGGCACCTTCGTCCTGAAGTTCGTCGGTGAAGTTCGCCTGACCCTGTGTTCGGCATTGGATGCGACTATTGAGCGGATCTTCACGGCGTTGAACTTCAACGCCATCGTGATCGACCTGACCGAGACCCGCAGCATCGACAGCACCACCCTTGGCCTGCTGGCCAAATTGTCGATCCTGTCGCGGCAGAAAGTCGGCCTGCTGCCGACCGTCGTCACCACCCATGAAGACATCACCCGTCTGCTGCAGTCCATGGGCTTCGAGCAGGTGTTCAACATCGTTGATCGCCCGATCCCATGCCCTGAGTGCCTGACCGACTTGCCTGACCAGGACCAGTCCGAAGAAGTGGTGCGGATCAAAGTGCTCGAAGCGCACAAGATCCTCATGGGGCTGAATGATTCGAATCGTGAAGCGTTTCATGATCTGGTGAATGCGCTCGAGCGTCATTGATTGCTTCAAGTGATGTGGTCGATCCCTCTGCCGGCTTGCCGGCGATGGCGGACTGGCAACCACCTACTCTTCAAGCTGCGAAGCCACTAGCAATCAAACGCAAACAAAAAAGGGCGAACCCATCAAGGTTCGCCCTTTTTGCATTGTGCCGAGCTAGATCAAAGCTTGGCTTGCAGCAGCGCCTCAAGTTTCTCCTGGTCCCGAGCAAACTGACGAATCCCTTCCGCCAGTTTTTCGGTCGCCATCGCATCTTCGTTGGACAACCAGCGGAATTGCGCTTCATTCAGGCTCAAGCGCGCTTCGCCGGCATGACCCGGTGCCAATTTACGCTCCAGTTTGCCAGTGTCCGCCGCCAGTTTATCGATCAGGTCCGGGCTGATAGTCAGGCGGTCGCAACCGGCCAACTGCTCGATCTGATTCAGGTTGCGGAAGCTCGCACCCATGACCACAGTCTTGTAATCATTGGCCTTGTAGTAGTTGTAAATACGCGTCACCGACTGCACGCCCGGGTCATCCGAGCCAGTGTAATCGTTGCCGTTGGCCTTCTTGTACCAGTCGTAGATACGGCCCACGAACGGCGAAATCAGGAACACACCCGCATCGGCACACGCCGCCGCCTGGGCGAACGAGAACAGCAATGTCAGGTTGGTCTGGATGCCTTCTTTTTCCAGGATTTCGGCAGCGCGAATCCCTTCCCAGGTGGAAGCGATCTTGATCAGCACGCGGTCACGGCCGATGCCGGCTTTTTCGTACAGCTCGATCAGGCGGTGCGCACGCTTCAAGACGGCGTCAGTGTCGAACGACAGGCGCGCATCCACTTCAGTGGAAATACGGCCAGGAATCACCTTCAGGATCTCTTGCCCTACCGCGACGCCAAAACGGTCGCTGGCCAAGCCCACATCGCCCTTACAGTCGCTGACGCACGCGTTCAGCAGATCCGCATAACCGGGAATGGCCGCAGCTTTAAGCAGCAGGGAAGGGTTGGTGGTAGCGTCCACCGGTTTAACGCGAGCGATCGCTTCGAAGTCGCCAGTGTCGGCAACTACGGTGGTCATTTGTTTGAGTTGTTCCAGCTTGGAAGTCATGGGCGTGCTCTGTCCTATGGGTCTAATGACATTACCCGAGCGCTGACAGCCACTCAAGGGCGCATGTACGTATCGAAGGCCCCGGCTGCAACAACCTGAAAACGGCTGTTTGAATGGCGGGGCGCGGTGTCGATAAATACGATGCCAAATAAGGACGCAGGTTCAACCCGGGTGACCGTTAGCGACCGTCAAGCAACTGCGCGGCCTGATCCAGCAACGCCAAAGGCTCCTTGGCTTTATGAATATCCACCGACAACAACTGCCGAAACTTGCGCGCGCCCGGAAATCCGGTGCCCAGTCCCAACACGTGCCGGGTGATGTGGTGCATCGAACCGCCCGCATCAATATGTGCCGCTATATAAGGCCGCAGCTGCGCCAATGCCTCGGCCCGGCTGATCACCGGCGCCGTGCTGCCGAACAGTTGCTGATCCACCTCGGCCATCACATATGGGTTGTGATAGGCCTCACGGCCGAGCATCACGCCGTCGAAGGTCTGCAAATGTTCGTGACAGGCCTCCAGCGTCTTGATCCCGCCATTGAGAATGATCTCAAGCTGTGGGAAATCCACCTTCAATCGCGCCGCCACGTCATAGCGCAGCGGTGGAATGTCGCGATTTTCCTTCGGCGACAACCCTTCCAGAATCGCAATCCGCGCATGCACCGTGAAACTGGTGCACCCGGCATCGCTGACTGTACCAACGAAATCACACAACTCTTCGTAGCTGTCCCGTCCATTAATCCCGATGCGGTGCTTCACGGTCACCGGGATCGACACCGCATCGCGCATCGCCTTCACACAATCGGCCACCAACTGCGGATGCCCCATCAACACCGCGCCGATCATGTTGTTCTGCACCCGATCACTCGGGCAGCCGACGTTCAGATTCACCTCATCGTAACCGTGGTCCTGCGCCATGCGTGCGCAGGCGGCCAAGTCCAGCGGCACGCTGCCGCCCAGTTGCAGGGCGAGCGGGTGTTCGGCTTCGTTGTGACGCAGGAAACGCTCGTGATCACCGTTGAGGAGTGCGCCAGTGGTGACCATTTCGGTGTAGAGGAGAGCGTGCCTGGAAAGCAGGCGCAGGAAGAAACGGCAGTGGCGGTCCGTCCAATCCATCATAGGTGCAACGGAAAACCGCCGAGATAGCGCAGGGCTTGAGTTTACTGGGCTGGAGTGGGTGTTTGGTACCATTTGGCTCAACGTATTTATAGCGTGTTTTTAGGCGTTTTCAGGCGTTTTTTCGATGGCGCTGGTACAATGTACCAATCACTTTCGGAATTGTACCAGTCGACTATGGCAACGATCAGAGCACGAAAACGCACCGATGGCTCAGTCAGTTACACGGCACAGATACGCCTGTTTCGCGATGGAGCGCAAGTCTACCAAGAGAGCCAGACCTTCGCCCGGAAACAGGCGGCACAAGCGTGGGTGCGGCGACGTGAGGCAGAGCTAGATCAGCCTGGTGCGATTGAACGGGCGAACCGCAAGGGCGTCACCGTACAGGACATGATCAAGCAGTACCTGGATGAAATGGAGAAAGTCCGGCCGTTGGGTAAAACCAAGGAAGCCACTCTAAATGCTATCGCGGCGACGGAGTTTGGCCAGACCGTTGATTCCGCCATCAACAGCCAGCGATTGGTGGATTTTGCACTCTGGCGTATGAGCAAAGAGGGCGGCGGTGTCCAGCCGCAGACGGCAGGCAACGATCTGGCGCACCTTGGGGCTGTCCTATCGATTGCACGGCCAGCTTGGGGATATGAGGTCGATATCCACGCGATGGCAGATGCTCGAAAGGTGTTGAGAAAGCTGGGTTACAACATGAAAAGCCGCGAGCGGGATCGGCGGCCGACCAAGGACGAGCTGGATAAGGTTCTGGAGCACTTTGTAGGTATTCAGCAGCGTCGCCCTAGTTCGATCAATATGCTCAAAGTCACCGGCTTTGCGTTGTTCTCCACGCGTAGGCAAGACGAGATCGGCCGAATGCTTTGGGAGGACGTCGATGAAGAGCGTCAGCGGGTGATGGTGCGGGACATGAAGAACCCAGGCCAGAAGATTGGCAACGATGTTTGGTGTCACCTCCCGGATGAAGCTTGGCGCATTCTGAAGAGCATGCCAAAGGAGCGTGCAGAGATTTTCCCCTACAACTCGTCATCGATCGCCACTGCTTGGGCAAAGGCGTGCAAGTTTCTGATGATTGAAGATCTGCACTTCCACGATCTGCGGCACGACGGCGTGAGCCGGTTATTTGAAATGGACTGGGATATCCCGCGAGTGGCCAGTGTTTCCGGGCATCGGGATTGGAATTCATTACGTAGATACACCCATCTGCGCGGACGAGGTGACCACTATGCCGAATGGCCGTGGTTAGAGAGGATCATTCAGGCGCCCGTGAAGCTGGGCGCCTGGGGTAAGCAGTGAGTTAACTGGCTCGGCGGTATCCGTTGAGCTGGTTGAATTCTTTCACCGCAGCTTCCCGTTGCAGATCAAGGTAGGCCGCCAGATCAGTGATGTGGATACCTTTGGCGCTTTTCTGGCTCGACTCCAGCCGAGTGATCGGGATTTTGATCTGTCCGGCCATGACCTTGCGCTGGAACATATCGGTGGTCAGGTGCGTGAAGTAGTCCTTGCATACCTGCTCCAGCGGGATAATGGCCCGGCCATTGTACTGGGCCATAAGAATGAAAGCTGTGTTCATTCTATCTCCTCGCGCATGGATACTTTGCTTCTGCTGGCCGCAGATAGGTCTGGCAGTAGTGCTGGTGCTGGCCTAACAGTAAAACAGGTTCCACCTATCTCGACTGTTTGAACGCCCCTAAGAAATCCAGTTATGTCGATATCAATACCATTCTTTAAACGACGTTGATGAGCCGCCACCAAGTGTAGTATCGGTCGTTTTCGTCCTGTCTCGGTCAGCGGTACTGATCTCGCGTACAGCAAGGATTTAATCTGCTCGGGCATTGAACCCAGGCGAGCGAGGCAGTTGGATTCACGGGCCTCAATAGTCCAGCAGTAACGGCTGTCGGCTATGAATTGCAAAGCAATGGATGCTCTGGCTTCGCGATCTTTTAGTTCCTTTTCTGGCGTGGTGAGGTCGTAACTGGTTTTGTACCGGCCAGCGATTTCAAAGCGTTGTTCACAGGCGACAACTTTGCCTTCTTTCGTTATGCAAAAGAAAGAACGTTCACCCTCGATAAAATCATTTTCCGCTGCGGCTATTATTATTTCATACAACTGTCCACCCGAACGTTTGTGCCATGTCTTGGGCAGACCGGTAACTTTTCGGATATATGTGGTTTGAAAAAAACCACCATATTCATCGGGCGGGGCTTGTCGTGTTCTGGTAAACCCAATGCATCCCAGTGTAGGTAAAGGGTCATTGGTAACATCGAATTCCCAATCTCCAAAGCCGGTTGTGCTTGGCGCGATGATGAATCTGTCGTTGCTTGGAATATAGGGACCGATTCTTCTGATGAGGCCCATCCGCTCATTAGTAAGAGTATTTGGGCCGGCCCCTTTATTTTTTTTGATTCTGGTTTCAAAACAGGTGATCAAGGCTGCGGCGACAGAGTCTTCAAAAGAGTCAGTTGTCCAGAGATCTAGGTTGTCTGAGCTAATGAGTGTCATTGAAGTTCTCCTTGCTGTGCGACGCTGAGGCCCAACCGGTAGCCTGCTTCATGGATCTTTCCGGCTAGTTTTCGACCGACGCCGGGAATGGTCATAAGCTCCTTTATTTCGCTCATAGTTTGAGTGTGCGAGGTGGTTTTATACCCCACGACAGGCTGCGCGAGCGGGCGTTTCTGAGCGTTTAGCGTTGCATCAGCGAGCGCTGCCCCGCGCAGCTTTTCGTGGGGTATAAGCGCCTCGGCAGTGGCGCTGAGTGGGACAATAATGCCTGCTGCTGCGCAGCAGAGACTGTTTGTTTCAGTTGTGTCGACACGATTAGCAGTGCGGAGCAAAGCGGTCGATGCTTGAGTGATATGCAGGTCCATCTTCATGCCGCTTTCCTCCGATGTTCGATAGCGAGTTGGTCCATCAAGCGCTGGTGAAACGTGAGCCGTGCTTCGGTGGCGGACCATGGGCGAATCGTTTCGGCCATGGGTTCGATGCCGATCAGGCAATCCCAGACGGCCGGATCGGCGGGCATGAGGTCGCGCCGTTCGGTAGCCAGGGCAACAAGGTCGGCATGGTGGACTGATGCAGGTAGTGCGAGGTCGAGGTTGAAACGGCTGCAGATGCGCTCCCAGATCCAATGCTCGACATCTTGGTAGGCGTGCATCCATTCCTTCAGCGGTCGTACCATGTCGCCGACAAAGGCCTCGGGACCGTCGTGTAGGAGTGCCGCCAACTTATCCTCTTCGGGCACCAGATCGGCGACCATGCAGCTGTGCTGGGCCACACTGTAGAACTCGCGGGTGTGGCCATTGAAACGGCACAAATTTGATAGCGAGTGGGAGATATCGCGTGGGTCGATCAGCTCGGCATCCGGCTCATACAGGTCAAAGCGTTTGCCGGTTGAGGTGAGAATCTGAGTCATGCGACCTCCTTAACCAGATCGGCCAGCAAAAGCGCGTTCTTGGTGTCCTTGTGGAGTTGTCGCAGGCTGTCGTTGCCAATCAGCAGGGCCAGCTGCCGGTCGAACTCTTTGCGGTAGCGAGTCAGCTCCTGCATTTCGGTGGAGGCTTTGGTGCATTGCTGCTGTAACTTGCCGGCCGCCTCGGGGGTGAGGCGCAGCATTGAAATAGGACGACTCATGCATCACCTCCAACCATTTTTTGGTGTTGGTTTTTCAGATGAAGCTGTTGAAAAAACAGAGATGCTTTTTCTGCGTCCTCGAAACTTGTATGGATGCTTCCGTTGCCATGTTCGCTCTCCTTGGACAAATCCAGTTGTGTTGCTGGATCCAGCAGTGCTGCCATGGCGAGCGCTTGATCGCGAAGCTCAATGGTGTCCCGCTCGAGTTTTTTCCCAGTACGAAATGCACTGAATGTTTCGGCTGCGATCCGTAGTTTTTCTGCTATGTCCAACAGAGTTTGACGTGCTGGTTCCCCGAGTTTCGAGGCGGCCAGTGCACGTTCATAGTGTGAGAACAATTGCTTGTAATGAGCGCGTGCCTGTCCGGGTGGTCGTTAATGCTGACCATCACTTTGCCTTTGCTGCGGCGCATGAAGTCCGCCATACGCTCATAATTCTCGAAGGGGAAATCGACGCCATAGCCAGCGGTCTGCCAATACGGCGGGTCCATGTAGTGGAAGGTATGGGCACGGTCGTAACGTTCAGCACATTCAAGCCAGGGGAGATTTTCGACGTAGGTGCCAGACAACCGTTGCCAGGCGGTCGAGAGATTTTCCTCAATCCGCAAGAGGTTAATGGCCGGGCCAGTCGTCGCGGTACCGAACGTCTGGCCGGTGACCTTGCCAGCGAAGGCATGGTGCTGCAGGTAGAAAAATCGGGCGGCGCGCTGGATGTCGGTCAAGGTTTCAGGGCGGGTCATTTTCTGCCACTCGAACACCTGCCGCGAACTGAGCGCCCATTTGAACTGGCGCACGAACTCTTCGAGGTGGTTCTGCACGACGCGGTACAGCGTCACCAGATCGCCGTTGATGTCGTTCAGGACTTCAACCGGCGATGGCTGGGGCTTCATGAAGTAGAGCGCGGCACCGCCTGCAAAGACTTCGACATAGCATTCGTGTGGCGGAAAAAGCGGAATGAGGCGATCGGCCAGGCGGCGTTTGCCGCCCATCCAAGGGATGATGGGTGTGGACATTAATAGCAAGACCTTTACTGTATGGATAAACAGGTGCTAGGCTCGCCGCGCTTCGTGCACGGAGCAAGAGCCTTGGCTGGACTTGCAGGGACAATCTGCAGGGACGGCGGCCGGGATGGATGTTGACGCATCCACCCTGGTCGCTCTTTTTCACTTCGTTGAGACTTCTTTGGCATAGGCCTGGCAGGCCGCCAGGGCGATCAACCCTCGATCGCCGGCGTCGGTGATGCCGATAATTCGTTGAGCATGCGCTGGGTCAAGTTGGGCTCTTGTGGGGCCATGAACCACGCCGCCGGAGGCGGTGGTGGTGGCTGACACTGCGCAGCCGCTGGCTGACTCGGTGGCGTCGAGTAGGACTGACAGGCGCACATCAGCAGTGGCAATACGGTCACGCAGGCGACCTTGATCACGTTGGGCATCGCTCAGGGCTCGGTAATAGGTTTGTTCGCTGGCTGACAGTCGCTGCTCGAGCGCCAGGCGTTTGTCTTGCTCGGCACGCTGCTGGGCGGCTGCGGCCAATGTCAGTTGACTGAGGGTTTCCGCCTGCAGGCGGGCTTGTTGTTCGAGCTGCTGGCCGTAGCGCCAGTCTTGAACCTGCCAGGCGATCGCGGCAGAACCACCGAGCAGCACGGCCAACAACACACCCACCGCAAGCAGCCGGTACTGGGCCGGGATCAAGTCGACGAGACGCATAGCACTGCCCTCGCCCGCTCCCACAGCTGCAACCGATCTTGCAAACCATTCAGTCCCCCGTTGATCCGGCGGGTGATGCTATTGAACTGGTCACGGTCGGCCAGTTCGTTGAGGCCGTTTTGCGCCCAGAACCACGCGGCGGATTCGGCGGCCCATTGCGGCAGTTCGAGCAGTTCCGGCGTGCGCAGCAATCGCTCATCACCAAACAGCGCCAGGCTGCAACGCAGGTAGTTGTGGCGGCCGGTGATCTGGATCAGCCCTCGACCGCGATAGCGCTGGCCATCGCCGTCCGCTTCTGGGGTGTTGCCCAGTTTCTCGGCCAGATTGCCCGTGTCGTATTTGCTCAGGTACTGATCGCCGCCCAGCTCGCGGACGTACTGCAGTTGACCGGATTCGTGACCGAGCTGGGCCAGGAACGCGGCCTCACGTTTCGGCGTATTGATTTGCCGGTGGACCATGGCGGCGCTGAGGGCGGAAACAAAAACGCCCGCTTGGCGGCGGGCGTTGGGCATGATGCGTTGTAGCTGTTGCTCAGTGATGGACATACAAACTCCGGGCATAAAAAAACCGCACGCGGCGGATGGTGGGTGCGCTGTGGCGTTATGCGAGACTGACAACCTTGACCGGCTTCACCTCCTTCTTTTTCTTGCCCTTGGCTTTGGCCTTGCCCTTGTTGCCGCCGTTGCACTCGACCGTGGTCGACCAGCCGGCTTGGGTATAAACCTGTTCGACCGAGTCCGCCAGATACTCGCCATCGAGCCCAACCTTGAAACCTTGGGCGTTGATCGGCCGTTCGGCAAACAAGTCCGTGCGCCCGGGCATTTCAAAACGCACCCCAGCGCCGGAGCGATTGAACGCTGCCAAGCGCGCCTTGGCCGCCGACTCGGCGGCAGTCTTACTCGGGTGGATGTGGCGGTCGGTGTGCACCGAGGGCAGGCCGTCCGGTGCGTCATCATTGTCCAGGGACACCACCGCGAGTTTCCCGCCCTTCTTGTCCTGGTGTTTGGTGGCCACCTTGCCGTGTGTGTTGCGATCACCTAGACGAAACTGCCAGCGGCTAACGTCGCTGCGGGTCAGAGTGATGGCCCCGAACGCCTTGCCGCTCGCGCTCTGCCCACCTTGGCGCGGCATCACCAACAGCTTGCCGTCCGCGACCTTGGCCGTGCAGTCATATTGTTTGGCCAGGCGCGTGATGAAATTGAAATCGGACTCGCTGAGTTGGTCCGCCCGGGCGACTTTCGTCGCCACCGGGCACCCCGGCGCCCATCCGCCGTGTGTTTGCGGGCTTTCACTTCGAGACGCTGGACATCCGCTACACCAACACCAACCAGCGACAAGGGAAGGCCGAGGTCAGCGGAGAGTTGGTGATCATGAACTGGGAGCCGGCGGCGTTGGGCGGGTTGTTTTGAGTGTCCCTTGGTATATTCCCTAATCTAAATGTCCTTTTTGGCCACTCTCTGTCGGTCACGACAGGCGGGAGTCGGCCGATTCTGTTGAAAAAGTCGGTTTCTGAAACGACCAGAAGATCGATCGATGAAAGTGCCTTTTTAGGGCGCTGCCACGTGAAATCTGAGTCCGGTAACCTCTGCCGAAAGTAAAGATTTCAATCTCAGGCGCATACTTTTCTGCTGCCGAAACTATGGCCGACTTTTTCAACAGAATCGGCCAGAACCAGCCATTCAGACGTTTCTACTCAACTATGGGCGACTAGCACCGCACTTGCGATGCAGTCGCTGATCACCGTTCCTGGGAAATGCACCCCGGTTTGTTAAAGGCTTGTCGATGAAAGAACCGTGAGAAAGTTAGTTGTACCGGGTTATTTCATTTCTGTCGTTGGACTGCGATCAATCATTACTGCTGATACTGTCTGCGTCGGGACGATCATCACTTCGTATGGGGCAAGATATCTGTATCTATCCTTAAATCGTTCGTAGCCTACTTTGTGAGTTTCATTCTGAATACGATAGTAGCCATTGTTGATCTCAATCGGGTTAATATAAAGCTTTTTATCCATCAGAATAGAAAAATCAGACTCCCAATCGGTTGTCGAAGGACTCTCGATTAGATCACGGTTCGCTTGTCATTTGCCCAGCAATTAGAGCTTTTTTTCCATCGAAAACCTTGATTTAAGGTTTTTTGGCTACCAAAAGAAGTGAGCCGCCCAAGGGGAGTCGCAGACCAAGTTTCATCAGGGTCAGCTCAAACCTCATCACCAGTTCCAGGCTTTTATTGATAAATTTAGGGATGTGGAATTCGGTCATTGGGTCATAGTCGCCCTTGGAGGGACGTGCCCGTGATAGCCACATTAACGGAACTAAAAGACTTACAAAAGATGAAGTGTATTTTACTGAGAGCCCTGCGGATTCGACTTTCTGAATTAATTCAGGGCGTGAATATCGACGAACGTGACAGGCAAACTCATCTACCTCGGACCATAACCATTGGTGCTGAGGAACTGTAATCAATAACGTGCCACCCGACTCTAATGCTCGTGCTAAGTTGTTAAGTGCGAGTTGGTCTTGTTCAATGTGTTCTATAACGTCGAACGCCCCAATGACGTCATATTGAGAGACATCCTTCATTACTGTTGCGTCTATCTGAAGAAACGTCGCGTTGGGTATTCTCTTTCTGGCATGTACCAAACCCTCCTCGAAATATTCAGAGCCGTAGAGATTGGAATGAGGATAGGCTTTGTTCACGCCATCTAAAACAAATGCTGTTCCGCAGCCTACCTCGAGAAAACGGTTAAATGGGCCGACGTATTTTCTCATAGCCCACAGAATTACTCTGTTTCTGGCGCGAAACCACCAATGCTTGGCTTCCTCTGCGGCGAGAAGGTCAAACGATTCTGACGGGAATGGTTGCCGAGTCGAGGTCATCCTTGGTGTTACCTGTATTAGAGATAATTGAACATGATGCAGCTTGGCCACCCAATTTTGTTTGGCACAGCTTAAACACCTGAAATAGCGCGATTTTACCAGTGGCAGGGTATCGCTATCATCACCAGGATAGCGCAGCGAACCGCCAAAGGACGCCCGCGGATTGTGTTCGTTCCGGTGCCAGTACGATTCGATCTCGTCTGAAACTACCGAACCGAGCGTGTATTTTTTCTGGATGCGCTTACTCAGTACCATTCAGGTCACTGGCGACCAGCGGGCCTCATTAACATATAGCCTTGTGAGTCAGTCGTTGCGAGAATATTAGCAGGAAAAAGGTTTTTCGCTGCGCCAGGGCACCATCGTCGATGCGACGATTATTCACGCGCCCAGTTCGACCAAAAACGAGGACAGCAAACGCGATCCGGAGATGCGCCAAACCAAGAATGTATGGCCAGCCCATCCCCTACAAACCAGCTTGATGAACGGTAAAACATGCTTGCGCTAATGTATTCGGGCTCATGGTTGAGCACAGCAGTGCTCGGCCCTCGATGAAAAGTCGCTCCCCACTGTCCGTGATAAAGGCATCAGCTGCGAAAAAAACTATCTTCGTTTTCAGGTATTCAGTCGGGATATCTGCCGTTTATCGTCATCATCATTGTCGTCGCAAAAGTCGGTAGTAACTCGGTGGGGCAGGCCATTTGTTACGCGTTGTAGCTACCGCCTCGGGCCAATACAGCCCAGATGATTCTGGCCATTTTGTTGGTTAGCGCACAAGCAACCTTGTTCGGGGGCTTACGAGTCAAAAGGTTTCTTACCCAGGCTCCGAGTGCATCGTTCCTCTTGTCGATGCGGATCATCAGTGCGTGAGCGCCATGCACCAGCAGGCAGCGCAGATATTTATCGCCGCGTTTGCTGATGCCGAGCAAGATCGTCTTGCCCTCGGTTGAGTACTGTCGAGGCACCAACCCGAGTGAGGCGGCAAAGTCGCGCGAATTTTTGTAAGTCGAAGCATCGCCGACGTCGGCTAGCAGCGCGCTAGCGGTGAGAGGGGCGATGCCGGGGATGCTCAACAAGCTCGTGCCGGCGGCGTCCTCAGACGATTGCTGTTTGATCTCGACATCTATCGCGTTGATATCTCGAGTCAGGCCTTGAATATCGAGCAGCATTCGGTCAACCGCATTGTGCAGTCAAATCGGCAGTTCGTGGTTTTTCATCAGGGCCGGTATCTGCTCCAAAGCAGCATATCCAACGGGAAAAATGATGCCGAATTCCAGTAGAAAACCGTGCACCTGGTTGATGATTCCCATACGGTTATCTACCCAAGACTTGCGCAGCTTATGCTCGGTCGACAGGATCTGCTGTTCAAGGGTCTTTACCGGAACCGAGCGGGTTCTGGGGCGCGACGCTGCTTCGCAGATGGCCTCTGTATCGATGAAGTCATTCTTGTTGCCGGTGACGTAGGCCTTCACATGCTGCGCCGCGATTAATTGCACGCGGTGGCCTAATCCCTCAATCTGCCTAGCCAGCCACTGCGAACCGCCGCAGGACTCCATGGCAATTTTGCAGTTTGGCAACTGCGCCAGATATGGCAGCAATTGGCTTCGATTGAGCTTCTTGCGCAAGAGCTGATTTCCTCTGGCGTCCTGGCCATGCAAGTGGAAGGTGTTCTTGCCGATGTCGATACCTAGAAGCGTTACGGTACTCATGAGAGATCCTCCTTCGGTAAAAAGAGAGACCCGGTAAGTCTAGACTCACCGGGTCTCTCGAACCGGGCTGACCATCTCATTAAGGGAACCAATACTTTTTTGGGATGAAGGCGCATATCGGTGCTGATGTTGAGTCGGGGCTGGCTCACCACGTTCACGGCACGGCGGCGAATGTAGCTGATCTCACCAAGGTTGCCGAACTGCTGCATGGCGAGGAAAACGCGGTCTATGCCGATGCGGGCTACACCGGTGTCAAGAAGCGCGAAGAGCATGAGAATCGCGAGGCGGTATGGCAGATCGCAGCTCGGCGCAGCATCTACTCCAGGCCGAGTAAGCGCAGCGTGCTTTATAAGGCCAAGCGAAAAATCGAGTACCTCAAAGCCCAGACGCGGGCCAAGGTTGAACTTACTTTTCGGGGGATCAGGCGTCAGTTTGGTTATGTGAAGGTGCGTTTTCGCGGGCTGATGAAGAACACCGCTCAGTTGACCACGCTGTTCGCTCTATCAAACCTGTGGATGGCTCGAAAACAGGTGATGGGTATGGGCGAGTTACGCGTGTAACACGGGGAAATGGGCTGACAAGCCAGGCAAGGCAGTGTGCACGGGACGCTTCGCGAGAATATAGCGCCGAACGCCACGATGTTTTCAACTTGCCGCGCGGTTGCCGCAAGTTGATCGGAGCATCTTTAGGTCCCTGTCCGCGATCTATCGCATGCCTGGGCCAGTCCAGTGGTTAAGTCTAATAGGTAGGGGGCGAGTCTCTCATCGCAGGAAATGGACAGCCACTATCATGAATGTACTTCCGACACGCATAGCGGGAGAGGGCAATTGGCCGCCCAGTCGCTGCTAACGAGCTCGCTATGTGGAGCATATGCCTCGGTGAAGGTATCGGCGCGCCGTCGAATCGCATGAAGCGCTGGATCGGTAAAGTTGACTGGATGGCGTTCGGCGCGCAAGATCTAGTCCTTTTCCTGCGTGATCTTCCACAAGAAATTGGGAGGCATGAGTCTCTTGGTTTACAGGCTAAAAATGGGGGGGGCGATATATTCGAGGCGGGAGCTAGGAATCGAATACGAGTTTCGTCTACTCAGTCCCGGGGAGTGGACCTAAATGACTGTAAGAGCAAGGGTGTAATCCGAATGAGAAAAGTCGCAATCTTACAGTCTAATTATATAACCTGGAAAGGATACTTCGATCTCATTGCGGCGGGTGATGAATTTATCTTATATGACGATAAGCAGTATACGCGGCTCCTCAGCTCTGGGGGGGATTTCAGCACGGAGTGACTATTTTAAACCTGTTGATGAGTTATGGTGGATGGGCAAAGAATTCGATGAGGTTCGTAAAGTGAAGTTATCTATTGTCGCAACGTTATATAAGTCTGCCCAGTACATAGGAGAATTTTGCAGTCGCGCAGGGGCAGCGGCGACTAAGCTGGTGGGCGATGATTATGAAATTATCCTGGTGAATGATGGGTCGCCAGATGAAAGTTTAAACGTGGCGAAAAATATCGCTAACCTTGACCTACATGTTTGTGTTGTTGACTTGTCAAAGAATTTTGGTCATCACAAAGCGATGATGACGGGTCTGCAACAGGCGACTGGTGAGCGGATCTTCCTTATTGATAGCGACTTGGAAGAGGAGCCGGAGTGGCTCAACTTGTTCGCCGAATGTATGGCGGTACATCAATGCGATGTGGTTTATGGTGTGCAAGAGGCACGTAAAGGCGGGTTGGCCGAACGAGTAAGCGGTCCGATTTTTTACCGAGCATTTCGGTTGCTGACGGGAATCTCGCAACCGGACAACATCGTTACCGCGCGATTGATGACAAATCAATACGTAACTGAGTTACTAAGACACGAGGAACGAGAGTTAAATATTGGAGGTCTTTGGCTTATTACGGGTTTTGATCAGCGCGCGCTGTCAATTGTCAAAAAAGCTACAAGTCCGACTACCTACTCATTGCGTGGGAAGCTGAGCCATTTTGTTAACGCTGTCACCTCATTCAGCAGTTTGCCGCTCGTGTTCACGTTTTATGTAGGCGGAATTGTTTCGATCACGGCGCTGTTATTTATAGCCTATCTTGTAGTTCGTTATTCTTTGGGGGCTGCACCGCCAATGGGCTATACTTCTATTGTTGCTTCTATATGGTTGTTCTCAGGTCTTATTATTTTCTTTATCGGTGTTCAAGGCATTTATATTTCGAAGATATTTACCGAGGTAAAGCGTCGCCCATATACGATTATTCGCTCGATTTACCGTGCCGAACGTGAGGGCTCTTCAAAATGATTCGTTCAGACTTGCCGTTGGCCGCCTACGGCGTTGTAGAAGGTTTCAGAACGGCCGCTTCGGTTAACCCTGCCGTTGAACAATTACGAGCCATTGGCTATGCTATAATTGATTCGGGTAACACTCAGAGTGAAATTATTGATATTGGAGATAGGTTCGCACGAATCTCTGATCAATACATCACCGAGCATGGTCGGTCTACGCTGGAGTCGATTAACGAAATCGATACCATTCGAGCGATTTTGACACAGGGCGATGAGACCTTTTTACAGATTGCAATGAACGCGGTGTTAAAGAGCGTAATTGAAGAGCTTATTGTAGGAAAATACATACTGAATCAACAGAACGGTATAACTAATCCGCCACGAAAGCAGTACAGTCAATCGGCATGGCATCGTGATCTTCCATATCAGCATTTCGTATCATCAAGGCCTTTGGCGCTAAATGCATTGTATTGTGTCGATGATTTTACTACGGATAATGGTAGTACGTTTGTTTTGCCTGCGTCACATAAAATAGAGCAGTTTCCTAGCGAAGATTATATTCGCCGAAATGCTGTTCAGGTTGTAGCTAAAGCTGGTTCTTTCATTATACTGGACTGCATGCTTTTTCATTGCGGCGCCTACAATAATACTCTTTCACCCCGTCGCGCAATAAATCATCTTTTTACGGTGCCTTACATTAAGCAGCAAATAAATTTGCCAATGGCGATGGTCGGAAAATCGCTGAATGATGAACAAAAAGCTTTTCTCGGTTTCGATTATCAGATCCCACCGTCGGTAAGCAGTTACATCAGTAGTAGAAATAGCCAAAAATACTGAATTTTTTTCAATTTAAGAAAAAATCAAAAAATTAAGGAAGGCCTTTATGAGAGATTTAGTTTACTGCTGCCCCATTACGAAGCAACCGCTTAGAAAAGAGGGTGATGCTTTTTTAACCGAATCAGGTACCTCCTATAAGCTTCTTTCATCGGCTGCAGGTAACGATATTCCTGTTTTTATCTCCGCGGACCAACTAACCGGCGGGGATGTTATATCTAATGCAATGTATGCAAAAGACGATGCTGAAGAATCATATGATAATTTTCTGAGCTGGTTATTTCTTACTTTTGATCAAGACGAGCGGGAATTCAGGCTTGGTCTCATAGAACGTCTTGGTGTCAAACCTGATTATAAAGTGCTAGTCACAGGATGTGGTCTTGGCGATGATTTGAAGTATCTGTATCCGATACTAAGAGAACAGGGTGAATTGTATGCTCAAGATTTATCTGATTTGATGGTTGCCGCAGCCTCGCGGCGAATGACGGAAATGTTTCAAAATAGTGAAAATTTACACCTTTCTGTATCAAATGCGTCAGCGTTACCTTTTCCTGATGGGTACTTTGATGCAGCTTACCATTTTGGTGGGATCAATCTGTTCTCTGATATACCTTCTGCGATTGATGAAATGGCCAGGGTTACCAAAGTTGGTGGGCGAGTGCTGATAGGTGACGAGGGCGTGGCTCCTTGGTTGAAAAATAAAGAATTTGGGAAAGTCGCAATTCGCAATATTGCTTTGTGGGCATCAGATCCACCTCTGCAGTATATTCCTGAGTATTCGCGCGATGTAAATCTATCTTGGGTTCTAGGCAATTGTTTTTACATAATTGATTTTACCGTTTCATGCGGTCTTCCATATATGAACATAGATTTGGTGCACAAAGGGGCCAGAGGTGGATCTATGCGGACACGTTATTTCGGACAGCTAGAGGGTGTTGACCCCAACTTGAAAGCCCGTGTCCAAGAGGCTAGTGCTGGTGCCGGGAAAAGCGCAAGCCAATGGATCGAAGACGCACTGCGCTTGCAATTAGATTCCAGCAAATGAAGTTGACTGACCCACAGATTATAAGTGAGGAGGCAGCAGTGGAAGATAAAAATATCTTGACTGAAGTGTCTGATTGTTGCAGTCAGAAGCTTGCTGAGCATGGGCAGACCGCGAAAGGAGTGGACTGGAACGGAGTTGAAAGTCAATCTTTGAGATTTGAGCAGTTGAGCAAGGTTATTCAGGAGGCAGCCTTTTCTATTACAGATTTAGGTTGCGGTTATGGTTATGGTGAGTTACTTGAGTATCTTCCCAGTTCTCGGTTGAAAAATTTATGAGTGCCAGGTGGGAGAAACTTGGGCTTCTTTACTGTCCTGGTTTAAAAGGCCGGCATCCGAAGTTGTTAACTCACGCAGCTAACCCGTTACCTCTTCATATATCTGGGAATGTTTACCGGATATTTTATTGTGGTAGAGATTATGAAAATCGTTCATCCGTAGGCGCTGTCGATATCGACATTGTCAGGCGTGAAGTTGTTGAGGAGCATTACGCTCCGTTCTTTGTACACGGCCCGTCAGGGAGTTTCCATGCTGATGGTGTAAGCATCGGTAATTGCTATGAAAGGCTTGGGCGCACTTACATGACTTTCATGGGTTGGCAGTCGCCTGCTCAAGGACACTGGCGCGGGGATATTGGGCGGGTAGAGATACGTGATTTGACCATAGTTCCCGAATCAGAGCAGTTGTTAATGGGGATGGATCACGAAGACCCTATCAGCCTCGCTTACCCCTGGGTTGCTCCCCGTGCACAGGGAGGTTTCGATATGTGGTACCCGTCCGTGGTGTCTTGGGAGGTGGGGAATGGTGAGATGCTGGCAGTCTTAAAGCACGCAACGTCTACAGATGGGGAAAAGTGGTCCAGGCACGGTGCGGTTGTTCCTTACGCACTGGGCGTTGCTCAGGCTTTTTCGCGGCCAAGTGTTATACAGTCAGATGACGGCCTCCATATGTGGTTCTCTTATCGCGCCGGAACGGGCCAATCATATCGAATTGGGCACGCTGTCAGTGCGGTGAACGGCCAATGGGAGTTGGCGCTCAAAGGTCTTTCCATCGATGTATCCGATACAGGCTGGGACAGCGAGATGGTGGAGTATCCTTTTGTTTTTAGACACAATGACCTGATCTATATGCTTTACAACGGTAATGGCTACGGTAAGACGGGTTTTGGTTTAGCGGTATTGAGGGAATGATTGGGATGTTTAAAAAATATTGGCGAAACGAATTAATTGAGCAATTGATTCGGTATGCGATTGTAGGCGTGGTCATCAATAGCACGGGATTTGTTATTTATCTATTTTTGACCTGGCTCGGTCTGAATCCAATCCTGACAATGAGTTGCCTTTACTGTATCGCAGTAACTATTAGTTTTTTTGGCTCAAAGAATATTGCATTTAATCACGAGGGTTCGCACGCAACTGCTGCTGCGCGCTACTTTATTGCGCATCTGGGTGGCTATGGCATGAACTTAAGTTTGCTACTTTTTTTTCACGACTATCTGGCTTGGCCGCATCAGTGGGTTCAGGCAGGTGCAACTGTGGTGGTAGCTCTTTATTTGTTTGTTGCGTTTAAGTTATTCGTGTTTCGCGTTAGGTCATAATTCAGCTTGTAAAATGTTGTTGTCGTGAGTTTTTTAAGTTTCGCATAGTCAGGCTGTAGTAATTTTTTGAGCTCGATTTTAGATAATTCATGGTTTGTGATATTATAATGAACGAATATTAAATAGATTTTAACCGTCAGTATATGACCGGTAAAGAGTTATATTGTATTGCTGAAGCGAAGTTTGGAAGTATGCTCGTGGGTGACGGCCCTTTCACTGTAACCGCTCCATTAACCCCACAGCCAACGTCGACAGCTGAGGTTGGAGCGAGAATTGTGTTCCCACACCATCAGCCGAGTCATCCACCGTACCGAGATTTGCTACTCATGACTTAGCTTGTAGCCAGTGGACTGCCAGGCACCTTTGGCACATATAGCTGGCACAAGAATGCCAGACGCTCAGTTTTACCGGGGGGTGGAAGCTCTAAAAGTGTCCGCAGTCTATTACATATAGGACTGAGCACCGAGTGTATTTGCCAATGAACTCAGAAGACTGGACATTCGTGAGCAACGGCACTTGGTCGGTAAGTGCCTGGGTTGAACGGCTACTTTTGGCCCAGAGTGTGTAAAAACGCTTTCGCGAACCCTTGCTATGATTTCTGAGGATTTTATCGCTGGGATCGCCTATGAAGCGCTTTATCCAAGGTGAACATCGAGGCCAAGGCACCTTACTTCCCGAGAGCCTCGACGACTACGTCAGCGATACCAATCCGGTGCGGGTAGTCGACGTCTTCGTCGACGAACTGGACCTGGTCAATCTGGGTTTTGAAAGTGCCATTCCAGCCGATACTGGCCGGCCGGCTTACCATCCCGCGATCCTGCTGAAGGTCTACATCTACGGCTATCTCAACCGCATCCAGTCGAGCCGACGTTTGGAGCGAGAAGCTCAACGCAACGTCGAGCTGATGTGGTTGACCGGGCGTTTGATGCCGGATTTCAAGACCATCGCTAACTTCCGAAAAGACAACAGCAAGGCCATTCGGGGCGTCTGTCGCCAGTTCGTTGTGCTCTGTCAGCAGTTGGGACTGTTCGGAGAAAATCTGGTCGCCATCGATGGCAGTAAATTCAAAGCAGTCAACAACCGCGACCGCAATTTCACCAGCGCCAAACTGAAGCGGCGAATGGAAGAAATTGAATCGAGCATCAACCGTTACCTGAAGGCACTCGATGCTGCCGATCGGCAAGAACCAACAGCCTCCGAGCCCAGCGCCGTGCGGCTGGAGGAGAAAATTGCCAAGCTGAAGACGCAAATGAAAGAGCTTCAGGCGATCGAAATCCAGCTCAACGAATCGCCGGATAAACAGGTCTCACTGACCGATCCAGACGCCCGCTCCATGATGACGCGCGGCACGGGAATTGTCGGCTACAACGTGCAAACAGCGGTCGATACCCAGAACCATTTGATCGTTGCTCATGAGGTCACCAACTTCGGTTCCGACCGCGATCAACTCAGCTCGATGGCGAAGCTGGCTCGCGATGCCATGGCGTCCGAAACGCTGGCGGTGGTAGCTGACCGAGGTTACTTCAAGAGTGAAGAAATCCTTGCCTGTCACGACGCGGACATCACTGCCTACGTGCCAAAGCCGATGACTTCAAGCGCCAAGGCGGATGGTCGATTCAACAAAGATGCTTTCGTTTATGACGCGACGAAAAACGAATACATCTGTCCGGCTGGAGAGGCGCTGCCTTGGCGCTTCTCCAGTATTGAGAAAGGCATGAATATGCACTGTTATTGGAGTTCGAAATGCCAGGGCTGCGCGCTGAAAACGCAGTGCACGCCGAGCAAAAATCGTCGAGTAAGGCGCTGGGAACATGAAACGGTGCTGGAGGAAATGCAGCGCCGGTTGAACGATGCACCGGACATGATGCGAATCCGAAAAAGGACAGTTGTGCATCCCTTCGGGACGCTCAAACAATGGATGGGCTCAACGCATTTCCTGACGCGCAAACTGGTCGGGGTAAGCGCGGAGATGAGTCTGAATGTACTCGCCTACAACATGAAGCGGGTTATGAACATCATAGGTACAGCAGGCTTGCTGAAGGCGATGGCGGCGTAAAGCCTCGGTTTTCTCTGCCCCAGAAGGCGCTAAACCGCAACATAACCGCTTTGGAACGTCAGTAATGCTTATCACGGAAAACGCTTGGTAATCGCATCGCCCAGGAACGCCTGGTTGACGCACTCGATATACGAAAGCGTTTTTACACACTCTGGGCCGTTATCTGCCTGATGCCAAAGGCAGTTAGTCAGAGCAGAGGGGCCGCCGAATGGATTCCAGTGGTACATAAATGGTACGAGCGAAAGAGGAAGCTTCTGTAGGCTTTTTTTTTAAAGGCTCGTTGGTTCAGTAGGTCCAATCCATCATCGGGGCCACACTGAAGCGTCGGGACAGCTCAGGACGGGATTGGCTAAGGTTTACGGGGGCTTCAGCTTTTTCGAAATTCATTGATACTGATCTTTTATACAGCGGTTTTTACCCATTTTTCCTTGTTTTTCGAAGTCAGTTGCTACGATGTAGCACGCGAAGTCGGCAATGTAGCAACGGGAAATGGGCACGATCACATCACGCAAGCGCAAGTACAACTCGACGGCCTACTCGGCGCAGATACGGATCAATCGGGACGGGGAAACAGTTTATCAGGAAAGCTAAACCTTCGACCGCAAGCAGGTCGCCCAGGCCTGGATCAAGCGTCGCAGGACGGAGCTGGCCAAGCCCGGTGCCATCAAGCGCGCGAACCGCAAGAGTGTGACGATCAGGAAGATGATCGAGCAGTACTTGGGCGAGAATGAGAAGATCCGTCCGCTGGGCAAGACCAAGAATGCCGCGTTGAATGCCATCAAGTACACCTGGTTGGGTGAACTCGACGATTCGGTTTCCTTTCCGCCCGACCCGAGTGATTCACAAGACGTGCCAAAGTCGCCATACAAGTCAGTATCGATGTACTTTGGCCTTGAAGGATATACAACAAATCCGCAGATTAAGATCCTCAAAATTAACTTTAAACGCAGCGGTAAATGGCCCGAAAGCGATTTCACCTACTATGCGGAAAAACGGGTTGAGCCACAGTATTTGAGTCGGAAAGTTCTGAGGATGCGCCTACAAGGGGCAGTTCAACGCTATGAAGTACTTGGTTGGGCTGCCTGGCATGCTCTACAAGTACAAATGCACGGATAGCTCGGTACTTGAATCCAGCGGTACACAACCCCTGACCTCCAAGACTGTCAGCAACTATTATCTTTCCGACTGGCTGCAGAGCATTGTGGCTATCGAGGCAGGCTTGTACGAAAGCAATGGGGAGAAACTTCAAGACACCGGTGCCTACCGCTATTCAACGAACTATGTGATAACCACTCCTTCGGGCGGCCAGGCCAGGGTGGTAATCGACGAGGCACACCGGTGTAGTTTGCCATGAGAGAGATGGCGTGAATGCGGAAGGCCCGTCAGGCCGCTGCTCAGCATTCGCAAGTACATCGTTGCCGCCACTCCCGATCCGACCAATAGCTGGCGGAATCTGTCAGATTGCGGTCTGCGGGCTTTAGTGGGGCAAAAATGGCCTCACTCACTGCCGGTTGCCAGTGTTTTACGCAAAAGTGTGTGCCAGTTTATCAGGAAGGTCGGGCGGTCGACAGCCAGGCCAGAGGCCGGATCTGTTGGCGTGTTAGGCGTGTTAGGCGAGTATGGTGACTGTAATGTGCACGTAGAGGCAGCAGTAAGGTTTATATGACCGTGCCGATGAAAGCCGTTTGGAGAGTAAGCGCAGGGGAAGGTACACTGCGCGACTTTTTACACTAGAAGTGCCGCATGGACAGCTTGAGCGATCCGAAATCTGTATCACACAACGTTAAATCCAAACCAGCCTACCGAGCTGATATCGACGGTCTACGAGCCGTGGCCATTCTGTCGGTGGTCATTTTTCATGCGTTCCCGTCGAGGCTGCAGGGCGGGTTCATTGGCGTCGATGTTTTTTTTGTCATTTCCGGGTTTCTGATTTCCAGCATCATCTTCAGAGGGATGCATCGCGGTGATTTCAGTTTCACTGAATTTTACGCCCATCGTATCAAGCGCATTTACCCTGCTTTAGTTGTCGTGCTGGCGGCAAGTTACGCGTTTGGCTGGTTTGTGTTGTTGCCCGATGAGTTCAAGCAGCTGGGCAAGCACATGGCGGCTGGCGCCGGCTTCGTGCAGAACTTCGTCCTGCTGCAAGAAGTGGGGTACTTCGATACCTCAGCCGAACTGAAACCGCTTCTGCATCTGTGGTCACTGGCCATTGAGGAGCAGTTCTATCTGATCTATCCGGTGCTGATCCTGCTCGCGTGGCGCAAGGGGTTCAACGTCCTGACGGTCGTTCTGACGTTGGGACTGATCTCCGTCGTGTTGAATGTCGCGAGAGTGACCGATGACCCCACCGCGACGTTTTTCCTGCCGCAAACCCGCTTCTGGGAACTGTTGGCGGGAGCGGTTCTGGCGTACCTGCAACTTTTCAAACAAGCGCAATTTGCCGAGTGGATGCAGCGTTGGGTGTTTCATCCGGTTCTGTTCCGGCACCCGCCAGTGTTGGCTCAACGTAACGCAGTACTCAACAACCTGTTGTCGAGTGTTGGATTGCTTCTTCTTGTCGCAGGTTTTTATTTTATCGACAAAAACACGCCATTTCCGGGCTGGTGGGCAATGCTGCCGGTTTCAGGGACATTTTTACTGATTCTCGCCGGGCCTGAAGGGTGGGTGAATCGAGTCATACTGGCGAACAGATTGATGGTGTTCGTTGGGGTCATCAGCTACCCGCTCTACCTCTGGCATTGGCCGATCCTCTCGTTTGCACGAATCCTCCTGGTCGAGATTTCGCCTTGGACTCGTTTGGGGGCAGTGCTGCTCAGTGTTGTATTGGCCTGGTTGACCTATCGTCTGATCGAAAAGCCCATCCGGCTTGGAAAGAAAACCTGGGTCAAGACCGCTGCTCTGAGCCTATTGATGGTCATTGTGGGCCTGGTCGGATTTCAAGCTTTTATGAGCGGTGGAGTACCGTCCAGAGTGGAGCAGTTTGCCAAAGTCACAGAGGCGTCCGCTGAGTGGGGTTATCCCGGCAAACTTACGAATGAGAACTTTGAGGGGATCCAGTATTACTCCCTGCGATCCGAGAAACCGTCGGTCACCCTATTCGTGGGCGATTCCAACATCGAGCAGTTTTTCCCCCGCGCCGAGGCGTTGATCGCCAGCAACCCCAAGGATACCAATGGGGTTATCTTCAAGACGGGCGGCGGGTGCCTTGCCATTCCCGGGATGCCCTATGATTTGAAGCACAAGCATTGTGTGACACTCATGCAGGATGCTCTAAGACTGGCCAAAGAAAAACCCGAAGTTGATACCGTAGTCATTGGCTCGCTCTGGAATGCTTATCTTAAGTCCGGCGTATTCATGGCCAGTCAATTCGGAGTGGGAAGCCCAGAGTATGTTGATGCGTTGAACAAGCTGGGCGCTTACATCAAGGAACTTCGCGCGTTGGATAAGCGGGTATATGTTGTGCTCAACATCCCGGGAGGTTACCAACTTGATCCCCGTTACATGGTCCAGCGCGATCTGAAGGCGTTTCCGAAATTGATGTCTTTCAAAAGCAACGGAATTCCGCGCGACAATCTGGAAAAGGCTTACGGGCAGATACAGACTGATTTGGCACACGTTGCCATAACTGCTGGGGCTATGGTTATAAAGCCGATGGACTATTTATGTAATCCAGATTGTTCTGGAGTTGATGCTAATGATGAACCTATGTACAAGGATGGGGATCACCTCAGGCCAAAGTACGTGCGCCTGAAAGCGGATTTCATCGATGAAACGATGAGGTAGACGGCCGCCATCCCTGTTACCGGGTGAGAACGTCAATGCATCACCCGCTGAGCTCAGTTCGGGTGGCTGCAGGGTCAATAGGTAGTCAATCGATGGATCGTAATGAAAAAGGGCGCTTTGTACGAAGCGCCCTTTTTTGCTCGGAACAACGATAGATTGAGCTTACTTTATGGATTTGAATGGTTTCTCAGCGTCGCCCTTAAAGTGCAGCCGCACCCAGTGGAAAATAAACGCTGAACAGCGTTCCCCCTCCAGACTCGAACTCACCGAAACATCCCCGCCATGCGCCTTGGCGATTTCGCGGACGATAAACAACCCAAGCCCCACCCTCCCACATCACCCGTCAGCCCCAGCACCGCGGGTCATCGGTTCAAACAGCACGGCCAGCAGCGACTGCGGAATAGCCGGCCGTGGTTTTGTACTGACACAACGGCAGCGCCGCATTCGGAAAGGCGACGCGCAGTTCGTCGACGCTGTGACTGACGAATGCCTGTAAGTCCTGCGCGGCGGGGGCAATAGCAATACCGCTGCCGACTCTGGTCAGTGCCAGGTTCAGCAGGTCAGCAATCATGCGTTCGACGCGGTCCGTCGATTGGCTGATGTGACCGAGCAACTTGGTTTCCTTGGCAGTGCGCTCTGCTCGGGCGAGGATGTCGGAGGCCATTTTGATCGCGGCCAAAGCCATGGGAGAAAATCAGCGTTGCCGGAACATCGCCTGCCGTTGTTGCGACGTTGAAGGTCCATGAGTGTGTCCCGGGCGAGCCAAAGGTGTTCTTGGCATTGCTGGAGGTTAGACAGTCAGAGACTCTGCCGTAATCCGAGGCCGCCGAGCAATCCGCTCGCGGCCAGGCCCTTTACGAAGGTGCGCCTGGAAGTGTTGGAGTACATGCCATGTTTAATCCCGCCCCGTCAGTTGGGAGACAACTTGACGGCGAGGCTAAAGGACGATGCCTTCCAGAAGGCTGCGGCGGGGATTACAGTTTTGCCAGCTTCAACGCGGCGCTTAACGAGTGGTGGAAGGCTCGGCGGCCGACGCCACTGTCCCGCTACCGCAGTTGATATACGAAGACTTTTTCAGCCAGCGCTGATCCGGGTAGTACGAAAACAACAGTTGCCCGTCTTTCATCGAGTCAATCAACTTGTGCGCAATCGCCGGCCGTACCGCCGGGCAACCGAGGCTTCGACCAATCCGCCCGTTTGCCCGTGCCAGCACCGGGCTGACATAAGGCGCACCATGAATGACGATCGCCCGGTCGAAGGCGTTGTCGTTGAAACCCGGCTCCAGTCCTTCCATGCGCAACGAATAACCGTTCTGCCCGACATAACTCGACTGCGTGCGATACAAGCCCAGGCTGGTGGCGAAGCTTTCGTTCTGATTGGAAAACTTGACCGCCATGTTCTCGCCGCTGTTGCGACCGTGGGCGACCAGTTCGTGGAACAGCAATTTGCGCTGTTTCAGGTCAAACACCCACAGACGTTGCTCTGTGGAGGGCAGCGAGTAATCAATGACGGCGAGTCTTTGGACAGGCGCGGCACCTTGGGCCAAGCTGCATTGAGAGGCACGGACGGCCAGTGCAATTACCTTGGCGTTAGCGTCTGGAGCGGCTTTGACCAAAGCGGCTTCAAGTGAATCGGCGTAGGCTGCCGTGGCTGACGTTGAGCTCAGCAGCAGGGCCGTAATTAGTAAGCCGAAGCGGTCTAGCGCCATATGCGGGTCTCATCATGATTGTTTCGAGTCTAGCAGCGTGCGCGCTGCTAGCCGGTGAATGCGGGAGATTAAGGATTATCCATGGGGCAGTTAACAAGGTTATTCGTCATAAGCCGCATCTTTTTTATGGGCTTTCTGATCAGCGGTGCAGCTAATGCAGAAACTTCGCCGATCCAGCGGTCATCTACCCCTATCAGCGTTAGTGAGGCGGCACCGGATGATATCGTCGCTCAGACGATTCAAAGCATGCTGTCGCCGTTGGCCTCGGCGTTTCCGCCGTTGCTCACAGCCCCTCGGCATCAACGGGTGGACGTCAGCCGCGTGGTCATGGATTTTTATACGCATCGCGGTTATCGCGCAGCGTGGACGCAAGACAGTGATGTTGCCCAGTTGCTGAAAAGCCTGGGCGACACGCAAGCGGATGGTCTGGACCCGGCCGATTTTCATATGGATGAACTGGCCAGGGTTCGAGCGTCGATGCAAACCCCGGCGCAACGGGCGGGTTTCGATGTCGCCGCCACCCGTACGTTCATCACCGCACTCCTGCAATTGCGACGCGGCAAGGTCGACCCTTCGCGCCTGGACATGCATTGGAATTTCGATCCGGTCGGCGTCGATCCGCGTGAAGACGTGAACAACTTCTTCACCGCCCTCGACAGCCACGATGTCGCGCGGGCATTTGCTCAAGCGCCACCGCAAGAAGGGGTTTATGGCAGCTTGCGCATGGGCCTGGCGCAATTGCGCAAGGTCCGGGACACGGGTGGCTGGCCGAAGATTGCCGAAGACAAGTCACTCAAGCCTGGCATGGATGAGCCTGCGGTCGCGCAGCTGCGAGCCCGTTTGGTGGCCGGCGGTTATCTGGCCCCGCAACTGAAACCACGCAGCGACTATGACGATGCCGTCACCGCTGCGGTCAAAAAGTATCAAACCGAACAATACCTCGGCGCGGACGGTGTCGCAGGGGCGGCGACGCTCGCGGCGTTAAATGTCTCGGTTGAGGCGCGGATCGACCAGGTGCGGGTAAACATGGAGCGTGCGCGCTGGTTGCTGTACAAACTTCAGGGCACTTTTGTCATCGTTGACATCGCTGGTTACAAAGTTTCGCTCTACCGCGATGGCAAGCCGATTTGGCGTTCTCGGGTGCAGGTCGGCAAACCGTTTCGCAGTACGCCAGTGTTTCAATCAGAGATTACTTACGTCACGTTCAACCCTACCTGGACGGTGCCGCCGACCATTCTGGTCAAGGACATGCTGCCGAAGATTCAGAACAATCCCGGCTACCTTGCCGCCAACCGAATCAAGGCAATTGACCGCGAAGGGAACTTGCTCGACCCATCGACGGTCGATTGGTCCAACCCGCGCGGCGTGACATTGCGACAGGATGCCGGGCCGGACAACTCGCTGGGCCAGGTCGTCATCCGGTTTCCCAACGACTATGCGATTTATCTGCACGACACGCCGCATCGCGAGTTGTTTGCGCAATCCCGCCGCGCCACCAGTTCAGGCTGCATCAGGGTCGAGAACCCGCTGCAGTTGGTGGAGCTGTTGTTCAACGATCCGGTTCATTGGAACAGCGCCGGGATCCAGGCGCAGTTGGCCAACGGCAAGACCGAAAACATTCGGCTGCCCGTCAAGGTGCCGGTGCTGTTGGCTTACTGGACGGTGGACCTGAGTAGTGATGGTCGTGTGATGTTCAAGCCCGATGTATACGGGTACGACTCTGCGGTACTGCGGGGGTTGAATCTGCGTTCGGAACTTCCTGCACCGCAATGGCAGCAAGCAGGACTGCCTGCGCTGGCGGCCGGGGGAAAAAGCATCAGTGACTAAAACAGACCGCTGTTTGGTCGTCAGGAAAAGCGTGACTCATTGTTTTTCCGGCCAGGCAAATGCTCTACGCCAACCTTTGCACTGGGTCGCAGTTTGCATTGCTTATACAAGCGGGTAGTTGGCGCTCCCGTTGAAAGCTATCACAATGAAAAAAACCAACGAGTAATCGACCCAAAGGAATAGGGCAGTGAAGATGGATGTTGCGCAAGAAAACACGGTACCCATCAAAGGTCAGCTACATGTGCATGACCTCGATGAGTGCCGCAACATTCAAAAAGGTCCGGTGTTTATCATTGCTTCTGGGGCTTCCGCTAAAAATTTTCCGCTTGAAAAGTACGCCAACGTTCCAATGATCACGATGAACGGGGCCATCTCGATGTTCATCGGTACCGATATCAAGCCGTTCTTTTATGCATGCACCGATATTGCCTTTTACCGGGAGCAGCCCGAATTGCTGTCAGCGGCCATGCACCTCAGCGAGCGGGTTGCCGTTTGGGAAGAGCACATCAGGCGTTCGGTCGTTGCGCCTGAAGGAGACCTGTACTTGTTGACCAAGGCACCCAAACTGTCCTGGAGTGACCTGGTCTTCAGGGGCGATAAAGAACTTGTCAGAATTCGAAGGCTGGGCAACGGCCGCAACAGAACCCTGGGGTTCAGCAAGAACCTCAAACGCGGTTTTTTTGATGCGCGCACCGTAGCCTATCTGGCGCTGCAAATCGCCTACCACGCAGGCTTTAACAAGGTGTTTCTGGTGGGGGTCGATTTGAATCAGTCAGTGCGGCGCTTCTATGAAGATGACGACGCCGATGTCTCACCGTGCATGCTCGATCAGCATTTTTTTACGAGAATTCTGCCCTCGTTCAAGATCCTGTCGAAGTACGTCGTGAGCGATGATTTCCAGGTTTACAACTTGTCCGCTACCTCAAGAATTCCTCCTGAGCTCATTCCCCACGTTACGCTGGATGACGTCGACAGGATGCTCTACGGAGGGGCCGTGCTTGATGACGGTGGGTGCTCTTGAAGCGCCCATTTTTTTTGCGTGAACTTCAACCGTTCGGCACCTGCGTCCAGACTGGCAAACAGCGTCACCTAAGCTCTGATTTACCGGAAATTCCTCCGGCGCTTGCAAGGAAGGTGTGGCATGACTTCATTAAAGTTCGGCGCGTCCATCCTGTTGGTCTGCCTGGCAGGTTGCGTCACCAGCAGCCATTACGAACCACCCCCCGTGCCTGCATCGGCGGTGACGCTGGATGATGGGCAAATCACCAGCACACTGGTCGGCAAGAAGTTTTATGGCACCACCCGAGAGGGTAGTCACCCTTACTCAATGAGTTTCGCGTCAAACGGCGTAGAAACGTTCGAAATGGCGCCGAACAAACCGGAGAAGGAAAAATGGACGCTGAAAGACGGTGTTGTGTGTATTGAAGCGAAAGGTTATCCAACCGAATGCGGCCAGTTGAAGACGGCCAATAACGAGTATTGGTTTGTCGATCCTAAGAGCGGCAGAGTTAATGCACACTTGAAACTTACGCCTTGAGGCCGGGATTCGCGCAGCAATGGGCGTTCATGGCGCGCCCATTCATCATGTTCATACCCGACCCAATTCCTCACCTGTGCCAGACCCTGTTGCCCGGCGTACTTACGATCAAATTCGCCTATGGGATGCCGAAAGGCGCGAGCGCCTGTGCACAGTGCAATGCGCAGACAGTCCAAAGGACAATTGCCCCTCACCACGGCGTAGACTAAGCTCACAAAAATAAGGGGTTTTGGGCCTTCGCTCATGCCTTACCCTTACAGGATGAGCTTTGCCTATTCTCCAAAACGACCCGCACAGTGCCACAGGCGTTCCCTTGAAACGGTTACCGTTGCGCAAGGCAGCGCTACTGTTCATTGCTGTGGTGTGCCTGTGTCTGTGCGGTTTGCTTTATCTGCAACTGGAGCAATCGCGCCGGCACGATCTGGCCGTGGCCGAAGTGGCGTCATCGAACCTGACGCGCGCCATGGCGCAGCAAGCCGAAGACACCTTCATGAAAGCCGATCTGGTGTTGACCAGTCTGGTTGACTGGATTCAGGCCGACGGCTTCGGACCGCCGCAGCGACCACGCCTTCAGCAAACGTTCGCCCGGCGGGTGCACGCGCTGAGTCAACTCCACGGGATCTTTCTGTTTGACCAGAAGGGCCAGTGGATCGTGACTTCTTTTGCGGATCTGCCTCGTGGTAATGGCGTGGCGGACCGCGAGTACTTTAAGTATCACCAGCAGAACGTGTCTTCCGTGGCGCATATCGGGCCGGCCATTCGCAGTCGCGAGAATGGCGAATGGATCATTCCGGTCTCCAAACGCGTGAACGACAAAAACGGCCATTTTCAGGGTGTTTTGCTGGCCGGCATCAAGATGTCCTACTTCGATCAGTTCTTCAAAAGCTTCAACCTTGATGACGATGGCTCGATGTTTTTGGGGCTGACTGACGGGACGCTGCTGGCGCGCCGGCCGTTTGTCGAAGCGCAGATCGGCACGTCGTTGGCCAATGGCGAGATCTTTCAAACGTTGCTGCCCAACGCCCCCTCTGGCAATGCAACGTTCCGTTCGGTGGTCGATGGCACCGTGCGGTTGTATGGTTACCGTCAGCTTGACGCCTATCCGCTGGTGGTGTCGGCGGCATCGTCCAGGGATTCGATTCTCAAGGGGTGGTACGGCACCGCGTATCAATCGAGTGTCATTGTTGCCCTGGTCGTGCTCGGGGTGGGGCTGTTCGGTTGGGTGTTCGTGTGTCAGGTTCGCCTCGGAGAGCGGGTCGAGGCAGATTTGCGCAAGGCCAAGGAGGCGCTGAAGCTGATCGCGACGCACGACAGCCTGACCGGCCTGGCCAATCGCCGACTGTTCGAGCAGGCGCTGGACATCGAGTTTGGCCGTGGCACCCGTCAGTCGAGTTCATTGAGCCTGATCATGCTCGATATCGATTACTTCAAACGCTACAACGACGCTTACGGCCATGTGGCGGGAGATCATTGTCTGGCGGAAGTGGCGCGGGCGGTGAAGAATTGTTGCCATCGCAAAGCCGATCTGGCGGTGCGTTACGGTGGTGAGGAATTCGCCGTGTTGCTGCCGGATACCGATATTCACGGTGCGATGGTCATTGCCGAGCATATCCGCCGCGCCGTCATGGCCAAAAATATCAGCCACAGCGGTTCGCCGAACGGCTTCGTCACGGTCAGCCTGGGCTGCTATTCGTTTGTACCCACGCGCCTGGACAGCACCGAAGTGTTCATCGGGCGTGCGGACGCCGCGTTGTATCAGGCCAAACATTCAGGGCGCAACCGTTCGGCGGTGCTGTCGATCGAAGGCGGCATCGAGGAGTTGATGCGCTCGGATCGTTGAGACAACTGCGGCATGATCCAAGTCGTTACCTGTTGTGCACCGAGCAACCACCTGAGGGTGTGGATGTCAGACACTGAACACCCTCATTTGGAGCGTCGGCCCATGAAGAATCTGCGAATCGCCACGTTCAACGTCAACGGCATGCGCGCCCGGCTGCCTAACCTGCTGGCCTGGCTGGAGCGCGAAAAACCGGACATCGCCTGTTTGCAGGAGCTGAAGTCGGTGGACAGTGCGTTCCCCGTCGCCGAACTTGAGGCGGCCGGTTACGGGGCGATCTGGCAGGGCCAATCGTCGTGGAACGGGGTGGCGATTCTGGCGCGGGATGCGCAACCGCTGGAGAGTCGGCGCGGTTTGCCGGGGAACGACAGCGATACGCATAGTCGGTATCTGGAAGCTGCCGTTCATGGCGTGCTGGTCGGTTGTCTGTACCTGCCCAATGGCAATCCGCAGCCAGGGCCGAAGTTCGATTACAAGCTGGCGTGGTTCGAGCGGCTGATCGCCTACGCCGAAGACCTCCAACGCAGTGAACACCCGGTGGTGCTGGCGGGTGACTACAACGTAGTGCCGACCGACCTGGATATATACAACCCACGCTCCTGGCTCAAGGATGCGTTGCTACAACCGGAAAGCCGCGAGTGTTATCAGCGTTTGCTCGGCCAGGGTTGGACAGACTCCTTGCGTCATCTTTATCCAGAAGATCGGCTCTACACCTTTTGGGATTATTTCAGACAGCACTGGCAGAAAAATTCCGGGCTGCGCATTGACCATCTGTTGCTCAACCCCTCGCTGAGTCCTTATCTGCGGGAGGCCGGTGTCGACGCCTGGGTCCGCAATGAGCCGCATGCCAGTGACCATGCACCGACGTGGATTCAACTGAGTTCACGCAAGCGCCGTTGATTTTTCGGTCGGGTGGCGATTGGCGAAATCAATTGTCGGTCTCACCGCTTTATCCCTTATACATGGCGACCATCGGCAGAGAGATCCGCGGCCCCTGCATAAGGACCGAGCAATGAGCGAGCCACGCCTGAGCAATCTTTCGTTGTACCTGCAACGCCTGGAATTCGACGTGCCACCGGCGCCGACCCTGGAAACCCTGCGTCAGCTGCAACTGCGTCACACCGGCGCATTCCCGTTTGAAAACCTCACCACGCTGTCAGGCGAGCCAGTGTTGATCGACCTGCCGTCCATCGAGCGCAAAGTCCTGCACGATGGTCGCGGTGGTTACTGCTACGAACTCAATAACCTGTTTCTCGCGCTGCTTCAGGCGCTGGGATTCGACGCGCTCGGCATCAGCGGTCGCGTGGTCATGGGCCAGCCCGAGGGCGTGTGGACCGCGCGAACGCACCGCTTGAGCCTGGTTACCCTCGACGGCGTGCGCTACATCACCGATGTCGGCTTCGGCGGCATGGTGCCGACGGCACCGCTTTTGCTCGATACCCCGGCCGAGCAACGCACACCGCACGAACCCTATCGCATCGAGCAACATGCCGACGGCTACACCTTGCGCGCCAACGTGGCCGGTGAGTGGCGAGCGATGTACATCTTCGATTTGCAACGACAGGAAGACATCGATTTCGCCGTCGGCAACTGGTACGTCTCGACCCATCCTGACTCGTCTTTTGCCAGGCAACTGATGGTGGCGCGAACGGGAGAAGGCTGGCGGCGCACGCTCAACAACGGCAGTTTTGCCGTTCACCGGATCGGCAGCGAGAGCGAACGTCGGCAGGTGGCGAATGTGGACGAGCTGGTGGGGTTGCTGGGGAGCGAGTTCGGGATTCGGGTGCCGGAGCACGCGACATTGAAACAAGCGCTTACGCGGTTGATCGCGGCGACGTAGCTCAAGGCTTCATCACGCGATGAATTTCACTGAGTACCTCTGACAGTTTTTTCTCCAGGTTTTTTAGTTCGGAGGCGGTTATTCCTTCCTTGAAATGTCCGGCATTTGCAACAGCGGTGTTCGGGATGGCCGCTGTCTTGCTTCCATCGCCGAGCAAGGCCTGGCGCAAGGTGTTGTTGATCACCGTCTGATAACCGAATCCCTCATTCTCGGCGGCGGTACGCGCCGCGTCTAACACGACATCGTCGAGCATGATGGTGATTCGGGTCTTGCCTTTGCCGGAGGCAAACGCTCCGCGTTTGGCCTTGCTGAAATCGTATTCGTCTTTCATGGTTCAAGCCTCCAGATATCGGCACCGCTCATTTTTGGTAGCGATGCGCGCAGAAATGATTCGAACGAAATTCGGCTCGCGATACGTGTACGCAACGACCAACAAGCACCCTTTGGCATCCAGCCCCATGATGATCCACCGCTGCTCATCGTGATGGTTGTCCTGCAGCGAGAGGGCTCTCTCGTCATAAAACACGGCCTCTGTCTCCGCGAGGCTGATCCCTTGATGCTTTAATTTGTTAGCTGCGTTCTTTGCCTTGTGATACTGAATCTCGAATGACTTCATTATGCATACTTTATATGTATAAGCGAGAACGCGTCCGTACCGATGGTCGCCTGGAATGCCAAAGACTAGCGGGCGGGGGAGTAGGCACAGGAAGGATGTATTTCAAATGTTTTTTGGAGGGGAAAACAGCGCAGGAAAGGGGCTACATGGACAGGTGTCCATAATCTGACCGATGAGTTGTATACAACTCTATAGACATTTGTCCTGAGTCTTGCATACAGTGTGTGCATAACAAAAACCAGGGAACCCCCCCAACCATGAAAACGCCCCATGTTTCACACCAACGGCCTGAGGACGAAAACCTCGGGGTCGGCGCGAATATGGCTTACGGCCTGCAACACGTTCTGACCATGTACGGCGGCATCGTCGCGGTGCCTTTGATCATCGGCCAAGCGGCCGGGCTCTCGCCCGCGGACATTGGTTTGTTGATTGCTGCTTCATTGTTTGCGGGGGGCTTGGCGACATTGCTGCAGACCCTCGGTTTACCGTTTTTCGGTTGTCAGTTGCCGCTGGTGCAGGGCGTGTCGTTCTCGGGCGTTGCGACGATGGTGGCGATTGTCAGCAGTGGCGGGGAGGGCGGGTTTCAGTCGATCCTGGGGGCGGTGATTGCCGCGTCGTTGATTGGTTTGCTGATCACGCCGGTGTTCTCGCGCATCACCAAATTCTTCCCGCCGCTGGTGACGGGCATCGTGATCACGACCATTGGCCTGACGCTGATGCCGGTGGCCGCGCGTTGGGCCATGGGTGGCAACAGTCATGCGCCCGACTTCGGCAGCATGGCGAACATCGGTCTGGCGGCGGTGACGCTGGTGCTGGTGCTGTTGCTGAGCAAAATCGGCAGCGCGACCATCTCCCGGCTCTCTATTCTGTTGGCCATGGTGATCGGCACAGTCATCGCGGTGTTCCTCGGCATGGCGGATTTCTCGTCCGTCACCCAAGGCCCGATGTTCGGCTTCCCGACGCCGTTCCACTTCGGCATGCCGACCTTCCACTTCGCTGCGATCCTGTCGATGTGCATCGTGGTCATGGTGACGCTGGTGGAAACCTCGGCGGACATCCTCGCCGTCGGTGAAATCATCGGCACCAAGGTTGACTCCAAGCGCCTGGGCAACGGTCTGCGCGCCGACATGCTGTCGAGCATGATCGCGCCGATCTTCGGTTCCTTCACCCAAAGCGCGTTCGCCCAGAACGTCGGGCTGGTGGCGGTGACCGGGATCAAGAGCCGCTTCGTGGTGGCCACCGGCGGCTTGTTTCTGGTGATCCTCGGCCTGCTACCCTTCATGGGGCGGGTCATCGCCGCTGTTCCGACTTCCGTGCTCGGCGGCGCCGGGATCGTGCTGTTCGGCACCGTGGCGGCCAGCGGCATTCGCACGCTGTCCAAGGTCGACTACCGCAACAACGTCAACCTGATCATCGTCGCCACCTCCATCGGTTTCGGCATGATCCCGATCGCTGCGCCGAATTTCTACGACCACTTCCCAAGCTGGTTCGCCACGATCTTCCACTCGGGCATCAGCTCCTCGGCGATCATGGCCATCGTGCTGAACCTGACCTTCAACCACCTCACCGCCGGTAACTCGGATCAGCAGTCGGTGTTTGCGGCGGGTACTGAACGGGTCCTGCGTTATCAGGATCTGGCCGCGTTGCGCGAAGGGGATTACTTCAGCGAAGGCAAGTTGCGTGACTGCGACGGCAAAGAGATCCCGGTGGTAGAGGCGGACCCTGGGCATGGAGAGCCACGGGCGGTGCAGGCGAAAAGCAGTGAGCATGTCTGACGTTTGATTGAATGAAAAAAGGCCGATCTGTTGAATGACAGATCGGCCTTTTTCATTGTCGGTCGCTATTGCCCGCTGTGTGTCCAGCGACCCATCAACGTATTGGACGGCAGTTGTTCATCCAATAGCTTTCTCGCCGTTTCCACTCCCGCTACCGGCAACCCTTCGGGGTTCAACAAGCCAATCTGCACCAGCACACTGGCCTGGTCCCAGTAGATATGTTCGTGGTACAGCTTGTCGCCCCGGAACTTGATCACCCCCAGCATCGGTATCTCGACGTACTTCCCGGTCGGTGCGACGTTGGGCAGCATCCAGTCGATTTCGGTGCTGTGGGTGAAACACATGATGAATTCATCCACGATCTGCAATGCGCCGATGGTGCGGGAAATCGGGATGAGCTTCATGTCCGGTGGATTGCCGTGGACAAAGTGGTGTTGATAGAAGCGGCTGAGTTCCCTCGCGCCGACGCCGCCGGTCATGGTCGGGATATGGTTGACGTAGGGTTCGGCGACCATGGTTGCCATGGTGGCGGGTACGTCGCGGGTCTCGAATTCGTGGCGGATGTGTTCTTCCCACAGGGCTGACAGGTTGAAGTGGGGGCCGATCTCGCGCTTGAGTGCGGCGATGCTGCGTTCATGGGCCATCAGCGAGGCGGGCTTGTCGTAATGAGCGCTCCCGGCCCGGGCGAAGGCGTGGTCGACGCCTGGGTACACGTAGATTTCGGCTTTGTCGTTGCCGGCCAGGTGCTCGCTGATCCGGGCGCGGGCATTGGCGTCGCAGTAGCCATCGTTCTCGGCAAAATGCAGTACCAGCCGGCCCCTGAGGTTATCCGATTCGTGCAGCAGGTGTTCGATACCCATGCCGTAGTAGCCGACCGAGCAGGCCACATCAGTGCGCGCGGCGGTCAGCCAGGCCAGTTTGCCGCCCATGCAGAAGCCGACATAACCGAGGCCCGCGCCTTCGACTTCAGGCAATGCACGCAGGGCCGTGAAGCTGGCGGCGATGTCGCTGACGGCCTTGTCCACGTCCAGGCGCTGGAACAGGTCGATGGCAACGGCAAAATCCGCTTCGGTGTAGCCCAGGTCAACGCCCGGTTGCAGGCGCCAGAACAGGTCCGGCACCAGTGCCACGTAGCCTTCCTCGGCATAGAAATCGGCCACCTCTCTCATATTGGCATTGACCCCGAAAATCTCCTGGCCGATCACCACCCCGGGGCCCTTGCCGCTGGCCGGCAGGGCCAGGTAACCGTTGAACGTGGCGTTGCTGTCCGTTGCCCGGATCTCAATCATCTTGCCCATGTTGTCTACCTCATTCGGTTATCAGGTTTTATTGGCTGTCACGGTGTTGTTGGAACCACACTCGCGGCGACACGCCACGGTCTGGCCCGAGGATCGAAAAGCCGCCGTCCACCGGCACGTCGACACCGGTCATCCAGCCGGCACCGGCGCTGCATAGAAAGGCCACCACGCTTGCGATCTCATGGCCCCGGCCAATGCGCCCGAGCGGATGAAAGGGGGCTCCGACCCGATCGGCCAGCTGCGGATCGTTGTCGCTGAGTTCGGCGACGCTGGGCGACCAGGTCCAGGCCGGGGATACGCTCAGCACCCGGACTTGCTCCGGGGCCAGGGTCATGGCCAGATTCTTCGTCAGTTGCAGGATGCCGGCCTTGGAAGCGGGGTAGAGTGCACGCCCGGCTGCGCCGAATTTACCGCCGGTGCTGCCCATGTTGATCACCACGCCGCCGCTGGGCAGATGCACGGCGGCCTTCTGGGTAAAGATCGCCGCCGACACCAGATTGACGTTCAGGGTTTTCAGCCACTGCGCGCGGTCAGAGGCCAGTCCCTGATCGGCGTACAGGCATGCGTTGTTGACCAGAATGTCGAGCCTGCCGAAGCGGGCCAGCGTGGCCGTGATGCACGCGTCGATATCTTCGTCGCGCTCCACGTCGCAGGCTGAAAATCCGCAACCCATTGCTTGCGCCAATGCCTGACCGCTGTCGGCGTTACGCCCCACCAGCATCACCCGAGCGCCCTCGGCCAACAGCTGTCGAGCGATGTCCAGACCCAGTCCCTGAGTACTGCCGGTCACAATCGCCACTTTGCCTTCGAGCATCATGCCAAGTCCTCCAGTGCTTCCTTGACGTGGCTGATACGGGCGATCAGCGCCATGCTCGCCAGCGAGGCCACATGCGCGTCGCTGTCCGCGCTGGCGCAGGCATCTGCCGCCACCGTCACCTCGAATCCGCAATCCACCGCATGGCGCACTGTGCTCTCCACGACAGAATGGGTCGCCACGCCAGCGATCAACAGGTGCGAAGGATTGAACTGGCGCACCACGGTTTCCAGCGGTGAGCCGTAAAAAGCATTGATCCGGTTGTGGGTGACGACGAATTCAGTGCGGCTGTCCAGCGGCGCCAGGGCGCTGAAAAACTCCGCTCCCCAACTGCCTTCCCGGACAGCGCCGAGGGTCGCGACCGTGCGCAGAATTGGCGCGTTCTGGATCAGGTCGGCGTAGTCCGCTCGGAACGCTACACGCACGTGAACGATCGGCCAGCCCTTGGCGCGTGCGCCAGCCAGTAATCTGCCGGCGGCGTCGAGCAGTGCAGCACGCACGTTGTCATCGGACCCCAGTCCGACCCTTATCTTGCCGTCGGGGTGCAACACGTCATTCTGATAGTGCAAGGCGATCACCACCGGCGCGTTCATCACACGAATACCTCAAGGTTGGCGAACACATCGTTGCAGTTGATGAGGTCCACGCGCTTGAGCTGGATCTGCCAGTCACCGCCGTCCTGAGCGGCCAATTTATAGGTGTAGCGCCCCGCGAGTTGGCGTTGTTCCAGGCGCCACTCGCTGTACTGGAAGCTGGCGCTGACCACCAGCAGGCCTTGGGCGTCGAGCCCCTCGACCAGCACATTGCCGACCAGGTGCGCGGTCTGGGTCTGCGGTTGCTGAGACCAGTTGCGGGCGTTTTCCACCCGCCGAATCCGCACCTCGCGCAGCATGCGGTTTTCCCAGAACAGCGAGATATGGTCGAACGGGTTGGCTTGCTCGTGCTTGTGCGGCACCCAGTACATGCCGGTGTCGGTGAACAGCTTGTCCCACTCCCAGAAACGCCGCTCATCCAGCAGACGCGCCTCTTGGTAAAGAAACTGTTCGATCCGGCGCAGGGTCTCGACGGGAACCTGGGCGGGGGTCAACTGGCGGGTGTCGACGTCGATTCGGCGGTCAAGCAGCATGGGTGCTCTCCTTGGCGATCAGGGTGGCGGTCATGAACTGTTTCCAGGCGGCAAACTGGTTGCGCATCGGCAGTTCGCTGGTGCCGTTGGTGGACACCGCACCGTCCTCCAACGGCCTGTCGGTGCCGGCGTAGCGGTGCATGCTGATCCACTCGCCACCGCGGGTCATGTTGCCTTCCTGGCAGCGGGCATAGACCTCGACATCGTCGGGCATCACGTTGGAGGAGGGCGAGTTGATGACGTTGGCGTAGGTCAGCGCGCGGTCGAACACGGCATCCGGAGCGCCCTTGCAGCGGAAGGTCTGGATCTCGACCATGGTCCGGTCCACGGCGATGGGGCGGATCACCCGGAACTGCATGAACACGGTGTGCGGCGAGCCGCTGCCGTAGATCACCGTGTTATGGCGGTTCATGCCGAGGATTTCCTTGGCGCGCTGCTCGCCGTAGGCCTGGCTCAGGCATTCGAAGTGAGCACGGGAGACCTCGTCGCGCTCGGCGGCGGCCGGGTCGAAGATCGCTTCCATGTAGCCGTGGCCGTTGTGGTAGGCGCGCAGTTCGAGTTTTTCCCAGAAATCGTAGGGTTCGCCGTTGCCGTCCATGATCAGCAGCTCGAAGGGCATTTCGCCGATGGCCTGGGCTTCGTCACGCGCAGCGTCTACCGACGATTCGTGGGTCACACGGGCGTGCATGGTGTCGTGCAGGTTCTCGTAGAACACTTTCCAGTTCGAGCGCTGCTGAACACGGAAGATGCCGCCGGCCACCTCGACTTCGCCGACCGGTGAACGGTCGCAGAGGTTGTCGATGGAGGTGATGACGCCACCCAGAAATGCTTTCAGGTCCGGCCCGAACGCCGCCTGGCTGGCGAACACGAAGCCGCGATAGGTCTCGACGCGGGCGACACTGGCCATGGAGAAATCCGGGTGTTTGGGGTCGTAGCAGGTGCCTTCGAAACCGCTCTTGAGCGGTGCCGACAAATGCTGGCCGTCGAGTTTGAAGGTCCAGGCGTGATACGGGCAGCGGAAGAATTTGCCGACACTGCCGTCACCGTCGGCCACCAGTTTGGCGCCCTTGTGCGGGCAGCGGTTGTACAGCACGCTGACCTGCTGATTGGCGCCGCGCACCATGATCACGTCCTGATCACCAATACGGGTGGTGTGGTAGTCGCCGGGGGTCTTGACCTGGCTTTCATGGCCAACGTAGATCCAGGCGTTGCCGTAGATGCGCTCCATTTCCAGCTTGAACAGGGTCGGGTCGGTGTAGACGCTCTTGTGGACGCTGTCCTCACGGATCAAGGCAGCGATTTGCTCGTTGGTCGGTATCACGGGATGTCCTCGGTTTGTCACAGATCGAGCACCAGCAGCGCGCTGCGGGCACGGGAGACACAAGTGCAGAAACTGCCGCTGGCGCGCTCGCGCTCCGACAGGCAGATGTCGCGGTGATCGGGCTGACCGTCGATGACCTGGGCGACGCACACGCCACAGTCACCTCGTCGGCAGTCGAACATCGGGTCCAGGCCGGCCTGGAGCATGGCGTCCAGCACGCTTTGCCCGGCGGCCACTTGCAGGCTCACGCCGCTTTCGCGCAGGAGCACCTCAAAGCCTTGATCGCCGGCCATTTCCAGGGCGCCGCTGAACAGTTCGTAATGCAGGTGATCTTCTGCCCAACCCTGTTCGCGAGCGCAGGCCAGCACGCTGTTGAGCAGGGCGGTCGGGCCGCAGATGTAGAGGTGCAGGCCGGGTCTTGGAGCGGTCAGGATTGCAGCGGCAGGAAAGCGCTTTTGCGGGTCGCCGCCGCTGATCCAGCAATGGTTGTCCTGGCAGGCGCGGATCTCTGGCAGATAGGCCATCTGCGCTTCATCGCGACCGGCGTAGTGCAGGGTGAAGGGCTTGCCCGCCGCTCGCAGCGAGCGGGCCATACCGAGCATGGGCGTGATGCCGATGCCGCCGGCGATCAGCAGTGCGTGTTCGGTGTTTTCATGCAGGGGAAAGTGGTTGCGTGGTGATTCGGCCAGCAGTTCATCGCCGACCTTGAGAGAGTGCACCCAACGCGATCCACCGGAACTCGACGCTTCGAGCTGGACGGCGATTTCGTAGTGCTCGCCGTCGGGCAGGTTGACCAGCGAATAGGCCCGGCGTTGAGCGCGATTGCCGGGTACGTGCAACTCAAGGTGCGCCCCGGCGGTGAAACCCGGCAGTGGCCGGGCGTCGCTGGACACCAGCAGGACGCGGCGGATTCTGGGGGTCAAGAGCTCGATGTGTTCGACCCTGAGCGAGAGGCTGGACATACGCAATTCCTGTCTGAATTCGTAGCCACTGTATGAAGCTTGGGGAGGGCAAAAAAGCCGTTAAAGGCAAACCGGTATCCACTTCTGGCGAGAGTGATTGGCAGGACGGATGGACGCCCACGATGCGGTGTCCTGTCTGAATGATCGCGTTGTCCGGGCGTTTTTCGCGAGCAGGCTCGCTCCCACAAAGACAGTGCAATACCTGTAGGAGCGATGGGGGTTAACGATGACGCGTGTTATCGGGTTGAGCGCGTCGCCCTCAGGTGCGCAAGCAGCGCCCGCAAGTGTTCGCCATCCGCCTTGGCCAGATCATCCAGCACAGCAAAATGATGACACCCAGCAAGCTCGACCAGGCTCACGGCCTGCCCGGCCTCGCGACAGGCACTGGCGTACTCGTGCGAGTGCCGAATCAACTCCGGCAACTCATCCCCGCCCACGGTCACCAGTAACGGTGCGCCATCGCCGATCAGCCTTTGCGGGCTAAAGCGCTGGATATCCTCTTCGCTCAGTTGCAGCTTGTCGTTCAACCAGCAGCGGCTGATGGGTTCAAGCTCCATCAGGCCGCTGATCGGCAGGGCCAGGGTCACGAGCGGATGGCGGCGATGCAGCGCAGTCAGATGGCCTCCCGCCGAGTGCCCGCAAAGCACCACCTGTTGACCGATGTTCAAGGCTTCGCGGTGCGCCATCAGGTGGTCCAGAGCCTTGCCGATCTGCCCGACGATGGTGTTCATGTTCGCCTCGGGCGCCAGGGTGTACTCGAGCAGTCCGACATTGAAGCCGGCCGCGATCATCCCCTCGGCAATAAAGGCGTAGTCGTCCTTGTCCGAGGCTTGCCAATAACCGCCATGAATGAACAGCAGCGTCGGCGCTCCGGCATTCGCGTGGGCGTACCAGTCGAAACGCTCGCGCATGCCATTGCCATAGGACATGTCACGCTGCCAGGCGTGGCTCGCATAGGTCTCGGCGCTGCGCTGGCGAAAACGCTGCATGATCTGTGGAAAATCGCCCACTGCGGCGACGTTGTTGTAAGCCTGATTGAGGTCCATGGCTGCTCACACTCCCAGGTAGCGTTGCGACAGTTCTGGTTGAGCTGCGAGTTCCACAGGGGTGCCATCCCAGACCTGTCGCCCTTTTTCAATGATGTGATGACGGTCGACGACCCGTGCCATTTCCTTGAGGTTTTTGTCGATCACCAGAATCGTCTCACCCTCGGCCTTGAGGGTGGCCAGGCAACGCCAGATCTGCTCGCGGATGATGGGGGCCAGGCCTTCAGTGGCTTCGTCGAGAATCAACAGGCTGGGGTTGGTCAGCAGCGCGCGGCCCACCACCAGCATCTGCTGCTCGCCGCCCGACAGGGTGCGAGACAGCTGGTCCTGGCGCTCCAGCAAGCGCGGGAACAGTTCGTAGACACGCGCCAAATCCCATTTGCCCCGCGTGGCGGTGGCCAGCAGATTTTCCCGCACACTCAAGGTGCCGAAGGCGCGGCGGCCCTCCGGCACCAGTCCCAGGCCGGCCTTGGCGATGCGATAGGGCGCAGCACCGCGCATTTCCGTGCCGTTGATGCGGATGCTGCCGGCACTGGGCTTGAGCAACCCCATGATCGATTTGACCGTGGTGGTCTTGCCCATGCCGTTGCGGCCGATCAATGACACCACCTGGCCCTGCTCGATGCTCAGGTGCATGTCGAACAACACCTGGCTCAAGCCATAGCCCGCTTTCAAGCCTTGAACTTCAAGCATGTTCTTCTCCCAGGTAGGCGGCCCGCACTTGCGGGTCGTTGCGCACTTGTTCGACGCTGCCGGTCAGCACCGTCTGACCGTAAACCAGTACCGTGATACGGTCGGCGAGGGCGAATACCGCGTCCATGTCATGTTCAACCAGCAGGATTGCGTAGCGGCCCTTGAGGCTGTGCAGCAGCTCGGTCATGCGTGCGGATTCGTCGGCGCCCATCCCGGCCATCGGCTCATCGAGCAACAGCACCGAGGCTTCCTGAGCCAGTGCCAGTGCGATCTCCAGTTGCCGCCGTTCGCCATGGGAAAGCTCGTGGACCGGGTCTTGTGCGCGTGCGCCCAGGCCCACTTGCTGCAAGTAGCCCAGCGCCGGTTCCAGCAGGCGGGTGTCGCGGCTCAGCGGACGCCACATGCCGAACGCCTTGCCCTCACGAGCGGCGATAGCCAGCGCGACGTTCTCCAGCAAGGTGAACTCGGTGTACAGCTGACTGACCTGGAAGGCCCGCGCCAATCCCAGGCGCGGCCGCTGCCAGGCGGGTACGCGGGTGATGTCCTGACCGTTGAGATGGATCTGGCCATGGTCGGGGAAAATTTCCCCGGCGATCTGCGCGATCAGCGTGGATTTGCCGGCGCCGTTCGGGCCGATGATGGCGTGTAACTCGCCATTCGCCAGTTCCAGGCTGGCGCCGTTGGTGGCTTTCACCGCACCGAAGGCCTTGTGCAAATCCTGAATCGACAGTTTTGCGCTCATGGGCGTGCCTCCACGGCGGTGTTCGATTTGACGGCAACGACGTTCGGTTTGCGCTGCAACAGGCTCAGCAGCAGGCCGTAAACGCCTTTCTTGCCGAACAGCACCACCAGCAGCAACAGCGGGCCGAAAATCAGCATCCAGTGTTCGGTCCACTGGCTCAGCACTTGTTCAAGGCCCAGGTAGGTGGCCGCGCCCAGCAACGGGCCGAGCAGGGTACCGACGCCGCCGAGGATCACCATCGCCATCAACTCACCGGACTTGTGCCAGGCACCCATGTCGGGGCTGACGAACAGCGCGTAGTTGGCCCACAGAATGCCCGCCAGGCCACCGCCGGTCCCGGCAATCACAAAGGCCGTCAGGCGATAGCGCAAGGGTTTCAGGCCCAGGCTGACGCTGCGCCGCTCGCTCTGCTTGAGCCCGCGCAGGACAAAACCGAAACGCGAGTTGACCAGCCGCCGGCACAGCAGCAACCAACCGGTCAGCAATGCTACGCACAGGTAGTAGAAGTGGTTGGCGTCGCCCAGATCCAGTGCGCCGAGGGTATTGCGCTCGTTGAGCAGGATGCCGTCGTCACCGCCGTACAGCGACAGCGAGCCGAGCACGAAGTAGAGCATCTGGCCGAACGCGAGGGTGATCATGATGAACTGCACGCCGCTGGTACGCAGCGACAGATAACCCACCAGCAACGACAGCAGCGCGCATACCAGCAGGGCCAGAGGCCACACCACCAGCGCGTTGTTGCTGCCTTCCCAGCCCCACAGCGGCATGCCTTGCGACGTGTGGAAGGCAACGATGCCGACGATGTAACCGCCGAGTCCGAAGAACGCGGCATGGCCGAAGCTGACCATGGCGCCGTAGCCGATCAGCAAGTCCAGACTGATGGCTGCCATGCCGTAGATCGCAAGGCGGGTGAAGAAGCTGACCAGGTAGGGTTCGTGCAACCAGTGGGCCAGCAGCGGCATGCAGGCAAAGGTCGCCAGGCACGCAAGGTCAATGATAAGGCGTGGTGACATAGCGTTCTCCTCAGGCACGGGCCGGCAGCAGGCCGCGCGGACGCACCAGCAGCACCAGGGCCATGACGATGTAGGCGCTGGCGGAAATCAGCCCGGCGCTCAGGGTGCCGCTGGTTTCGCTGGGCAGCAGTTGGTCCAGCAGCGGCGGAATGTAGGCACGGCCCAGGCTGTCGACCATGCCGATCAGCAGGGCACCGACCAGCGCACCGCGCACCGAACCGACACCGCCGACGACGATGACCACGAAGGTGGTGATCAGGATCTTCTCGCCCATGCCGATTTCCACCGACAGCAGCGGTGCCGCCATGAAGCCGGCCAGGCCGCACAGCATGCAGCCAAAGACGAACACCAGGGTGTACAGCCGGGCGATGTTGACGCCCAGCGCGCCGACCATTTCATGGTCGTCGGCACCCGCGCGAATCAGCATGCCCAGGCGCGTGTGGTTGATCAGCAGCCACATGCCGACCGCCACCACCAGCCCTGCAACGATGAACAACAGCCGGCTGACCGGGTACATCAGCCCCGGCAGCACTTGGACGAAACTTGAATACCATTCGGGCGTGGGCATCGCCGGTGGGCTGCGACCGAAAATCAGGGTCAGCAATTCGTTGCTGAAAAACACCACGGCCAACGTCGCCAGCACCTGATCCAGGTGATCGCGTTTGTAGAGGTGGCGCATGATCGAGGTTTCAATCAGCGCGCCATAGCAGGCCGAGCCGATCAGCGCGGCCAGGCCGCCCAGCCAGAACGAGCCGGTCGCCATGGCGGTGTAGGCGGCACAGAAAGCGCCGACCATGTAAAAGGCACCGTGGGCGAGGTTGATCACGCCCATGATGCCGAAAATCAGGGTCAGGCCCGAGGCCAGCAGAAACAGCAAGGCGCTGTATTGCAGGCCGTTGAGAATCTGTTCGAGCAATAACATGACTGCGTTCCTCATGAAAACGCCCCGCAGGTTTCTGCAGGGCGAGGACGGGGGCTCAGGTGCCGGTCAGATCGCGCATTGAGCGGCGTAGCTGTCGACGTGGCGGGTCGCCAGAGTCTTGATCGGCACTTCGATCAGCTTGCCATCGGCGCCGGCCTGCACTTGCAGCAGGTACCAGTCGATCACCGGGTGCTGGTTCTGGGCGAAGCTGAAGTCACCGCGAATGGAATCGAACTTGACGTTCTTCATGGCCGAGCGGAAGGCCGCCTGGTCTTTCAGATTGCCCTGGGAGGTCTTCAGGGCGGCGCCGATCAGCCGTGCCGTGTCGTAGGTCTGGGCGGCATACACCGTCGGGGCGCGCTTGTACTTCTCGGTGAAGGCTTTGACGAAGGCCTGGTTGGCCGGGTTGTCCGATTGCGGGTTCCACAGGGTGACGATGTTGGTGCCCTTGGCCACGTCGCCGGTGGCGGCGAGCATGCGTTCATCCATGGAGAACACCGGCACCACCATCGGGATTTGCGCCGACAGGCCCGAGCCGCCGTACTGCTTGGCGAAGTTGATGCCGCCGCCGCCCGGGTGAAACTGGAAGATCGCATCCGGCGTCAGCGCACGCACGCGCGCCAGTTCCACCGAGAAGTCCAGCTGGTTGAGCTTGGTATAGATCTCGGTCACTTCGCCTTTGAAGGTGCGCTTGAAACCGGCCAGTGCGTCACGGCCGCCCTGATAGTTGGGCGCCAGAATCACCATCTTCTTGTAGCCCAGCTCGTTGGCGGCGACACCGGCCATTTCGTGCGGGGTGTCGTTCTGGTAGGAGGCGACGAAGTAGTTGGCCATGCACTTTTCACCGGCCAGGGTCGAGGGCGCGGTGTTGTTGCTGACGTAGAAACCGTCCTTGGTGGCGGTGTTGATCACAGCCGCCAGCACGTTGGAAAAAATCACCCCGGTGTACAGCGAGATACCGTCCAGGCTCATGCGGTCGGCGATCTGCTTGGCCTTGGCCGGTTGCAGTCCGTCATCTTCCACAATGAGTTGCACCGGCACACCGCCGAGCTTGCCGCCCTCCTGATCGATCGCCAGCTGGAAGCCGTCTCGAGAGTCTTCGCCCAGATAGCCGGCGGGGGTGGAAAGGGTGGTGATGAAGCCGATTCGGACAGGCTCCACGGCCTGGGCAGCCATCGCTGCGCAGAGGGAGGTTGCCAGACATGCACGCAATACCAGGTTTTTCATGAGGCGGCCTATGAAGTAGGTCGTGCCAACGCACGGTGGGTATCGATGAGGGCAGTGATTCAGTGTTCGGTCGGGCCGATTGATTGTTGTTATGGGGTGCTGCGTCAGCTGTTGCTTTCGGTGAACTTCTCCAGATAGAGGCGGCTTTGGTCCAGGCCGTGCTGCTGGCGCCAGTCCTTGATCGACTCGACCATCGGCGGCGGGCCGCACAGGTACAGATCGAACGGCTGGTCGCGCAGCTCGGCCAACTCCAGGTGATCGGCGATATAGCCGGTCTTGCCCGGCCAGTCGGGGTTGGGATTGCTGACCACGGGCGTGAAACGGAACCCGGGGATGCGTGCGGCATAGGCCTCGATGCGCGAGACCTCGCACAGGTCCGCGGCCTCGCGCACGCCGTAGTACAGATGCACCGGATGGCCGCAGCCGTGCTGGTCGGCAATCTGGTCGAGCATGCCCAGGAACGCCGACAGCCCGGTGCCACCGGCCACCATCACCAGTGGTCGGTCGATATGACGCAAGTAGAAAGCACCCAGCGGCGCTTCCATGTGGATCACATCACCGACCTGGCAACGATCGCGCACGTAATCGGTCATCACGCCGCTGGGCAGCAAGCGAATGAGAAACTGCAGGTTGCTGCTGCCCGGCGCGCCGGCAAAGGAATACGAGCGCCGATGTTCGGTGCCCGGTACCTGCAGACGAGCGTACTGGCCCGGCAGGTAGTCGAGCGCCGCGCCCGCTGCACCGACTTCCACATGCACGATGGCGGTGGTCGGCGATACCTGTCGCACCTCGCTCACGGTGCCTTGCAGAGTGCTCGGGCCGCTGCTGCCGCAGAGACTGGAATCGAAGTCGAAGTAGAACGCGGCGTCCGACTGCACGCGCGTCTGGCAGCTCAGCACCTTGCGCTCGGCCAAGTCACTGGCCGACAGTGCTTCATCGTCCACATAGTCCTGAGTGTACTGCCCGGATTCGCAGCGGCCCTGACAGGTCGCGCAAACCCCTTCGCGACAGTCCAACGGAATCTTGATTCCGCTGCGCAGGGCCGCGTCGAGCAGGATTTCATTGTTCTGCACGTTGCAGAAGAGTGTTTTGCCATCGGCGAAACTGAAGGCGACCTTGTACGTCATGAGCGCTAATCCGCAGGGTTCAGAGATGGTAGAAATCGAGCACGGAGTTGATCGTGTCGTTGAGCAGCACTACGTGTTTGCGGGCGATCTTCCAGCTCTCGCCGTCGGGGCGCAGACGGTAGGTGGCGCGGCCGAAGAACTGCTCGGCGGTTTGCATGCGGTAGTACAGGGTGCTCCAGTTGACGCGGACCTCCAGCTCATCATCCGGTAGCTGCGCGATTCGCACGTTGCTGATCAGGTGCAGGGTGCGCGGCATCGGGATGGTCGATGCCGCCTTGCCGGTACGAATGCGGAACACCCGGTCTTCCAGGCCACCCCGGTTGGGGTAGTAGATCAGGGACATGCCTTTTTTCGGGTCGGTGGTGTAGACGTGCTCCGAATCCCATTGCGGCAGGTGGAATTCGCTGTCATCGCTGAACATGGCCAGGTAGGTGTCCCAGTCCTGGGCATCGCAGGCCTCGGCGTTGCGGTAGAGAAATTGCTCGACGCGGTATTGCAGTTGCGAATTCATGTTCACACCTCACGCAGTTTCAACGGTTGTTGTTCGGCCGCCTTGCGCGCCAGGCCTTCGAGCAAAAAGCGCTGCCAGTTGGCGTGCTGGTTGACGTACAGGCCTTCATGGGTGAACTCGGTGCCGGTCAGTGCCGGGGCGATGCCGATGGTTTCGCTGTTGCGGGTGGCGCCTTCGACCCACTTGCCCTGGCCGCGGGAAATGTCGCTCCAGCGTTCCAGACGGGCCTGGAAGCCACGCTGCGCTTCACGGAACTCCACCAGGTCATCGGGGGTGCCCATGCCGGACACGTTGAAGAAGTCTTCGAACTGACGAATGCGGTTTTCCCGATCGGCGTCCGACTCGCCGACCACGCCCAGGCAGAAGCTGTTGATCTCGGTCTTGTTCCAGGCCAACGGGCGGATGATGCGCAGCTGCGAGCTGATCTGGTCGAGGAAGAACATGCTCGGGTAGACGTTCAGATTGCGCAGGCGATGCATCATCCATTCGGCTTTGCCTTGGCCGTGTTCCTTGACCAGACGCGGCATGATGGTGGCGTAGCCAGGGCGCACGGCAGGGTTGGGCATGTCGCTGAACAGAAGGCTGTGGCCGTTGTGGAAAGCGAACCAGCCGTCGTCGGTTTCCTTGTCGCCGGCCCCCAGCTTGCTGTAGTCCAGGGTGTCGCTGGAAGTCAGGCCTTTCTCGGCGTTGACCTGTTGGCGGTGTTGCACCGTGGCCACGTAGTTGTAGTGGACGGTGCTGACGTGGTAACCGTCCAGGCCGTTCTCGTTTTGCAGTTTCCAGTTGCCGTCGTAGGTGTAAGCCGACTTGCCCGGCAGCACTTCGAGCTGCCCGGTAGGTGACTGCGCCACCATCATGTCGAAGAACACCCTGGCGTCACCGAGGAAGTCTTCCAGAGTGTCGGTGCCCTCCACGTCGAGGCTGACGAACACGAAGCCGTTGTAGCTTTCGATACGGGCCTTTTTCAGGCCGCGGGTGGCCTTGTCGAAGCCTTCGGGGTATTCGCCCGGCGCTTTGACCTTTACCAGCCGGCCGTCGCTTTTGTAGCACCAGGCGTGGAAGGGGCACGTAAAGGTTGACTGGTTGCCCTTGGCGACACGGGTAAGGGTGGTGCCGCGGTGCTGGCAGGCGTTGATCAGGGCGTTGAGACGACCTTCGCCGTCGCGGGTGATGATCAGCGGCTGGCGGCCGGCACGCATCGTCATGAAATCGTGATTATTGGCGATCTCGCTTTCGTGGCAGGCATAAATCCAGTTCTTCTCGAAAATCAGTTCCATTTCCAGATCGAACAAGTCCGGGTCGGTAAACATATCGCGGGCGATGCGATAAACACCGTCTTCCGGGCGGAAGTCCAGGCAACTTTCTATATAACTTTTCCACTGTTCGATACTTCGTGCAGTTGTCATATCCCAGTCCTCGGCCAATGGGCTAATTCACGCTTCCATTAAATGACGTGGCGGCGGACAGGGTCTATCCGCTTATTAGTGGAAAGCCATCCGGAAAATAAGCCCTGATTCCTGGCTTCTGGCAGTTTAAACCAGTAAACACTGGGTCTTGTCGTGTGTTAAGGCTGAGCAAACGGCTAATTGTCTTCCAGTAACGGGATAGCCGCTGACGAACTTGTTGCGGCTTAATTTCAATCGAAGCACCACCAGAGTGTCTCGCTGCAGGTCACTGGAAACTGCCATTGCTCATGGCCCTGGTTTTAATCAGAAGTGCCTTCTATTCATATGTTGCTCTAAACGCGGCAGGGGGAAAAATAATATGTTGCATAAAACGTGGTTAGTTCGAGGGATTCAAACATTTGGCTTGTTGACGCCATTATTGGCACAGGCCGATGTGGTCTCTGACAGCCGGCTGACGCTGGGTACCCGCAACTTTTACATCGATCGGGATTTCAAGCAGGACAACCCGGCCCATTCGCGGGTGGGCAGTTGGACTCAGGGGTTCGACCTGCGTTTCGCCTCCGGCTATACCGAAGGCCCGGTGCAGTTTGGCCTCGATGCAGAGGTGCAATATGCCTACAGACTGGACGGCGGTGGCGGGCGCGGCGATGACTCCATCATCCCTTACAGCCGAAGTCGTCAGGAGCAGGCCGATGAATATGGCCGTGGCGGGGCAACGCTGAAAATGCGCTATTCGAAAACCGAGCTGAAAGTCGGTGAACTGCGGCCGTTACTGCCAGTGGTGATCATTGATGACTCACGTCAGTTGGTCACGACCTATCGCGGTGGCCTGCTCGAATCCAAGGAAATCGACGGCCTGACATTGACCGCCGGGCGGCTGACGCAGATCGGTGCGCGTAACTCCTCCAACTACGAAAAACTGTACCTGCAGACCGGCTCGGGTGTGCGCCACGGCAGTGACGGGCTCAACCTCGCCGGGGCCAGCTATGCTTTCACTCCGTCGCTGACCGGTAGCTACTTCTACGCGCAACTGGAAGACATCTACCAGCAGCACTACCTGGGCATCACCCATCTGGCAGACCTGGGCGACGGCTATGCGCTGAAGACCGACCTGCGTTACTTCAACAACAGCGAAGACGGCGACGCTCTCTACGGCGACATTGACAACCGTTCCTATGGCGCCATGACATCGCTGAAAAAGGGCGGTCACCGATTCGGCGTGGGATACCAACGTATGCTCGGCGACAGCAACTTCCCGACACTGGGCGGTTATGTGCCGCAGCCGTTCCTGGTGAACTGGTCGCGGGTGGCGTTCATCAAGCCCAACGAAAAATCCTGGCAACTGCGTTATGACTACGACTTTGCCGCCATGGGGCTGCCGGGCCTGAGTTTCATGACCCGATACTTGAAGGGCAGTTCGGTGGACCGTGGCGACAACCTCAGCCAGGCCGCGGAGCAGGAGCGCAACCTTGTGCTGTCTTACGTGGTGCAAAGCGGTCCGCTCAAAGGCGTGGGCGTGGAGGCCGGCAATGTCGTCGCCAAATTCAGCCACGGCAATGACTGGGTGGAAAACCGCCTGATCACGACTTACACCTGGAAATTTTGGTAACGTCCTGCCCTGAAATCGGACACGGTTGCGCGCAGAAGTGACGCCTCGGGTAGCGCTTTACCCGTTGCGTCGCCCGCTCCTGGCACCATTGCTGTGCGCATCAACGCCGCGCAACGCGTTCGACATCCAGATAGTTTCCGATTACTAGCCGAAAAGTGCGGATTTCGCCTGTTCGCACCGGCTGGGCATAGCCCTTGCAAATCCAATGAGAATACGCGCCGAAGAGCGTGTCGATGTCCATTGCCGTGGGTGTGCTGTCATGACCGAACCAAATGTTGTCCAGTTTCGAGATATCCGCATAGATCGCTACGACCTGGCCGGTGCCCGGGCGTGGATGGCCGGCATTTGCGGGCCGCACGAACTGCAGACCTCGCAGCCGAACCGGATTCAGTTTCACCACAAGGCCAATGTGTTCAAATCCATGTCCACGACCTTGGGTCGGATGGAATACGGTACCGACGTGACCATCGGCGTCGAGGATGCCGAACACCTCAATTGCTACAGCCTCAGCCTGCCGATTCGCGGCGAGCAGGAGTTGGTCAAGGACGGCCGTCGGTTGTACTCCAATCAGGATCAGGGGCTGATCGTAACGCCGCACGAAACCCAGACACTGAGCATGGCCGGTGACTGTCACAAGATCTCCGTGGTGATCACCCGCATGGCCATGCGCCAGACACTGGAGGGCATGCTGCAACGTCCGCTGGAAATGCCGCTGAAGTTCGAGCCGGTGATGGACGCGGTCAACGGCGCCTCTGCCTCCTGGTGGCGGCTGGCCCGTTACTACATTGATGAGCTGGAGCGCGGCCACGACCTGTTCAGTCAGGTGTACTTCACCCGCGATATCGAAAGCGCGCTGATCAAGGGCCTCATCCTTTCCCAGCCCAACAACTACAGTGCCGAACTGCGTGACCAACTGGGCGTCAAGTTGCCGTATTACCTGGTGCGCGCCAAGGACTTCATAGAAAGCAACGCTCGCGAAGACATCCACCTGGAAGACATCGAGGCGGCGGCAGGTGTGTCCCGCTTCAAACTGTTCGAAGGCTTTCGCAAGCACATGGGCGTCTCGCCCATGGCTTACCTGAAAAAGTTTCGCCTCGGCGCCGTACGCCAGGAAATCCTCGAAGACGCCTCGGTGCGCAACATCTCCGTGATCGCGATGTGCTGGGGGTTTTCGCATCTGGGCCGGTTCGCCAGCGAGTACCGCAAGCTGTTCAACGAAACGCCCAGCGCCACTCTGCAGCGCAGCGAAGCCCGTCGCAACCGGTCGCTTTGATATGGCGACTTTCCACGCAGCCACTGCCAACAGCGTGGGTCTGAACTTATCGCTGATGTGCCGCGAGCCGGTCTTTACCAGCCGCTCGGCGCAGGAAACCCAGCACTTGATGGGGCAAGCGCTGGTGGAACATGAGCTGGACTGGCCGCGGGGCGGCGTCGATACGGCGTTCTATCGCGGCCAGGTCGCCAGTTGCGAACTGTATGCGCTGCGTTACGGCGGCCAGGTAGAAATCCGGCCGCAGCCATTTGAAGATTTCGTGCTGGTACAGATGCCGCTGCGCGGCAGCGCCACGCTTGAGTCCGACGGCATGGGCTATGCCGTCAGCCCGGGAGAAGTGGCGATCCTGTCTCCGCGCAAGCAGGCTCGAGTGGTGTGGGAGGAGGGTTGCGAGCAACTGATCCTCAAACTGCCACGGGCATTGCTCGACGCCGGCCAGAATGCGCTGGCCGATGACTTGCCATCGGACTTCACGTTAGCGCCGGTCAGCCGTCTGGAACGGCCACTGGCGATGCGCTGGTTTCGTCTGGTCAGCGAGTTGCTGGAGCACTTGCCCGAAGGCGAGTCGAGTGGACGGCCATCTCGCTGGTTACAGCATCTGGAGCAAAGCCTGCCGCTGTTTCTGCTCAGCCATTGTGGCGTTGCGCAACAAGAGTCGCCTTCGCCGCGGCAGCCCACCCGTCAACTGCAAAGAATCGACGCCTGCATGCGCGAACACCTTGCTCAAGGCATCTCCCTGGCTGAACTGGCGGTTGCTGTCGGGGTGAGCATTCGCAGCTTGAACACCTTATGCCAACGCGAATACGGTCAAAGCCCGATGGACCGCTTGCGCGGATTACGGCTTGAAGCCGCCAGGGAGTACTTGTTGGCGAGGCCGCACACTAGCGTGACTGAGGTCGCGCTGGAGTTCGGGTTCGGGCATGTGGGGCGGTTTGCCAATTACTATCGGCAGCGGTTTGGAGAGTTGCCGAAGCAGACGATTAAGTCTCAGGCATGAGGGGGGTGAGGCGGTCGGCCTGGCTCAGGTGGCGTGGTTCAATGACTGCTAGCCAACCTTGCGGGACTTGCCGGCAATGCCAAAACGAAAAACCCGCCATAAGGCGGGTTTTTGATGTTCAGAGATTTTGAAAGCCTTCTCCGAACCATGTCTGGCTCCACGACCTGGACTCGAACCAGGGACCCAGTGATTAACAGTCACTTGCTCTACCAACTGAGCTATCGCGGAATGGCGCCTATGTTACTGATTCAAAAAGAGAAGTCAAGCACCTGTTGGCAGCTTGAGCGATTCGTCGGGACGGACGGCGGTTTATCGGTGATTGGCGGTTACCAGAACCGCACCAGAGGTCTACCATGGCCGCCCGGAAGTGGTTACACGCGCTGCCGGCCATTCGCCGAAAAGGTACGCGCCATGAATCACCCAGCCTTCACACTTCGCAGTAACGAGGTGTCCGTATGAGCATCGCTCAAATCAGCCTGCCCAAAGGGGTCGGTCCGCACGCCGAAAAACTGTTCGACGCCATCACCCAGGCCAGCACCGCTGACGAATTGAATCGCGCTGGCGGCAAGGCCGAAGGTTTTGTCCTGGGCCTGGAAAGCACCAAGGCCATCAAAAGCCAGGTCGCCGAGTCGCTGTACGTCGCTTATGACGACGCGGCCAGCCAGCGCGCGACCGAACTGGCTTAACCGCCGAACGTCACGGTGGCGAGCATCAGTTTGGCGTAAAGCAGCGTCGCGCCCAGTTGCACCAGCCACAAGGCCAGACCGCCAAGAAATACGCCAGCCGCGACTTGCAGCACCAGGTTGTTGCCGCGTTTGGCTGGGGGGCGGGGCACAAAGTGGTCCAGCTCATCGCGGTCAGCGCGCAAATCATCGTTTTTCATATCGGCTCACATCAAATTCGGTGGTGTACACAACCCCTGTAGGAGCCGGCTTGCCGGCGATAGCGGTGGGTCAGCCAACCTGTTTATTGACGGGACGGACGCCATCGCCAGCAAGCTGGCTCCTACAAAGTAGATGTGTGCAGTCTAGAGGGCTTGGTTGGTGGGTTGAGAATTATCTGAGACAAATAAAAAACGGGAAGCCCAAGGGCTTCCCGTTTTTTTACCGCTCGACGACTCAGATCACCGCAACGATGGCCTTGGTTACGACATCGATGTTGCTCTGGTTCAATGCAGCGACGCAGATGCGGCCGGTGTCCAGGGCGTAGATACCGAACTCGTTGCGCAGACGGGTGACTTGCTCAACCGTCAGGCCGGAGTAGGAGAACATGCCACGCTGACGGCCCACGAAGCTGAAGTCGCGCTGCGGAGCCTGTTTCGCCAGCAGGTCAACCATCTGGGTGCGCATGCCACGAATCCGCAGACGCATTTCGGCCAGTTCTTCTTCCCACTGAGCGCGCAGCTCCGGGCTGTTCAACACAGCGGCGACGATGCTTGCACCGTGGGTTGGCGGGTTGGAGTAGTTGGTGCGGATCACGCGTTTGACTTGCGACAGCACGCGCGCGCTTTCTTCTTTCGATTCGCTGACGATCGACAGGGCGCCAACGCGCTCGCCGTACAGCGAGAAGGATTTGGAGAACGAGCTGGAAACGAAGAAGGTCAGGCCCGATTCAGCGAACAGACGCACGGCGGCGGCGTCTTCGTCGATGCCATCGCCAAAGCCCTGGTACGCCATGTCGAGGAACGGTACGTGACCCTTGGCCTTCACGGCTTCCAGCACGTTGTTCCAGTCCGCCGGGCTCAGGTCCACGCCGGTCGGGTTGTGGCAGCAGGCGTGCAACACAACGATCGAGCCGTTCGGCAGGGCGTTGAGGTCTTCCAGCAGGCCTGCGCGGTTAACGTCGTGGGTCGCGGCGTCGTAGTAACGATAGTTCTGCACCGGGAAACCGGCTGTTTCGAACAGCGCGCGGTGGTTTTCCCAGCTCGGGTCGCTGATCGCCACGACGGCGTTCGGCAGCAGTTGCTTGAGGAAATCGGCACCGATTTTCAGCGCGCCAGTACCGCCAACGGCTTGGGTGGTGAGGACGCGGCCGGAAGCGATCAGTGGCGAGTCATTGCCAAACAGCAGTTTTTGCACGGCCTGGTCGTAGGCGGCGATGCCGTCGATTGGCAAGTAGCCACGGGAAGCGTGTTGAGCGACGCGAATCGTCTCGGCTTCGACAACGGCGCGCAGGAGTGGAATTCGCCCCTCCTCGTTGCAGTAAACACCGACCCCCAGGTTGACCTTATTGGTACGGGTATCGGCGTTGAATGCTTCGTTGAGGCCCAGGATTGGATCGCGTGGTGCCATTTCGACAGCGGAGAACAGGCTCATTTTTGCGGCGGCTCTGAATGGAATGTGGAGGGACGTGTCGCGCTCCAGCCGAATGCACTAGAGCGGTGCACAAACGGGGAGCTAGTATAGAGGTCATCCGCGATTGATGGCGACAGCCGATTCGGCTTTTACCGTAAGTTTTTCCGATTATTTTTCGACCGTTAGTCGATTGATCGCGTCAAAGACTGTAAGGGATGTAGGACGTTTGCCTTGAAAGCGAAGGCAATCGACTCCACATTGAGCACAATCCAGTTTTTTCCTCGGGCGACCTCGGTCGTTTGCGGTCTTTCTCGTTCCTGTCCGGTTTGACCGCGCACGGGTGAACCCAGAGGTATTTCATGTCTGAATTCCAGCTAGTCACCCGCTTCGAGCCCGCCGGCGACCAGCCGGAAGCCATCCGCCTGATGGTCGAGGGCATCGAAGCCGGCCTGGCGCACCAGACGTTGCTCGGTGTGACCGGTTCGGGCAAGACCTTCAGCATCGCCAACGTCATCGCCCAGGTGCAGCGCCCGACCCTGGTGCTGGCGCCGAACAAGACCCTGGCCGCGCAGTTGTACGGCGAGTTCAAGGCGTTCTTCCCGAACAATGCCGTTGAATACTTCGTTTCCTACTACGACTACTACCAGCCTGAAGCCTACGTACCGTCGTCGGACACCTTCATCGAGAAAGATGCCTCGATCAACGACCACATCGAGCAGATGCGACTCTCGGCGACCAAGGCGTTGCTGGAGCGCAAGGACGCGATCATCGTCACCACCGTGTCGTGTATCTACGGTCTGGGCAGTCCGGAAACCTATTTGAAAATGGTGCTGCACGTGGATCGCGGCGACAAGCTCGATCAGCGTGCCTTGCTGCGCCGTCTCGCCGATTTGCAGTACACCCGTAACGACATGGATTTTGCCCGCGCGACCTTCCGCGTGCGCGGCGATGTGATCGACATTCACCCGGCAGAATCCGATTTCGAAGCGATCCGCATCGAGCTGTTCGACGACGAAGTCGAGAGCCTGTCGGCGTTCGATCCGCTGACCGGTGAGGTGATCCGCAAGCTGCCGCGTTTTACGTTCTACCCGAAAAGCCACTACGTGACGCCGCGAGAAACCCTGCTCGGCGCCATCGAGGGGATCAAGGTCGAGTTGCAGGAACGTCTGGAATACCTGCGCTCCAACAACAAACTGGTGGAAGCGCAACGCCTTGAACAGCGTACGCGTTTCGACCTGGAGATGATCCTCGAGCTGGGTTACTGCAACGGCATCGAAAACTACTCGCGCTACCTGTCGGGGCGCGATTCCGGTCAGGCGCCACCGACGTTATTTGACTATTTGCCGGCCGATGCCTTGCTGGTGATCGACGAGTCCCACGTCAGCGTGCCGCAGGTCGGCGCCATGTATAAGGGCGACCGTTCGCGTAAAGAAACCCTGGTGGAATACGGTTTCCGCCTGCCGTCAGCGCTGGACAACCGGCCGATGCGCTTCGATGAGTTCGAAAGCATCAGCCCGCAGACGATTTTCGTTTCGGCGACGCCGGGCAACTACGAGGCGGAGCACGCCGGTCGCGTGGTCGAGCAACTGGTGCGTCCGACCGGGCTGGTGGACCCGCAAATCGAAATCCGTCCGGCGCTGACCCAGGTCGACGACCTGCTCTCGGAAATCAGCAAGCGTGTCGCCCTCGAAGAGCGGGTATTGGTCACCACGCTGACCAAGCGCATGTCCGAAGACTTGACCGATTACCTGGCCGACCACGGCGTGCGCGTGCGTTATCTGCACTCGGACATCGACACCGTGGAACGCGTGGAAATCATCCGTGATTTGCGCCTCGGCACGTTTGACGTGCTGGTGGGGATCAACCTGTTGCGTGAAGGTCTGGACATGCCGGAAGTGTCCTTGGTGGCGATTCTCGATGCGGACAAAGAAGGCTTCCTGCGTTCCGAACGCTCGCTGATCCAGACCATCGGGCGCGCGGCGCGTAACCTCAACGGTAGGGCGATTCTGTATGCGGACCGGATCACCGGTTCCATGGAGCGGGCCATCGGTGAAACCGAGCGTCGGCGCGACAAGCAGATCGCCTTCAACCTGGCCAACGGCATCACCCCGAAGGGTGTGTTCAAGGACGTTGCCGACATCATGGAAGGCGCCACCGTGCCAGGCTCGCGCAGCAAGAAGCGCAAAGGCATGGCCAAAGCCGCCGAGGAAAGCGCCAAGTACGAAGCGGAATTGCGTTCGCCGGGAGAGGTCGCCAAGCGCATCAAAGCCTTGGAAGAGAAGATGTACGCCTTGGCTCGCGACCTGGAATTCGAAGCGGCGGCGCAGATGCGCGATGAGATTACCAAGCTGCGGGATCGGTTGATTGCGGTCTGATTTTGCGGTGGTTGTGCCGGCCTCATCGCGGGCAAGCCCGCTCCCACAGGGTTTGCCCGCGATGAGGCCAGTCAGGGCGATACAAATATCAACTAGTGCGCCTCGCCAGCCTTCAGTCCCGCCGGTAATTGCTTGGTCAGCAACACCGCAATCATGCTGATCCCCAGCGCAATCCCGACAAAGTGAAACGCATCGTTGTAAGCCATGATCGACGCCTGTTGATGCGCAATCTCGCTGAGCTTGCCCAGCGCTGCCGCTTCACTGCCCAACCGGTCGGTCAACGACGCCATCCGTTCGGCCACCTGTGGGTTGCTCGGCACAATGGATTCACGCAAATAATCAAAGTAGGTCTTGGTCCGCGCATCCAGTAACGTGGCGAGGAGGGCGATGCCAATGGCGCCGCCGAGGTTGCGCAGGATGTTGAACAGGCTCGACGCCGACCCCGCGTCCTGCGGCAGGATGTACGCGGTGGCGATCAGTGAGATCGTCACCATGATCAACGGCTGGCCGAGTGCGCGGATGATCTGGATCTGATTGAACTGCGGACCGGCGAAATCCGGGTTCAGCACCCCTGAGGAAAAACTCGCCAGGCCGAACAACCCGAAGCCCAGCGTGCACAGCCATTTTGGCGAGATGTACTTCATCAGCTTCGGCACCAGCGGAATCAGGAACAGCTGCGGCACGCCCATCCACATGATCACTTCGCCGATCTGCAGGGAGTTGTAGTTCTGGATCTGCGCCAGGTATAGCGGCAACAGAAAGATCGAGCCGTACAACCCGACCCCCATTCCCAGACTGGAAATACTCGATAAGCCGAAGTTGCGATTGCCCAGAATCCCGAGGTTGATCAGCGGATTGGGTTTGGAAAACTGCACGATCACAAAGGTGATCAGGCTGATCAGCGCGATGCTGCCCAGGGTCACGATCAGGTTTGATTCCAACCAGTCTTTGCGATGACCTTCCTCGAGAAATACCTGCAAACAACCGAGGCCGATACCAAGGGTGAGAATCCCCGTGTAGTCGGTGCTTTTCAGCAGTTCCCAGTGCGCTTCTTTCTTCTCGAGCCCGTACATCAGGCCGGCGATCATGATCAGGCCCGGCGGGATGTTGATGTAGAAAATGTATTCCCAACCCCAGTTTTCCGTCAGCCAGCCGCCGAGCGTCGGGCCGATGGAGGGCGCGAACGTTGCGGTCATGGCAAACATGGCCATGCCTTTGGCGCGATGGTGTTCGGGCAGTTTGATCAGCGTCAGGGTAAACGCCAGCGGGATCAGCGCGCCGCCGGTGAAGCCTTGCAGCGCGCGAAAAATGATCATGCTTTCCAGGCTCCACGCCATCGAGCAGAGCAGGGACGCGGCAAGAAATCCAAGGGAAACCCACACCGCCAGACGGCGCGCCGAGAGCAGTTGTACCAGCCACGCCGTCAGCGGAATCATGATGATTTCCGCAACCAGATACGACGTGGAAATCCATGAGCCTTCTTCCAGCGTCGCCGACAACGCGCCCTGAATATCCTTGAGCGACGAGTTGGTGATCTGGATGTCGAGCACCGCCATGAACGCGCCGAGCATCACGCTCATGACCGCGATCCAGTCCCGCCGGGTCGGTTCGCCGACCGGGCGGATCAGTTGATCACCGGCCATCGTCAGGGGTGTCTTTGATGTTCACTTTGGCGGTGACCGACATGCCCGGACGAATCTTGCCGCGCAACGGATTGTCCGCGGCGAAGGTCAGTTTTACCGGAATCCGTTGTACGACTTTGGTGAAGTTGCCCGTGGCATTGTCCGGGGGCAACAGGCTGAATTGCGCGCCCGAGGCAGCGAACAGGCTGTCGACCCGTGCGTCGATCGGTGTGTCGCTGTAGGCGTCGAACGTCAGTTCGGCTTTCTGTCCGGGCTGCATGTGGCCAATCTGGGTTTCCTTGAAGTTGGCCTGAATCCAGATGTCCTGATCCGGGACGATCGACAACAGATAGGCGCCGGCCTGCACATATTGGCCTTCGCGGGCAGCACGCTGGCCGATCAGGCCGCTGATGGGCGCGTGGATTTCGCTGCGGGTCAGATTCAGCTCGGCCTGGGCCAGATCCGTTTTCGCATTGGCGATCATGGCGTCGAGGCGCTTGATCTCCGCGCCGAGGGCATTGACTTGCTGGCGCTGACTTTGTGCGTCGGCCTGGGCCTTGGTCACCTGCGAGCGGGCGATGTGGTTGTCGGCGGAAAGGGTGGTCACTCGTTCTTCCGACACGTAGCCGGGTTTGCGCAACGTTTGTGCGCGGGACAAGTCGATCTGCGAGCGACCGAGGCTGGCCTGGCTGGACGCGACTTGCGCTTCGCTGGAGGCGATCAGGCTGGCCTGTTGCGTCAGTTTGCTCTGGGCTTGCAGGCGTTCGGCCTGGCGGGTGGCGAGGGCGGCGTTGGCGCGGTCGACGGCGAGGTGGAAGTCATCGCCTTCGAGCCTGATCAACAACTGACCCTTCTCGACGTGCTGGTTGTCCTGCACCAGCACCCGATCGATGCGCGCGCCCAACTGACTCGAGACACGGGTGATCTCGCCCTGGACATAGGCGTTGTCGGTGCTTTCATAAAACCGTCCCTTGAAGAACCATTGGGCAAAAAAGCCCCCGGCAATCAGGAGGACGATCAACAGGAAAATAAACAGGCGACGCTTGAGTTGGGCTGGCATGGGCAAACTGTAGTCGAGAAATTGTAAGGAAAGTTATCAGCAGGGGAATTTGGCATACAGTCGATAGTGGGTAAATGCCATCGGTTGATAATCGACCCTTCAGCGCGGCTCAGGCCCGTTGTAGACGCAAACTTGGCTTAAATGCCCTGCTCACTGGAGCCGGGCGGGCAACGCCTGTTACCATTCGCCCTTTGTTTTATCTTCATTTCGAGACTTGCCATGACCACCGTCCGCACTCGCATCGCGCCATCGCCTACCGGGGATCCCCACGTAGGTACCGCTTACATCGCTTTGTTCAACTACTGCTTTGCCAAGCAGCACGGCGGTGAGTTCATCCTGCGGATCGAAGACACCGACCAACTGCGTTCGACCCGCGAGTCCGAACAGCAGATTTTCGACGCCCTGCGCTGGTTGGGTATCGACTGGAGCGAAGGCCCGGACGTCGGCGGCCCGCACGGTCCATACCGTCAAAGCGAGCGCGGCGAGATCTATCAGAAGTACTGCCAGCAACTGGTCGAGATGGGTCACGCCTTCCCGTGCTTCTGCACCGCCGAAGAACTGGATCAGATGCGCGCCGAACAAATGGCTCGCGGCGAAACCCCGCGTTACGACGGCCGTGCGCTGTTGCTGTCTGCCGATGAAGTTGCACGTCGCCTGGCCGCCGGCGAGCCGCACGTGATCCGCATGAAAGTGCCGAGTGAAGGCGTGTGCGTGGTGCCGGACATGCTGCGTGGCGATGTCGAGATCCCGTGGGATCGCATGGACATGCAAGTGCTGATGAAGACCGACGGCCTGCCGACGTACTTCCTGGCCAACGTGGTCGACGACCACCTGATGGGCATCACCCACGTGCTGCGCGGCGAAGAATGGCTGCCTTCGGCGCCGAAACTGATTCTGCTGTACGAGTACTTCGGCTGGGAGCAACCGGAGCTGTGCTACATGCCACTGCTGCGTAACCCGGACAAGAGCAAGCTGTCCAAGCGCAAGAACCCGACCTCGGTGACCTTCTACGAGCGCATGGGTTTCATGCCGGAAGCAATGCTCAACTACCTCGGGCGCATGGGCTGGTCGATGCCGGACGAGCGCGAAAAGTTCTCGCTGCAGGAAATGGTCGACAACTTCGACCTGAGCCGCGTCTCCCTCGGCGGGCCGATTTTCGACATCGAGAAACTGTCGTGGCTCAACGGCCAATGGCTGCGTGACCTGCCGGTGGAAGAGTTCGCCAGTCGCTTGCAGACCTGGGCGCTGAATCCTGAGTACATGATGAAGATCGCGCCGCACGTGCAGGGCCGCGTTGAAACCTTCAGCCAGGTCGCACCGCTGGCCGGCTTCTTCTTCGCCGGTGGCGTGAACCCGGATGCCAAGCTGTTTGAATCGAAGAAACTGTCGGGCGATCAGGTCCGTCAGTTGATGCAGTTGATTCTGTGGAAACTGGAAAGCCTGCGGCAGTGGGAGAAGGACAGCATCACCGCAACGATTCAAGCGGTGGTCGAATCCCTGGAGCTGAAGCTGCGTGACGCCATGCCGCTGATGTTCGCTGCGATCACTGGCCAGGCGAGCTCGGTGTCGGTGCTCGATGCGATGGAAATCCTCGGCCCGGACCTCACGCGTTTCCGTCTGCGCCAAGCCATTGACCTGCTCGGTGGTGTATCGAAGAAGGAAAACAAGGAGTGGGAAAAACTCTTGGGCAACATCGCCTGAGGTTGTTTGACCCCACAGGAGCTGCCGGAGGTTGTGGTCTTTTGATCCTGATCTTCGGCTCTTCCCCCGAATTTACGGGGGGAGGGCGGTAAGTGATTGTTATGTCGGCAAAAAACTTTGGGAATTGTTAAAAATAAATTTGACACGTTTCCGAAGCGCCATTAAGATTCGCCCCGTCCTCAGCGATGAGGGGCTATAGCTCAGCTGGGAGAGCGCTTGCATGGCATGCAAGAGGTCGACGGTTCGATCCCGTCTAGCTCCACCAATTTACACTTCAAGATCTGGCCACACCGGCCTTGAAGCGATCAACACTCAGCGTTGATCTGTTGTATAGAAGGGTTTGCGTCCCCTTCGTCTAGTGGCCTAGGACACCGCCCTTTCACGGCGGTAACAGGGGTTCGAGTCCCCTAGGGGACGCCAGTTTTACAGAAGCGATGTTGCAAGATGTCGCTCCGCCGCGAGGCGAAAAATCCGGGGCTATAGCTCAGCTGGGAGAGCGCTTGCATGGCATGCAAGAGGTCAACGGTTCGATCCCGTTTAGCTCCACCAATTTTACAGTTCAAGGTCTGGCCACACCGGCCTTGAATCGATCAGCTCTCAGCACTGATCAGTTGTATAGAAGGTTTTGCGTCCCCTTCGTCTAGTGGCCTAGGACACCGCCCTTTCACGGCGGTAACAGGGGTTCGAGTCCCCTAGGGGACGCCACGATTACCCGCTCTGCGGGATTTTATAGGGGTCATTCAATTATTGAATGGCCCTTTTGTTTGTCTGGCGTTTGGCCAAATCCCCCATTTCTTTCAAACTGTTCTTCAGACCAGCGGTCGCATCCACGACTTGCGGAAAATTATTATGAGAATAATATTCTAGTCGTAATATTCGGAGGCAACGATGAACGATAAAAAAGCTCAAACCCGCGAACGCATTCTCAAGGCCGCTAGCGCAGCGCTGATTCAGCGTGGCCCGGCCGAACCGAGCGTGGGCGAAGTGATGGGCGCCGCCGGCCTGACGGTTGGCGGCTTCTATGCGCACTTCGAAAGCAAGGACGCGATGATGCTGGAAGCGTTCAAGCAACTGCTCGGTCACCGCCGTGGCCTGATTGCCGACATGGATGCCGAATTGACCGGCGAAGAACGTCGCGCGTTGGTGGCGGCGTTTTACCTGTCACGCAAACACCGGGACTCTTCTGAGTCGGCGTGCCCGATCCCGGCGTCCGTCGGTGAGCTGGGTCGCCTGCCGGACGCGTTTCGGGTGGCGTTGAATGAACACGTGGAAATGATGGTCGCGCAGCTGGCGGCCAGCCCTGAAGACACTGACAAAGCCTTGGCCGACATGGCCTTGATGGTCGGTGGTCTGGCTCTGGCGCGGGCGCTGGGGCCGGGCGAGTTGTCCGATCGATTGCTGCGCGCCGCCAAATCGGCGGTGCTATGACCTGAAGGCAAATGGCCTGAGGAGTGAGAGCGATGAGCACGTTGAAGTGGGTTCGTGGCGTTAATGGCACCTTGGGCTGGTTTGCACCGAAACTGGTCGCGAGCAAAATGCGACTGGCGTTCATGACACCGCGGGATCTGCCGCCGCGTGATTGGGAGTTGCCGTTGCTGGCGAAATCCGAGCGCATCACGCTCCGTTTCGGCCTCTCGGCGTTGCGTTGGGGGCAAGGCCCGGCGGTGTTACTGATGCATGGTTGGGAAGGTCGGCCGACGCAGTTTGCCAGCCTGATCACCGCGCTGGTTGAGGCCGGTTACACCGTCGTTGCTCTGGACGGTCCGGCTCACGGCCGCTCACCCGGCAACGAAGCTAACGTCGTGCTGTTCGCCCGGGCGATGCTCGAGGCCGCGGCCGAGTTGCCGCCGCTGCAAGCAGTCATCGGTCACTCGATGGGCGGTGCCAGCGCCATGCTCGCCGTTCAGTTGGGTTTGCGCACTGAAACCCTGGTGACGATTGCTGCGCCGGCGCGGATTCTCGGGGTTTTACGTGGTTTCGCCCGCTACGTTCGGCTGCCCCCAAAAGCCCGTTCCGCGTTCATTCGCCAGGTCGAAAAAGACGTCGGCATGCGTGCGGCTGCACTGGATGTCTCGCGCTATCAACTCGACATGCCTGGTCTGATCGTTCATGCCGATGACGACAACTTCGTCTCGGTCAAGGAATCTCAACTGATCCACGAGGCCTGGTTTGACAGCCGTTTGTTGCGGCTGGAAGAGGGCGGTCATCAACGGGTGCTCGCCGACCCGCGGGTGATTGATGGGGTGTTATCACTGCTGGCCGGTCGCAGCCTGCAATCGCGCCAATCGGCCTGAGCATCCGGTACACTGCCCCGGTCGACATCATCTGACCGGGAGTGGGGCATGGGCTGGGATCGGGCAACGCCATTTATCATTGATCTGGAAGTGGGCGCCGAGGACATCGACGGGTTGGGCCACGCGAATAACGCGGTGTACGTGACCTGGCTCGAACGCTGCGCCTGGCGCCACTCGCAGCGGCTTGGCCTCGACCTGGTCGAGTATCGGCGACTGGATCGGGCGATGGCGGTGGTCCGGCACGAGATCGATTACCTGGCGGCGGCTTATGAAGGCGATGAGTTGCAATTGGCAACCTGGATCGTCGATTGGGATCAGCGCCTGAAAATGACCCGGCACTTCCAGCTCAAGCGCCCGAGCGACAACACCACGCTGCTGCGCGCGCAAACCACGTTTGTCTGTATTGAACTGTCCTCGGGCAAGCCCAAGCGCATGCCGGCAGAGTTCATCGAGGGTTATGGTCCGGCGTTGCAAGTCGCGATCTGACTGATCCCTTCGCGGCATGTCCGCGAAGGCGTCCGCACAATCAACACCGTCCGGTCTGACGAAATACCTTCTAACCGCCGAAACCAGTAAACTGCCGCACGTTTTTCGTCGAGTGTGTTTTTCATGCAAATTGCTTTGGCACCCATGGAGGGGTTGGTCGACAACATCCTGCGGGACGTGCTGACCCGTGTGGGCGGTATCGATTGGTGCGTGACCGAGTTCATCCGGATCAACGACCAACTGCTCACGCCTGCCTACTTCCACAAATTCGGCCCTGAATTGCTGACGGGTGCGCGCACCGCATCCGGTGTGCCATTGCGCGTGCAGCTGTTGGGTTCTGATCCGGTGTGCCTGGCGGAAAACGCCGCACTGGCCTGCGAGCTGGGTTCCGAAGTCATCGACCTGAACTTTGGCTGCCCGGCCAAGACCGTCAATAAATCCCGTGGCGGCGCGGTACTGCTCAAAGAGCCCGAACTGCTGAACCAGATCGTCGAGCATGTCCGTCGCGCCGTCCCCGCGCACATTCCGGTCACCGCGAAAATGCGTCTTGGCTTCGACAGCCCCGACGGCTCGCTGGTTTGCGCCACGGCCCTGGCCGAAGGTGGCGCGGAGCACATCGTGGTGCATGCACGGACCAAGATGGACGGCTACAAACCGCCGGCGCATTGGGAGTGGATCCCTCGCGTGCAGGAAGTGGTCAAGGTGCCAGTGTTTGCCAACGGTGATATCTGGAGCGTCGAAGACTGGCGCCGCTGTCGCGAAATCAGCGGCGTGGAAGACATCATGCTCGGCCGCGGGCTGGTGTCGCGCCCGGACCTGGCCCGGCAGATCGCCGCCACCCGTGCCGGTGAAGAAGTGGTCGAAATGAGCTGGGCCGAGCTGCTGCCGCTGATTCAGGACTTCTGGCTGCAGGCCAAGGCGCAGATGACGCCACGGCAATCGCCCGGTAGGCTGAAGCAATGGCTGGCAATGCTGACCCGCAATTATCCCGAAGCGGTTGAGCTGTTCACCCTGCTTCGTCGTGAAACCGAGCTGGATCAGGTTTCGCGTTTGCTCGGGTTGCAGGTGCTGGAGGCTGCCTGAAAAATTTGAAAATAGTCTCTTGAAAAGCAATCGGCGATCCTTATTTAAGGATTACGCGATGCCGAATTCGGGTCGCGGAGACAAAAACTTGCTGATTGTTTTCAGGAGATTTGAACCATGACTACTGCATTTTCCCTGGCCCCACTGTTCCGTTCCTCGGTTGGCTTCGACCGTTTCAACGACCTGTTCGAAACCGCCCTGCGCAACGAGCCAGGCAGCACCTATCCGCCTTACAACGTGGAAAAACACGGTGACGATCAATACCGCATCGTGGTGGCGGCCGCGGGCTTCCAGGAAGAAGACCTGGACCTGCAAGTCGAGAAAGGTGTGCTGACCATCAGTGGCGGCAAACGCGACGCGACTGAAGGCGTGACCTTCTTGCACCAAGGCATCGCCCAACGGGCGTTCAAACTGTCGTTCCGCCTGGCCGATCACATCGAGATCAAGGCCGCCGACCTGCGCAACGGCCTGTTGAGCATCGACCTGCTGCGTGTCGTGCCGGAAGAGGCGAAAGCCAAACGCATTCCGATCAACGGGACGCAAAACCCCGCGCTGCAGCACTAAGGCAGGGCAATGAAAAGGGCGCCAATGGCGCCCTTTTTTGTGCCCGCTACTTTGTAGGCGCAAGCAAGCTCGCTCCTGCAGGTGCCGTTTTATTTCAGCAGCTTTTCGAACGCTTCCATCGGCAGCGGCTGGCTGTGCAAGTAGCCCTGATAGAAATGGCAGCCCAGCCCCTGCAAAAACTCCAATTGCTCCGGCGTCTCCACCCCTTCGGCAATCACTTTCAATTCCAGGCTGCGGGCCATGGCGACGATGGCGCGGATGATCTCGGCATCGTTGGGGTCGGTGGTGGCATCGCGGATGAACGACTGGTCGATTTTCAACGTGTCGACCGGCAGTCGCTTGAGGTAAGTCAGCGAGGAGTAACCGGTGCCGAAGTCGTCCATGGCGAAACTCACACCGAGTTTTTTCAGGCGGCGCATTTTGCTGATGGTGTCTTCCAGGTTCTGAATGACGATGCCTTCGGTGATCTCCAGTTTCAGCAGCGAGCAGGGCAGGCCGTGGTTGGCGAGGCTGAGCTCGATGCGTTCGACGAAGTCGTTCTGGCGGAACTGCCGCGGGCTGATGTTCACGCACAGGCTGAAGTCGAGCGGGTCGATCAGGCCCTTGGCGATCAACTGTTTAAACGCATCGCAGGCTTCGTCGACGATCCAGGTGCCGACCTCCAGGATCAGTCCGCTGTCTTCCAGCACCTTGATGAATTCGGTGGGCGATTGCGCGCCGAGCTCCGGGTGGTTCCAGCGCACCAGCGCCTCGGCACCGACGATACGATTGTCGCGGGCATCCACCTGCGGCTGGTAATGCACGTCGAATTCGCCCCGGGAAAGCGCCAGGCGCAGGTCGGTTTCCATGCGCAGGCGTTCGCTGGCGGCCTTCTGCATGGTGTTGTGATACATCTGCGTCGTGTTGCGCCCCGAATCCTTGGCCCGATACAGCGCGATGTCGGCGCGTTTGAGCAGATCGGTCGGGGTCGAACCATGATCGGGAATCAGCGCGATGCCGATACTCGGTGTCACTTGCAGCCGCTGGCCGTCGAGGAACATCGGTTCCGACAGCAGTTCGCGCAAGGTGTCCGCCAGCTCGCGGACCTGCGCGCTGACTTCATTGCGCGAACCTTCCAGGCCACTGAGCAGCACTACGAATTCGTCGCCGCCCAACCGCGCAACGGTGTCTTCCATGCGCACGCTGGCTTCAAGGCGCGCCGTGATGATTTTCAGCACCGTGTCGCCCACCGGGTGGCCGAGCGAATCGTTGATGTGCTTGAAGTGGTCGAGGTCTAGAAACATTAAGGCGCCGCGCAGGTTGTGGCGTTTGAGCAGGGCGATTTGCTGGCTCAGGCGATCCATCAGCAGTGCACGGTTGGGCAGGTTGGTCAGCGGGTCGTGGTAGGCCAGGTGGCGGATCTGCGCTTCAGCGTTTTTCAGCAAACTGACGTCCCGCGCGGTCAGCAGCAGGCACGCGGTTTCGTTGAGGGTGATCGGTTCCACCGAGACTTCGACGGTCAACAGTTCGCCGCGCTTGTTGCGGCCGAGCATTTCCTGGTGATGGACGCGGCCCTTGATCTGCAGCTCGGCGAGCAGTGCCGAGCGCTGTTTCTCCTCGGCCCAGATACCGACCTGATACACCGTGCGGCCGACCACTTCATCGGCGCGGTAGCCGGTCAGGCGGCAGAAGCCGTCGTTGACCTCCAGATAGCGCCCGGTGTCGCGCTCGGTGATGGTGATGGCATCGGGGCTGGAGTGGAAGGCTTTGGCGAACTTCTCTTCACTGGCCTTGAGCGCCGCTTCCGAGCGTTGTTGCTGGGTAATGTCGCGCAAGGTCGTGACGATGCATGGCTGATTGCCGACGCTGATCTGGCGGCTGGAAATCACGCAGGTCAGCGATTGGCCGTCCTTGTGCTGAACGAGGATTGCCACGTTGCTGAGGCCCTGTTCGCGGATGACTTGTTCGATCCGGCGCAGGCTTTTCGCCGAGGCGTCCCACAGGCCGATTTCGTCGGCGCTGCGACCAATCACCTCGGTGGTGCTCCAGCCAAAGGTCTGGGTGAAACTGGAATTGATCTCGATGAACTGGCCGGTGTCCTGGCGGGTGACGCAGATCGGGTCCGGGCTGACCTGGAACAGGGTGGCAAATTTCTCTTCGGAGGCCACCAGCTTCTGTTCGCGCTCGACCTGATCGGTGATGTCCAGCAAGGTGCCCGCCATGCGAAACGGGACGCCGTTTTCATCGCGGTAGAGGCGGGCGCGGCTTTCCAGATAGCGCGAAGTGCCGTCCTCCAGTTGCACGCGGTAAGTCAGTTGATAGTTGCCGGCCGGGCCTTCGCGCAGGCTGCGATAAGCATCGCGCATGCTGTCGCGCTCCTCACCGGGCACGCCTTCGAAAAACTCTTCGAAGGATTCATGGAACGGTTTGGGGTCCAGTCCGTGCAACTGCGCGGCGCGGGCCGAGCCATAAAGCATGCCGCTGGGAATGTGCCAGTCCCAGGTGCCGAGTTGCGCCGAGTCCAGCGCCAGATCGAGGCGCTCCTGGCTGTCTTTCAGGGCGAGTTCGGCAGCCTTGCGTTCAGTGGTGTCGAGGAAGGTGCTGAGCAGATAGGGCTGGCCCTCGAGTTCGACTTTTTGCGCGCTGAGAATGCCGTCGTGGACTTGGCCATTGCTGGCGCGAAATTGCACCTCCATGCTGACCAGCTCACCTTTGGCCTTGGTCGCCTTGACCAGTTTCTCCCGTTGTTCCGGGTGCACCCAAAGGCCCAGTTCGACCGTCGTGCGGCCAATCGCGTTTTGCACCGGCCAGCCGAACAGGCTTTCGAAATACTGGTTGGCTTCAGTGATCAGGCCGTCTTCCTGGCGTGTCAGCAGCACCATATTCGGGCACAGGTGAAACAGCGTGGCGAAGCGCTTTTCCGAACTGCTCAGTGCCTGTTCGCGTTGGCGCTGGTGGGTGATCTCGCGAATCACCCCGATCATGCGCGGCCGGCCGTGTTTGTCCGGCAGCAGGCTGCCGTTGATCTCCAGCCAGTGCAGGCTGCCGTCGGGCCAGCGGATGCGGTGGTGCATCGCCTGTTCCAGCGGCGCGCCGGCAATCACCGCGTGGAACGCGGGAATGGTTTTGGCCCGGTCTTCGGGCGGCAGCAGATCGAGGTATTCCAGATCCGCCGGCAACGGTTGCCGGGGATCGAAACCGAACAATGCGTGCGTACCTCGCGACCAACTGATCTGCCCGCGCTCGATGTCCCAATACCAGGCACCCAAACGCGCGCCGTTGAGGGCGGCTAGCAGCTGCGGCGCACTCTCCCAGCTCTGCTCGGACCGTTTCGGGTCAAGCGCCTGAATACGTGGCATCGGCGGAATACGGTCAACAGATTTCGGCATTGGCAGGCCTTGGGCTGAGTTGGGCGTTAGGCACAGGGTTTTGCGGCTCTATAGGAGTAGCACAAGTTAGCCTTGAATCCCTGGCAGATCGAGTTGTGCATCCAGCAAGGCCATAAAAGCCCGTGCTGCGTTCGACAGCGTCCGTTCGGTGTGCAGGATATAGCCTAGCTGGCGAGTCAGTTGTATGCCCGGCAAGGGTATTCGCGCAACCTGATCGTCAAGCATTGTGCGCGGCAACACGCTCCAGGCCAGGCCGATCGACACCATCATCTTGATGGTTTCCAGATAATTCGTGCTCATCGCGATGTTCGGCGTCAGGCCTTGCGCTTCAAACAGGCGCTGGACGATGTGGTGAGTAAAGGTATTGCCGCCGGGGAACACCGCCGGATGCAGGGCGATGTCCGCGAGGCTGACCGCGCCATTGCTGATCAGTGAATGCTCCGGTGCAACCACGAAATCGAGCGGGTCGTCCCACACCGGCGTGGCCTTGACCAGCGCGTGGGGTTCCGGCGCCAGGGTAATGACGGCCAGTTCGGCGCGGCCATGGAGAATTTCTTCGTAGGCTACTTCCGAATCGAGGAACTGAATATCCAGCGCGACTTGTGGGTAGCGTCGGGTGAATTCCCTTAATAAGGGCGGCAAACGGTGCAGGCCGATGTGGTGACTGGTGGCCAGGGTCAGGCGGCCGGTCACTTCGCCGGTCAGGTTGGTCAGGGCGCGGCGGGTGTCGTCCAGCACGTTCAGAATCTGATAAGCCCGTGGCAACAGGGCGCGCCCGGCTTCGGTCAGGCCGACTTCACGCCCCAGTCGATCAAACAGCCGCACCTTCAATTGCTGCTCCAGCCCGGCAATCCGTTTGCTGATCGCCGGTTGCGTCAGGTGCAGCCGTTCACCGGCGCCGGAGAAACTTCCGGTCTCGGCGATGGCAATAAAGGCATTGAGGTTGGCGAGATCCATCGTCGTATTCCAGTTGGTTATCCAAAGCATAAAAAATATGAATTTGAGTTATTTAATGTAACCCCCTAGGATCGACCTCACAAGCCAAAGGGTTATTGAATTGTTCAAAGCCCAGGGCATAGAAACACGCTGATGAGGACCGTCTGATGGCCGGCAAAACGCTTTACGACAAGCTGTGGGATTCCCATGAAGTGAAACGGCGCGACGATGGGTCGTCGCTGATCTATATCGACCGCCACATCATCCATGAAGTGACTTCGCCCCAAGCTTTCGAAGGCCTGCGTCTGGCCGGGCGCAAGCCTTGGCGCGTCGACTCGATCATTGCCACTCCGGACCACAACGTGCCGACCACGCCGGATCGCAAAGGCGGCATCGAAGCGATTACCGACCAGGTCTCGCGTTTGCAGGTTCAGACCCTCGATGACTACTGCGACGAATATGGCATCACCGAATTCAAAATGAATGACGTGCGTCAAGGCATCGTTCACGTGATCGGTCCGGAGCAGGGTGCCACGTTGCCAGGGATGACCGTGGTCTGCGGTGATTCGCACACTTCGACCCATGGCGCGTTCGGCGCTCTGGCCCACGGCATCGGCACTTCCGAGGTCGAGCATGTGTTCGCCACGCAGTGCCTCGTCGCCAAGAAAATGAAGAACATGTTGGTGTCGGTCGAAGGCAAATTGCCGTTCGGCGTGACGGCCAAGGACATCGTGCTCGCGGTCATCGGCAAGATTGGCACCGCCGGCGGTAATGGCCACGCCATCGAGTTTGCAGGCAGCGCCATTCGCGACTTGTCTGTCGAAGGCCGCATGACCATCTGCAACATGTCCATCGAGGCCGGCGCTCGCGTAGGTCTGGTGGCTGCGGATGAAAAAACCGTGGCGTATGTCAAAGGCCGTCCGTTTGCCCCGAAAGGCGCGGAATGGGACCTGGCGGTCGAAGCCTGGAAAGACCTTGTGTCTGACAAGGATGCGAAGTTCGACACCATCGTTGAACTCGACGCGACCCAGATCAAACCGCAAGTCAGCTGGGGCACTTCGCCCGAGATGGTGTTGGCGGTCGATCAGAACGTGCCGGACCCGGCGAAGGAAATGGATCTGGTCAAACGCGGTTCCATCGAGCGCGCCTTGAAGTACATGGGTTTGACCGCCAATCAGGCGATCACCGACATTCAGCTGGACCGCGTATTCATTGGCTCCTGCACCAACTCGCGGATCGAAGATCTGCGCGCTGCGGCAGTGATCGCCAAGGGCCGCAAAGTGGCTTCGACCATCAAGCAAGCCATCGTGGTGCCGGGCTCGGGCCTGGTGAAGGCGCAAGCCGAGGCCGAAGGCCTGGACAAGATTTTCCTCGAAGCCGGTTTCGAGTGGCGTGAACCGGGCTGCTCGATGTGCCTGGCGATGAACCCGGACCGTTTGGAGTCGGGCGAGCATTGCGCCTCGACCTCCAACCGCAACTTCGAGGGTCGTCAGGGCGCCGGTGGCCGTACGCACCTGGTCAGTCCGGCGATGGCCGCGGCGGCTGCCGTCAACGGTCGTTTCATCGACGTTCGCGAACTGATCTGAGGAACCGCACATGAGAGCTTTTACCCAACACACCGGCCTGGTCGCGCCATTGGATCGTGCCAACGTCGACACCGACCAGATCATTCCGAAGCAGTTCCTGAAGTCGATCAAGCGCACCGGTTTTGGCCCGAACCTGTTTGACGAATGGCGCTACCTGGACGTGGGCTATGCCTACCAGGACAACTCCAAGCGTCCGCTGAACAAGGAATTCGTCCTCAACGCCGAGCGTTATCAAGGCGCCAGCGTATTGCTGGCCCGCGAGAACTTCGGTTGCGGCTCCAGCCGTGAGCACGCGCCGTGGGCGCTGGAAGAGTACGGTTTCCGCAGCATCATCGCGCCGAGCTATGCCGACATCTTCTACAACAACAGCTTCAAGAACGGCTTGCTGCCGATCATCTTGAGCGACGCTGAAGTGGATGAGCTGTTCCAGCAGGTCGAAGCGAATCCTGGCTACGAGTTGACGGTCGACCTGCAAGCCCAGACCGTGACCCGGCCGGATGGCAAGGTCTACAGTTTCGAGCTTGACGAGTTCCGCAAGCATTGCCTGGTCAACGGCCTGGATGACATCGGCCTGACCTTGCAGGATCACGAGGCCATCGCATCGTTTGAAAGCAAGCACCGGGCGAGCCAGCCTTGGTTGTTTCGCGACGTTTGATTGTGCGTAAGGCGTGATGACGCCATCGCTGGCAAGCCAGCTCCTACAGTTGAATCGCACTCCGCTGTAGGAGCTGGCTTGCCAGCGATGAGGCCCGAACAAGCAACACAAGACTCTCCCCAAAAAGGAACTCCCCATGACCCGCACCGCCCAGCACAGCCAGGTAGTCCAAAAGCAATTCGGTGAGCAGGCCTCGGCCTACCTGAGCAGCGCTGTTCATGCTCGAGGCACCGAATTTGCGCTGCTACAGGCCGAGTTGGCCGGGCAGGGCGATGCCCGCGTACTGGACCTCGGTTGCGGCGCCGGTCACGTGAGTTTTCACGTGGCGTCGCTGGTCAGGGAGGTGGTGGCTTACGACCTGTCGCAGCAGATGCTCGACGTGGTCGCCGGTGCGGCGGTCGATCGTGGTTTGAACAACGTGTCCACCGTCCTTGGTGCCGCCGAGCGCTTGCCGTTTGCCGATGGCGAATTCGACTTCGTGTTCAGCCGCTATTCGGCGCACCATTGGAGCGATCTCGGCCTGGCCTTGCGCGAAGTGCGTCGGGTGCTGAAGCCGGGCGGCGTGGCGGCGTTCGTCGACGTGTTGTCACCGGGCAGCCCGTTGTTTGACACGTACCTGCAAAGTGTCGAAGTGCTGCGCGACACCAGCCATGTGCGCGATTATTCCGCCGGCGAGTGGTTGCGTCAGGTCAGCGAGGCGGGGCTGCACACGCGCAGCACCACGCGTCAACGTCTGCGTCTGGAGTACAACAGCTGGGTCGAGCGCATGCGCACACCCCAAGTGATGCGTGCCGCGATCCTCGAATTGCAGCAGTCGATGGGCAACGAAGTACGCGAATATTTTGAGATTGAGGCCGATGGTTCGTTCAGTACCGATGTGCTGGTGCTGATGGCTGAACGATAAGCTCGGAAACATAAGTGCCGAGCAATAGAATTTTTCCGGGCGTGCCCCAGGGCGCACCGACTGATGACATGAGGAAAGCATGAGCAAGCAGATTCTGATTCTCCCAGGTGACGGTATTGGCCCGGAAATCATGGCCGAAGCGGTCAAGGTTCTGGAACTGGCCAACGACAAGTACAACCTGGACTTCGAACTGAGCCACGACGTGATCGGCGGCGCGGCCATCGACCAGCACGGCGTGCCGCTGGCTGACGAAACCCTGGAGCGTGCCCGCGCCGCTGACGCTGTTCTGTTGGGCGCCGTGGGCGGCCCGAAATGGGACACCATCGAGCGTGACATCCGCCCTGAGCGCGGTCTGCTGAAAATTCGTGCGCAACTGGGCCTGTTCGGCAACCTGCGCCCGGCGATCCTGTACCCGCAACTGGCCGAGGCCTCGAGCCTGAAAGCCGAAATCGTTTCGGGTCTGGACATCCTGATCGTTCGCGAACTGACCGGTGGCATCTACTTCGGCGCGCCGCGTGGCACCCGCATTCTGGAAAATGGCGAGCGTCAGGCCTACGACACCCTGCCGTACAGCGAAAGCGAAATCCGTCGCATCGCCCGCGTCGGTTTCGACATGGCCATGGTGCGCGGCAAGAAGCTGTGCTCGGTGGATAAGGCCAACGTGTTGGCGTCCAGCCAGTTGTGGCGTGAAATCGTCGAAGAAGTGGCCAAGGATTACCCTGAAGTCGCGCTGAGCCACATGTACGTCGACAACGCCGCCATGCAGCTGGTGCGCGCACCGAAGCAGTTCGACGTGATCGTCACCGACAACCTGTTCGGCGACATCCTGTCCGACCAGGCATCGATGCTCACCGGTTCCATCGGCATGCTGCCGTCGGCCTCGCTGGACACCAATAACAAGGGTATGTACGAGCCGTGCCACGGTTCGGCGCCGGACATCGCGGGTAAAGGCATTGCCAACCCGCTGGCGACCATTTTGTCGGTGTCGATGATGTTGCGTTACAGCTTCAACCAGCAAGGCGCGGCGGATGCGATCGAGAAAGCCGTGAGCCTGGTGCTGGATCAAGGCCTGCGGACGGGCGACATCTGGTCGACCGGTTGCACTAAAGTCGGTACGCAGGAAATGGGTGACGCAGTAGTCGCCGCGCTGCGGAATCTGTAATCTCTCGGGCCCGCTGCCACTTTCCACTTCGAAAGCAGCGGCCCACTTTTCAAGAAGGTGTAGTTGCGATGAAACGTGTAGGTCTGATCGGTTGGCGCGGTATGGTCGGTTCCGTGCTCATGCAGCGGATGCTGGAAGAGCAGGATTTCGATCTTATCGAGCCGGTGTTTTTCACCACTTCCAATGTCGGTGGCCAAGGCCCGTCCGTGGGCAAGGACATTGCTCCGCTCAAGGACGCTTACAGCATTGAAGAGCTGAAGACCCTCGACGTGATTCTGACCTGCCAGGGTGGCGACTACACCAGCGAAGTCTTCCCGAAACTGCGCGAAGCCGGCTGGCAGGGTTACTGGATCGACGCCGCTTCCAGCCTGCGCATGCAGGATGACGCGGTGATCGTGCTGGACCCGGTCAACCGCAAGGTCATCGACCAGCAGCTCGACGCAGGCACCAAGAACTACATCGGTGGCAACTGCACCGTCAGCCTGATGCTGATGGGCCTGGGCGGTCTGTTCGAGGCAGGTCTTGTCGAGTGGATGAGCGCCATGACTTATCAGGCGGCCTCCGGTGGCGGCGCGCAGCACATGCGTGAACTGATCAAGCAAATGGGCGTGAGCCACGCCGCTGTCGCCGATCAACTGGCGGACCCGGCCAGCGCCATCCTCGACATCGACCGTCGTGTCGCCGAAGCCATGCGCAGCGACGCATACCCGACCGAACACTTCGGCGTACCGCTGGCCGGCAGCCTGATCCCGTGGATCGACAAGGAACTGCCGAACGGTCAGAGCCGCGAAGAGTGGAAAGCCCAGGCCGAGACCAACAAGATCCTTGGTCGCTTCAAGAGCCCGATCCCGGTCGATGGCATCTGCGTGCGCATTGGCGCCATGCGCTGCCACAGCCAGGCGCTGACCATCAAGCTGAACAAAGACGTGCCGATCGCCGACATCGAAGGGCTGATCAGCCAGCACAACCCTTGGGTCAAGCTGGTGCCGAACAACCGCGACATCAGCATGCAGGAGCTGAGCCCGACCAAGGTTACCGGCACCCTGAATGTACCGGTTGGCCGTCTGCGCAAACTGAACATGGGTACGCAGTACGTCGGCGCGTTCACCGTCGGCGACCAGCTGCTGTGGGGCGCGGCCGAGCCGCTGCGTCGCATGCTGCGGATCCTGCTTGAGCGTTGATCGATTGAAGCAATGAAAGAACCCGTGCCTTGAAAGGGGCGCGGGTTTTTTATGCGCAACAGTCTGAGGCTTGTTGGGTGTCTGGTCCGCCGCCATCGCGGGCAAGCCCGCTCCCACAGGTTTTGTGTTGCTCCCGAATTTTGGCACGATACAAACCATGTGGGATCGGGCTTGCCCGCGATGAGGTCGGTATAGGCGCCACATAATTGCCTGCATGACCACCACCCGGTAAAGTGCCGCTCCCCCCGTTTCGCCAGAGGTAGAACCATGAGCCAGTCCTTTGATATTGCCGTGATCGGCGCCACCGGTACTGTCGGCGAAACGCTCGTGCAGATTCTCGAAGAACGCGATTTTCCGGTCGGCAACCTGCACCTGCTGGCCAGCAGCGAGTCCGCCGGTCATTCGGTGCCGTTTCGCGGCAAGAACGTGCGGGTGCGGGAAGTCGATGAGTTCGACTTCAGCAAAGTGCAGCTGGTGTTCTTCGCCGCAGGTCCGGCGGTCACCTTGAGTTTTGCCTCGCGCGCCACGGCGGCCGGTTGCTCGCTGATCGATTTGTCGGGCGCATTGCCCGCCGATCAGGCGCCGCACGTGGTGCCGGAAGCCAATGCCCAGGTTCTGGCGGGTCTGAAAAAGCCTTTCCAGGTCAGCAGCCCAAGCCCGTCGGCCACCACGTTGGCCGTGGTGCTCGCGCCATTGCTCGGTTTGCTCGATCTGCAGCGCGTCAACGTGACCGCCAGTCTGGCCGTTTCTGCCCAGGGCCGCGAAGCCGTCACGGAGCTGGCCCGGCAAACTGCGGAGCTGCTCAATGTGCGTCCGCTGGAGCCGACTTTTTTCGATCGGCAGATGGCTTTCAACCTGCTGGCGCAAGTCGGCAAACCGGACGAGAACGGCCATACGCTGCTGGAAAAGCGCCTGGTGCGGGAACTGCGTCAGGTCATGGCCATGCCTTTGTTAAAGATTTCCGTCACTTGCATTCAAGCCCCGGTGTTTTTTGGCGATAGCTTTAACGTGACCCTGCAGTCTGCAAGCGCTGTGGACCTGGTAAAAATCAACGCGGCACTGGAAGACGCTCCGGGTATCGAACTGGTGGAAGCCGGCGATTACCCGACTCCGGTCGGTGATGCGGTAGGGCAGGACGTGGTCTACGTCGGTCGGGTTCGCGCTGGAATCGACGACCCGTCGGAACTTAATGTGTGGCTGACGTCAGATAACGTACGCAAAGGCGCGGCGCTCAATGCTGTGCAGGTGGCTGAATTGTTGATAAAAGACCTGCTGTAAAAGATACTTGGCAACAATTTGCAGAATGATTCTGGTCGGGCGCTATGCTTGGCTGGATTGCTGAAGGCAAGCCACCCTGCGAGGCTTTCCGGGGCATGAAAGAAATGATCGCGCGCGACGACTCTTCGCCGCCGCGCGCAATGCCTTACGGCAGCGACTATCAACACCTTCTCGCTGGCCGAGGAATGTTCAAACAAAGGATGAGGCTATGGTTCAAGTTCGCAAACTGGTGTTAGCAATAGCGGCCGCCTCGGCGCTGTCCTCCGGTATGGCGCATGCGCTCGGGCTCGGGGAATTGACCCTGAAGTCGTCGCTGAACCAGCCGTTGGTGGCGGAAATCGAATTGCTCGACGTCAAGGAGCTCACGGCCGCCGAACTGGTACCGAGCCTGGCGTCGCCCGAAGATTTCGCCAAGGCCGGTGTCGACCGCCAGGCATTCCTGAATGACCTGAGCTTCACCCCAGTGCTTAACGCCAGTGGCAAAAGCATCCTGCGTGTGACCTCCAGCAAGCCGCTTTCCGAACCTATGGTGAAATTCCTGGTTCAGGTGATGTGGCCCAACGGTCGCCTGCTGCGCGATTACAGCGTGCTGCTCGATCCGTCCAAATTCTCGCCGCAAACCGCTGAAGCGGCTGCGCAACCGGCACCGACTCCGACCGTCACTGCACCGGTCACCGGCGCCTCCAAACCGACCCAATACACCACTACGCCACGCGATACCCTCTGGGAAATCGCCGCGAAGGCGCGTAATGGCGGTTCGGTTCAGCAAACCATGCTGGCCATCCAGGCACTGAACCCGGATGCCTTTATCAACGGCAACATCAACCTGCTGAAAACCGGTCAGGTGCTGCGCCTGCCAGATCAGACGCAAGTCACCAGCGTGCCGCAACCCAAAGCCATTGCTGAAGTCGCCGCGCAGAACACCGCGTGGCGTCAGGGGCGTCGCTATGTAGCCAAGCCGGGAACCGGGCAACAGCAACTCGATGCGACCAAGCGCGCTCGCGGTGAGGGCGCTCCTGTGCAGCCCGCCAAGGACAATCTGAGCCTGGTGTCTGCCCCGACCGGCAAGGCCGGAGGCAAAGGTGCTGCAGGTGATGCAAAGGTCTTGAGCAACAAACTGGCCGTGACCCAGGAAAGCCTCGACACGACCCGTCGTGACAACGCTGAACTGAAAAGCCGCATGACCGATCTGCAAAGTCAGCTGGACAAGCTGCAACGCCTGATCGAACTGAAAAACAATCAATTGGCCAAGTTGCAGGCTGAAGGCGCTGCGGGTGCGCCGGCGGTGGCTGTTGCGACGGCCCCGGCCATCTCGGCCGAATTGACGCCGAGCCCTGCACCCGTAACGCCAGCCCCGGTGGCGACCGCCCCTGAGGCAGCGCCAGCTCTGGCTGAAACGCCTGTCGAGCCAGCTCCGGTAGCGTCTGACGAGCAAAAATTCAACGACCTGCTGACCAATCCAGTGCTGTTGGGTCTGGTCGGCGGCGGTGCGGTGGTTCTGCTGTTGTTGCTGCTGTTGCTGGCCCGTCGCCGCAAAGCGCAGCAAGAAGCCGAGAAACACCTGCGCATGGCTCGTGCCTTGTCCGAGGAGCAGGAATTCACGGCTGATCTGGACTTGCCTGAAAGCAGCTTCGAAGGTCTGGAAGTGCCGCCGCCGAGTGTGAAACTCGCAACTGCACCGGCTCCTGTGCCAGCGCCGACCCCGGCACCCGCTCCGGCTCCGGTCATTGCGCCGGTGGTGGTAACGCCGCCCATCGCTGCGCCACTGGTCGCGCCTGCCGCTGATCGTGATGACGACGTGCTGACCAAGGCGCAGTCGCACATGACCGCCGGCCGCCTGAATCAGGCCGCTGCGTTGCTGGAAGACGGCATCAAGCAAGAACCTCAGCGCAGTGACCTGCGTCTGAAATTGATGGAAGTCTACGGTCAGCAGGGCGATCGCGATGCGTTCGTGGCACAGGAGCGTCAGCTCGTGGCTAACGGCGAAAACTTCGCCCGTGTCGAAGAGCTGAAAAGCCGCTTCCCGGCCATGGCGGTCGTCGTGGCGGGGGGGCTGGCTGCTGCGGCCGTCGCTGCCGAACTGGACGCCCAATACGTCAAAGACCTGTTGATGGACGAGCCCGAAGCTCCGGCACCGGTATTGGCCGATGGCGACTTCGACAGCGCGTTTGATCTGAGTCTGGATGATCTGGAAAACGCCTCACCGGCGGTGGTTGCACCTGAGCCGGCGCCTTCGCCAGAGGCTTTGGCCGAGCTGGATGAATTCCCGCTGGACGACGACCTGAGCTTTGAGTCGGTACTGCAGCAGCAGACCGAAATCAAGGAAAGCCTCGACGACCTGTCGGACTTCGATCTGGACATGGACCTCGGTGGTGATGCGTCGCCAGCGACCCTCGCCGAAGACGATTTCCTGTTGAGCCTGGATGACGACCTCAAGGACCTGCCTGCCGCTGAAGTACCGGCCGTGCCTGAGGTGGCGCTGGATGATCTGGAGTTGCCGGCGGATTTCGATCTGTCGCTGGCCGATGAGATGGACGCTCCGGATGCATTCGCCGCTGAGCTGGATGACGTCAACATCGAGCTGGATCGTCTGTCGCAGAGCATCAGCGAGCCGACCTTCAGTGCGGAAGACGCATTGGCTTCTGCCGCTGACGAGCCGGAATTCGATTTCCTCTCCGGCACCGACGAAGTCGCCACCAAGCTCGACCTGGCCCAGGCCTACATCGACATGGGCGACGCCGACGGCGCACGCGACATCCTCAACGAGGTTGTGACCGAGGGTGATGCGGGGCAGAAGAGCGAAGCCAAGGAAATGCTTTCGCGTCTGGCTTGATTGATCGGTAAGCAGTAAACAAAACGGCAGCCCCTCTCGGCTGCCGTTTTTGTTTCTGCGAGATGGGAGGGTGCCTGTTTGGACACCTTCGCGGTCTCGGAGGGGGGGCAAAGATTATGTGACCTGCGCAAAACCCTGTGGGAGCGGGCAGGCCCGCGAAGAGGCCCTGACATTCAGCATTGCATCTTCTGTTGTACTGGCTTCCCCGTCCGGCGGCCTTATAATGCCCGCCTTTGCGCAGATCAGCAGGCTGTCACTCCTTGGCAAATATAGATAACCCGGCCGCCGAAATGGTGGCCGACGGCTTTTTCCGCATCGCGTTAGGCGTTGAATACAAAGGCTCGCGCTATCGCGGCTGGCAGCGTCAGGCCTCCGGCGTGCTCACGGTGCAGGAAACCCTGGAAAACGCCTTGTCCAAAGTCGCCGACTCACCGGTGTCGCTGCTGTGCGCCGGACGCACCGACGCCGGGGTGCATGCCTGCGGTCAGGTGGTGCATTTCGACACGCAGGTCGAACGGTCGATGAAAGCCTGGGTCATGGGCGCCAACATCAACTTGCCACACGACGTCAGCGTCAGTTGGGCCAAGGTCATGCCTGGGCATTTCCATGCGCGCTTCAAGGCCATCGCCCGGCGCTATCGCTACGTGATCTACAACGATCAGATTCGCCCGGCGCACCTGAACGAAGAAATCACCTGGAATCACCGTCCGCTCGACGTCGAGCGCATGGCCGAGGCTGCGCAATACCTGGTCGGCACTCACGACTTCAGCGCTTTCCGCGCCGGCCAGTGCCAAGCCAAATCGCCGGTCAAGCAGCTGCATCACCTGCGCGTCACGCGCCACGGCAAGATGATCGTGTTGGACATCCGCGCCAGTGCCTTCCTGCACCACATGGTGCGTAACATTGCCGGTGTACTGATGACCATTGGTGCCGGCGAGCGTCCGGTGGAATGGATGAAGGAGGTGCTGGAGAGTCGCATACGCCGTTCCGGCGGGGTTACGGCTCATCCATTTGGTCTGTACCTGGTGCAGGTCGAGTATCGCGATGAGTTCGAATTGCCCGAGCGTTACATTGGCCCACACTTCCTGACCGGTTTCGCCGAACTTGACGGCTGACGCCCTCGAACGCATTTGTTACCATCCTGGACTTTCCCGGATTTGCCCTGAGGGTTTTATCGACATGTCAGCCGTTCGCAGCAAGATTTGCGGGATTACCCGCATAGAAGATGCGTTGGCGGCGGTCGTAGCCGGGGCGGACGCGATCGGGTTTGTGTTCTACGCCAAGAGCCCGCGGGGCGTGACGTTCCAGCAGGCGCGCGACATTATCAAGGCGCTGCCGCCGTTCGTGACTACCGTGGGTTTGTTCGTCAATGCCAGCCGCTGCGAGTTGGGCGAATTGCTTGATGCCGTACCGCTGGACTTGCTGCAGTTCCACGGCGATGAAACCGCTGCTGATTGTGAAGGCTGGCATCGGCCATACATCAAGGCGCTGCGGGTCAAGGCCGGCGACGATATCGCGGCGGCATGCGATGCGTTTCCGAGCGCCAGCGGTATCCTGCTCGACGCCTACGTTGAAGGCGTACCCGGCGGAACCGGCGAAGCGTTCGACTGGTCTCTGATACCGCAAGGCTTGAGCAAACCGATCATCCTCGCGGGTGGCCTGACCCCGGATAATGTCGCCGAGGCGATTGCCCGGGTCCGACCTTATGCCGTGGACGTCAGTGGTGGGGTAGAGGCAAGCAAGGGCATCAAGGATCACGCAAAGATTCAGGCGTTCATCAAGGCTGTACGTAGTGGCACGTAGTTGATGTGACGGCTGGCAGACTGCCGCCGTCCCAAAATGCACTGCGCTGCACAAAGCAGGCACGGCTGAGGATTGATGGGTTGTACGCAGGTCACGCTTCACTGACCCGGCCACCCACCGATCATCGCCACACACATGAATTTAGCTCAAGGGCATACGCGGGGCTGCGAACCAGAGCGTTCGGGCCGCCGGTACTGGAGAAAGAAAGCATGAGCAACTGGTTAGTAGACAAACTGATCCCTTCGATCATGCGTTCCGAGGTCAAGAAGAGCTCGGTGCCTGAAGGTCTGTGGCACAAATGCCCGTCTTGCGAGGCTGTGCTGTATCGTCCGGAGCTGGAAAAGACCCTGGACGTTTGCCCCAAGTGCAACCACCACATGCGTATCGGCGCCCGCGCCCGGATCGACATTTTCCTCGACGCTGAAGGCCGTAGCGAACTGGGTGCGGACCTGGAGCCGGTCGACCGTCTGAAGTTTCGTGACGGCAAGAAGTACAAGGATCGCCTGACCGCTGCGCAAAAGCAGACCGGCGAGAAAGACGCGCTGATCTCCATGAGTGGCACGCTGCTGGGTATGCCGGTGGTGGTTTCGGCCTTCGAATTCTCCTTCATGGGCGGTTCCATGGGTGCGATCGTCGGTGAGCGCTTCGTGCGCGCCGCCAACTACGCCCTGGAAAACAAATGCCCGATGATCTGCTTCGCCGCTTCTGGTGGTGCGCGGATGCAGGAAGCCCTGATTTCCCTGATGCAAATGGCCAAGACCTCTGCGGTGTTGGCGCGTCTGCGTGAAGAAGGCATTCCTTTCATCTCCGTGCTGACCGATCCGGTCTACGGCGGCGTTTCCGCCAGCCTGGCGATGCTCGGCGACGTGATCGTCGGCGAGCCGAAAGCCCTCATCGGCTTCGCCGGTCCGCGCGTGATCGAGCAAACCGTTCGCGAAAAACTGCCGGAAGGCTTCCAGCGCAGCGAATTTCTGCTGGAGCACGGTGCGATCGACATGATCATTCATCGTCAGGAATTGCGTCCGCGTCTGGGCAACCTGCTGGCACAACTGACCGGCAAGCCGACGCCGAAATTCGTTGCCGCGCCGATCGAGCCGATCGTCGTGCCGCCGGTGCCTGCAAACATATGACCCAACGCACCCTTGGCGAGTGGCTCGCCTACCTTGAGCAGTTGCACCCTTCGGCCATCGACATGGGCCTTGAGCGCTCGCAACAGGTAGCGTCCCGCATGGGACTGGGCAAGCCGGCGCCTCGGGTGATCACGGTCACTGGCACCAACGGCAAGGGTTCTACTTGCGCATTCGTGGCTTCGTTGCTGCGGGCACAGGGACTGAAAGTCGGTGTCTACAATTCTCCGCACCTGCTGCGTTACAACGAGCGGGTGCAGGTCAACGGCGTCGAAGCGACAGATGCCGAGCTGTGCGAGGCCTTTGCTGCGGTAGAGGCGGGTCGTGGCGCTACTTCCCTGACTTATTTCGAGATGGGCACCCTGGCGGCGTTCTGGCTGTTTCAACGGTCGGCGCTGGATGCCGTGGTGCTGGAAGTCGGTCTGGGCGGGCGTCTGGATACGGTCAACGTGGTGGATGCCGATATGGCGCTGGTGACCAGCATCGGCGTGGATCATGCGGATTATCTGGGCGATACCCGTGAGTCCGTGGCCTATGAAAAGGCTGGCATTTTCCGCCAGGGCGCGCCTGCGCTCTGTGGCGATCTCGATCCTCCTCAACCTCTGCTGGACAAGGCGCGCGAGCTGGCTTGCCCGTTTTTCCTGCGCGGTCGTGATTTCGACCTCGGTGTGACCGATCACAACTGGCAATGGCGCGGTCTCGACGCTCAAGGGCGGGTTGTCGAGTTGCATGATCTGCCGTTGCTCGATCTGCCCATGGAAAACGCCTCGCTGGCGTTGCAGGCCTACCTGTTGCTTGGTCTGCCTTGGGTCGATGCGCAGATTATTGATGCGCTGAAAGCCACGCGGGTGGTCGGTCGACTCGATCGCCGACAGTTCGACTGGCACGGCAAGCGTCTGAACCTGTTGCTGGATGTGGGGCATAACCCTCACGCCGCCGAGTATCTGGCCCGTCGTTTGGCGAGCCGACCACCGGCCGGCAAGCGCCTGGCGGTGTTTGGATTGCTGGCGGACAAGGATCTGGATGGTGTTGTCGGCGAATTGAATGCTAGTGTCCAGCACTGGGCTGTTGCGCCGCTGGATTCACCGCGGGCGCGACCTGTCGCCGATTTGCACGGGGTGCTGCAGAACCTTGGTGCGTCAGTAACGTCCTATGACAGCGTGGCCGCTGCCCTGGAAGGGCAGTGCGCGCTGGCGACGAGCGACGACGAGATTCTGTTGTTCGGATCATTTTATTGTGTTGCCGAGGCCCTTGAATGGTTGGCCCGGCGCTCCACGGAGGAAGCGGCAAATGGCATTGCTGGATAAGGCTTACAAACAGCGCATGGTCGGCGCCCTGGTGCTGGTGGCGCTGGCGGTGATTTTCCTGCCGATGCTGTTTTCCCGTCAGGATGAGCAGCGGCAGGTAACGGTCGAAGCGCCGGCTGCACCGCAAGCACCTTCAGTGCCGCAGGTGCAGGTCGAGCCGGTGGCTGTGCCTGAGCCGCAAGCCTTGCCGCAGGAACCTGTGCCGAGTGATGACGACATTGCTCAGCAGGAAGAGCCCGCGATGCCAATCGCGCCTACTGCGCCCGTCGCGCCTGCGCCTGCCGTTAAGCCGGTAGCGCCGCCTCCGGTCCCGGTCAACAAACCAGCGACTGCGCCGAGCCAGCCGATTAGCGCCGCGCCGGGTAAGCCGGACACGACTCAAAGTCGAGTCGATGCCAATGGCTTGTCGGTCAGTTGGTCGGTGCAACTGGCCAGCCTGTCGAACCGCGCGAGCGCAGAAAACCTGCAAAAAACCCTGCGCAGCCAGGGTTACAACGCCTATATCCGGACTGCCGATGGCAAGAACCGGGTGTTCGTCGGGCCGCTGATCGAGCGTGCGGAAGCCGATCGTCTGCGTGACTTGTTGAACCGCCAGCAGAACCTCAAGGGTTTTGTGGTGCGCTTCCAGCCTGAGCGCGGTTGAAAACTATCGACCCGATTTGAAATGCACTGACAATCGCAGCTTACCGATAAGCATGGGCTCTGCTAAAATGCGCCGCCTTATCCGTCTGTAGGCTGCACTGTGCCATTTACCTGGGTTGACTGGGCGATCGTTGCAATCGTCGCCATCTCCGCATTGATCAGTCTGAGCCGCGGCTTCGTCAAAGAAGCATTATCGCTGGTGACCTGGATCATCGCAGGAGTCGTCGCCTGGATGTTCGGTGGTGCATTGTCCGAGTACCTCGCCGGATACATCGAAACGCCATCGGCCCGCGTGATCGCGGGCTGCGCAATAATGTTTGTCGCCACGTTAATCGTAGGCGCAATGATCAATTATCTTATCGGCGAATTGGTTCGCGTTACCGGGTTGTCCGGGACCGATCGATTTCTCGGCATGGCCTTCGGCGCCGCGCGTGGCGTGTTGCTCGTGGTCGTGGCGGTCGGGCTGTTGAGCCTGGGGCCGGTACAGCAGGACGGGTGGTGGCAACAGTCGCAGCTCGTGCCAAAATTTCTATTGGTCGCAGACTGGTCCAAAAACCTGATCCTTGGGTGGAGCAGTCAGTGGCTTGCCAGCGGTATCAGCATACCCGCTGAAATACCGTTCAAGGAGCACCTCTTGCCGACGGCCAAAACGCCTCAGTGAGTTGTGTTCAGTTCAGATCCATTAAGTAGGGGTTGCGTCGCATGTGTGGCATCGTCGGTATCGTCGGTAAGTCGAACGTCAATCAGGCGCTGTATGACGCGCTAACCGTCCTCCAGCACCGCGGCCAGGACGCTGCCGGTATCGTGACCAGCCATGACGGCCGGTTATTCCTGCGCAAGGACAATGGCCTGGTGCGTGACGTGTTCCATCAGCGTCACATGCAGCGCCTGGTCGGTCACATGGGTATTGGCCATGTGCGTTACCCGACCGCGGGCAGCTCGACTTCGGCCGAAGCTCAACCGTTTTACGTCAACTCGCCTTACGGCATCACACTGGCGCATAACGGTAACCTGACCAACGTTGAACAGCTGGCCAAGGAGATTTACGAATCTGACCTGCGCCACGTCAACACCAACTCCGATTCGGAAGTGCTGCTCAACGTGTTCGCGCACGAACTGGCCCAGCGCGGCAAGTTGCAGCCGACCGAAGAAGACGTGTTCGCTGCCGTGACTGACGTGCACAACCGTTGCGTCGGTGGTTACGCCGTCGTGGCGATGGTGACCGGCTACGGCATCGTCGGTTTCCGCGACCCGCACGGCATCCGTCCGATCGTCTTCGGCCAGCGTCACACCGACGAAGGCGTCGAGTACATGATCGCCTCCGAAAGCGTGTCCCTGGACGTGCTCGGTTTCACCCTGATTCGCGACCTGGCGCCAGGCGAAGCGGTCTACATTACTGAAGACGGCAAGTTGCACACCCGTCAGTGCGCGACCAACCCTTCCCTGACCCCGTGCATCTTTGAACACGTCTACCTGGCGCGTCCGGACTCGATCATCGATGGTGTTTCGGTCTACAAGGCCCGTCTGCGCATGGGTGAGAAGCTCGCCGAGAAGATTCTGCGCGAGCGTCCTGAGCACGATATCGATGTGGTTATCCCGATTCCGGACACCAGCCGTACTGCGGCACTGGAGCTGGCGAACCACCTGGGCGTGAAGTTCCGCGAAGGCTTCGTGAAGAACCGCTACATCGGCCGGACCTTCATCATGCCGGGCCAGGCTGCGCGGAAAAAATCCGTACGCCAGAAGCTCAACGCGATCGAGCTGGAGTTCCGAGGCAAGAACGTGATGCTGGTGGACGACTCGATCGTTCGCGGCACCACGTGCAAGCAGATCATCCAGATGGCCCGCGAAGCCGGCGCCAAAAACGTCTACTTCTGCTCCGCGGCACCGGCCGTTCGCTACCCGAACGTCTACGGCATCGACATGCCGAGTGCTCACGAGCTGATCGCGCACAACCGTTCGACTCAGGACGTAGCGGATCTGATCGGTGCAGACTGGCTGATCTATCAGGACTTGCCTGACTTGATCGAGGCGGTCGGTGGCGGCAAGATCAAGATCGACAAGTTCGATTGCGCAGTGTTCGACGGCCAGTACGTCACTGGCGACGTTGACGAGGCTTACCTGAACAAGATCGAGCAGGCACGCAATGATGCCTCCAAGGTCAAGACGCAGGCAGTCAGCGCGATCATTGATCTGTACAACAACTGAGTAACTACCGGCCCTGAGGGGCCGGTTTTGTATCTACTAGAAGAGCAAGGCAAGGAGTGACAGCATGAGTCAGGATTGGGATGCCGGTCGGCTGGACAGCGACCTCGAAGGCGTAGCGTTCGATACCCTGGCCGTACGCGCCGGTCAGCACCGCACGCCGGAAGGCGAACACGGTGATCCGATGTTCTTCACTTCCAGCTATGTATTCCGTACTGCCGCCGACGCGGCCGCACGTTTTGCCGGGGAAGTGCCGGGCAACGTTTACTCGCGTTACACCAACCCGACCGTGCGCGCGTTCGAAGAGCGCATTGCCGCGCTGGAAAGCGCCGAGCAAGCCGTGGCCACCGCCACCGGCATGGCTGCGATCATGGCGGTGGTGATGAGCCTGTGCAGCGCCGGCGACCATGTGCTGGTCTCGCGCAGCGTGTTCGGTTCGACCATCAGCCTGTTCGAAAAGTACTTCAAGCGCTTCGGCATCGAAGTCGATTACGTGCCCCTGGCGGATTTGTCCGGTTGGGATGAGGCGATCAAGGCCAACACTAAATTGCTGTTCGTCGAGTCGCCGTCCAACCCGCTGGCTGAGCTGGTGGACATCGCCGAACTGGCGAAAATCGCTCACGCCAAAGGCGCGATGCTGGTGGTCGACAACTGCTTCTGCACGCCTGCGCTGCAGCAGCCGCTGAAGATGGGCGCGGACATCGTCGTGCACTCGGCGACCAAGTTCATCGACGGCCAGGGCCGTTGCATGGGTGGCGTGGTGGCCGGTCGTAGCGAGCAGATGAAAGAAGTGGTCGGCTTCCTGCGCACCGCCGGGCCAACCCTGAGCCCGTTCAATGCCTGGATCTTCCTCAAAGGCCTGGAAACCCTGAGCCTGCGCATGAAGGCGCATTGCGCCAACGCGCAGCAACTGGCCGAGTGGCTGGAGCAGCAGGACGGTATCGAGAAAGTCCATTACGCCGGCCTGAAAAGCCATCCGCAGCACGAACTGGCCCTGCGTCAGCAGAAGGGTTTCGGCGCCGTGGTGAGTTTCGAGGTCAAGGGCGGCAAAGAAGGCGCGTGGCGCTTTATCGATGCGACCCGGCTGATTTCGATCACCGCGAACCTTGGCGACAGCAAGACCACCATCACCCACCCAAGCACCACCTCCCACGGCCGTCTGGCGCCGCAAGAGCGCGAAGCAGCGGGTATTCGTGACAGCCTGATCCGCATTGCGGTCGGTCTGGAAGACGTGGTCGACCTGCAGGCCGATCTGGCGCGCGGGTTGGCTGCCTTGTGATCGAGTTGTCCACGCCGTCTACCGGTTCCAATGGTCGCGTCGCACTGGTCACCGGTGCTGCGCGGGGCATTGGCCTGGGGATCGCGGCCTGGCTGATCAGCGAAGGCTGGCAGGTGGTGCTGACGGATCTGGATCGGGTGCGCGGTTCGAAAGTGGCGAAGGTGCTGGGTGACAACGCCTGGTTCATCGCCATGGACGTCTCGAGCGAAGGGCAGGTGGCGTTGGGCGTCGCCGAAGTGCTGGGCCAGTTCGGGCGGCTGGACGCGCTGGTATGCAACGCGGCAGTGACCGATCCGCACAACATCACCCTGGAAAGCCTCGATCTGGCGTACTGGAATCGGGTGTTGGCGGTGAACCTCAGCGGGCCGATGCTGTTGGCCAAGCACTGTGCGCCGTACCTGCGTGCTCACAGCGGGGCAATCGTCAATCTAGCCTCGACCCGTGCCGGGCAGTCGGAGCCCGACACAGAAGCTTATGCGGCGAGCAAGGGCGGGCTGTTGGCCCTGACTCACGCGTTGGCGATCAGTCTCGGGCCGGAAATCCGCGTCAACGCGGTCAGCCCTGGCTGGATCGATGCGCGAGACCCGGCGGTACGGCGTGCCGAACCCCTCACCGAAGCCGACCATGCGCAGCATCCGGCGGGCAGGGTGGGGACGGTCGAGGACGTGGCGGCGATGGTTGCCTGGTTACTGTCGAAGAATGCGGGCTTCGTCACGGGGCAGGAGTTTGTGGTCGATGGCGGCATGACCAAGAAGATGATTTACAGCGAGTAGCGGGGCGGGACGCCGTCTGCGACGTTGTCGGGATTGACACGATTTTGTCTTTTTCAGAAAAACTTCAATCCTGCTATTGACTTAGCTTCGTTAGGTGCGTAAATTTCGCGGCCTCAGAGAAGCAAAGGGTGATTAGCTCAGCTGGGAGAGCGTCTGCCTTACAAGCAGAATGTCGGCGGTTCGATCCCGTCATCACCCACCACTTCTTGAGAGTCTTGCGAAAGCAAGATGGAAGCTGAAAAGCCTCCACCGACGCGCAGCGGTAGTTCAGTCGGTTAGAATACCGGCCTGTCACGCCGGGGGTCGCGGGTTCGAGTCCCGTCCGCTGCGCCATATTTTCCGGTTCAGGTTTATCCTGGGTCGAGATTGAAAGCCTCGAAGCTTCCAGTCAGACGAATTAGGACGCAAGTCCAAAGCGATACGCAGCGGTAGTTCAGTCGGTTAGAATACCGGCCTGTCACGCCGGGGGTCGCGGGTTCGAGTCCCGTCCGCTGCGCCATATCTGCCTCAAGGCCCACTGAACGCCTTGGAGCTACGAAGAAAACCCCTGGTTTATCTTCGAGTCGATAGCAAAGACCCTGGTCGAAAGGCCGGGGTTTTTTGTGTCTGAAATTTGGCTTTTATCCCTCTCCAGTCTTCCAGAACCAACTTTCTGCCTGTGCGGTGCATAAAGGACTTGGTTCACAGCTCTGACATTAATTAGAATCACTCTCATTTACGATAACTCCTTGGCACAGGGCTTCTTGAGATGAGTGATGCAGCGATGCCGAAGGAGCAAACCCTTCACGACCTGTACCGCGATCACCGTGGCTGGCTGGAAGGCTGGTTGAGAAGGCGCATGGGCAACGGCTGTGATGCGGCGGACCTGAGCCAGGATACGTTCCTGCGTTTGCTTGCCAGCTCCCAGCGGATCGCCGACCTGAAAGAACCCCGTGCCTATCTGCTTACGGTGGGTAAACGCCTGCTGAGCAACTTCTACCAGCGTCGTAGTCTGGAGCAGGCCTATCTGGCCGCGTTGGCGTCAATGCCTGAAGACTGTGCGCCATCACCCGAGCAGCGTTGGCTGCTACTGGAAACCCTGCAAGCGCTGGATGAGCTGCTCGACGGACTGCCGAGGGCGGTGCGGCGGGCATTTCTCTGGAGTCAGCTCGAAGGCTTGAACTACTCGCAAATCGCCGAGCGCCTGCAGGTGTCCGAGCGCACGATCAAACGCTACATGGCGCAAGCCTATGAGCATTGCCTGTTGGTGGAGCTGTGAACAGTCAGGCATCCGATCCCCGTCAGGCCGTCCGTGCTGCCGCGCAATGGCTTGCGTTGCTCGAGTCCGGCGGCGCCAATGAGCAGGACCGCCTGAACTTGCAGCGTTGGCGCGACACCTGCGCCGTTCACGAGCAGGCCTGGCAGAAGGCCCAGGCTTTGCGTCAGCGTTTCGCCGATTTGCCGTCGGGGTTGGCGCTGAGCAGCCTGGACCGTCCTGATCCGGGGCGACGCGCGGTATTGAAGCGCGCATTGGGTGCTGTGGCGTTGGTGCCGACGGCCTGGCTGATCAGTCGGCAACTACCCCTGGATGTCTGGCGCGCCGACCTGCACACCGCCACTGGCGAGCGCAAAAAGGTGCAGCTTGCCGATGGCAGTTCCATGCAACTCAACACCGCCAGTGCCGTCGATGTGGATGTGCAGAATCGCCGCGTGAAGCTGATTGAAGGCGAGCTGTCGCTGCAGGTTCCAGGCATTGCGCCGCTGACGATTCAGACGAAGTTCGGCAACGTCATCCTCAGCCAAAGCGAAGTTTGCGTGCGCCAGGACGCACGCGGCTGTCGGGTGTCGGTGTTCGACGGTTCCGTGCAGTTGCAGCCCTTGCAGGGGCCGGCACTGGCATTACGCGGGGGGCAACAGGTCAGCCTTCAAGTGATGGGGGCCAGTGCGATCACGCCGTTCGATGCGCTTGCGCCGGGTTGGCGTGAAGGCGTGCTGATGGCGAAAGACCAGCCGCTGGGCGATCTCCTGCGTGAGCTCGGCACTTACCGACCGGGGGTTCTGCGCTGGGAGCCTGAGCTGGAAACCTTGCGTGTCACCGGCAGTTTCCGTCTCCACGACACGGATCGCGTCCTTGCGCTGCTCGCGGCGAGCCTGCCGCTGGAGGTGCAATCCCGAACCCGTTACTGGGTCACGTTGCTGCCGCGCAAAACTAGTGTGTAAAGGCTGTCCCCTTTTTTCGACTTACTTGTCATTCAAGGCATGTGAACGAATCAAGAGAGCAAATTCAATGCCCACCGCCTTTCCACGCCTGGCTACTTTCCGTCTGCGTCCGTTGTTGCACCTGAGCCTGTTGTTGGGCTTGAGTGCCAGTCCATTGTTCATCACCGCCAGCTGGGCCGAAGACAGTGCCCGACGCAATTATCAGGTGCCTGCCGGCAGCCTGAGCGATGCGCTGACCCGCTTCGCCGGGCTGTCCGGGGTTAATCTATCGGTTGACCCGGCGCTGGTCAGCGGTCGCAACAGCACCGGTCTGTCCGGCGAATACGCGGTCGAGGAGGGCTTTGCGCGGCTGTTGCAAGGTTCCGGCCTGCAACTGCAACCGGTGGGCGAACAGGCTTACATCCTGACCCCGGCGCCAGAAGGCAGCAGCCTGCAACTGGCCCCTACCTCGATTCTTGGCGCCACAGGCGGGACTGGCGGCGAGGTGTATGCCGGCGGTCAGGTCGCACGTCGCGGATCGCAGGGCTTGCTGGGCTCGAAAGACTTCATGGAAACGCCGTTCAGCATGACCACCTACACCAGCGAGGCGGTCAAGAACTTGCAGGCGCGGACCCTGGGCGAGCTGATCGCCAGCGATCCTTCCGTTCGCGCCACCAACCCGGCGGGTGGGCGTTATGAGCAGTTCACGATTCGCGGGTTCAGCCTGTTCAACAGTGATGTCGCCTACAACGGTCTCTACGGCGTTTTGCCAACCTATACGATCGACATGGAGATGGCCGACCGCGTCGACATTCTCAAAGGCCCGAGCCAGCTCATCAATGGCATCTCGCCGCGAGGCGCCGTGGGTGGCGGGATCAACGTGGTGCCCAAGCGCGCGACCGACAAGCCGATCACTTCCTTTACCGGCAACTACGCGTCCGACAGCCAGACCGGCGGGGCCGTCGACATCGGCAGGCGCTTCGGTGAAGACAACATGTTCGGGATTCGTTTCAATGGCGTGAAGCAGTCTGGCGATACCGAATGGGATCACCAGAATGTTGACCGCGAGATGGCCGTGCTGGGTCTGGATTTTCGCGGTGAGCGGCTGCGCCTCTCAACTGACCTAGGGCGGACCGAGCGCGATACCGACGCCCCGCAGGAGCGCGTGCAAGTCGGCGCCACCGCGCAGGTTCCGCATGCCAGCGATGTCCGCCACAACTATGCGCAGCCCTGGAGCAAGGCGAGTACCAACGACACGTTCGGCACGGTGAACGGCGAATTCGATGTCAGCGATAACGTCATGTTGTACGGCGGTGTGGGGGCGCGCGAAAGCAATCATGACTTCCTCCGTCATGCCGTTGCGGTCACCAACAACAGGGGTGACTTCAGCGTTCAGCCCCGTGACTTCACCCGTGACGAAAGTGTCCGGACGGCTAACGCCGGGGTGCGCAACTGGTTCCATACCGGGCCGGTGAGCCATGAGGTCAACCTGGCTGCCAGCTATTTCTACATGGACTTCGAAAATGGCGGCGCCCGTTATGCCACCGCCAACAGCAACCTCTACAACCCAAGGGAAACGCCGACGCCTGTCACGCCCACTCGGCTCGATTCGAAGGTCTACACCGAGAACCGCTTCAGCGGCCTCGCGCTGTCCGACACGCTGGGGTTCTTCGATGATCGTCTGTTGCTGACCCTTGGCGCCCGCTGGCAGCGGGTGAAGGTTGACGACTGGACGGACGATGTCAAAGGCGACACGGCCTATGATGAAGAAAAGGTTTCGCCGTCTGGCGGCATCCTGTTCAAGGCCACCGACAAGCTGTCGCTGTATGCCAACTACATGGAAGGCTTGAGCCAGGGCAAGATCGCGCCATCGACTTCGGTGAACGAGGACGAAATCTTCCCGCCGTTCATCAGCCGCCAGGTCGAGGTTGGCGCCAAGTATGACGCGGGTGCGTTCGCCGTGACCGCTGCGGTGTTCCGGATCAAGCAGCCGGCCTATGAAACCAGCGCCACCACGCGCGTCTTCGGTCCGAACGGCAAACGCCAAAACGATGGTGTGGAGCTGAGCGTGTTTGGTGAGCCGCTCAAGGGCTTCCGCCTGCTCGGCGGTGTCATGTACATCGACAGTGAATTGACCAACACTTCCAATGGCACGTTCGACGGCAATCGCGCGCCTGCGACGCCAAAATACAACGTCAACCTCGGTGCCGAGTGGGATGTGCCGACCGTGCAGGGGCTGACCCTGACCAGTCGCGGCATCTATTCCAGCTCGCAGTTTCTGGACCAGTCCAACGTCAAGGAAATCGACGCGTGGGAGCGTTTTGATGTAGGCGCCCGCTACGCGTTCAAGGTCGAGGAAAAGAACATTACCTTGCGCGCCAATATCGAGAACGTGGCGGGCAAGCGCTACTGGAGTTCGGCCGGCGCGTCGGATGACAGCGAGCCTGGCTTGACGCTGTCGACGCCGCGAACGTACCTGGTTTCGGCAACCGTCGACTTCTGACGGCGTCTCATTGACTGATTTGATGTCTTCGCGAGCAAGCCCTCGCCGTACTCGCCGATATCCCGCGAATCCGCAGCGGCATCAGCTGGGTTTGGCTCTCGCGCCATCACCGTAGGGACAAGCTTGCTCGCGATGGCATCAACGCGATTCAACAGATGCACCTCATTCTCAAGCGTATAAAAAAGGGGCAGTTTTACAGTTGCCCCTTTTTTGCGTCTTTCGGTTAAAATCCGAGTTTGTCCCGCAACCCGTAATACCACGCCCCCAGCGCCGCAAACGGTGTCCGCAGCAGTTGGCCGCCGGGAAACGGGTAGTGCGGCAAGTCAGCAAATGCATCGAAACGCTCAGCCTGACCGCGCAACGCTTCGGCCAACACCTTGCCCGCCAGGTGTGTGTACGTCACGCCGTGGCCACTACAACCCTGAGAGTAGTAGATGTTGTCACCCAGGCGTCCAACCTGCGGAAGTCGCGACAGCGTCAGCAGGAAATTGCCGGTCCAGGCGAAATCGATCTTCACGTCCTTGAGCTGCGGGAAGGCTTTAAGCATCTTCGGTCGAATAATCGCTTCAATGTTCGCCGGGTCGCGCGCGCCGTACACCACGCCGCCACCGAAAACCAGACGCTTGTCGCCGGTCAAACGGTAATAGTCGAGCAGGTAATTGCAGTCTTCGACGCAGTAGTCCTGCGGTAACAGGCTTTTGGCCAACGCCTCGCCCAATGGCTCGGTGGTAATCACCTGGGTTCCGCACGGCATCGACTTGGCCGCCAGTTCCGGCACCAGATTGCCGAGGTACGCATTGCCCGCCACGATGATGAACTTGGCCCTGACCCTGCCCTGGGGCGTGTGCACTATCGGGTTTGCGCCGCGCTCGATGCGCACCGCCGGCGACTGCTCGTAAATCGTACCGCCCAACGACTCCACGGCCGCCGCTTCACCCAGTGCCAGGTTCAACGGATGAATGTGCCCGCCGCTCATGTCGAGCATGCCACCAACGTATTGCTCGCAGTTCACCACTTCACGGATGCGCTGTTGATCCATCAGCTCAAGCTGCGCGTGCCCGAAACGCTCCCACAGACGCTTTTGCGATTCCAGGTGGCCCATCTGCTTGGCGGTGATCGCGGCGAACACACCACCGTCCTTCAGGTCGCACTGGATGTTATATTTGGCAACCCGCTCACGAATAATCCGACCACCTTCAAACGCCATCTGCCCCAGCAACTGAGCCTGTTTGGGGCCGACGGTGCGCTCGATGACGTCGATGTCGCGGCTATAACTGTTAACGATCTGGCCACCGTTACGGCCCGATGCACCGAAACCCACCTTGGCGGCTTCCAGTACCGTGACCTTGAAACCGTTCTCCAGCAGAAACAGGGCAGAGGACAGGCCGGTGTAACCGGCGCCGATCACACAGACGTCAGTCTCTACGTCACCCTGCAAGGCCGGACGCGGCGGAACCGCATTGGCTGATGCGGCGTAGTAGGACTCTGGGTAGTGGGTGTTCGCCATCCTGCTGCCTCTGTTTAATATATTTTACGAGTGCGTCGATCCTACCCGAGTTAAAAATCGACCGCCAGCCACCGCAAAATCTTCTTTGCAGCGGCGAAATTAAATATTTTGCATATTCATAGGGTTAGCTCGAAAAAAGGTGTTGACACCCCTCCGGAATTCCGTAGAATGCCGCCTCACAGCAGGCACGTAGCTCAGTTGGTTAGAGCACCACCTTGACATGGTGGGGGTCGTTGGTTCGAGTCCAATCGCGCCTACCAAACAAAATCCGCTCTGCTGGGCGGTCTAGAAGGGCTCACCGAAAGGTGGGCCCTTTTTTGTTGTCTTGGATTTCTTCAGAACGTTCACAAAATATCGGGTTCGTTCACACTGGGCAATGTGAACGCCGATATCAGTTCGTTTTCGGGTGGGATTCTGCTTTGGGGTGGTGGTGGGGGATGGGGTGTTGAAAGTAGTAATCAGCCCTGCGGCTGCTTGATGGCAATATCTCGGATGGTTTGGATATTCTGATGGATTGCTGAGAGAACGAACCACACTCCAGAGCCCAGGCATCCTACGGCGAAGCCAATCAGGGCGCCGATGTACTCATAGTTACCCTTCATCGCAAAATATCCCACAACCGTTGCAACGACGATTCCTGCCCAAGCGAAGAAATTCACTACGGTGATTACGATGTCTTTCATTGTCTTTGCCCCTTGCATTGTTCGAATCGAGGTCACTCAATCGCGGCTGGTGCAGCATCATTTTCAAGCAGTGGTGGCTCCGTTCCTGAAGGCAGGTTCTCAGCTCGCGCTTGCGTATTCCAAGATATACCGGTCAGTTCCTTTATCCGATCCACTATAGGTTTGGCGTTTTCACCCACCTTTTTGAGCATCACGCTTGCCTCGACCGCAAGGCCATAGAAGGCGTTGAGGTCGGATACTTTCTTATGGATTTCCGATTGCATCCTCTCCAGACGTTTAAGTAGGCGAAGCTTGTGCTCTTCATCGAGCTCCGTATTCTCAGTTATAAGCTCCCGTAACTCGTTGATCAGCGCTCGGATACGCTTTAGGTCGCCATCCGTGAATTCATAGCCGAAAGCGTTAGTGATCGTGAGAGAGAAATGGTTCTTGAACTGGTCGACCTTGCGCTGATTCGTCTTGGTCCGAAATTTTGCTTCCAGTTGCGCCCTGACCTCGTTCATGAACGTAGATATTTGTGAGCAGAGGCTCGGAAATGCCGAGTTGAGGTTCGGCTCATCCGCAATGTACTCAATTTGTTTTGCTTCTTTCAGGCTGCTAATTAGGCTGTAAATTTCAAAAAGCAGCTCTTCATCATCTTCTTCCCACGGCGATTGGGGGTTGAACGATGACGAAACAAATTCACAAGCTGTAATGGTTCCAGCTAAGGGATCGTCACTAATCTGATCCAAAATTTCCTGTGGTATCCGCATACACTTCCTTGCCTTGCTGCTGTTCGTTGTTGAAGGTGATGCTATATAGCCACAGTCATCGGAAGTTTTACCAGTTCAGGTTTGAGTTGCTTGGCTAGCGGCCCACTCAAGAGCAGCTAGAGGAAACGGTGTGGCCCTTGATGCCTTCCTCTGCATCAGTCAGCAGAAAATGCACAATGGTGTCTCTCCCGGCTGAATCGCAGGCTCTAGGATTATTGAATATGCGGTCTAGCCGGTTACCCGCACAGCCATAGCCTTCAGTGCAATGGCGAATCGTGATGAGCGTGGCGCGTGCGTCTTCGCTCACGAGTGGTTTCATTCCTGCGTTCTGCAAAAGGTCGTCAGCATTCGCTGTCATGCAGGCCAGCATCAGGGCAAAGCCCTGCAATCAGTTTTCTCATAAAATTATTCCTTGTGTGTAATATCAGGCCACAACACTCCAAGGTGATCATCATGAAGGTAGCAGGGATAGCGGCAGCGGTATTGGTTGGGATGATGGCGAATGGTGGTGCTCAGGCCTCAGACCTAAAATACGATGGAAATGAGCTGCTAGCGCAGTGTCAGCAATATCTTAAGGTGGCCGATTCAGAGAGAAACTATGATGTGCTAGCCGTTGGTATATGTGGAGGCTTTATAGGGGGAGTCAACAGCACGGTTTTTTTCTACAGTGACGTGCTTAAGAAGGATGTGAAATATTGTATGCCCGATAGTGTGACGAATGGTCAGATGGTACGCATCGTAGTTAAATATTTAAAAGATAATCCGAAACGGTTGAACGAGGGTAGGACAGAGCTGGTATGGAATGCATTTATGGATGCTTATCCTTGTAAATAATGACTGCGGCGAAATGAATGGATGGCTCGCAAGTTACAGTGGTCGTAAGTGTTGTTGGTGGTGTGGTGGACTGACGTCTGGATTTTCTGGAGAGAAGCATGGCTACAGATGATGATGGGAATCTTCCAAAGACATCGTGGTTCTTGTCTATGTCGGATGGAGTGGTGGCTCTAACGCAGCAAGATGGGAAAAACGTTCGTGTCAGCGTAGATGAAGGTAGGGGAAGGGCTTCCAGCGGCGACTTGAGTCTCGGCTGTGGCGTCACTCTAGGAATGCTCGGTAAGCCACCTAGAGGAGAGGATGGCACTAAAGAAACCAGCAGGCGGCTATTTCAGCACTTGAATGCCTCAGGTGCACGCTACACCGACCTTCAGCACGTGGAGCACATCAAGCACGTTGACGCATTCGTACGCTCACCAGATGGGGCTAAAGTGAACATTCAAGTTGTGAGGGCGCTCACGGACGCAACGTTTTGGGAGGAGCTAGCCAGAAGTAAGAGTGGAGAGATTGAGCGAGTCGTACCGATGGCTGAAGCAGTCGAGATGCTGAGGAAGTCGATTTCGCACAAGTACAAGCCAGAGCTGGACGGCTTCATATTGGCACTCGACGCTACCGACGTTCCCGGTCTTTCCCTTGACGCAGTGCACGAAGCTTTTAATGCCCAATATGGTGGCTGGGTCGACTCGCTTGGCTTCTATCAAGTATGGGTAGTTGGGCCGTGGCCTGAAATGATTCATCAGTTAGGTTTGAGTAACCCCGGTTGCTGAGAGAGATGCACCGAATACCCCAGCCCCGGCGAAAATCGGGATAGCACTTCTGATTGAGTTTCCCAAAATCCGGCCAGAAATAATGGTTCCGAGTTTGGAAGGCCCTCCATCCATTCTAGAAACGGTCGAAATGTCCCAGGTGCTAAGCAAGGCACAAGTGGCTCAACCAGAAACCCAAGCTTTTGAGAAATAAAGGTAGGCATCTGGAAGCTCCCGCAGCCTCAGAACGAGACGTTGAAAGCCAGCATCAGGCGACGTACTGCTGTTGGTGTGAACTCGCTAACACGGGAGGTACACAAGCCATTGGGGTTGAGGCAATCAGGTACTGATTTGAAGGTATTCAGTTTGTTAAATTGGTAGGTAAGCAGGTGGGGTTGGGTGGCTGCTTGATGCGAGTTCAAGTTCCTCATGCGTTGATCATTGGCTACGACTACGTCAGCAGCAGAGCGGCCTTTAGCAAGCGCCTGAGAGCAGTTGTTGATCTTCCGCACTTCAATTGCATCGCCAACAACGACTTTTAGTACCTTGCCATGCTTCTTTTTTGAGCTTCTTACGGCGGAATCTGTCCGGCTGTGGTGGGGAGTGATTGGAGTGTCAGTGTGCTCTGGCCTCCCTGCGGCCCAAAATCAGGTGCACAATCCTAATATCTAAGGTATAAAAAGATTGATGGCTAAGAGCCATTCCAGCCTGATTTGGCGGCATCGTCTGAAGATGAAGGCTCTAGGGATTGGGGGACTAAAATTTTGGGGATGCTATTTCCCCCTCAAGGAGCTTTATGCCAATCAATTTGGACATCGTTATTGATACAGCTGAGTATGAAGTAGATATGAAGTCTGGCTTAGATACGATGCAAGGAATCTCTGACGCCACACGAATCATTGGTGAAACGCTACTACTCGGAAAAGTTCCCGAGAGAATCACAGCAAAGAGCAGTGTGAGAACTACGCTCAAGAAAACATTCAAGGGGTCCTACGGGCTAAGTTTTAGGTTGGATGTTTTAGATGAAGAGCCTAGAAAAGAATTAAGAAGGATGGGGAACTCTATATTTACAGAGCTTATGGGTTACTTTATGAAGGAGGCGCTTTACATTGAAACGCCAGACCCTTCGGAAAAAGCCCAGAAAATATTGGACAAACTAGGTGATCATGCTGAAGATTTGATTAGGCAATTACGGCTTTCTGTAATGAAAAATGTTCATGAGGTCGCCGTTAAATTTGATTATGATGTTTCGATCCAGTACAGGAAGAGTTTCGAAGAAAGAGTTTCTCTTGCAAAATTTACAAAGGATACGGTTCATGCTGTTCAAGCTACAAAGACTGATGAAAGACTCAATCTTGTGGCAAGCATAAGGCGCTTTAATACAAATACTGGGAACGGAAGACTTCAGCTAGAAGGAGAGGAGGATACTGTGGCGTTCGGGTTCCGAGTGAACTACCGGGACGTCGATTTTGCAATGAAGAAGAAGTTTTCTAAGAACTTAGATAAGAATAACGGGATTGATGTAGAGAGGTGGGAGTATCTAGAACTTGTTGCAAACCCTATACGCTTGTTGGATGGGCGTGTAGTTAAGTATCTTGTGGTTGGGTTTATAGATGTTTAACCGATATGTAATTTTATCGGCGGCACTTATTGCTCTAGTGCTATTTTCGTATTTTGCACAATTCTATTTGAATCTTAATTATGTTGTTTCCGGCGATCCGGAAAAATGGGGCCAGCTAGGAGACTATGTAGGAGGTACTTTAAATCCTCTACTCAGCTTTGTATCGATAGTCCTGCTTATACGGTCTCTGTCTATTCAGGTGGAAGCCAATAAAGAATTAAAGTTGGAGGTGGAGGCCTCAAGAAAGACAGAAAGGCTTCGCTCGTTCGAAATGCAGCTTTTCAATATGCTCGACTCGCAAAAAACATACTTTGATTCCTTTCGGGTTGATGCAGATGTTCAAGGAACAGTGGTGAGGCTGTCGGGAGGGGAGGCTGTTATAAAAATTGAAGACGTTGTTGAAGGGCTTCGAGCCTCCGACCCTGAGGTATCGTCCGTAGTTGAATACTTGGAAGGAGTTGATTCAACTGACCAAATATACAGCCTTACTCGAATCTTTTATAATATGGTAAGGATCGTTGATGAAAAGCTGAGCGATTCAAATGGCTTTTCGGAGGAAGATAGAAAGTCCCACTATTTGACGATAATTAATTTTACTGATTTTTCGCTGCTACGTCTGATAATGATGAGTGCTCAATTCATGGAGTACGCATCAACTAGCTACTTAAAATCTAATAACGGGTTTAATGTGATATTAAACAGCGTTGGTCTGCGTTACGATCTGTATTGATTTTTCTTTGTTTTGAAGCGATCAGAGGTCGTCGAATCACCAGTGCTGTCGAGTAAGGGACTCGTAGTTAAACAGATAAAATCCAAGCAGGCCCCAAGTTAAGCTAAGTGGTTAGTTGCATATGGCGCGATCATGACGGGGTAGATGGTAATACTTCACGTCGCTATCGTTTCCTTTTTGATCCTGTATACCGTGGCAACACCACAATCAGCCAGCTTGGCGACCTTATCAGCAGACATGGTTGGATGTTTTCTCATCAGTGATTGCACCTCTTCCCACTTGGCAGCGTTCCTCCCTTTGCCTGACGGCTTCCATTCAGGATCGGCAGCACGCTTGTTTTCCAGACCTTGCTTGATGCGTTCTACACGCTTCTCTTGATCCAGCCGTGCCATAGTCGCCATAAGATCAATCAGCATGTTGTTGATCACGTCCATGATTTGGCCAGTGATTCCCTTCGCCTCAACCAGCATGTGGCTGGTAGGCAGATCAGCTACAATTAGACGCAATCCCTTGGCTTTGATAGTGGTCTTGAGAGTGTCCCAGTCAGCTTGTGAGAGACGACTGAGGCGGTCTACAGACTCAACCAATAGCACGTCTCCACTCTCGGCAGTATCGAGCAAGGCGAGCAGCTCAGGACGATTGAGCTTGGTGCCACTGATGTTTTCTGCATACACACCAACGACGTTCAAACCCCTCTCGACGGCGAACAACTCCAAGACCACCTTTGCACGATTGGCATCTTGATCTTTGGTCGATGCTCGGAGGTATAAGTGGGCGTTCATGGTTGGCTATCCTTTGGGGTCTCAATTTAATAGATCAATGATAGTTTATTATTAGGCTATTTTAAAGACTTTATTGATAGATTATTTTGGCCACTGCGTAGCGTCCACTTCACTACCGGATAGGTCTACTTCTTTGATAGCGATTATTGCCGGAGCTTGAGAATCCCAGCGGTGATGGCTGATGCGTTCGCATCGAGAGTCTGTAATGCGTTGAGTGCATTGTCGCAGGTGTCACTTGCCCCACTAGCTTTAGCCCACAGGGACAATTCTTCAATTGCAGCAGCTATGGCGTGCTGGTTGTGCAATAGGAGGGTTAGCGCGTCCGCTGTGGCTATGTGGGCGTCTGCATTGTCTGGCATGGCGGTCGTCCTTGAAGGGCGTAAAGATCGTAGTCCAACAAATGGATGATCGGGTGACTCAGTTCAGAAAGTCATTGAGCAGTGGCGGCTTCATCTGCCGACAATGATTGTTCGAATTCCGCGATCAGGTCTGGCAATCCAATTCCCAGTACTTTGCATAGGTCGCGAAGCTGCACGATATCCAAGCGGCGCGTCCCACTCTCAACGTCACTCATGAACGACTGTGGACGTCCCAGTGCCTTTGAACACTGTACTTGAGTCAGACTAGCCGCCTTCCTGTGTTTCTTCAGTAGGGTCAGCAGGACCGCGTGTTCGGGTTTGTAGATCGTCTTAGGCATGGCTGGGCAACTGCGAGATGAGCAGTCTCCAACCTATATCTGGTTTTCAGATATCTGAATTTGGGATATTATTGCCTCTATCTTCCGTATCGAAGGAATGCTTGATGAACAACGCTACTCGCTTGTTGTGCCTACTGCCCCTATTCGCATCTGCTGTAGCTATGGCTGACACCTATCCAAAGCGAACGCTCGTCGCAGGTTCGATGGTTTGCTATAAAGCTGGTGACTGGACAAAGATGGTGGAGGCATCGCTCGATCAGGACGAAGATGAGGCTGGGCGTTTGATCGAGTCAGGTAAGTGCCGAACGATTTCAACTGCTACTAAAGTCAACTTCATCGAAGGTCCGAAAGATGGAGACAAGTCAGCATTGATTCAGCTTCCCAGCGGGAAAACTGCCATGACGGCGAATGGTTGGTTGCGTTGATTTCTGTTCAAGAACTGACCTGAATCAACCACCTTGCTCCAATCGAATTGCACAAGGGCGAACATGAACGATCAGCTCTACTATCTGACCAGTCAGAAGAGAAAGATCAATCACATCTTGCACCTGCTGCTTTGCATTCCGACTTGCGGTCTGTGGCTATTCATCTGGGGCATAACCATGCGTAGCAATGATTGGCACAACAGAAAGATTGACAAGCAGATCAGGCAGATTCTAGGAGTCAATGGTAAGCGTAGAAATGAAACGTGGGTTGAGAGCGGGCAGAAGTCCAAGTGGTGAGCAGAGCGCCAAAGGGTAGAGCGAGTACGTAACCAGTTTCACTGAATCGTTCGCACCTACGTTAGCTGGTAGCCCCCTGAACGGATGTTCAAAGAAGGACATCCCTCGAGCGAACGCCCAATTTCTCCGCACCTCAACTGCGACACCACTTGGATTATCATCCAGATAAATAAACACATAACCACCAACTTCCAGAAGAACTGCCGTTCTTGATGGTATGGTGCAGAGATAATCAACGGAGTTGAGAGGATGACACCGTGTCGCGGCGACACAGGGTCCTATCTTTCTTTTTGGGGAATTGATTGTCATCAATATTATTCCCCAGTAACACTTCAGGTGATTGAGCTACGACCTCCGGTCGAGGTGTATCAAGCTTAGACCTGTCGGTCTTTGGATGACCTTTAAGAGTGCGAACGCCCCACCACCCCACCTCTTATATATTGTCCGTGCGACTGGGGTACCAAGGCTGTTGGTGATCTACAATCCCTGTCAGCACAGCTTGCCATTAGCGTTTCACTGATTCGAGGCTAGCCACCCTCGGCTTTCAACGTAGTCGAGAAATGCGTTGGTGCGCGTTGGTTCGGGTTGATCCTGCCTGCTACGCGCTTGCACATCTGGAACTTCGATATCTGGTGTTCGTGCTAGGTTTCTGGCTTGCTTTTCGGCACGCTCCATCAGCAGGTTAACCGGCTCAGGACTGAGCTCAGGTATAGCAAGCTTGAGGATGTGCAGCCTTGCTGCTGCGACCTGTTTGGCTCGCTCAATTTGATGTAGCTCGGCTTCCTGCTCTGTCGGCATTCCTTCCTCTGCCATCAATTCCACTCCACAGGCCAGCATGTAATCATCGATGACATCCTGTACGCGCTCTGCAAGATTGAGGGCACAGTGGCGGATTTGGCGGTTTGACTCCAAAGGCTTGGTGGTATCGAACCAATCCATTGGAAACACGGCAATCTCATCCCTTTCGACGGCAAGCTCACGAACCCGCTTCCTCAGTCTGTAGATGTTGTCATCAGTGTAAAGCCCATCGTACTTGCCGGTGGCTGCATTCCATTTCGAGCCATAGACGCGAAAAAGTATGTCCCGAAGCTGGTAGTCCTTGAGGCCATGACGACGTACGGCCAGCGGATAGCAGAGCTTCACTGCGCGTTCAAAAGGTGTGATAGCTGGGCATGTTGCACCCTCAACCGCGATTCCTTTGGTCAGACGACGTACTTGAGATTCTCCGACGCCAAGCGCGAGCATGATCTTACGACGACCGAATCCCTGCTTGTGCAGAATAACGATCTGCTCATCGAGGGAAGGTTCTGCTGAGTCTTGGTTGGCAGCAATGGTGCCGGGGGTGAGCTTCAAAACGAAGGGAATTGCGTTGTGCATGAGTGGCCTCCTATGGTCAGTTCAAATGTGGTTCACATCCTTCGGCGTGATCGCCGGGTGGGTTTATCAAATCCCAGACAAGACGAAGCCCCCATGCAAGGCACCTGTTTGGTGGTCGCGGTGGAGGCTTCAACATTGTCTGTCTACCTACTGGGTAGGCGACGTATTCTACAGATTTTTAGCCGCTTGTCAAGAAGTGGTTGCGATCAGAGTTCAGATGTGTTTAGGCGCCAATCATTCTGGGCGCATGAAGCACCGTGCCATTTTTCCTTAAACCAGTTTCCATCGGAGAGAAAGCGCCATGCTTAGCCCAGAGTGTCAATTCACCTAGTAAACACTGGGCAGAATGGAGCTGGGTGATTGGAGTAGGAAGAAATCAATGAAGGTTCTGCTGGGGTTTATCGATGGTTTTGAGCGAGTTTTCGAGGCCGCCAACCCTTCAGTTAATCGAGGCTGGCAGCCCATTGGGTTGGTCAATCAATAAGGTGCAGCACATCTCTGACGTTCAAGTGAGAGTACCGCGCTACGGATCGAGTATCTCTGTGTCCTGAGACGATCATGATTTGGGCGTTGTTGAATCCTTTCTTCGCCACATTGGTGATTCTGGTGTGCCTGAGCTGGTGCAACCTGACGCTGCTATCAAGTCCAGCCTTTACGCGTGCCAGACGGACAGCCTGAGAGACTGCGTGGGGTGTGACAGTGAAGATCAAGCCATACGGATGGCGATCTACGGTGGCCCAGAGTTCGGCGAGCTGAAGGATTTCAACAGCACGATGGGTGAGGGGGACAGACCTCGTTCCGTTCTTTCCGTCGATCACGTCGGCAATACGCTCATTGAGGTGCAGGCAGTCTTTCGTCAGCTTCAGGATTTCAGAGCGCCTCATCGCTGTTTCATAAGCAAGCTCAACGATGAGCTTCATGGTGGGAGATAACTTCGCCAGCAGGCGCTCAAGCTCGCTTGCACGGATTACCTTGTCAGAAGACCGGTCGGGCTTTGGGAGTGTGATATCGCTTACAGGGTTGTGAATGTCGATCAGCAAGCCGCGTTTTGCGAATCGGTAGAACCGCGACATGAATGCGAGCTGCGTCCTGCACGTGGATGGCTTCACCTTCTTCAGTCGCATGATCTTGAAGTCATTGATCATCTGCGGCGTGATTTCATGAATAGGCTGGGTGAAATGCCTGCCTAGGTGCTCAACGATCTTTACGGCGTGGTTGTAGCTGCCTTTCCCTTTGAGCATGGTTTCGCAGTAAATCATCCCAAGTGTATAGACGGTGTGATGCTTGCGATCCAACGTCACGGCTTCGATTTGTTTCGCCCATGACTCTGCTTCGGCTTTGGTGCTGAAGGTTTTCGACTGGGGAGATTTGCCTTTAACCCGTACCTGAGCATTCCAGTTGCCGGACGGAAGTAGGCGGAAATTTGCCATTGTTGACGCCTCATATATGTGAATGGGCGTTCTGCGAAGTCCAAGAGCAGCAGGGCTGGGAGCTTGCTCCTAGCAGACCTTGACATGGTGGGGGTCGTTGGTTCGAGTCCAATCGCGCCTACCAAACAAAATCCGCTCTGCTGGGCGGTCTAGAAGGGCTCACCGAAAGGTGGGCCCTTTTTTGTTGTCTGCGATTTGCAAATCGGACTGCAAATCCCGGACACATCGCGGTGTTCTCTCTGCTTTCACGGAGGAGAGCGTTATTGCTTTGTCGGTCCATCCGACGAGGACGTCGACGAGAGCGCCTGCAATCACCACCAGTGCAAGCGATAACCGCTGAGCAGGCAGTCCCCGATTTTATAGGCTACTACTGACAGGCTGATCGAACTCAACACCCGACTGGAGTATATCGATGCTAGCCCACTGGTTTCTTGCTGCGATCCATCTCTTGGCGTTTGCCCTGGGCTTTTGGGCTGTGCTGGCTCGCGGTAGCGCTTTCCGGAGGCTGGCTGCCGGGTTGGGTGAGGCGCGCAGCGTCTTGATTGCAGATAATCTGTGGGGTATTTCTGCCGTCATCCTGTTGATCACCGGTGGGATGCGAGCCTTTGCCGGGTACGAAAAGGGCACTGACTACTATCTTCACCAGCCGTTGTTCCATCTAAAGATGACGCTTTTCGTTCTCATCCTGCTGCTTGAAGTTGCGCCGATGATCAGGCTGATCAAGTGGAGAATTGCGCAGGCGCGCGGCGTAGCCATTGATGCCGGTCGTGCGAAGTTGTTCGCGCGAATCAGTCATATCGAAGCGCTGCTGCTGATGCTGATGGTTGTGGCAGCCACGGGCATGGCGCGGGGGGTGACGTTTGGTTAGCCGAGTGCGAAGGCATACTTCCCCAGGCTTAATCCGAAACGTCCGACAGCCATGACGTGAGACATGCCGGTAATATCGGCTTCACATTCGGGAATGGGGGCGGAAGTGATCGCAGTGCGTGAATCTTTAGCCAGCCGTGGTTCCGGGGCGAACAGGCTGGCTACTGACTGCAGCAGGATTCAGGATTGCGGCTTGTCCGGGGCGGTCAGGCCAGCCTGAATGCGCTGATAGATTTCTTCGCGGTGCACCGCAACGTCTTTCGGGGCGTTGATGCCAATTCTGACTTGCTGGCCGCTTACGCCCAGAATGGTGATCGTAATGTCATCACCAATGTTTATGCTTTCACCGACTTTGCGGGTGAGTATCAGCATGGTCTTCTCCTTGATTGCTTTGTAGGGCACCTGATTCGGACAGTGCAGAGGTCGGTGGTATGTATAGATTAGTGCGAAGTCTCACGGTTTGGGTGCCTCTTTCTGACGCGCAGATGCTGCATTAATTCCCAAGGCGTAACTATACAGAGGCCGCCTCCATGATTCTCGTTGTTTTGAGCCCATTTTGCGGCACTCGAGAAGTATTCATGAGTGTTAAAATCCCCGTTTTCAGGATTCAGAGGGAAGCGTTGTGCGCAAAATGGCTTTGGTAATCGCAGTACTGGCATTGGCGGGATGCGGTGAGGGTAAGCGCGTTGATGCGCCAAAGCCGCAGCCAGTCGTGGCGGCAGCACCGACGGCGGTATCTGCGCCGCAGTGGGATCTGGAGGTTCGAGGCGAAATAACCCAGGCTGTCAGCGACCTGAGTGGCTGGCTGATCGAGCACAGTTTCATTTCCAGCGTGGTCAAGGAAAATGGCAAGACCCGCATTCTGATGGGGCCATTCAATTCGAAAGCCGAAGCTGAAGCCAAGCAGGAAGAGGTGCGCGCGGCGCTGACCCGGGCAAAAAAACAGAACATCGAACTGCTGGTCATCGAGCATCCGATGACTCAGTAAGGTGCCTTGGCGCCAGCACGATTGAAAACGAAAAAGGCCTGGGGCATTCAACCCCAGGCCTTTATGTTTTCAACAAGTGCTTAACCGCACGCTTTCATGTCCACCGGCCCGACAAACTCATTGCCGCGTCCCATCACGCACGCCACGCTCTGATTGCGCTGACGTTCCCAGGCCTGTACTGGATAGGTTTTGTTCCATGCTTCGTACAGTTGCCGATCCTGTTTCGACAGGCGCAAACCGTACTGCTTGCTCATGTAAAAGTAAGTCCGGGCGATCATGCCGCGAATGGAAGGGCGGGGCATGACCTTTTTCGCCTTGAAGTCGACCTGGGTCAGGCACGAACCGTATTGCCCCGATTGCTCCGGCAGCCAGCCAAAACTGAAATTGCTGCGATCACCATTCACCTCGCCGATGCTCGGCACCAGATTATGCAAGTCGGCCTCGGCCTTCTGGTAGGTCGAATCGTAGCGCGTGCAGTTCTTACGCCCCCCTTCCTGCCAGCACTGGCGCTGATGGCCGATCTGCCAGGCCGGGACGATGTGCTCCCACTCGATCCGCGAAGCGCGCTTGGCATTTTTGCGTGGCACATAACCGCAGGCCGAGAGGTCCACCTTATTGCCGGTGTATTTACAGCCGCAATAAAACTCGGTGGATTGCGGGGCGTACAGTTTCCAGGCGACTTTCTTGGCTTCATTGAAGGTGCGCGGGGCGTCAGCTTGCGCGCCCATCGCGAAGAGCAGAAACAGCAAAGCAAAACAACGGACACTCATTGACTCAATCTTCCTTCGGCACAACCCAGAAAATCTGCACACCGCCATCGTCGCGGTAGGCGAGGGTGACGTTGTCGTTTTCGTCGATTTCTTCGAGTAGTTGCTCCCACTCATCCACTGGCTCGTCCGGAAGACGGAAGATCAGGGCCGCCTTGGCTTTCTGGGCGGTGGGGGAATTGATGATTTTCTGAACGCGCATACCCATGCGTTCATAGGCGTCAGGAGAGGCGGAGGTGGTGGCCACGGAATTATCCTTATTAAGCTGTACGTGCATACAGTATTTAACTGTAAGCATTTTCGCAACTGCTTAAAATTCAAGAAAATCCTCTGACAGCGCTTTTACCCGTTTGGTGTAGGACGAAGGAGATTTTTTTATCAGAAAGGAGACCACTCGCCACGGCTGGCGAGTGGTGAAAACGGTGCCCGACCGGAGCCGATCGGGCGAGGGTGAATCAGTATTCCCAGAACATCCGTTGCAGCTCTTTGCTGTCATTGGTCTTGGTCAGCGCGACCATGGCCAGGATGCGAGCCTTCTGTGGGTTCAGGTCATGGGCCACAACCCAGTCGTACTTGTCGTCAGGCTGTTCGGCGTTACGCAGTACGAAGCCACCGGCGTTGACGTGGGAGGAACGAATGATTTGCACGCCATCCTTACGCAGGGCTTGCAGGGCCGGAACCACACGCGAAGAAACCGAGCCGTTGCCGGTGCCTGCGTGGATGATGGCTTTGGCGCCGGACTGAGCCAGCGCTTTGTAGGCGGTATCACTCACGTTGCCATAGGAATAGGCGATTTCGACGTCAGGCAGGCTCTTGATGTTCTTGATGTCGAACTCCGAGTCCATGGTGTGACGCTTGGCCGGCAGGCGGAACCAGTAGGATTTGCCTTCGACCACCATGCCGAGCGGACCCCAGGCACTTTTAAACGCCTCGGTCTTGATGTTGATCATCTTGCTGACGTCACGACCCGACTGGATTTCATCGTTCATGGTCACCAGCACGCCTTTGCCGCGCGCGTCTTTGCTGCTGGCCACGGCCACGGCGTTGTACAGGTTGAGCATGCCGTCGGCGGACATTGCAGTGCCAGGGCGCATGGACCCCACGACGATGATTGGCTTGTCGGTTTTTTCCACCAGGTTCAGGAAGTAGGCGGTTTCTTCCAGGGTGTCGGTGCCGTGGGTGATGACGATGCCATCGACGTCTTTGCTGTCAGCCAGTTCGGCCACTCGACGACCCAGTTGCAGCAGGTTGTCGTTGGTAATGCTTTCGGAGGCGATCTGCATGACCTGTTCGCCGCGAACATTAGCCAGTTGGCTCAGTTCCGGAACGCCAGCGATCAGCTGCTCGATGCCGACTTTCGCCGCTTGATAAGTCGCGCTGTTGGCGGCGCTGGCGCCCGCGCCGGCAATGGTGCCGCCGGTGGCCAGGATCACCACGTTCGCCAGTTTCTGTTTGGTTTCGACTTCTTTTGCCTGAAGGGCGGTCGGAAGGAGCAGCAGGAGGGCCAAGGCGCCCGGAACAAAAGTCTTGAAAGCAGATGTCATTATTTTTCTCTCTAGTAGTGAGACAGTGCGGATGCAGGTTCATCTAGATGCGCCCCGGACAGATCTGAACGTTCGGGGTGAATGAGAGGGAGCAGGATCTGTACCAGTCATACTTGGAAATAAAAAATAGCTTTAACTTAATGATTTTTATCAGTTATTTGCATTGTGTTGAACTGGAATTAAACGTTCTGTTGTCCGGTTTTCCGAATATGTTTGTCATTTGCGTTCGGCTCTCCGAAAAGGGCTACAGCTTCTGTTGGTCAAGTCGCTTTGCCAGAGGGCAAATCATTGCTAAAGAAACCTGCGTACAGGTCGATGCTTCTCTGAAGGATTATTTTTTTCAGGAGTTCACATGTCGTTTTCGATCGGCTTTCCCAATGCAGGCGCAATCACCATCGGTGGCAAGTCCACCGCAACGATCAACGCCTTGAGCGAATCAACTTCCGAGGCTTCGACACAGGCGTTGGGTACCCAGGAGGAGGGTGGCGCAACCAAGGTCCGGACCGGTGGCGGCGCGGTGATCGAAACGAAAACGGAAAGCGATAGCGAAAGCGGCAGCGATCAAAGCGTTGTGGTGAAGCTGTTGCTCAAGCGTATGCAGGAACTGCAGCAGCAACTGCGCGAACAACAGCAACAATTGGCAGCGGCTCAAGTGGCGACTTACCCGACACCGGAAGCCAAGACGGCTGCCGTCATGTCGATTCAAGGGCAAATTGCCAACACCAGTGGGGCGCTGGCGGAAGTCACAGGCAATCTCGTCAAGGAATTGGCGAAGGGCTCCAGTGCGGGCGGCGTGATCAGCACCACGGCATAACCGGTTTTGTTGGCGCAAGCGCAAAGCGTGCTTTTCGGTCGTTGACAAATATCGGCAGGGTTCGCATAGTTCTGTCTACGCAAACGTTTGCGCGGCACTGCCGATGGCTTGTGCCATTGGCTCACGCGGTAAAACTTACGCCAGCGCAAGCGTTGCTCAGAATAATCATAAGATCGGAGTGAACCCATGAAGCTGCCATTCGCTGGACGTCTTCTCGCTGTCGCTATGCTGGCTGTCGCATCCGCCGCGTTGCCTGTCTCCTCGGCCTTCGCCGACACTGAAAAACCCAAAGTTGCATTGGTCATGAAATCCCTGGCCAACGAATTCTTCCTGACCATGGAAGACGGTGCCAAGGCGTATCAGAAAGACCATTCCGCCGATTTCGACCTGATCTCCAACGGTATCAAGGACGAAACAGACACGGCGGGCCAGACACGTATCGTCGAGCAAATGATTCTGGCCAAGGTCAACGCGCTGGTCATCGCCCCCGCGGACTCGAAGGCCATGGTTCCGGTGATCAAGAAAGCCATCGATGCCGGCATCACCGTGATCAACATCGATAACCAGCTGGATCCAGCGGTCGTCAAAAGCAAAAATATCAATGTTCCGTTCGTAGGTCCCGACAACCGCAAAGGTGCGCGCCTGGTGGGTGAATACCTGGCCAAACAGCTGAAGGCCGGTGACGAAGTCGGCATCATCGAGGGTGTGTCCACCACCACCAATGCCCAGGCCCGTACTGCCGGCTTCAAGGATGCGATGGAAGCGGCGCAGATCAAGGTCGTGTCCCTGCAATCCGGCGATTGGGAAATCGATAAAGGCAACAAGGTCGCCGCGTCGATCCTCAGCGAATACCCGCAAGTCAAAGCCTTGCTGGCCGGCAACGACAGCATGGCCGTCGGCGCAGTGTCTGCCGTGCGTGCGGCGGGCAAGGCCGGCAAGGTGCAAGTGGTCGGCTACGACAACATCAACGCCATCAAGCCTATGCTCAAGGACGGCCGCGTCCTGGCCACCGCTGACCAGTTCGCTGCCCGGCAAGCGGTGTTCGGCATCGAGACGGCGCTGAAGATCATCAAAGGCGAGAAAGTCGACAGCGGCAGCAACGGCGTGATCGAAACGCCGGTAGAGCTGGTCACCAAGTAGACCTTCTGGCGACACAACGGTGCTCGCCCGTCCGGGCGAGCGCATGGAGAGTTTTTATGTCTGTTTCCGCTCCGAACGCTGTCCTCTCGGTCAGCGGTATCGGCAAGACCTACGCGCAACCTGTCCTCACCGGCATCGAGCTGACGCTGATGCGCGGCGAGGTGTTGGCGCTGACCGGCGAGAACGGCGCCGGCAAAAGCACGCTGTCGAAGATCATCGGTGGACTGGTCACGCCGACCACCGGCCAGATGCAATTCCAGGGGCAGGATTACCGCCCCGGCAGCCGTACCCAGGCTGAAGACCTGGGCATCCGCATGGTCATGCAGGAACTCAATCTGTTGCCGACCCTGTCGGTGGCGGAAAACCTGTTTCTCGATAACCTGCCGAGCAACGGCGGCTGGATCAGCCGCAAGCAATTGCGCAAGGCTGCGATCGAAGCCATGGCTCAGGTCGGGCTCGACGCGATCGACCCGGACACTCTCGTCGGCGAACTGGGTATCGGTCACCAGCAAATGGTCGAGATCGCCCGCAACCTGATCGGCGATTGCCATGTGCTTATCCTCGACGAACCCACCGCGATGCTGACGGCCCGTGAAGTCGAAATGCTGTTCGAGCAAATCACGCGTCTGCAGGCTCGCGGCGTGTCGATCATCTACATTTCGCATCGCCTCGAAGAGCTGGCGCGGGTGGCTCAGCGCATTGCGGTGTTGCGCGATGGCAACCTGGTCTGCGTCGAGCCGATGGCCAATTACAACAGTGAGCAGTTGGTCACCCTGATGGTCGGCCGTGAATTGGGTGAACACATCGACATGGGCCCGCGCAAGATTGGCGCTCCGGCGTTGACGGTCAAGGGGCTGACCCGCTCCGACAAGGTGCGCGACGTCTCTTTCGAAGTGCGCGCCGGCGAGATCTACGGGATTTCCGGTTTGATCGGGGCAGGGCGCACCGAGTTGCTGCGCCTGATCTTCGGCGCCGACACGGCGGACAGCGGCACGGTTGCGCTGGGTTCACCGGCAAAGGTCGTGAGTATTCGTTCACCGGTGGACGCGGTCGATCACGGCATCGCCCTGATCACCGAAGACCGCAAGGGCGAGGGCTTGCTGCTGACGCAGTCGATCAGCGCAAACATTGCCTTGGGCAACATGCCGATGATTTCCAGCGGTGGCTTCGTCAACAACGGTGACGAGATGTCCCTGGCCCAGCGTCAGATCGACGCCATGCGGATCCGCAGTTCCAGCCCGACGCAATTGGTGTCGGAGCTGTCCGGCGGTAATCAGCAGAAAGTTGTGATCGGCCGTTGGCTGGAGCGCGATTGCTCGGTGTTGCTGTTCGACGAGCCGACTCGCGGCATCGACGTCGGCGCAAAATTCGACATCTATACGCTGCTCGGTGAGTTGACCCGTCAGGGCAAGGCGCTGGTGGTGGTGTCCAGCGACCTGCGCGAGCTGATGCTGATCTGCGACCGGATCGGCGTGCTGTCGGCGGGGCGCTTGATCGAGACATTCGAGCGCGATAGCTGGACCCAGGATGACTTGCTTGCCGCTGCTTTTGCCGGCTATCAAAAACGTGATGCGCTGCTCAACGAAGCAGCGCCTAGGGATCTTTCATGAAAACTGCAACATCTGCCGGTAAACGTAGTGGCAATTTTTACGGACTCGGCACCTATCTGGGCCTGGCCGGTGCCTTGCTGGCGATGGTCGTGCTGTTCTCGGTCCTGAGCAGCCATTTTCTGTCTTACGACACGTTCAGTACGCTGGCCAACCAGATTCCTGACTTGATGGTGCTGGCGGTAGGCATGACGTTCGTGCTGATCATCGGCGGAATCGACCTGTCGGTGGGCTCGGTGCTGGCACTCGCCGCGTCGACGGTCAGTGTGGCGATTCTCGGCTGGGGCTGGAGCGTATTGCCGGCAGCGTTGCTCGGCATGGCGGCAGCCGCATTGGCGGGGACGATCACCGGCTCGATCACGGTGGCGTGGCGGATTCCGTCGTTCATCGTCTCCCTCGGCGTGCTGGAAATGGCACGCGGCGTGGCCTATCAAATGACCGGTTCGCGCACCGCCTACATCGGCGATGCTTTCGCCTGGCTGTCCAACCCGATTGCCTTCGGCATTTCGCCGTCGTTCATCATCGCCTTGCTGATCATCTTCATTGCCCAGGCCGTGTTGACCCGTACGGTGTTTGGTCGCTACCTGATCGGCATCGGCACCAACGAAGAAGCCGTGCGTCTGGCGGGGATCAATCCAAAACCCTACAAGATTCTGGTGTTCAGTCTGATGGGGCTGCTGGCAGGTATTGCCGCGCTGTTCCAGATTTCCCGCCTGGAGGCGGCGGACCCGAATGCCGGATCCGGCCTGGAACTGCAAGTGATCGCCGCGGTAGTGATCGGCGGCACCAGCCTGATGGGCGGGCGCGGCTCGGTCATCAGCACGTTCTTCGGGGTGTTGATCATCTCGGTACTGGCCGCTGGTCTGGCGCAGATCGGCGCGACCGAACCGACCAAACGCATCATTACCGGCGCGGTTATCGTGGTGGCGGTGGTACTTGATACCTATCGCAGTCAGCGCGCAAGCCGGCGGACCTGAGTCATGGCAACGATCAAGGATGTGGCAGCGCTCGCGGGGATTTCCTACACCACGGTTTCCCATGTGGTGAACAAAAGCCGGCCGGTCAGCGAAGAAGTGCGGATCAAGGTCGAAGCGGCGATCAAAAGTCTCGACTACGTACCCAGTGCGGTGGCCCGCTCATTAAAAGCCAAGACCACCGCGACCATCGGACTGCTGGTGCCCAACAGCCTCAACCCCTACTTCGCCGAACTGGCGCGCGGCATCGAGGACTACTGCGAGCGCAATGGTTATTGCGTGATCCTCTGCAACTCCGACGACAACCCGGACAAGCAACGCAGCTACTTGCGCGTGTTGCTGGAAAAGCGCATTGACGGGCTGATCGTGGCGTCGGCCGGTGGGGACGCCGGGCTGGCAGAAGGACTCGCAGGTGTGCGCACGCCGATGGTGATTGTCGACCGTGGGCTGGAAGGGGTTGATGCGGACCTGGTGCGCATCGATCACGAGTACGGCGCCTATCTGGCGACCCGCCACCTTCTGGAGTTGGGGCATCGGGACATCGCCACGATTGGCGGGCCGGCCAGTACCAGCGTCGCGCAGATGCGTTTGGCGGGTTATTGCCGCGCCTTGAAAGAGGCGGGTGTCGAAGTGCCTCGCGAGCGCATGCTGGAAAGCGATTTCACCAGCACCGGCGGTTACAGCGCCGCCGCGCTCCTCCTCGAACATAACCCGCCCAGCGCCATCTTCGCCGGCAACGACATGATCGGCATCGGCGTGCTGCGCGCCGCCGCCGAGCGCAATATTCGTGTACCGAGCGAGCTGTCGGTGATCGGCTTCGACGATATCCAGATGAGCCGTTATGTCTACCCGGCGCTGACCACGGTAGGGCAGTCGATCTTGCAGCTCGGCGAGATGGCGGCCGAAGTGCTGTTGCGCAGGATCGCCACGCCGGCTATGGCCACCGATCAACGGATCGTGACGCCCAGTATTGTGCTGCGGGAATCGACCGCGCCGCTGGCCGGTGTGTTCGCCCAGTTTCGTTGAAGTAGAAAGCGCTAAATCAAAAGCACCGCCGAAACAGAATTGATGAGTAGTGATGTATGCCAGCAAAAGTAGTAGTGATAGGCAGCCTGAATATGGACCTGGTGACCCGCGCGTCGCGGTTGCCCCGTGGCGGTGAAACGTTGATCGGCGAGTCGTTTGCCACGGTCTCCGGCGGCAAGGGCGCCAATCAGGCGGTAGCTGCGGCGCGACTGGGCGCGCAGGTGTCGATGGTCGGTTGCGTGGGCAGCGACGCCTATGGAGAGGAACTGCGCGGAGCGCTGTTGGCCGACCATATCGATTGCCAGGCGGTCAGCACCGTCGACGGTGCCAGTGGCGTGGCGTTGATCGTGGTGGATGACAACAGCCAGAACGCGATCGTCATCGTCGCGGGTGCCAATGGAGCGCTGACCCCAGAAGTGATCGATCGCTTTGACGCGGTATTGCAGGCGGCGGATGTGATCATCTGTCAGCTCGAAGTGCCGGATGCCACGGTCGGCCATGCGCTCAAGCGCGGCCGTGAACTGGGCAAAACCGTGATTCTCAATCCTGCGCCCGCCAGCCGACCGCTGCCTGCAGACTGGTATGCGTCCATCGACTACCTGATCCCCAACGAGAGCGAAGCCTCGGCCCTCAGCGGTTTGCCGGTGGACTCACTGGAAACCGCCGAAGTCGCTGCGATCCGGTTGATCGCCATGGGGGCCGGCAAGGTGATCATCACCCTCGGCCCCCAAGGCTCGCTGTTTGCCAATGGCAACAGCTTCGAACACTTCCCTGCGCAGAAGGTAAAGGCGGTCGATACCACGGCGGCTGGCGATACCTTTGTCGGTGGTTTCGCTGCCGCACTGGCGGCCGGCAACAACGAGGCGCAAGCAATCCGTTTCGGCCAGGTCGCAGCGGCGCTGTCAGTGACCCGTGCCGGCGCGCAACCCTCGATCCCCACTTTGTCCGACGTACAGGCCTTTAAAGCACCATGAAAAAAACACCGTTGCTCAACATCGCGCTGTCGCGGCTGATCGCCTCCCTCGGGCATGGCGACATAGTCGTGATTGGCGATGCCGGACTGCCGGTTCCGCCGGGTGTCGAACTGATCGACCTGGCCTTGACTCACGGCGTTCCGGATTTCATCAGCACGTTGAAGGTTGTGCTCAGCGAAATGCAGGTCGAAAGCCACGTGTTGGCCCAGGAGATTCTGGACAAGCAGCCGTCGGCGCTGGTGGCGCTGGATGAGTTGAATGCTGAAGGTGCGCTGGGTCGGCGTGAGCTGCTCAGTCATGACCAATTCAAAGTCCTGAGCCGACAGGCGCGGGCGATTGTTCGTACAGGCGAATGTCAGCCGTACTGCAACGTCGTGCTGGTGGCCGGGGTCACGTTCTGATTCGCTGTTGTCTCTCTGCTTTTTCACGCACAAGGAGTGCGCTATGCACCGCTATGCTCAGAAACTGCACCATCTGCTCCGGAGTCTGCTGCTCTTGTCCCTGATTACCGCAACAAGCGCCCAGGCGGCGGAAAAGATCGACTTGATCATCGACACTGACCCAGGTGCCGACGACGTGGTTGCCTTGCTGTTTGCGCTGGCATCACCGGAAGAGTTGAACATCCGCGCGCTGACCACCGTCGCCGGCAACGTGCGTCTGGACAAAACCTCGCGTAATGCGCGGCTGGCCCGTGAATGGGCGGGGCGCGAAGACGTGCCGGTTTATGCCGGTGCGCCGAAACCGCTGATGCGTACGCCGATTTATGCCGAGAACATTCATGGTAGGGAAGGCCTGTCGGGCGTCACCGTGCATGAGCCTAAGAAAGGCCTGGCGCAGGGTAATGCAGTCAACTACCTGATCGATACCCTGAAAGCCGCCAAACCCCACAGCATCACCATTGCCATGCTCGGTCCACAGACCAACCTGGCGCTGGCGCTGATCCAGGAACCTGAAATCGTTCAGGGCATCAAGGAAGTGGTGGTCATGGGCGGCGCTCACTTCAACGGCGGCAACATTACCCCGGTGGCCGAGTTCAACCTGTTCGCCGATCCGCAGGCAGCTGAAGTGGTGCTCAAAAGTGGCGTCAAGCTGACGTACCTGCCGCTGGACGTGACCCACAAAGTCCTCACCAGTGAAGCGCGCCTGAAGCAGATCGCCGCATTGAACAACAACGCCAGCAAGTTGGTGGGCGACATTCTCAATGAATACGTCAAAGGCGATATGGAACACTACGGTCTTCCGGGTGGCCCGGTGCATGACGCTACGGTCATAGCCTACCTGCTCAAACCGGAGTTGTTCTCAGGTCGTTCGGTCAATGTGGTGGTTGATAGCCGCGAAGGCCCGACCTTCGGTCAAACCATCGTCGACTGGTATGACGGCTTGAAAGCGCCGAAAAACGCTTTCTGGGTTGAAAGCGGTGACGCTCAAGGCTTCTTTGACCTGCTGACCCAGCGTCTGGCGCGCTTGAAGTAAGCTTTACACCCGCAGGTACCAACCTGCGGGTTTCACTCCCTTTCGTTGTATTCAGCGCCCTTGTAGTCGGCCGGGTACTTCTCGAACACCTGGGCGATAAAGGACTGCGCCGCTTCAGTCCCCAGTTCCTTGACCAATAGATCGATGCCAATGATTGCCAACTCTTCCGGGCTGCCCGGGCTATAGGAGCTATGACCTTGCGGCCACTTGGCTTTGATGTCGGCGTCGATGCTTACGGTGGTCATGATGGCGCTCGTGAATTCGGGAAAGTCTGGGTGTGAGTTAACCATTTTGCAGGGTGTTTGGCACTCCGACTTAGGCATGAGGGGAGGGCTATGCGACACTTGGTCTTTGATGATTTTTCAAGGACCGTGCTGTGCAGATCGATTTGAACACTCCCGACGGCTTGACCCTTGAGGCGGTGCGCCAGCTTCTGGCCTCGGCCAGTGATGATGAGCACACTCAATTGCGAGTGACCAAGGGCGGTATCGCCTACATTTCATCGGGCGTTGTGGGTGGCACCGATATCGGCGGGCTACTGTTTCGTCTGGAGACGTGGGCAAAGGGCTCGGGGTATGTGGGGTTGGTCGCGGCCAGTGACGAGGTCTGGGTCATGCAGATCTTCAATGCGCTGAAAGAGAACTGGCCATCACCGCCGTTCGATTACATCGACATTTATTGAGCGCAGGTCATATTCAGTCACGATTGCGGGGTGAATGACCGGGAGTGCTCAGGCAAACTCGCCGCTTGTCCGGGGCGAGGGTAGAGTGCTGGCACTGCCTGTGAAACCAAACGCCAGATTGGCGGTCGCACGATCTCAGCTTAACTATTGAAAAAAGGAGGCTTCATGCCTTGGAAGCTCGCGTCATTGGGTACTCTGTTGGCTGCTAGCCTGCTGGGAGGTTGCAGCAGCACATCCACCGAATCGGCAACAGACCCTGTCACGACGACGGATACCGGTCACAGCCGTTGCGAAGCAAAGGCTGCCGAATTCACCATTGGCAAAAAGGCTTCGCCCGAGCTGCTGGAGCAGGCGCGTGTTCGCGCAGGGGCGCAGAATGCCCGTATCCTCAAGCCTGACGATATGGTGACTCTGGAGTACCGCTCCGACCGCCTGAACCTGAACACCGATGCCAACCTGGTGATCACACGCATCAACTGCGGCTGATATCGTTGGGCTTTTGCTTCACCCATAAAAAACCCCGTCACATGGACGGGGTTTTTTTAGTGCGCCTGGAAATTACTCTGGGCGAACTTGAGCAGCTTGCATACCCTTTTGGCCTTTCTCAGCCACGAAGGAAACGGTCTGGCCTTCTTTCAGGCTTTTGAAACCGTCGCTTTCGATAGCTTTGAAGTGTACGAACAGGTCGTCACCGCCACCTTGAGGAGTGATGAAGCCGAAGCCTTTTTCATCGTTGAACCATTTAACGGTGCCGGTTTGGCGATTAGACATGGTGTATCTCCAAGAAACATATATTTTCAGTAGTACTGTGCTGCTCAGGCCAACTGGGCACACCGGGGTATCATAGTCGAAATGTTCGCTTTGGGAGCCCCCCGGACGTGCTGTTTGCCCTACAGTCGGGCTTTCTTTGTCGCTTGATGTGGCTGAAAGCCCCGTTTTAAAAGGCTTTCAACCGAAAGTAAAGACGATAAAAAAAGCTGTAAAACCTGCATAAATTGTACGAAAAAGCGGTTTTCGGAGGCTTTTCATCGTCTGTTGAGGCCTTTAAAGCGTTCTTTCGGGCTTATTTTTTCGCCTTGTTATCGGCCTTGCACGCTGAAATCTGGGTCAGTGCTTTTTGTTTCAGTGCATCGCTTGCCTTGTTGTCCATCAACGACTGAATGTCGCTGGCCGGGTACGACTTGATTGCATCCGCCCCGCAAGCACAGTGGGCTTTTGCCGCGGCAGCGCCGATCTGAGGGGTTGCCGCTTCGGTGCACTGAGCCATGTATTTCTCGCGCTCGCCCTTCGGCCAATCGGCATGGGCGGCCAACGGCAGCAACAGGACGATGGGGGCGACTACTGCGAACAAACGATTCAGACGCATGCTGGGATGCTCCTTGTGGGTCAATGTCTTGTTATCTGAGGGGTAAAGCGCGGTTCAAGTTCAGCACTCTGGCATAAAATCGCCTGATTTGCCTTGATGGAAAACCTAGGCGCCTCGACGACCGTTCATCTGTGCTAGCATGCCTCGCTCGGGTATTTGCAAGCTCCGCAGACCTTCAGTCACGGTGGCGGCAGATATTCGAATAACCCTGATTTGAATCCCAGTCACTCTGGTTCGGTTTTCCGGTTGGCCGCAAGGCTCCTGCCGCTGTAAGGCAGGCGTTCGTTATTGAATGGCCTGGACCGGATCTTGTACTGGCTCATCCCAACCCACGTGACCTTTGGTAGGGGTCACCACTAGGAGAGGAGGCGCCATGCCAACTATTACTCTTCCCGACGGCAGTCAACGTTCATTCGATCACCCGGTTTCCGTAGCCGAGGTCGCCGCATCCATTGGTGCAGGTCTGGCCAAGGCCACCGTGGCCGGCAAGGTCAATGGCAAGCTGGTCGACGCCAGCGACATCATCGACAGCGATTCCACGCTTCAGATCATTACGCCAAAGGATGAAGAAGGGCTGGAGATTATTCGCCACTCTTGCGCTCACCTGGTTGGTCATGCGGTCAAGCAGCTGTATCCGACGGCCAAGATGGTCATCGGGCCGGTCATCGACGAAGGCTTCTATTACGACATCGCCTTCGAACGTCCTTTCACTCCGGACGACCTGGCCGCCATCGAACAGCGCATGCAGCAGCTGATCGAAAAAGATTACGACGTGATCAAGAAAGTCACTCCGCGCGCCGAAGTGATCGAGGTGTTCAAGGCCCGCGGCGAAGATTACAAGCTGCGCCTGGTCGAAGACATGCCGAACGAGCAGGCCATGGGCCTGTACTATCACGAAGAATACGTCGACATGTGCCGCGGTCCGCACGTGCCGAACACGCGTTTCCTGAAATCCTTCAAGCTGACCAAGTTGTCCGGCGCCTACTGGCGTGGCGATGCCAAGAACGAGCAATTGCAGCGCGTCTACGGCACGGCTTGGGCTGACAAGAAGCAGCTGGCGGCGTACATCCAGCGCATCGAAGAAGCGGAAAAGCGCGATCACCGCAAGATCGGCAAGCGCCTGGGCCTGTTCCATACCCAGGAAGAGTCGCCGGGCATGGTGTTCTGGCACCCGAACGGCTGGACGTTGTATCAGGTGCTCGAGCAGTACATGCGCAAAGTTCAGCGCGACAACGGCTACCTGGAGATCAAGACTCCGCAAGTCGTTGACCGCAGCCTGTGGGAAAAATCCGGGCACTGGGCTAACTACGCCGACAACATGTTCACCACCCAGTCGGAAAACCGCGACTACGCCATCAAGCCGATGAACTGCCCGTGCCACGTGCAGGTGTTCAACCAGGGCCTGAAAAGCTACCGCGAGCTGCCGATGCGCTTGGCCGAGTTTGGTGCCTGCCACCGTAACGAACCATCGGGTGCGCTGCACGGCATCATGCGCGTGCGTGCGTTCACCCAGGATGACGCCCATATCTTCTGCACCGAAGAGCAGATGCAGGCCGAATCCGCCGCGTTCATCAAGCTGACCATGGACGTCTACGCCGATTTTGGCTTTAAAGACGTCGAGATGAAGCTGTCCACTCGTCCGGAAAAACGCGTCGGTTCCGACGAGCTGTGGGATCGCGCCGAGGCTGCCCTGGCTGCAGCCCTTGATAGCGCGGGCCTGCCGTACGATCTGCAACCGGGCGAAGGCGCTTTCTACGGTCCGAAGATCGAGTTCTCGCTGAAAGATTGCCTTGGTCGCGTCTGGCAGTGTGGTACCCTGCAGCTCGATTTTAATCTGCCTGTCCGTCTGGGAGCCGAATACGTCTCCGAAGACAACAGTCGCAAGCACCCGGTTATGTTGCACCGGGCGATCCTCGGATCCTTCGAACGTTTTGTCGGAATCCTGATCGAGCACTACGAGGGAGCGTTCCCTGCGTGGCTGGCTCCGACCCAGGCAGTGATCATGAATATCACTGACAAGCAGGCTGATTTCGCCGCTGAAGTTGAAAAAACTCTCAACGAAAGCGGATTTCGTGCCAAGTCTGACTTGAGAAATGAAAAGATCGGCTTTAAAATCCGCGAGCATACTTTGCTCAAGGTTCCCTATCTCTTGGTTATCGGAGATCGGGAAGTCGAGATGCAGACTGTCGCTGTGCGTACTCGTGAAGGTGCTGACCTGGGCTCGATGCCCGTCGCCCAGTTCGCTGAGTTTCTCGCGCAAGCGGTTTCCCGGCGTGGTCGCCCAGATTCGGAGTAATTACTATTAAGCGTGAAATGAGACAAGATAAACGAGCTGCACCGAAAGCCCCGATCAACGAGAATATCTCGGCACGCGAGGTTCGGTTAATTGGGGCTGAAGGCGAGCAGCTTGGGATTGTGTCAATTGAAGACGCGCTTCTTAAGGCTGAAGAGGCCAAGCTGGATTTGGTGGAGATTTCCGCCGATGCAGTACCCCCTGTTTGCAAACTGATGGACTACGGCAAATCGATCTTCGAAAAGAAGAAGCAGGTTGCCGCGGCCAAGAAAAACCAGAAGCAGATTCAGGTTAAAGAAATCAAGTTTCGTCCAGGGACGGAGGAAGGGGATTACCAGGTAAAACTGCGCAACCTGGTACGTTTCCTGAGTGATGGGGACAGGGCCAAGGTATCCTTGCGATTCCGCGGCCGTGAGATGGCCCACCAGGAGCTGGGGATGGAACTCCTCAAGCGAGTTGAAGGTGACTTGCTCGAGTACGGTTCGGTCGAACAGCATCCTAAGATGGAAGGACGCCAACTGATCATGGTCATCGCCCCGAAAAAGAAGAAGTAATCAATAGGGCACGGCAGGCCTTCTGATTATGTTTATCAACTGAATGCGGAGTATCCGAACATGCCAAAAATGAAAACTAAAAGTGGTGCTGCTAAGCGGTTTCTGAAAACTGCTAACGGTATCAAGCACAAGCACGCTTTCAAGAGCCACATCCTGACTAAAATGTCGACCAAGCGTAAGCGTCAACTGCGCGGTAGCAGCTTGCTGGCACCGTGTGACGTGGCAAAAGTCGAGCGCATGCTGCGCCTTCGTTAATTTTAGTCAAGAATAGAGGAAGTAACTCATGGCTCGTGTAAAGCGTGGCGTCATTGCCCGTAAACGTCACAAAAAAATTCTGAAACTTGCTAAAGGCTACTACGGCGCTCGCTCGCGCGTATTCCGTGTTGCCAAGCAAGCGGTAATCAAGGCAGGCCAATACGCCTACCGTGACCGTCGTCAGAAAAAACGTCAGTTCCGCGCTCTGTGGATCGCTCGTATCAACGCTGGTGCACGTATCAACGGTCTGTCCTACAGCCGTTTCATCGCCGGCCTGAAAAAAGCGTCCATCGAGATCGACCGTAAGGTTCTGGCTGATCTGGCAGTGAACGAAAAAGCGGCGTTTGCTGCGATTGTCGAGAAAGCTAAAGCCACCTTGGCTTAAGTACCCACGACAGTCACCCTGCCTTACCTTTGTGGGGCCAGGTGTTAAACGTCATAAATAGGGGAAGAGCCTTCAAGCTCTTCCCCTATTTTGTATCTGGAGTCTGTACATGGAAAACCTGGATGCGCTCGTCTCTCAAGCACTAGAGGCTGTGCAAAGCGCTGAAGATATCAATGCCCTGGAGCAAATCCGGGTTCACTACCTTGGCAAAAAAGGCGAATTGACTCAGGTGATGAAGACCCTGGGGAATCTGCCGGCAGAAGAGCGTCCGCAAGTCGGCGCCCTGATCAACGTTGCCAAGGAGCGTGTCACAGAGGTTCTCAATGCCCGCAAGGCACTGTTTGAAGAGGCCGACCTGGCCGCCAAACTGTCTGCCGAGTCCATTGACGTGACCCTGCCTGGCCGTGGCCAGACCTCGGGTGGTCTGCATCCGGTTACTCGTACTCTGGAACGTATCGAACAGTTCTTCACTCACATCGGCTACGGCATCGCCGAAGGCCCTGAGGTCGAAGACGATTACCACAACTTCGAAGCGCTCAACATCCCAGGCCATCACCCGGCCCGGTCGATGCATGACACCTTCTATTTCAATGCCAACATGTTGCTGCGAACCCATACCTCGCCGGTACAGGTCCGCACCATGGAATCGAAACAGCCGCCGATCCGCATCGTCTGCCCTGGTCGTGTGTACCGTAGCGACTCCGATATCACCCACTCGCCGATGTTCCACCAGGTCGAAGGCCTGCTGGTCGATCGCGATATCAACTTCGCCGACCTGAAAGGGACCATCGAAGAATTCCTGCGCGTGTTCTTCGAAAAAGAACTGGCTGTACGCTTCCGCCCTTCGTATTTTCCGTTCACCGAGCCATCCGCTGAAGTCGACATGGAATGCGTGATGTGCAGCGGTAAAGGCTGCCGCGTCTGCAAGCAGACTGGCTGGCTGGAAGTGATGGGCTGCGGCATGGTTCACCCGAACGTGCTGCGCATGTCCGGGATCGACCCGGAAGAGTTTTCGGGCTTTGCCTTCGGCATGGGCGTCGAGCGTCTGGCCATGCTGCGTTACGGCGTGAACGACTTGCGTCTGTTCTTCGACAACGACTTGCGGTTCCTTGCGCAATTTCGCTAGTCGTAACGAATTCTTAGGAGAGCAGGATGAAATTCAGTGAACAATGGCTGCGTGGCTGGGTTAGCCCGCAGGTAAGTCGCGACGAGCTGGTTGCCCGTCTGTCGATGGCCGGTCTTGAGGTCGACAGCGTTACGCTGGCCGCCGGCGAATTCAGTGGCGTGATCGTGGGCGAAGTGCTGAGCACCGAGCAACACCCGGACGCTGACAAGTTGCGTGTTTGCCAGGTCAGCAATGGCTCGGAGACTTTCCAGGTAGTGTGCGGTGCGCCAAACGTACGTCCGGGCCTGAAGATTCCGTTCGCCATGATCGGTGCCGAACTGCCGGGCGACTTTAAAATCAAGAAAGCCAAGCTGCGTGGCGTTGAGTCCAACGGCATGCTGTGCTCGCAAGCCGAGCTGCAAGTCGGCGAAGGCAACGATGGCCTGATGGAATTACCGGTCGATGCGCCGGTCGGTCAGGACATTCGTGAATACCTGAGCCTGGACGACGCCAGTATCGAGGTCGACTTGACCCCGAACCGTGGCGACTGCCTGTCTCTGGCCGGTCTGGCCCGTGAAGTCGGCGCGCTGTACGACGCCCAGGTCACTCGCCCGGTCGTGGCTACCATTCCAGCCGTGCACGATGAAGTGCGCTCGGTCGAGGTGCTGGCACCGGCCGCTTGCCCGCGTTACTTGGGTCGTGTGATCCGTAACGTCGACTTGTCCAAGCCTACGCCGCTGTGGATGGTCGAGCGTCTGCGTCGCGCCGACGTGCGCAGCATCGACGCTGCCGTCGACATTACCAACTACGTGATGCTGGAACTGGGTCAACCGCTACATGCGTTCGATCTCGCCGAAATCAATGGCGGCATCCGCGTGCGTATGGCTGAAGACGGCGAGAAGCTGGTGCTGCTCGACGGCCAGGAAGTCAGCCTGCGTAGCGATACGCTGGTGATTGCCGACCACACCCGCGCGCTGGCGATCGCCGGCGTCATGGGGGGCGAGCACAGCGGCGTCAACACCGCGACTACTCGCGACATTTTCCTTGAAAGCGCGTTCTTCGATCAAATTGCCGTGGCTGGCAAGGCTCGTTCCTACGGCCTGCACACCGACGCCTCGCACCGCTACGAACGCGGCGTGGACTGGCAGCTTGCCCGTGAAGCCATGGAGCGTGCCACTGGCCTGCTGCTGGAAATTACGGGTGGCGAAGCCGGCCCGATCATCGAAACCGTCAGCGAACAGCACCTGCCTTCGATTGCTCCGGTTACTCTGCGCGCGCAACGTATCACTCAGATGCTGGGTATGGAAATGGATTCGGCCGAAGTCGAGCGACTGCTCAGCGGCTTGGGTCTGAAGATTTCTGCCGATGGTGCAGGGCAGTGGCGCGTTGAAGTGCCAAGCCATCGTTTCGACATCAGCCTCGAAGTTGACCTCATCGAAGAGCTCGCCCGTTTGTACGGCTACAACCGTTTGCCTGTTCGTTACCCGCAAGCCCGTCTGGCACCACAAGCCAAGGCGGAAGCGCGTAGCGATCTGCCAGAACTGCGTCGCCTGCTGGTGGCTCGCGGTTATCAGGAAGCGATCACCTACAGCTTCATCGATCCGAAACAATTCGAGTTGTTTAATCCGGGTGTCGAGCCGCTGCTGCTGGCCAACCCGATTTCAAACGACATGGCGGCCATGCGCTCGTCCCTGTGGCCGGGTCTGGTCAAGGCGCTTCAGCACAACCTGAACCGTCAACAGGATCGCGTTCGTTTGTTCGAAAGCGGTCTGCGTTTTGTCGGTCAGCTGGAAGGCCTGAAGCAAGAGCCGATGCTGGCGGGTGTTGTGTGCGGTAGCCGTTTGCCGGAAGGCTGGGCGCAAGGTCGAGATGTCGTGGATTTCTTCGACGTTAAAGCTGACGTGGAAGCGGTGCTCGGTTTTGCCGGTGCACTGGATTCGTTCACGTTCGTGCCGGGCAAACACCCTGCGTTGCACCCGGGTCAAACCGCGCGCATCGAGCGTGAAGGTCGTCTGGTGGGCTTCGTTGGCGCGATTCACCCTGAGTTATCGAAAAACCTAGGTCTCGATCGTCCGGTCTTCGTATTCGAGCTGGTTCTGGCCGAAGTGGCATTGGGCAAAATGCCTAAATTCCAGGAGTTATCGCGCTTTCCTGAAGTGCGTCGTGACCTGGCCCTGATAGCTGATACCGGCGTTGCAGCCAGTGCTGTACTGGACGTAATCCGTGAAAATGCAGGCGAATGGCTCACAGACCTCAGGCTATTTGACGTGTATCAGGGTAAAGGCATTGATCCTGATAGAAAAAGCCTTGCAGTCGGCTTGACCTGGCAGCATCCATCGCGCACTCTTAATGACGATGAGGTGAATACCACGACGCAAAACATCCTCACCTCGCTCGAACAAAGGTTGAACGCCACGTTAAGGAAGTGACGTATGGGGGCTCTGACGAAAGCTGAGATGGCGGAACGTCTGTATGAAGAGCTGGGCCTGAATAAACGGGAGGCCAAGGAATTGGTCGAACTGTTTTTTGAAGAAATCAGGCACGCTCTTGAAGACAACGAACAAGTTAAATTGTCCGGTTTCGGCAATTTCGACCTTCGGGACAAACGCCAGCGGCCTGGCCGCAATCCAAAAACGGGTGAAGAAATCCCGATCACGGCTCGCCGTGTGGTCACCTTTCGTCCAGGGCAGAAGTTGAAGGCCCGAGTTGAGGCTTATGCTGGAACCAAGTCATAACGACGAGCTACCCGTCATCCCAGGCAAACGCTACTTCACCATTGGTGAAGTCAGCGAGCTATGTGCGGTAAAACCACACGTGCTGCGCTATTGGGAGCAGGAGTTTCCTCAACTCAATCCCGTCAAACGCCGCGGAAACCGTCGGTATTATCAGCGACAAGACGTGCTGATGATCCGGCAGATCCGTGCGCTTCTTTACGATCAAGGGTTCACTATCGGCGGCGCGCGCTTGCGTTTGTCCGGCGATGAAGCCAAAGACGACACCACTCAATACAAACAGATGATTAGGCAGATGATTGCCGAATTGGAAGATGTGCTAGTGGTCCTCAAGAAATAAATTCATGCGTTTGAATACTTCCAGTTTTCAAACGCTTGCGATATATTCTTGAGCGTTCTTCGAGATGAAGAACGAGTTTCACGCCTAGTCGGGGCGTAGCGCAGTCCGGTAGCGCACTAGCATGGGGTGCTAGGGGTCGAGTGTTCGAATCACTCCGTCCCGACCATATTTTCTGATTAAAATCAGACACTTAAGCCGATCATTTGGATCGGCTTTTTTGTGTGTGAAGGAAGGCCTGAATTTAGGGCACACATAGGGCACATGAAAACTACCGCGAATCGTTGTGCATTTTGGCTGCATCGAGTCTGTGTGAGTTCGTGCTAGGCATCTCGCGTTGATCAATCACCGGCTTTTTCAGCGTTTGCTGCGCCGCGAAAACCAGCGGATGCCAGTGGCGGATGTGGTCAGGGACGACGATGTGATTGGACGGGTCGCGCTCGAAGGCCAGCACCACAGCTAGCCGCTCATCCATTGGCTGTGGCGCCGGCGGTACAGGCGGTGCGGAGGTGCGAAACAGGTGCATCGGGTGCCCAATGTACCTACGCGATGGCTTGACGAGACGTTCGTTGCAAGTGAGCGAAGTAAGTCCCAAGCATCCATGCAGGCCACGTTGGCGCAATGCTTAGGGAATCTCCGAACAAGTTTGCAGATGTGCTGAAATATGCCTTCACCACCTGCCCCGGGCCCCCCATGAGCCAGATGAGCTTTTCCGACTTTGGGTACGCCGGCAAGCGCAAGCAAACACGTCGTGAACGATTCCTCGCTGAGATGGATCAGGTGCAGCCGTGAGATTGCCGACGATTTTGCAGCAGGGCGCATTTTTCATCCATGAGCTTGCTGCTGATCCCGCGCTAAAAGCCAAATGAAATGCTACGGCATGCCAATTGATTGAAGCGAGTTTTACTTCCTGTTCAGGCTGATCCTGTGAGTAGATTTTCTTGTGGTCATGGATTGGCCCCTCCCGGCGGGTCGACTGCGACCACGTTCGCATAGCCTAGATTCTGACGGAGCAGGGTGCGACACGCTAATCTGCCCGCATCACAAGCTCGCACGACAAACTCCAGCGTCGCTTTCAGCCAGGTGGCCCGCCCACGCTAAAGCGCGGACGAACCGGGCGGCCCACCTCATACCCTCAAAGGAACACGCCATGGCCCGTACATTGCTGGATGTCCAGCTCGCCCGACTGCTGTACCCGCTGCTCATCGAACTGGCCAGCGCCCAGCAGACCCTGACCTACGGCCAGCTGATCGAGCGCGCCCAAGCCCGTTACCCGGATGATCAGCGGGTGGCCAACCTAATTCCAGTGCGGATGGGGCGCATTCTCTGGGTGATCTATGACTTCGTGGCAGAGCGCGACCTGCCGCGTTTGACCCTGATCATCGTCAGCGCCGGCGATCAGTACCCGGGCAGTGCCATGTGGCAGCACGATTGCGCTGCCGAACAACAACGCTGTTTTGCCTTTGACTGGTCCACGGCCGATCAGGCCTTTGACCGGTACGGCCAGCATAGTGAAAAAGCGGTCACGCCCGTTCAGCGTGTGCCCCGTGAGCAAGCGAAACAACTGATGGCCGGCCACTACCACGACCCGCTGAATGTTTACCCGAGCGGCATTCGCGCTCTGCGCGAAGCCATTATCGAAAACATCATGAACGGCCTGTCGGTGGCGGAGGCGTTTCAAATCGAAGCGCAGCTACTGACGCCGTCGACGCAGGCTTAACCACCCTTGTTCACCGTTTAATTAGCCAATCCAACGCTTGCTCACCCCCCCTCAATAGGAAACACGCGATGAACCCTCTCCAATGGAATGTCGACACCCTCGCTTCGCTGGATCGTATTTTTTTGCGCAAGGTGATGAAAAACCTGCGATCCGTTGAAGGCGCGACCGTGCAGTTCGGTGAAATGGGGCAGGGGATCCAGCCCAACTACCAGGTGTGTTTCCACAATGGCAACGTGAATCCCTATCGCGGCGCCAATCACAAGCCCTTCATGCCCCGTGGCACCTTTAATCAGGAACACATCCCCCAGCCTTTTTCGTCAGTGGACCTTCAGCGTGCATTCGACGCCGCGGTTGCCGCACGATAGAGGCAGGGCCGGCGTCAAACCGTCGCGCAACGGAGGCACCAGGATAATCGAAACCCGGTATGTGGTTGAGCTTGAAGCGCGTCGCAGATGTGCCGCCGGGGCAGTAGCACTGCTTGCGTTAAAGAGAAGCGTACAAGCTTGCGAGAGCCGTTGGGTACGCTGCTGTAGGAGCGGTAGTTGGTCGTCGGTGGTCGTGCAGAGTTTCTCTTTGTGAGAGTCGATCATCGTCAAGATTAATTTCCGAAACCTCTATTTGCGCATACAGGTCGGGGTTTGTTTTTTGACTGAGCGTAAACGCGCAGATTTGAGCTTTCTTGAGTGTAAGGGTTGCAGGTCTGTGCTGCCGCTCCCTTGGTCACCTCGCCGCTCATCATTGACTTTAGCACTCTGTCTATCCAAATTTTTTCGACCCTCTCCGCCAGAGCCGGCTCTGCCGGAATTTAGCCAGTGGGGTGATTCTATGGGATCACCTATTGGTGATGGGCTTTAGGACCTTCAATTTGGATTTGTTTAAATACTATATTGGTTCCTTTACTGATAAGTTGCTTGAGCTAATGGGTTCTGTCACAGCTGTCATCTGGATCCGTTCCGGCACCTGAAGTACGGTTTTTTTTGTAAACAATAAAAAGGTTTTTTTGTTTTTTTTGTCCCGTCCCTAATTAATAACGGGGGGAGAGTTTTAGAGAGGGGGGACCTTAGACAATCTGCTCTTTAGGGGAGATGTGTCGTATGTCCATTGACAGTATTTTATAAGCCAACATCAGACGACATTCATGCCAAGAGGATCGTGGCGAATATCCAGTCTGTCCCGCCCCTAAACAGCACAGACCTGATTCGATTTGAGATACGTGTACTCGACCGCTTTGCCTACGCGTTGGCTAGTCAGCAGACCTTTCTCGACGCCTTCTTTGAGCAGCCTTTCAACAGTCTTGATCGACTGACTCCCTTTCAATGCATCTATCAGAACGGTCTTTGTCAGCGTGTTCTCAGCTCCGAAAGCATCTGACAATTTTGATTCAATAGAGACCTTTTGTGGTGGCAACACCGCCGAAAAAGACAAGTCGTCATTACCTACCAAATGCATTCGTTCTGGCAGATTGACATCGCGACCGGAAAGACTCAGCCGATAATCGTTTTTTGCTTCGTTTGGACGTACGATTGAGAGAACACCATTTACTTCGCCGTGGATTGCGGACGCGCCACGCATGGCACCAGCACCCATGGCGCCACCCTGAAATTGAGGTTTTTTGTCGTGGTGGACCACTATGTGTGCAACCCCTGCGCACAATTTTCGAAACGCGAGCATTACCTGGGCCATTTCGCCGTTGTCATTTTCTTTGGCAATGTGGCACCTGGTGAGTACGTCCCATACGATCAGATCCGGCTTGATTGTATTGATATAGGGGGTGACCTTGGCTAGATCATCTGAGTTAAGTACGTTTATGTTCATGAAGTCTTTACATATGAAAAGATTGGCGTTGTTGGACATTTTTTCACGATCGTTACCATGAAGCCGTAGGGCCCGGCTACCGCAACTACGTTCTGACATTTCCATGTCCATATAGAGCACTTTTTGATGGCCGTTTGCTTTGAATCCAATGCACTCTGAATTCAAACTTGCTGCTACAGCGAGTTGAAGGGCGAGTCTTGATTTTCCTGTCTTTGGGGCGCCGGATATTATCCACTGCTCTCCACGCTCAATGAGGCCTTGAATGATCCATTCGGGTTTTTTGTCAGCGTCGTTGAGCACTTTACGCATGTTGCAACGTGCAAAAATTTCTTCAGCCGTCATCATGGTCATGGAATGTCCTGATAGGAGTGTCGTATGGATATGCCAAGCGGCAATTTTTTAAAGTGGTTTAAATGTGGCTGGTTAGGTAAGTGTGTTGCAGGAATATGCCAATCTGATCTTAAATTATAGACAAGCGACTGCCCTTGAAAGAGCCAAGTTATAAATACCCTAGGCGGGCTGAAAAAGCCGAAAAGAGCCTGATTCTCGCATTCACGTAAACACGAAAATTTGGTCGATTAAGGACTGAAGATGACTAAAAGTCTTTGGGTAAATTGAGTTTTGAAGTGTGGTTTTGCTGGATGCTGGAAAGGCTTTTTTGTACTGGCATATGACTCACCTCATTTGCTTGAGGTTTCCCATAATAAGCCGCTCTCATATTGCCGTCAATGAAATTATTTTTTTGTCAAGCGTTGTTTTGGTATTGTTTTTTCTAAAACTCCCGGCGGGCTTGGTCGTATTTGACCACTTAGGAAGGCAAAAAATTTTAGTTTCCAGGTGTCATTGAGATTTGGATGGTTTGAAGGGCAGGTTTTCGTTAAAAAAGGGGGGGCTGAACCTGATTTCGCAGCTGTGTAATGGTTGTGCGTTTCGCGAAGACGGGGTCTGGAATCGGCCCCTGGTTACACAGCGGTGTAATGGTTGTGCGTATCGCGATGACGGGGTCTTGAATCGGCCCCTGGTTACACAGCTGTGTAACCGTTGTTCGTTTTGCGATGACGGGGTCTTGGATTAGCGCCTGATTACACAGCTGTGTAATCGTTGTTCGTTTTGCGATGACGGGGTCTTGGATTAGCGCCTGATTACACAGCTGTGTAATCGTTGTTCGTTTTGCGATGACGGGGTCTTGGATTAGCGCCTGATTACACAGCTGTGCAATGGTTGTGCGTTTCGCGATGACGGGGTCTTGGATCAGCGCCTGATTGCACAGCTGTGTAATGGTTGTGCGTTTTGCGATGACGGGGTCTTGGATAAGCGCCTGATTACACAGCTGTGTAATGGTTGTGCGTTTCGCGATGACGGGGGCTTGGATCAGCACCTGATTACACAGCTGTGTAATGGTTGTGTGTTTCGCGATGACGGGATCTTGATACAGCCCCTGATTACACAGCTGTGTAATGGTTGTGCGTTCGCGATGATGGGATGTTGAATCAGACCGTGATTACACAGCTGTGTAAGCGAGAAGGCACCTATTACGAATCCGATTCGCTGCTCCTGCGTGATACTTCCTCAATAAATGGCATCTTGCCGCCAAGGTCGGCCAGCCGATTGCCAGTCTGCACTCTCATAAAAACTTTTGGGGTTTCGTAGAAAGTGCCTGCTTCCTGCATACCAGGGGCGACCATCTCAAGTGCGGTTTTGTAGATGTCGTCATCAATGCTGACAGTTACTCAAATCTATTGGTCTCAGTGGGCTAGAAGGGATAGCTACCGCCAATGGATCATTTCCCGCGAGGCGGGGTGCTCTGACAATCTGAGGTCACTATTGCTGCGATGTGTAAAGGGGGAGACTTTCCTCATTAGGCAAAGCGCTGGGCCGTGGCGCTGGTTGTTCAAGCCGGAGTAACCCCACGTCAGCGTGACTGATATTGGCTGTCTGTCAGGACTGGCCGTTAACGATCAAAAGCGTGTAAAAATACCTCCGCGAACCAGTCAATGATTTCTCAGTGCTTCATCGCAGGGATCGCCTATGAAGCGCTTTATTCAAAGTGAACATCGAGAATCAAAGTGAACGTTGAGGTCAAAGCACCTTACTTTCCTAGAGCCTCGACGACTTCATCACTGATACCAACCTTGTGCGGGTAGTCGACGAACCCGATCTGGTCAATCTGGGTTTTGATAGCGTCATTCCAGCCCAGGCTGTGTAAAAAGACATTCACCGTTTTTATCTAGTGAAGTGGAATAGAAGGCAAAATTGCTTACGCGGCGGTTTGGACTCAGCGTGAATTAACGGCAAGTCTCTTGAGTCGCGGAAACGTTTGCCATTAGCATTCTGAAGCACGCGATATTAATAAGTGGTTACCCGGCCTGGTCGCATCACTCCAAGGTTGCTAAAGAAAAAATGGGGAGCTGCTCAGCACGTAGAGATTTTACTGTGAGTGCATGCAAACTCATCTATGAACTCAACATTATTCCATGCAAATTAAGGTTTAACGGAATGCACTTCACGTTTAATTTTCTTTATTCAAAAGTATTTGAGTTTGACGGACCAATCAACTGAGTCGTTTTAGTGTCAGGTGGTTAAAACGCGCACATCCACATAGCAAGCGTTATGTTCTGCAAATCTTCGCATGCTTAGGGCATGTTCAAAGTCGGATACCTTACCTGTAAACAGTTAAAGTAATTAATGAGGTCTCAAAAATTCAACACTAAAATGATATAATATATTCAATGATTTGAATTGCAAGCTATGTTTCTCCCCCGTACCAAACCTCGTTCCTCGGTCTGGCACGGTATCGAAACGGGCTTGTGCTCAAACCCTTCGGGTTCTGCGCCAAAATCAAAAACACCAATAAAAATAATAAAAGGTGAATTAATGGAAAAGGTTAAATCCAAGGGTGGTCGCCCTAAAAAAGATAATCCCAGAACTATAGTTTCCGAAGTGTATTTAACTCCGGAAGAAGCAGCAGAACTCAAGGGAGCAGCCAAAAAATTCGGTTATGCTTATCTCTCGCAATTTTTGAGGCTTGCAGCATTAGCACTTATTAAGCAGAAGGATATTGGTCTAGACGCAAAATCAGCTGTCATTTCAGCCTATCTAAGCGGTCTAGCAAGCGATATACATGCTTTGAATGATCTGTGCAGCCATCCCAGCATGCCGTCAGCAGCATTTGTGCTCTCTGATTCCGCTCGGAGAAAAATAATCAAACTGAACGAATCAATCCAAAAAACAATAACAATAAATGGAGCATCAAAATGATAAGCAAGGGTAAAGAATTCTCTCCGACTTTTAGGAACCGAATTGTCTATGAGTTTGCGGCACGAGCCCAGGATTTCGACAAACGAAAGCATGTTGAGTTCATCGGTGGAAACCTGATATCAAAAAATCCCTACTACGAGATAATGGATGAGGGAGAGAGAAAGGTTTTTGTTGATGTTGAGCCGTTCATTCACGAATTTGAAAGTTATACTCGTCTCTATAAAGGTGAAAGCAAGAAACTCTGTGGTCACTACATTTTATCTTTATCGAAAGGTGAGGCATTAACGACAGCAGAATGGACAGAGGCCGTGAGAAAGTACATGAGTGATCTTGGGTACGATGAAACGACAAAATACGTCGCAGTCATACATCGAGACACAGATTGTGAGCACGCTCATATCGTTAGCTCAAGAGTTCGGTTGGTTGAAGCTGATCCCCTGAGTTCGCGCAGTGCTCTTGGGGCACACTTCGAGCTGGTGAGCGATAGCAACGACAGATTTAAAGGAATGGATGCCGTCAGGGAGATTGAACAACTATACAACTTGGCGGTACCTGTCAGTGACGGGTGGACAAAAGAACCCTGTGTAGGTGACCCTGAAATGGATCAGGCTCATATCATTAGAGGTATTTCAAAGGCTATCTTTAAAGCGAACAACCGCCCGGTAAATATGTCACAACTTGTTGATAGATTCGCAGAGCGTGGCATCCAAATTCGTGTTCGTGATGAAAACGGTGTTGTGGAGGGGGTAAGCTACAGACTCGATAGGCAGGACGGTCGATGGATTAGCGGCAGCACAATTATGGCTACGAAGCTGACTTTTCAGTCCTTACAGCGCAACGGTGTTGCGTACCTGTCCTCCCGTGATAACGCAAAGCTTGGCATAGGTATGCCAACAGCATCTCCAGACGCGCAGTCCGTTCGTAATGATGGTGTGTTGTTCCGCGCATACGTAAAGATCAGCAAGCCGAATGAGCGTTTGAAAACCTACCTTAGCAAGCATTCCAAGTGTACAAACATTCACTGCTTCAATGACCGTACTCAGCTATTTTTGGGTTTTAACTTCGGTATTTCATTCACCACGCGTAAGAAAACACGTAGTGAGGTCGAGCTTGAGATCGAAAGAGAGCGCGTCGCTAAATTGCTCACTGAAATGTTCAATCTTATTCAGGACATCATGGACACGCTTTTTCGTGGGATGGCTGTGCATTTCGACCAAGATGCAATTGTCGCCGATTATCCTCAGACAGCCTTACGGCTAAGTACACCAGTCGTGGTGGACTCGACCGGTCAGTTCGTTCTGGACGAGAACTGGGAAGAGAGTGTCTTAGTGCAAACCAAAAAGCAATTATCGAGCCTCGCCAAAATGTGTTACGAGAGTGAAAAAGAAGCGATTCTCGGGCTTGACTTATAAGAAATTGTTAAGCCGGAAATAGTGATCGGTGGGTCTGATTTTTTGGTTTCTTTGCCCCCAAATAAAACAAAACCCCGGAGTCAAGAGGTTACAACGGGGTTTATCAGCGTTCAGGTATATTCGAGAAAAACTTGTATGTGGTGGCGCTACTGGATTCGAGCCAGTGACCTCTCGATTATCAGCCGAGTGCTCTAGACCAGCTGAGCTATGCGCCAATGAAACATAGGAAATCTGTAGAAAAGTAGGTCCTTTGCTCGTCTTTCCGAACCGTCAGAATCATGACCAAATGGAATTTTAGGACTTCCGTTTCATTCTTCTATTATGAATCCACTAAACGCTTTACTCAATACTTTTACGTAAATATATAGATAAAGTATGGCCGTCAAATAGTTTTAATTTTGTTATAGCCATTTAAGTTAACCATTCATAATAGTTGCCACCAATTGATCCAGATCCTAAGAACATTAAATCTCTCGGGCGCGGTGCCCTACTGGGATTTACGATGGCAGTTAGAAGGCAAAAATTATTAAAAATTTTAATGAATACTAGAGTAAATTGTTCTGTCCCTCCTGTACCTGAAGATGCTGTAAAGCTTCCAAAAACCTCCGAGCCTTATTAAAGGTGGCTTGAAGTTCGGATGTTTCTTACAGAACTCGTGAATCTTGTGTACGAACCAGTAACAATCGACTGCACACCTAAACACCGATATACACCGGATTCGCCATTTCTGGCACAAACATTCTGGTAGAGTTTAAGGGCGCATTCGAAAAAGATGAGCCGGGGAAATACGAAGCCGTTTATGAACAATCTGGTCATGCATTTCTCTTCATCTTCAAAGACGCGGTACAGAAATCGCTTGGGAAAAACCTCGCAAAGATGGCACCCGCTGCTTCATGACGAATGGGTTAAACGCGGTAAGCCTTTTTTACTGCACCTTTGAAGATGAGTTCGCTGACTTCAAAAAAAGCAAAGAGGCTTCAGAGATAATCAGGCGTCACAAAATAACGCAATATTAAAAGTATCATGATTTATTTGCGTTTTAATAAGTGTGCTTTAGATATAATTTTTAGTATGTTATAATAAAAACATAAGAACGATAATAAGGAGTAGCAATCAATGTATATTCGCATGACTCAAAACTGTGACAGAGTTGTAGTTGTCAAATCAGTCTCAATTGCTGTTGTCGCGTTCGACGCGGATCAGAAACCCCTCAAGGGCGTCCGCAAAAGCTCAACTGAGCAAATCGCCTCGTTTGATCTTTTCGAGACCATCACGCATCCAGAAATTTCAGCAGAACAAGCGGCTGAGTTTGAGTTCTGGAGAGCGAAACAGATCAGCAGAATTCACAAGGCATTCATCGAGGCAGCAGCATCAGGAAAACTTGGCGGCACGCCAGTCCTGAAGACTCGGTCCGATTTCGGTGATCAATCGGCCAAAGTTGGCGAATTCAGCGGGATCATCAAACCGGTGATAGAAGTGCAGACGGGCTTAATCAAGAGCGCAATGTCTGGCCAGAAAAGTGACCTAGCGTTCCCGAAAGGGCCAATTGATGGAGTAGATGCACAGTCCATCATTAGCTCGATCTTGGAAATCTCTTCAAGAATTTTGAGGCATCAGCACCGTACCGGCCTCAAAGGCGACGACCTGTACAGCCTGGATGATTTACTAAACATACGTGCCGCTTGGTGCGCCCTTGGGGCATGCATGGAAGACGACGTGGCTGGTCAGGGTAAAATTGAAGGTCCACGTGATGGGCGGACAGCTGCGAAGGAGGGCAGAGCGATGTTCAAAGATCTAAGGAAGAGCATCACGGGTTGATTTTCACCCATCCTTAGGCTCGAAATGGGTGTAATTGGGTGCGTAATTGGGTGTCGACTTTCATGAGAACGATCGGCAACCACCCTCGAACCCGCTGGTCAGCTTCGGCGAAGCCGGTCAAAGGTTGTCCCAATTTACGAAGAAGCCGAGTGGCTGGATTAGCTGATCAACTCGTATCCCAAGTCGACCGAAGCTAGAGCATTATCGTAATCGAAGCCTATCGTCACTCCATCCAACTGCGATAAATCCATAAATCCACCGCAGTTGACGATCAGTTGCAGAATCACCTTTTGGAATGCCTCCCTCCACGGGGCGTCCTAGGGCATGCCCCTGATAGAGAGGTTGCAGGTAGGCGGAACTGAGGTTGGTATCGGTTTGTACGATCCGTGTTTTTCGTCTTCAGACATGAATTTCATCCTTGGAAATATGACGTTGAGAAAGGCAAATGCCGGCGCGGACGGAAGCTTTACTCTCATAAGCTCAGCAAGGGTGTTGGAGTTTCTGACGGATGACGACCTGCCCCGTCAGTCGAGCATAAATGCCCAACCTGCGGAATTTGTCATAACTGTCGGGCTGACGGACAGTGCTGTTGAAGCTTCGTCGCAATGACGGCTGCTTCGCTCGCGGACCTAGGTATTCAGGAACCGCTTGAGAGTGAGACAGGCTCGTATTCAGCCAGAAGCCTTCCACTTAGTCATCGTTTTCACCCACGCTTTCGTATTCTTCGTTACCGCGGCAGCTTCGCGCGGGGTTCCAGAATCCGAGCCTATGTGCGCGATTGTTCTGATTACGCAAACACTGAAGTCGCCGAGAATGGAATTGTTGGTGCAGTAGCGGGCTTGTAGCCTCCAATGCGCCGAACACCACGATTCGCCAACGATCGGGTGGAGTCCAAGCCAAGACTTATCAAGAGCGAGTTCATCGCGTTTCACCTTGCGTTCGGACTGATGCCCCAGTCGGGGTATGGCATCTAATAAAAATAAGAGGAAGGCAGGTATGAACATTCGTGCATGGTTCTGTGCGGCAACCCTGTTCGCTCCCGTTATGGGTGGCGGCGTATTGTTTCCCACGACGGCTTCGGCCGCCGACGATCCAATGGGCTCACTGGCTCGCGGGATATTCGGCGACAGTATGGAGCGTGACCATGGAATCAAGGTCTACGGTTGGGCTCAGGCGGGTATGAGCTACAACAATAACGGCACGGATGACGTCAGCAAACAGAGCTTCTTTACGTCCGACGAGGGTGTAAACCTCAATCAGTTCGCGTTGGCCGTAGAAAAGAAAGCTAAAAGCAATGTGGTCGGTCGTGTAGGTCCGTTTCCCGGTCCGATGCCGCAAGAAGCTGACTGGGGGTTTAACGTCACGACCCTTTACGGCAAGGATGCGCGCTATTTCAAGACCTACGGCTGGGACGAGGACTTGGGGGTTAATCGCGACAACAAGGCCGAAGACGAAGCCTTCACAATCGCTCAGGCCTACGTAGACTTCTATTTTCCGGTACTAGGCGGTTCGGATCTGATGATCGGGATTTTCCACACACCACTGGAAAATGAGATTGGCTTTGCCTTGCCTTCCCCCGCACCAACTGACTTCTACTCTCACACCTATTCCTTCATGCACGGCCCGGCGAAACATGCCGGCGCGTTGTATTCCTTCAAATTGCCCTCGGCGCCCGGGGAAAGCATGCTGGGCTTCGAACTGGGTGTGGTTCAGGGCTGGAACAACCTGCAAGACCCCAACCACGACCCGGACGTGATCGCCAACGTGCGCTGGCGCTCGGCTGATTTCAGCACTTGGATTGACTGGGAAAACATCTACGGTAACGGCGCCGGCGACAGCTTTGCCGAGTGCAGTTGCGGCTCGCCGCTGCCGGCCGGGACTAAGGACGATGACTACAAACGCTTGGCCTCCTACCTGACCTTGTCGCAAGTGCTCGACCCGAACAACCGTGTGGCCTTGGAACTGAACTACGGCAAGCAGGAGCAGGGGGCTTTCGCCGGCTTCGCCAACAAGAATGACGCCACCTGGTACGGTACCGACCTGAACTGGTACCACAAACTCAGCGAAAACCTGATGTGGAACAGCCGCGCCGAATGGTTCTACACCGATGCGCCGGTCCACGTGATGATGGCCAACATCGACCCCGACACCGGGATTCCCGACCCGACATGGGGCAGTTTCTACGGCGTCACCACCAACTTGGCGTGGACCCCGACCCCCAACGTGCGCCTGCGTCCGGAGCTACGTTACGACTTCCATTCCGGCCCCGGCCGCGATGCCTATGCCGATGGGCAAAAGGACTCGCAGGTGGTGGCGTCCTTCGACGTAACGCTGTTCTTCTGACCCGACTCTTCCGGTTTTCCCCTGACCCTGCGTGATGGCCCCGCCACACGTTGCGATCCTGTTCGTCCAGGCTGGAGCCTTCACATGACAGACAACAACGATAAAAACCTGTTTGGCCGCGACGTTTCCCGGCGCGATTTCCTCCGCGGTACCGGTGTCGCCGCCGGTGGCGTGGCACTGGCGAGTCTGCCGTTCAACTTCGCCATCGGCGGCGAGCGGGTGATCAAACTCGGCTATGTCAGTCCGCAGACCGGCCCGCTGGCGCCCTTTGCCGCAGCGGACAATTACATCATCGAATCGCTCAAGCAAACGCTGAAAAACACCATCACTGTTGCCGGCAAAGCTTATCGCCTGGAAGTGATCGTCAAGGACAGCCAGTCCAACCCCAATCGCGCGGCAGAGGTGGCCAGCGAGTTGATCCTGTCGGACCAGGTCGACCTGATGTTGGTGTCGTCGACGCCGGAAACCACCAACCCCGTGTCCGATCAGTGCGAAATCAACGAAATTCCGTGCATTTCCACAGTGGCGCCATGGCAGCCATGGTTCTTCACCAGGGGCGGCAAACCGGATCAGGGTTTCGAGTGGACCTACCATTTCTTCTGGGGTTTGGAAGATGTGATCGGCACCTACACCGCCATGTGGGGCGCGATGCCCACTAACAAGGTGGTCGGCGGCCTGTTCCCCAATGATGGCGACGGCAACGCATGGGGCGATCCGAAGTTGGGCTTCCCGCCGGTACTCGCACAAAAGGGCTTTCAACTGGTCGACCCAGGTCGCTTCCAAAGTCTGACCGACGATTTCTCCGCGCAAATTGCAGCATTTAAAAAAGCGGAAGTCGAGATCGTCACCGGTGTGGTGATTCCACCTGACCTCAGTACTTTCTGGACCCAAGCTCGGCAGCAAGGCTTCAAGCCCAAGGCAGTCTCGGTGGGTAAAGCTCTCTTGTTCCCGACTGCGGTCGAGGCGCTGGGGAAGGCCGGCAACAACCTGTCCACGGAAATCTGGTGGAGCCCGACGCACCCGTTCAGCTCTTCGTTGACTGGCGCAAGTGCGGGGCAACTGGCCCAGGGTTTCACCCAAGCCACCGGCAAACAATGGACACAGCCGCTGGGTTTTGTGCACGCACTGTTCGAACTGGCGGTGGACATCCTCAAACGCACAGAACAGGTCGGTGATGCCCACGCGGTTCGGGATGCCTTGCTCAAGACCAACCTCAACACCGTGGTCGGGCCGATCAGTTGGAATGGCGGGCCGGTCAAGAACGTTGCCAAGACCCCGCTGGTCAGCGGCCAGTGGCGTTTGGGCCAAGACAATAAGTACGACTTGGTGATCACCAGCAACACGACCGCGCCGGCGATTCCGCTGGGCGGCGAGATGCAGGCAATTACCTATTGATCGCGCGACTGGACAAGGGTGCACCATGCAAGAGCCACTTCTGAAAATCAGTGACGTGCACAAGAGCTACGGCTCGGTGAAGGTTACAGACGCCATGAGCCTGAACCTGCAACCGGGAGAAGCTCTGGGCATCATCGGCCCCAACGGCGCGGGCAAGAGTACGCTGTTCAACCTGATCGCCGGCGGCGTGGCAGCGGACAAGGGCTCGATCCATTTCGAGGGCCGCGACGTCACCCGCGTGCCGGTTTTCAAGCGCTGCCAGCAAGGCATCGGCCGCTCTCACCAGATTCCCCATCCGTTCGTGAAAATGACCGTATTCGAGAACCTGCTGGTGGGTGCGACTTTCGGTGCCGGGTTGCCGGATAAGGAAGCCAGCCAATGGTGTGCACAAACCCTGGAGCTGACCGGGCTGATGCGCAAGGCCAATGTGCTTGCCGGTTCACTAACTCTCCTCGACCGCAAACGTCTGGAAATGGCCCGCGCGTTGTCGACCCAGCCGCGTTTGTTGCTGCTCGACGAAATCGCCGGCGGGCTGACTGAGCCGGAATGCTTGGCGCTGGTGGAGACCATCCAGGGAATTCATAAGTCGGGCGTTGCCATCATCTGGGTCGAGCACATCGTACACGCCTTGCTAGCGGTGGTCAGTCGCCTAACGGTGATCAACTTCGGCGCGAAGCTGGCTGAGGGCGAACCGCGGAGCGTGATGGCCGATCCTCGGGTTCAGGACATCTACATGGGCATCGGGAGCTGACGCATGCTAACCATCGAAAAACTTTGTGCCGGCTACGGCGACTTCCAAGCGCTGTTCGACATCAGTCTGACCCTTGATGCCGGGGAAACCGTGGCCATCATCGGCTCTAACGGTGCTGGCAAGTCGACCTTCCTACGCTCGCTGGCGGGGCTGATCAGTAATCAACTCGACTCCATTCGCTTCAACGGCGAGGCCATTGGCAACATGGCTGCCAATCAGGTTGTAGAGCGGGGCATCGCCTTGGTGCCGGAAGGCCGAAAGTTGTTTCCTTCGCTCAGCGTTGAGGAAAATTTGCTGATTGGTGCTTACAGCAAACGTCCCGGGCCTTGGAATCTTGCACGCATTTATCAGCTATTCCCGGTATTGGATCAAATGCGCAACCGTCCTGGTACAGCACTCTCTGGCGGCCAGCAGCAGATGGTCGCAATAGGCCGAGGTTTGATGGCGAACCCGCAACTGCTGCTGTGTGACGAGATCAGCTTGGGACTGGCCCCGACCACGATCAAGGACATATACGCAGCATTACCCTCAATCAAAGCTGACGGCACTACGTTGGTTCTCGTCGAGCAGGATATCAATCAAGCACTGAGTGTATGCGACCGCTTCTATTGCTTCCAGGAGGGGCGCGTCTCCCTGACCGGACGTCCAGGGGAAGCGGATAAAGCTCAGATCAAAGCCGCGTATTTCGGGATCTAGTTATGGAATGGCTCAATACACTTATCCAGGGCATGTTGCTCGGTGGCCTTTACGCGATGTTTGCCGTGGGCCTTTCCCTGATGTTTGGCATCATGCGCCTAGTCAATATTGCGCATGGCGACTTCATCGTGCTGGCTTCGTACCTCGCACTCATGGTTGTCAACCATCTAGGACTCAGTCCGCTCGCTAGCCTGCTCATCGTCGTACCGCTCATGTTCGTATTCGGATATTTGCTTCAACGTCTGCTGCTCAACAGAACGCTCGGTCAAGACATCTTGCCACCGCTGCTAGTGACCTTCGGGCTGTCGATTATTGTGCAGAACGTGCTCCTCGAATTTTTCAGCGCGGACAGCCAAAAGCTCTCGCAGGGCGACCTTGAAGTAGCAAGCGTGGGCTTCGGAAGCCTCAATGTGGGTGTCATGCCACTCATTGTTTTTTGCAGCGCGTTGCTGATCATCGGCGGACTCCAATTACTGTTTTTCAAAACCGCCGTAGGGCGGGCATTTCGCGCAACGTCGGATGACCAGAACACCGCACGACTAATGGGCGTGAACAACGCACATATTTTTGGCTTGGCAATGGCGCTCGCGATGGCCGTAGTTTCGATTGCCGGAGTGTTCTTAGCGATCCGCACGAGCTTTGACCCAACGGTGGGACCGGCGCGGCTGTTGTACGGCTTCGAAGCAGTGATCATCGGTGGCTTGGGTAGTCTGTGGGGCACCCTGGCCGGCGGAGTAATTCTTGGTGTTGCCCAAGCGCTGGGGGCAAAAATCGATCCCGGCTGGCAAATCCTTGCTGGTCACCTTGTGTTTCTGCTGATCTTGGTCGTGCGCCCGCGTGGCCTGTTTCCCCGGAGTGTCGATTGATGAATGTCTTAAATAATTCCGCGCTCGACTTTCGTGTGCAACGTACAACCACCAGCAGTCTTATTGGTCTGTCGTTGCTAGGGATCTGCGTTTTGATTCTGATCAGTGCGCCGTTTTGGGCGGACCGTTCAAGTCTGCGGCTAGTGGTGGAGTTCGCTTATTACCTGGCGCTGGCGCAGATGTGGAACTTGTTGGCGGGTTACGCGGGCATGGTGTCCGTCGGGCAGCAGGCTTTTGTGGGCCTGGGAGGATACCTGTTGTTCATGCTGTCCACCCGGTTTGGTGTGCCGCCATTGTTTGCGGTTTTGCTTTCCGGCGTAGTGGTTGCGGTGCTGGCGGTTCCTACCGCATTGATTGTGTTCCGACTGCGCGGGGCCTACTTTGCCATTGGCACTTGGGTCGTTGCTGAGGTATTCCGTCTTGGCCTCGCACAGATGAGCAGTCTTGGCGGCGGTTCCGGGCAGAGCTTGCCGGCGACAATTGTGAGGCAGATCGGTACTGATCGGGACGAGCGGGAGATGCTGATTTACTTCACTGCGCTGGCCATCGCCATTGCCGCGGTGGCAGTGGTGTTCTTTTTGCTGCGCTCGCGACAGGGTCTGGCACTTGCTTCGATCCGCGATTCCGAGCCGGCATCCGGCAGCCTCGGCGTCGACACCTTCCGCACCAAACTAATGGTGTACGTGCTGGCCGCGGGGAGTACAGGTGTGGTCGGGGCACTGATCTTCCTGCAAAAACTGCGTATCTCCCCGGATGCGGCGTTCAATCTTCAGGACTGGACGGCAGTGGTGATTTTCATCGTCATCATCGGGGGCATCGGCACGCTGGAAGGGCCCTTGATCGGCACGGCGATTTACTTCGTGTTGCGTGGATGCCTGGCGCAATACGGTGCGGTGTACATGATCATTCTGGGGCTGGTCGCGGTGGTCATGATGCTTAAAGCGCCGCAGGGTGTATGGGGGTTGATCAATGAGCGATTCGGATGGCAAATTTTCCCGATGCAGCGACGGCTTTCTGCTTCGCATAGCGGTTAACGATCGGCGGGCAGTGGAGTGCTGGATGCCGACACGTTAACCTCGACACTCCAATAAAAACAAAGATTCCCAGAGAGCCCGCGTTATGGATCGTTTACTCAGTGTCGAAGCTTTTGTGCGAGTTGCCGAAACCGGGAATTTCGCCAGGGCTGCACAGCAGTTGGGCGTAACTCGCTCGGTAATTACCCACCGCATCCAACAACTGGAACAGTTTGTAAACGCACCGCTGTTCCATCGCAGCACTCGCCATGTCCGCCTCTCTGAAGTAGGCGAAACGTACTACAAAGAGTGCGCAGATATGGTGGCGAGCTTCAATTCACTCACTGAGCATATGAGAGAGCAGCGAGCCAAGCCGATAGGAAAACTCCGCGTGCAAATGCTCCCAGGATTCGCCATCAGTCATTTCGGCAGAATGCTGGCTGAATTCACCCGGTTGTACCCCGATATTGAGGTTGATGTAATCGTCAACGACCGGGTGGTGGATCCCATCGAGGAGGGCTTTGACGTGGCGTTTCAGATGTTCCCTCCAATGGCCGAGACGTTAATTGAACGCAAGCTTTTTAGCGTCCGTCGATTGTTCTGCATCTCGCCGGAATACGCTGAAAATTTCGGTGTACCCACGCACCCTCAACAGCTTCTCCAGCACAAGATTGCTTTGTATGAAGGCTACCCCTCGCGAAACCGTTGGATATTCACGAAAGATGGCGAGCAGGTAGAGCTGAGTCTGCCTGGTCAGGTGCGATCAAATTCGGTGCATATGCTTCGCGATTATGCGTCGACGGGCGTATGTATTGTCTGCCTCCCGACTCTTGTGGCAAGCGAAGACTTGCTCAGCGGCAAGCTGATTCCAGTCTTGCCGGAGTATGCCCTTTCGTCGTTCAATTTTTCCGCGGTCTACCCAGCGACTCAGCGCAGGGCCCTCAAAGTGCGAACCTTGATCGATTTTTTAGTGGGGAAATTTGGCGAGGAGCCTTGTTGGGACCAGCCATTGCTTGAACGAGGCTGGGTGCACTAGCGGCGCATTGTCGGATGAGTGTTTGCGTTTCGCAAACACTGTTGTCGTCAGACCTCCAATTGTTCCAAGTCAAGCAGCGTCGTACTGTTGGCTCACTGTTACTACAACAACAAGACGGTGAGAACCATGAGCAGCGCTGCAATCCAAACGTTTTTTGGTTCGCTTGAGAACTACAGCAAAGGTTCAGTAGAACTCATCAGCGGGCAAGCCAGCCATTACGCTTTCTCGAACATTTTCGAGGTGGCGCAAAAATCCCTTCCTTACGAAAAAGTAGTCGTCGGACTGAACCTCGATTACGTGATTGAGACTCTGCGCGCTGAAGGGCAATCGCCTTGGTACACGGCCGCGCACGACGAGTTCGCTGTGGTTATGGACGGTGAAGTCCGGGTCGATTTCCTGAAGCTCAGCACGCCACTGGTCACCGGCGAAGGCACTCAACTGGCGGGCGAGATTCCTGAGGGCAAGCCTATGGGCTACGTCCTGCTCAAGCGCGGCCATCAGTGCATTTTGCCAGCCGGTGTCGCCTATCGATTTGAAGCAGATCGTCCAGGCGTGATCTTGCAACAGACAATCAAAGGTCCTCTGTCTATCGAGAAATGGGCAGACATCTGCATCAAGTGACCAATTTGGTTGAGCTGTTCAGCTCTGCTGCCACCTCCATACAAAAGCAACAAGAGGAATACATTCATGGCCATGCTTGAAAACGCCGCTGATGGCGCAACCTTTGCCGACGATGAAGTCAAAGCCAGCGAACCCCATGCCGTAACGGGTTACCGCTCGTTCCAACTCGGTGCCTTCGAACTTTCGCGAGATGAGTACTTTGCTCGCATCACCTGGCCAGCCAAGGGGCAGACTCGATCGCACCTGATCCCAATCGACGCATTTCTTCGTGCCATGATGCGCGATGTCGCTTGGGGGTTCTTCTACGGCTGGGTCAACTTCGACCACGTCATCGGCACTCGCAACTATTATGGCAAGGTTGACCTGTATGCCGGCACGTTCAATGGGACGCTCAAAGCCGCTGGAGTCAATTACACCGAGAATTTTGAAACGCCTTTAATCATGGCAACGTTCAAAGCCATTCTGCGCGACTGGGTCAACGCCACCTTTGACCCGTTTGCAGCACCGGAAGAAACCGGCACGGCGTTCGGCCGAAAAAACGGCAATAACATTGAAGCCATCGAACGCTTCCGCATCGCCACAAAGCGCATGCCGGGCCTGCCGGATGACTCGCCGCTGCGCAACGATCTGCCGGTAAATCGCCAATTCATCGATGTCTCCCAAGATGAGCCGGAAGTTCACGCGGCCGAAGGATTTGAAGGCGAATTGCATGCCTTCAGCCTGTTCAAGTACCTGTCGCGGTCCGACGTAACCTGGAACCCGAGTGTTACCTCGGTCTGTAAGGCAAGTCTGTTTTGCCCAACCACTGAAGAATTCATTCTGCCCGTTTTCCATGGCAACGACCGTGTTGAGTGGTTCTTGCAACTGTCAGACGAAATCATTTGGGATGTCGGCGATAAAGACGATGGCAATCCGCGCGCTCGCATCACCATGCGTGCCGGCGACATTTGCGCTATGCCGGCAGATATCCGTCACCAAGGGTACTCAACAAAACGTTCGATGCTCTTGGTGTGGGAAAACGCGACGCCGAACCTGCCGCAACGGTACGAGAGCGGCGAACTGAAGCCGTACCCAATCGAATTCTAAGACACGCGTGAACAGCCCGGTTCGCATCGGGCTTAGCGCAAAAGAATCCAGTTGCCAGGCTGCGCCATCGGCACAGCGCGAGGAATACATTATGCAAAATCAGCTCTATATCGACGGCCAATTCGTTGACGCAGTTGCGGGCGGAACCATCGACGTCGTGTCGCCCCATGACGGCTCATTGATCACCAAAATTGCTGCTGCGGAAGCGGCTGATGTTGACCTCGCTGTCGCCGCTGCCAAACGCGCTTTCCCTGCTTGGGCTGCATTGGGTGCCGCAGAACGCGGGCGCCTTCTGCTTAAGCTCGCAGACAAAATCGAAGAGTGCAGCGAAGAGTTGGCACAACTCGAGTCGCTCAATACGGGACACCCAATTCGTGATTCGCGTGGCCTTGATGTCCCGCGGACAGCGGCATGCTTTCGCTATTTTGGAGGTATGGCGGACAAGATCGAAGGATCCGTTATTCCAGTTGAGGCCGGCTTTCTGAATTACGTCCAACGTAAGCCAATTGGCGTCGTGGGTCAGATCGTGCCTTGGAACTTCCCGCTGATGTTCACCAGCTGGAAAATGGGTCCAGCTCTCGCGGCCGGCAACACTGTCGTTATCAAACCTTCCGAGATCACTCCGCTCTCCACTCTGCGCATTGTGGAGCTGATGACAGAAGTCGGTTTTCCTAAAGGTGTCGTAAACGTTGTTCCAGGCTACGGTCACACCGCCGGACAAGCGCTGGCCGAGCACTTGGACGTAGGTAAAATCGCATTTACCGGCTCAACGGCGACAGGCCGCAGAATCGTCGAAGCATCCAAAGGCAACCTTAAGCGTATCCAGCTTGAGTTGGGCGGGAAGGGCGCGAATATCGTGTTCGAAGATGCCAATTTGGACGCGGCCGTAAATGGCGCAGCTTGGGCGATTTTCCATAACCAAGGTCAAGCGTGCATTGCTGGGTCTCGGTTGATCTTGCACAAGGACATTGCCGACCAGTTTCTCGAGCGTTTCATCGCGCTGGCGAAATCCATTCGGTTGGGCGACCCGATGGATCCAGAGACCGAAATGGGCCCCCTCACATCGGCACTTCACCGAGATCGGGTACTGTCGTACGTCGAAGTTGCAAAAGAGCAGGGCGGCAAAATCCTGGCTGGCGGTAAAGCTCCCGATGACGAACGCTTGGCTAACGGCTTTTATGTTGAGCCAACAGTAGTCGAGGCCTCTTACCAAGACCGCGTTTGCCAAGAAGAAGTATTTGGTCCTTTCGTCACCGTTGTGCGTTTTAGCAATGATGAAGAAGCGCTCGCTATCGCAAACAGCACTGAATACGGCTTGGGTAGCGGGTTGTGGACTCAGAACCTTACACGTGCGCACAAGATGGCGGACGCCATCCATGCCGGCATGTGCTGGATTAATTGCTACAAGCGTGTCAGCCCAGGCAGTCCGTTTGGTGGCGTTGGTCAGTCGGGCTATGGTCGCGAGATGGGCTTCGAAGCGATCCACGATTACACGGAGGCCCGATCTGTTTGGGTTAACGTCGACGCCAAAATAGCTCCCCATTTCAAGCGCTGAGGCTGATCATGAATTCCTTCGTTTACCAGAGTCTCCCGACGCGCGTCGTGTTTGGCGCAGGCAAACTATCTACGTTGGCTGAGGAAATTGACCGCCTCGGTGCCAAGCGTGCCTTGATTTTAACCACACCTGAGCAGCGCGGGCTTGGGGAGCAGGTAGCGCAACTGCTCGGAGATCGAGCAGCAGACGTTTATTCAAGAGCAGTGATGCATGTGCCGTTAGAAATGGCGCAAGCAGCGCGTGGCGAAGCGTCCAGGCTTCACGCTGACTGCTGCGTCGCTGTTGGTGGTGGTTCGACGATTGGGCTGGGTAAAGCTATCGCAATGGACTCGGGATTGCCGATTGTGGCGATTCCAACGACCTACGCCGGTTCGGAAATGACGCCCATTTATGGCATCACCGAAAACCGGCTAAAAAAGACAGGTCGTGATCCTCGTGTCCTACCTAAGACCGTCATATATGACCCGGAATTAACCTTGTCCCTTCCGGCGCAGATATCCGCCTGTTCTGGTATGAACGCTATGGCCCACGCCGTAGAGGCGCTATATGCCGAAGACGCCAATCCAATCATTGGTTTCATGGCTGAAGAATCGATCCGCTCGCTGGCTCAGGCGTTACCACGCGTCGTCAATGATCCGAATGATTTAGAGGCACGAAGCCAAGCTCTGTATGGGGCGTGGTTGGCTGGAATTTGCTTGGGCTCGGTTGGCATGGCTTTGCACCACAAGCTTTGCCATACATTGGGCGGTACGTTTAATTTACCGCACGCTCAGGCACACGCAATCGTGTTGCCTCATGCTGCGAATTACAACAGGGAAGCAGCAGCGGGACCACTCCAAAGAGCTGCTCGAGCCTTAGGCGGCAGCGACGCCAGTGAAGTGGGTGGGTTGCTGTACGAACTGAACCAGAAGCTCGGAATTCCGTTGTCGCTTGCTGAAATTGGGCTTCCAGAAACGGGGCCGGCTGAAGCGGCAAAAATTGCCTGTGCAAGCCCTTACTATAACCCGCGGCCATTCGAGCAAGGGCCGATTGAAGAGCTGCTGCGCCGCGCTCTGAACGGCTCCGCACCAAGCTGATTTATCGTTGCCTCCCAAGCCAACCGAAGCGATCCTGCGTTTCGGTTGCTCAGTCGCATCGCGTCAATTCCGTCGGAAATAACAACAATGACCAATGACGAAAAAGCATCGGAGCGCTTGATCTCCGAAAAGGCAATACAGAGTTTTAACGACGCGCCTGACGCGCGTTTCAGGCAAATCATGCAAAGCCTGACACATCACTTGCATGCTTTCGTTAGTGAGGTCGAACTCACGGAGAAAGAGTGGTTTGAGGGCATCAAGTTCTTGACTGAAACCGGCCACAAATGTGACGGTCATGTGCGGCAAGAATTCATCCTTCTATCGGACACGCTCGGCGTCTCCATGCTGGTGGATGCCATTAACCACCGGCACAGTGCTAACGCGACCGATACGACTGTGTTCGGACCGTTTTACATCGATGGGATGCCGGAGCGCGCCTTTGGCGAGAACATGGCGTTCACCCCTGGAGAGGCTGCACTGGTTCGTGGGAGGGTTGTCGACACCCGCGGAAATGCTCTTCCCAATGCAATACTCGACGTTTGGCAGACGGCTGAAAATGGAATGTACTCAGGTCAAGATGCGGCGCAGCCATTTGGAAATCTCCGCGGTCGGTATCGGACAGATTCCAACGGTTATTTCGCTATTCGCACCATCGTTCCTGTCTGCTATCCAATTCCAACCGACGGCCCGGTCGGTCGGATGCTAAATGCAGCCAAGCGTCACCCTTGGCGGCCAGCACACTTGCATTTCATGATCGAGGTACCGGGCTATAAGAAGCTGGTCACGCACCTCTTCAATCACGATGATCCGTATCTCGAATCCGACGCAGTGTTTGGCGTTAAACAGTCATTGCAGGTTATCTACGAGGAACGGTTTACGCACGACGACCTATCTGCTGGGTTGGATATCCAATTGCCGTTTAGACGTGCTAGTTATGAATTCGTCATGGAATCCGTGTGACGCATGGGCCAATTTTTTGCGGTATTCGCAACCGACCATCCGGACTCCTTAGCGTTACGCCAACGTCTACGGCCGGACCATCGCGCGCATCTACGGGCTACCGATGCGCATCGTGTAGTTGTGCGACTGGGTGGTCCAACTCTCGACGAAACTGGCGTTGCTATGAATGGGACCCTGCTTGTCATTGAAGCAGCGAGCCTTGTTGAAGTAGAGGCATTCGTTAACGACGATCCTTACGTACGGGCTGGATTGTTCGCCAACATAGAAATCAGACCCTGGAATTGGAGTCTCGGTAACCCAGAGTCGAGGGGGAGGTGATGGCTGTCATTACGCTATGTCGATTGGAAGACATCGTAGACGGCTGTGCGCTGGGGCTGCCCGAACACACGCAGTTCCATGCTGCGGGGTTGGTCGCTGTACGCCAAGGTGAGGAGGTACGGGTCTACATTAATCGATGTCCCCACTTTTCAGTGCCACTCGATTACCGTCCCAATGAATTTTGCACCTACAGGGGCAAGTATTTGATGTGTGCTCACCACAGTGCGGTCTTTCGTTTTGAAGATGGACACTGCATTGATGGTCCATGCAAGGGAGCCCACCTGGAACCTGTCGCAGTGGAGTGCGTTGACGGCCACGTCATTTTGCAATGACGGAGTGAATTGGTAGGAGTTGAATGTCACTCGGATTTGAGAGACCTCGACGAAATTGATTATCTCAACTCCGCCTCTTATCTCAAGTCTCGAAAGATGGCTTTCTCCGTAACTACTAGCTGTAGTTAAAAATCAGCCTTGTCTGGTCCGTGTCAGCAATGCCCGAGCCATCACTGCGGTACGTGCCATGGCGCAGGGTTGTCCCGAATCCTTTCAACAGGCCAGTGGGGACGATGTAGTCAATCCTGAGATCCCGCTCCCACTCCTTATGATCACTGCCACCTCTGACGTCCTTGATTTGGTCGCCACTTAAATATGCCGCTGAAGCTTTGAGCCCAGGTATGCCCACCTTGGAAAAATCATAGGAATATTGACCAAAGCTCGTCTGTTCGCCAGCTCGTGAAAATGTACCAACATTAGCTTTCGTGAATAAGTAAAAGGTGGAGCCGCCGTTGCCTTCCGGACGGCTGCGGCCATCGACAACGTTCCCCTGATCAAGCCATACAAACCCGCCATCATCGCTGACGCTCACGTGGCCCAACATGAATGCATGGCCGCCTAGGGTGTAGGTGAACATAGCGGACCATGTTTTGTTAGTCTCAGTGGCTTAGGAGCCGAACTCTGGCTCTAGCCTTCGGATCCAGCAGCCCTTGGACTGGTTGTCATTATTGCTAATGGCAGCTAATACACGGTGTCGTAGATCCGGATATCTGATGCAGAAATAGGCCCTGGACAGACTGCCGAGGGCCTTCAATTTTCACGCAGCTGGTTCAAGTAATCCGAACACGCCTACCGCTTTTCGCTTTGCAACTCAACGCCGCGGGAGCGCATACCACAGAGGACGTGGCTAGCTTGTGCGTAATGACGGATGCGCTTTTGTTCCCAAGCTGCTGCTCCAAGAGACTCCGCACGGATTCGATCGTCAATATGCGTGACGACTCGACCGCGGAGGCTGTGGATTGGCCGGCAGCTGTCAATATTAGAACGGTGTCCAAAGCGGTGTTCACTGACGCAGCCGCAATGTCACCAACGCCATCTTTGATCATGATGATAGCCTCGATTGAGGAGTCTCCTGCAAGGACGCAGGCAAAACCTACCTTTTAGCCTAGTGCCGATTCCGGTGAGGCGATGCTATGAGTGATGGGCGGCAGCGTTCATAAATTTTACCAGCCGTGGTGAGACGACGCCGCGATGGGCATCGTCTATACCCTATCGCGGGTACGTTCGGTGACCGCGAAACAAGAGGGGGGACTTTTACTCGAAGTTATGGGCAGGCCAAGCCCTTTCATTATTTTGCACGTAGTGAGCGGTCATTGTTATTCCTGTCAGTAGACAACATCTGATGACGGCGATATGAAGATTCATGCGTTATAGCCGACGCGTTCTACAAAATTTGGATCCATTTGCGATCTAGTCAAACCGGATAGGTCGCGGATGACTTTCGAAGAACACGTCGCTTGGCACTGTTTTTCATAGGAGCATATCTTGGCGGAGTCGAGTGAAGGCTTCCTTCGTTCATCCTGCTTGTGGGCTCAAATTGAGGATCCGTCATGCCGATCTTTTTAGCTCACAAAATCCGCATTAGCTTCTCAATTCTTGCCCTGATAGCGGCGTTCCCAGCTATTGCTCACGAGGCTACGGAGAATGCTGATCCGTCCAACCACTCCAGCTTAGGTACGCCCTTCCTTAGCGAAAACAATGTCGCCATGGAAAGGATGATGAAGGGAATGGAGGTCGAGCCTACTGGGGACGTCGATCATGACTTCGTCATCATGATGAGCGCACACCACCAAGGTGCAATCGACATGGCGATGACTCTTCTCAAGTATGGGAAAAACGAACAACTGAGACGGCTCGCCCAAGAAATCATCGTCGAGCAGCAGCAGGAAATTGCCGCAATGAAACTGGCCATAGGTGCTCCGTTACCAGCGTCAGTCGCTTCTCCCTCTCAGACTCCCTCTGTGGCCCAACCCTGAGCCGCACAGACCTGACTTTACAAAAAGTAGGAGAGATTCTCATGAAGCTCCCAGTGGTCCTGATAGCGTTGATCACCCCGATGTTGCTGTCCGGTTCCGTAGTCAGTTTCGCTGGCCAAATACCTGGGAAAGCCTCTGCGCAGGATATCCCCATCACCCACCAAGACCGAATGTATGCGGCAGAGCAGTTCTCGAACACCGTCTCAGTAACCGATCCTGTCGATAACAAAGTGCTCGGTGTAATTCCCTTGGGCGATCCCCAACCGACAAACCTCAGCCCGCTCTATCGTGGAGAAGTGCTAACGCACGGCCTGGGATTTTCACCTGATCACAAGACCTTGGTGGTGGTATCAGTCGGCACCAATTCGGTGACGTTTATCGATACCGAAACCAACTCCGTTAAGCACAAGACCTATGTTGGCCGTGCGCCTCACGAGGCGTTCTTTACGCCCGATGGCAAGGAAGTCTGGGTGACGGTGCGCGGCGAGGATTATGTGTCGGTTATCGATGCCAAAACCTACCAAGAGACAATGAGGATCAAGACGCCAGTGGGGCCCGGCATGCAGATATTTTCTCCAGACGGTAAGTACGGTTACGTCTGCTCGTCCTTCACTCCAGAGACGGTAGTGGTGTCCGTAGCTGACCACACAATTGTTGGTCATGTGCCACAGGTAAGCCCGTTCTGCCCAAACATTGCCGCATCTGCTGATGGCAAGCAGGTTTGGTTCACCTTGAAGGACACGGGAAAAGTCCAGGTGTTTGAAGCTACTCCACCTTTCAAGCCACTCAAGACCCTGGATATCGGTCCCATCGCCAACCATGTCAATCTGGTCAACAACGCCAACGGTTCATTTGCCTATATCACTGTTGGTGGGTTGAATCAGGTGCAGGTTTATCGCACGGACAATTTTGAGAAGGTAGCAACTATTCCCGTCGGCAATCTTCCTCACGGAGTGTGGCCATCCGGCGATGGAACCCGTATCTACGTAGGGCTGGAAAATGCCGATGCGTATGCGGTGATCGATACACTGAGCAACAAGGTAGTAGCCAATATTCCTATCGGCCAAGCACCACAGGCTATCGCCTACGTACCCAACGCAGTTACGAAGGGGACGGGGACTGACAACCTCAAGCCTCTAGGTGTCGCGGCTCAAGCCGCGCACCTCAGCCTACAGGTCGTGGGTAAAACTGCTGATCAGCCTCCAACCAGCGTCGCGCTATTCGATCAAGGACTGATTCAGGTGTTGCAAGCCGCTGTGACGGGGCTAGAACCTAAGCAGCCCTACATATTGGCGTTGTCTAACCAACCCGACGGTAGCGGTCCCTTACAACCCTTGTCTGCGTTCACGACAAACCCGGCAGGTTCGGCAGTCGTCAATGCAGTTGGTCCTATCCGGCAGATCGTGCAGAACTATGCGCCTGAGCAAAATCGCTATTTGGTGATCGTGGCCGGCACGCCGGAGCAACTTGGGGCAGTAGTTCAGGTTCAGTCCAAGTAAACGAACTCAGTTGCATGGCGACGCAGCCATATATTCGTGGCTATGCATTCGGACCAAGAGTTTTCAGGTAAGTCTCCCCCATCCGCCGCCCCCCTTCTGAAAACTGGATTCGCTGGTGTCCCGGTTCTCCCTGCGTTCACCTGCGCGACATAACGCTACCGACCTCCGTCCGAGATAACAGGACCTCTGGCATTTCGACTGTGAATTCCGCACTCACAATGCATAGGTTTTGCTTATGCGTTGCATTGTATATCGGTCTTGGACGCTATCGCCCAATCGGCAGAAGATTGCTTCACAAACAGGCAATTACTTCTCAGCAATGCAAATAAAGCGAACTCGACAGGAGACACATCATGAAAACTGTTACCCAATTACTTGCTGTCACCACCTTTGCACTCAGCATTAGCGCATTTGCGGTACCGAGCACTCAGAAAGATCAATTTTTCACTCAGACCGCTGAATATCAACATACTATTGCTTCGGATGGCTCGGATCGTACGCCACAAGGCCAAACCCTCGCGTCCGATGGGGCGGACCACACGCCACAAGGCCAGGCTCTTGCCTCAGATGGGGCGGACCACACTCCACAAGGCCAGGCTCTTGCCTCCGATGGGGGGGATCGTACGCCACAAGGCCAGGCCCTTGCCTCCGATGGGGCGGACCACACTCAACAAGGCCAAATTCTTGCCGCAGATGGCTCAGATCATACGCCAAGCGTGCAAGTCGCGTCTGACGGTTCGGATCGCACTCAGACCCATCGTATGGCGTGACCCCCTTGGTTGCGTCCGCCCGAGCCGGGCTTTATAAACAAAAAGAATTGCTCTGCTGGTAAACGCTTGCAGGGCCTTTCTCGTTTTCGTGACTGCACCTTACTGAAGAAGATCTTCAAGCCTCAATTAGCCCCTCGGTAGATGACTCTAGTTTTCGGCAGATTCCGTAGATGCGCACAAGTAGGTGGCTTCGGTGGGGGTCAACTCCTACTGTAATTATTCCTTAGCGCCCACCACAGCGCCCCGACCTGCCTTCGGCTCTGGTGCGTTTTACAGCATCGATTAAGGGTTTTAAATGATCGTCTTTGATGAATACAGGCGGGGGGATCAGTCGATAACGAAAGGGGATATGGTTAAAAAACCATGTTTCAGATCCTTTATGTTAGTGGACCTAGGTGGTTGTGACTGGGTGATTACTGTCGTGTTCACCGAATTCGATCAATGGAACTCTTGAAAGATTATGAAGCGTAGGGTTTGTAAAAAAAGACAAGGCGCCACGCTGTAGGCCTGGCGCCTAGAAATTACTAGTTAGGTTTCACCCAAGCCGTGCAATCGCATCCCTTACACCTGCTCCATAAGCCGGGTCAGCTTTGGTGCAGTTTGATATGTGGCGTTCGACCACCATTTCCGACGCACCGTTGATAGCGCGTGCGGTGTTTTCGAACAACAGCCATTGCTTCTCTGGAGTCATGAGACGGAAGAGATCACCAGGCTGCGAGTAGTAATCCTCGTCGACACGATGGTTCCAGTGATCGGCAGCACCTTCGATGCTCAGCGGCGGCTCCGCGAACTCCGGCTGCTCTATCCATTCCCCATAGCTGTTCGGATCGTAGGAAATTGTGCCGCCCATGTTGCCATCTACGCGCATTGGTCCGTCACGGTGGTAGCTGTGGACCGGGCACCGCGGGCTGTTGACTGGGATCTGCGAGTGGTTGACGCCTAGACGGTAGCGTTGCGCGTCACCGTAGGAGAACAATCGACCTTGCAGCATCTTGTCCGGTGAGAAACTGATGCCAGGGACGACGTTGCCAGGGTTGAATGCTGCCTGCTCGACTTCTGCGAAAAAGTTTTCCGGGTTGCGATTTAATTCCATCACGCCAACTTCGATCAGTGGATAGTCCTTATGCGGCCAAACCTTGGTCAGATCGAACGGGTTCAAGTGATAGCTACCAGCTTCATTTTCTGGCATGACCTGGATGAACAGCGTCCAGCGCGGGAAGTCACCCCGCTCAACGCTTTCGTACAGATCGCGTTGATGGGTCTCACGGTCTCCGGCAATGAGTTGTCCCGCTTCGGCATCCGATAGGTTCTTGATCCCTTGCTGGGTCTTGAGTGTGAACTTGACCCAGAAGCGTTCATTTGCGGCGTTAAGGAAGCTGAACGTGTGACTACCGAAACCGTGCATGTGGCGAAAGCTGGAGGGTATGCCGCGATCGCTCATGACGATCGTGACCTGATGCAGCGCCTCCGGCAACGAGGTCCAATAATCCCAGTTGTTATTCGCGTTGCGCAGCCCGGTGCGTGGGTCACGTTTGATGGCGTGGTTCAGGTCAGGAAATTTCAAAGGATCCCGAATAAAGAACACGGGAGTGTTGTTGCCCACCAAATCCCAGTTGCCTTCTTCGGTGTAGAACTTCATCGAGAAACCGCGGATGTCACGTTCTGCATCAGCCGCGCCGCGCTCGCCGGCGACAGTGGAGAAGCGCGTGAACATCGGTGTTTCTTTGCCTATCTGCGAGAACAGTTTTGCCCTGGTGTAGCGCGTGATGTCGTGAGTAACAGTGAAGGTGCCGTAGGCACCTGCCCCTTTGGCGTGCATACGACGTTCAGGGATCACTTCGCGGTCAAAGTGAGCGAGTTTTTCGAGGAACCATACATCTTGAAGGAGAGCAGGGCCGCGGGCGCCTGCTGTTTGAGTATTGTTGTTGTCGACAACAGGAGCGCCAAATGCCGTTGTGAGCTTTTTCATGCGTCCACCTTTAGAAAATCAGTGTGTGTGCGGTGGCCGCCAGCAATCGGCAAACTGGTGAACTTCCCTTCTCAACGGCTATAGACCACCCCAATCGAGACAAACAGCAGTTCAATCCTGATAAACACGAAGGTCCAAGAGAAATGTCGGAGAGCAGCATTGGTACGTTGCTGCGGAGGCATTTTTGGAGAGCTTCTATGACAACGAGGTGTGGATCAGGCGAGAGGTAAGTATGGGCCAGGATTTTGTATTTGCGTCACCTATCAGTGAGGTTTTAACAATATTTTAATCGGCAGTGCATACATCGAAAGAATACTGAATATTGTTTTTATATACGGAAATGTTAGAGCGAATTATTACACCTGATGCTAATTTTTACTTCAGTCGTGATTTGGTTCTCAGAACAACGACCGGGAGGAGGGCAGGTTATTTATACCCTGAATCGCCACCAACCCAAGCACGTATGAGTACCGTGCCTAGGTCCCAATAGATTCCTCCAAGATGGCTCCATGTTGAAATAAATTACTTTCATAGCTTTGGAGGTGTTCCTTCTGCATTCGAAACAATTGCATCAATTTGAACCAGCGCATTGTGAGGTAACGCGGAAACACCTATCACTGTTCGTGCAGGGATGCCGTCAGGGAAAAATTTCGTGTAAATTTCATTAACGGTTGTTATATCGTCGATGTTTTTGAGGTGGATATTGATCTTCACTATGTCTCCTAAAAAGTGATTAACATTTTCGACAATCGATTTGATATTTTTCAGACACTGTTCTGTCTGTTCTTTCATGGTGCTACCGACCAATTCACCAGTTTTTGGGTCGAGGGGTAATTGTGCTGATACATGGTTGTAATGAGAGAATGCAACAGATTGTGTTGATAAGGGATGCTTCGGTGCATCTGCCGCATTGTTTGCTTTAATCACTATTCCATGTCTGTCCTCAACAAGCTGCGGTGGCGTACCATTTCCATGTGATACTACCGCTTCAATTTGTACTAGTGCACCCATAGGCAAGGCTGACGCAGCAACTAATGTTCTCGCAGGGTAGTAGGCCAATGATCTGGCGATCGCGGAATGCGGAAAAAAAGCCTTATAAGCTGCGTCCACGGCGTCGATATTCATTAAGTCTGTAAGATAAATATTGATTTTGACGATATCATCTAAAGGTACATCTAGGCTTTTTAAGATATTTTGAATGTTTTTTAAGCATTGCACAGCTTGCTCTTTCACGCCCCCCGCCACCAATTTACGCGTCGATGAATCTATGGGTAACTGAGCACAGATATTATTGTAATGTGAAAATGCAACAGACTGAGAGAATAATAGGCACGATGGTGCACTGTCAGTATTTCGGGAAGTTTTTATAAGATTACCTTCTTGTGGCGCTCCCTCGATAGTACCTTCGCCATTCGACACAAGTGCTTCAATTTGAATTGATGCGCCCATAGGCAGATCTTTAACTGCGATTGTTGTGAGAACCGGTACGTAGTTGGGGAAGAATGTGGAATATACTTCGTGTGCAGAGTCAATGTTTGTAATGTCTTTTAAATAGATAGTTACTTTAATGATGTCATCCATGTAATGCCCGATGCTTTCCACAATCGACTTTATGTTTTGGAAGCATTGCTTGGCTTGATCCCTTACGTTTTCAGAGACTAGCTTCCCTGATGCTGGATCAAGCGGCAATTGAGCCGAGATGTAATTGTAATGGGAGAATGCAACTGTCTGAGAATACGGGCCAATGCTTTTCGCTGCATCATTTGTGTTTCGTGCCAGCACCACGTTAAGGCCACTCATATCAACTCTCCAATCTGGTTTAGGGGTTGCCTTCGCTATCAGCCAAAATCAAGAGATTCTCTGGTAATTCTGCCAGCAATATGATCAAGTCCAGCTCCGTTCCAAGCGAGGATGTAGACTTCTTACATGTGTCTGGGTATTTAATATTACTCAGTTTGGCTGTTTTTTTAATTCCTGATGTTTTCTTTGGGATGCGAGACATGGCTGACCTCCGCATATTCATCAAAAGTCTAGCTTGGAGGCAAATGGAGTGATGCCGAAATTTTCGGAAATATGACCATCGGTAATGCGCTGTACTACCAACTGAATAATAAAAGTAGACTGTTTCGTTAAGAGGAATAAAGTACTAATTAAATTTTCTCTTATGCCGGATTATTTTTCCTCGGTCGCACAGCACCAAAGGTCTAAGAAGCAGGAACTGAAAAGCTTGGAAAAAGTTATCGGTATACACACGCGAGTGCGCGAGGTGGTTCGTCCAATTTGAAAACCAAGGTGCGCAACTGGAAATATTTTCCTTGGTCGAAAGCGGAGGAAAGCAAAGCCGAATTATTGTGTGTAGTGATCCATGCTGGCTTAATTGCAGTAGGCGTCAATCGGCACGTAAATGTTGGCAGAGTGATTCTTGAAAATGCTCCAACAGGAAGTCCACAAACACCCTTGTTTTGGCAGGCAAAGATTTTTTTGAAGAGTAGTAAATCGAGACCACACCTAGATCCACATACCAATCAGGCAATAATCGAATCAGCTCACCGCGCTGCAACCAAGGCAACGCGCGATCCAAAGGTAGCAGCGCGACACCTAACCCCATCACAGCACATCTACACAACGCTTCCGGGTCGTTCATGATCGCCACCGGTTTCAGATTGATGTCGACCCGTCCTTCGTTTGAATCACGAAGCGTCCAGTTCAGCAAACGTCCCGAGCTAGTCGAGCGCATTACGATGCCATCAACTCCCTGCAACTCGCAGGGCTCAGTGGGTATAGGCTTGCCTTCCAGCCATGCCGGCGCAGCGACAACCACGAGATGAAGTTTGGCCAGTTCGCGTGCCACAACGCCAGGTGACAATTCCATGCCGCCACCGATAGCGACATCAAAACCCTCACCTATCAAATCCACGCGACGCATTTCCAGCTGCCAATCGGGCACGACAGCGGGGTATCGCTCCATAAAAGTCTTTAGCACTGGCAATGCATAATCGTAAGCGAAAGTCGGCGACAAACTAACACGCAGTCGCCCTGCGGGGATTTTTCGTGATTCGCCAAGCTGGTTCACTGCACCCTGAATGGTTTCAAGGCCTTCCGCGACTTGTTGGTAAAACAACTCTCCCGCCTCGGTGAGGGTGAGACTTCGCGTGCTGCGGTGGAACAGACGCGTACCAAGGTTGGCTTCAAGTCGCGCCACATTTTTACTCACCGCGGCTGAGGAAATCCCTAAGCGTCGCGCGGCTTCGGAAAAGCTGCTGGACTCTGCGGCACGGACGAAGGATTCGAGATTTCCCAGGGTTTCCATGATTACCTCAAGCTTTTGGTTGAAGCTGATTCTACCGATTGAGAACTAGGTAATCCTTAATGCTTTGGTCATGATGGGTTTCCTCCTGAATACCATGATTGGAACGCAAGGACATCATGGCAAAAATTCTCGTCACTGGCGCGACAGCAGATTAGACAATGCGGTCTTTCGTTGGCTCTACTGACGGGCACGCCAATTGATTGCCGACTCGTTTCCGCCTAGGCATTCATCGCTGCTCGGGTTGGTAAAAGCTGGCCAACCAAGGTCGCGATTTTTCACTGCGGCTTGGGCAATGCCATCGATAAAGGGGGCTTTCGACCTGAGCAGTCGTGCGCTTGAAGAACTATTGTGACGTAAGCCAAACGACCTTGATGGCGTTCTGTGGTTGGCCTTCAATGTCTAAGTCTTCGCTGCTTGTTTCTTTTTTTACGTCCAGCGGTATAGCGACCTGGTGGAGGTTTAGTGATGAGGGTATTGGAGATCCACCTCAACACTCATTAATTCACCAGGGAACTTGTGTTTTAACAGGTTATTTCACCCATTGACGATGGGCTGTATGGATCTTAAACGGTCTGTGAACCAGCTGTAATGACGAGCGATATCCTACTCAGCTCAAACGCTACCCTCACGTTCGATAACCAGAATCCGTGCTTCTCCACGAGGGTGTGCAACATGTTCACAGCCGATCCCTGCGAAAAACACGTCCCCTACCACCAGTGTCACGATGTGCTCGATGCCTGACTCTCGATAATGCATATCTACAGTGCCGTCGAGGACTGCGAAAACTTCCTCCCCATCATTGACATGCCATTTGTATGGTTGATCGGTCCAGTGAAGGCGGACGGTGGTTCCATCAATGTTAGCTATGTCGTAAGCACCCCAAGCGCGAGTGGCGGTGTAGTCTTTGCTACGAATAACTCTCATTGATCGCGGTTCTCAAATAAATAGTGAATGTCTTCCAATTTACCAGAACCATTGACAGTCGAGTGCTGGCCTAAAAGCAGGCTTGAACCGACAGCCGCTGTTGGCCGTTTTCTGACCTTCGCGAGAGGCTGACTTGGGAGCAGTCCATGACTCCCGCGGGCCAGCATTTTTCCCGTAGCAGTTCACTGGGGAAACAGGTTGTTAATGGCAGTGATGTTGAGCCGTGTTGACATCAACTCATTGAAATTCACGGTCAACGGGTGACATAGCTTCCCACTGAAAATCGATGCTGTGCTCGGGAGTTTCGGCTAAGAGTGTAGCGAGGTCGAGTTTTGCCCTGGGCACACCCTGCCGAGATTTTATAGGCATAGGGATCTCAGGGGGGGTGGAGCTACCGCTTACTGTAGGGTGATGCTTTTTTCGACGTGCCATTGTAGATCTCCAAAGTCCAAAAGCAGTTTAGCCCGAGGAAGATTTCCCTGTTGCCGGCTGCGCCGAAAGGGGACCATCGGGGGCGTGGTCGTCGATTGAAGCTGCGACGGGCGATTACCAGCGGGTGGTAATTCGTCGTTCGTCGCTCGCGTTAGGTAGGGGTCGATTTGCGGGCTGTCCGCCTGAGGAAAGGGGGCAAAAATTTGTGTAACTCGTAGGTCGCTTTTCTCACGAAATGGATCTTCCGCCAGATGCGCCTGAGTGCAGTGATCATCATGGCTTCAAAATGGGCGAAGCAAACAACGCGGTCGCCGCGAATAAAAATTGTAGTTTCCTGCGTAAACAGAATAACCCGCTATGCTGGAGTTTGCTTCAAATCGGCTGTCCAATGAAATGCTCTAGTTTTGTGAACTCCTCGTTTTATCCCTTTTTGCCCGCGCGTTTCTCGCGGGTTTTTTATTGGTTTTTTTCGCTTGGTCATCGCTCCTAGCGTCTTTTTTGCCGACCGCACGAGCGTTCAATCATTCATCAAGTCCGCGATTCCGCGGGTGATGTGCGCCAAGTTCAAATCCAAGGTAGCCAAGGTGCTGCGCACATTCTCGGCAACTGTCGCGTGTCCAAGTTTGTCTACGCACAGGGCAAGCTCCTCAACGGCCGCGGCGATCGCGATTTGGTTTTCATTCAAGCGATAAAGCAGGGAAGGGATCAGGTCGTTGGTTGGTATGAGCTTCGTCCTCCTAGAAGACGAAAAGCTTAGCACCGAGCACGACAATCCTCCGCTTGTCGAAAACTCCCACACAAAAAATTGACCGCAAAGCTGCTTCAACGTTTACTGTGCATAAATACAGTACTTGTATAAGGCATTGCCATGAGCTTTACCATCGTGGGTCCTATAGCTGAAGGCGGAATTCAGGTTCCAAAATGCTCCTTTCGTGTGCCGGCCGGCTTCCCATCACCGGCTGCGGATCACATCGAACAACATATCTCCTTGGATGAGATTTTGAATATCCGGGCTCCACACGTTTATTTAGTGTCGATTGCCGGGGACAGCATGCAAGGTGTTGGTATTTTCGATGCTGATTTGGCGATCGTCGATCGTGCCCTAGAGGCCGGTCACAACGACATTGTCGTGGCGCTGCTGAACAACGAACCCATCTGTAAACGCCTGTGCATTCGCGGCACTCAAATGATCCTGCTTTCAGAGAACACCAAATACCCACCACGTTACGTTCTGGAGGGGGATGAGCTTTCAATTTGGGGCGTGATCACGAGCAGCGTTCGTAGCCATGTCTAGTAAGTCGTTACCGGTGTTTTCCCTGATTGACTGCAACAGCTTTTACGCTAGTTGCGAGCGGGTGTTTCGGCCTGATCTTGCACGTGTGCCCATCGTCGTTTTGAGCAATAACGATGGATGCGTAATAGCGCGAAGTTACGACGCGAAACCCTTCGTGAAAATGGGGGAACCGTACTTCCAGATCAAGCACAAACTCAAGCAGCACGGCATCGTTCCTTTCTCCTCGAACTACGCGTTGTATGGCGACATGAGTGAACGTGTTATGTCCCAGATTGAATCCATGGTGCCGGTGGTGGAGGTATATAGCATCGACGAGGCCTTCGCTGATTTAGCGGGAATCGCAAACCCGGAATCTCTCGGGCGTCAAATTCGCAGCCAGGTTCTGCGCTGCACGGGCATACCGGTGGGAGTCGGAATTGCTCACACCAAAACCCTGGCAAAACTCGCGAACCACACTTCGAAACGGCTTCAAGCGGCAACGGGTGGGGTCGTTGATATCTGTGATCCATTCAAACGCGATTGGGTGCTGCGCAATACCGATGTGTCCGAGGTATGGGGTGTCGGTCGGCGCATGAAAATACATTTGGATGCATTGGGCATCAAAACGGCGATGGACCTGGCCAAGGCTGATCCTTGGATGCTGCGCAGTAAATTCAGTGTGGTGATCGAAAAGACTGCCCGGGAGTTGGCCGGCACCCATTGCCTTGAGCTAGAGGAACCTGATCCACCGAAGCAGGAAATCTGTTGCAGTCGAATGTTTGGGAAACGCCTCACGGAGTTGCCGCCGATTAAAGAAGCGGTGGCGATGTACATGATGCGCGCTTCGGAAAAGCTTCGTGCCCAGGGATCAGTCTGCAAGAAGATCCGCGTCAGCATTCGCACGGGTATGTTCAATCCGGAGGAAGCGAAATTCGCTAATGGTGTGGTAGTGGATTTGCCGTATCCAACTGACGATGTCCGGCTGTTGACCAAGGCAGCAGTGGACGCGGTGGAACGTGTGTTTCGTCCTGGATTCAAATTCAGTAAGGCGGAAGTCATGCTGCTCAATCTTTGCCAGCCAGGACAATACACTGACGATTTGTTCGCTGTATCACAGCCCGCCGAAGCCACGAGGATAATGGCCGTGCTGGACCAGATTAATGGGCGGTGGGGGAGGGGAACGTTGCGTACCGCCAGTGTGCCGAGCAACCCAGATTGGGGCATGCGGCGGGAGATGATTAGTCAGAGTTTCACTACGCGAATCGACGAGTTATGGACGGTGCATTGTAAGTAGGAAAGGGAGACTTTCACCAAATCATCGTTTTAATAAAAATCGTACCATTTGTCTTACTTCGGCCCGGCCATGCACTCTGCTGTGCTAGAGAACAGTGTCCCGGCTTGTTGAGCGAGCTTGAGCCACTCAGTGTTAGTCATCAGGCCTTCGCGCTCCATGTCGTCAGCAGACCTCAGCAATCTGTAGTATCTGTCCTCATCGTCGATGCGGTTTGCGGACAGAGTAAAGAGCTGTTTCCAGGCGGTAATAGCCAGCTTTCTTTGCGCTTCCTTCATCATGCCACCCAGGTTTTATATGGGGGATAGATATCCCCAGCGCCCATGCGCTCCATTTAACTCAGACGTAACGCTGACAACTCTCTTCCGAACGGGCGAGCCAATGCCGGACCCTAACAGCGCCGAAATCTTTACCAAAAAAATGCTTTGGGTCGTTTTCTGCCTTTTTTTGTAGGCAAACCCGCTCCCACAAATGCATGAGAGCTGGCTTGTCTGCGTGCAAGATTTAAAACGCGAACGCCTTTAATGCGGTACGCAAACTTTGCGAAACACTCTGTAGTACTTCACCGGCGCCGGCCGTTGTGGCGGCCGAGCGGTTGCCGGCGTCGGCGAGTTGACCAACTTCTTCCATACTGGAAGTGACTTTGCGCGAGGCGTTGGTGACTTCAATGGTGGCGGCGACAATCTCCAACATCGCCTGAGTCGCTACCGCGATGCGGTCCTGAATGCCCATCAACGACTCACCGGCCGCCACCACCGTCTTGATGCCAACGTCGACGTCCCCAGCACTGCGCTGGATCGCTTGCACGGCACCTTCGATGCTGCGGCGGATGGCGTCGATCAATGACTCGATTTCCGCAGTCGCGTTCGTCGTGCGTTCGGCCAGCTTGCGCACCTCATCGGCGACCACGGCAAAGCCACGGCCTTGTTCACCGGCACGGGCGGCCTCGATGGCGGCGTTGAGCGCCAGTAAATTGGTTTGCGCGGCAATTTCCCGAATGGTCAGTACGATGCCGCTGACCTTGTTCGATTGTGTGCCTAGGTCGGTGACCGAGGATTGCGTCTCGCGGCTGGCCGCTGCCAGGCGCTGCACGCTCTCCAGGCTTTCCAGGCGGGCGCTGTCACCGGCGCGAGCCTGATCGTCCGCTTGGCCGACAGATGTCTGTGCCGCCACCGCCTGTTTGGCGATGTGAGTGATGGTGTTGGAAATGTGTTCCATGGCCACACCAGAGATCAGCGCTGATTCGGCGAGGCACGTGGAGTTTTCCTTCAGTTGCTCAAGTGCAATATTTACACTGCTGACTTGTACGTCCACCGATTCAGCGCCAGCGGCGGTATCGGCCACCAGCTTGCGAATGCGCTCCCGGGCTTCGGCCAGGCCGGCCAGCACGCTGCCGGCAATGGGAGGACGGTTATCGTTGCGCAGGTCACCTGAGGCGAAACGGGCCATTTCCTGGCGCAGTTCGGCAGGTTCGGCGCCGAGCAGAGTTTTGATCCGGCGGGCGACGAAGGTGTAGATCAGCCAGGCGACCAAGGTGCTCAGGCCGCCGACCATTCCCAACAGCCAACGGGCGTTGCTGGCGGTGTTGCTCATCTCCACCAGTTGCGCGTCTGCGTAGGCATTGGCGACCTGAACGGTTTTGTCGACGCCCAGGCGGTGCAGGTCATAGGCGGCTTTCAGTTCCTCGAACGCGGTGTTGGCGGCTTCTTGATTGCCTTGTTGCAGGGCCGGAATGAAGTGTGTTTCAAGCGCGCTGAAATAGGTGTCGGAGGCTTTTTTTTGGGCGCCTAGTAGGCTGCCTTTAACTGCATCATTGAGGTTGGAGGCGAGCCAGTAAGCGTTGCGCGTATCGAAATCGGTGCGTAACTGATGAAGCTTGCTCAGCCCCAGCGCGGTGTCAATGCCGCTGTTCATCAGTTGGTAGACGATCAAATGCGCTTCGATCACGTACAACGGCGGCGGAAGAATGTCGGCCACTACATCCTTGCCTTGCCCCATCTCAATCGCCGCCCGATCCATCTGACCGAACGCCGCGACGCCACCGATAACGATCGCGCCAAAGCCCAGGCTGCAAGCGACCACCAGCAGCACCAACATACCTTTCACTGATCCCAGCATCGATTTCACAACCTGTCCTCCATGAGTTTTAGTGGTGGCTAAGAGCCTTTATCGGCCATGCGCTATCAAATCAAGAGGGCAGGGGAGTGATTTATTTCTGCGCTCTTTTATGAAACGCGAAAAGCAAATCATTCCCTAGTCAGAAGTCCATGCCGAAAAGCCTATTTGTTGAAGTCAGCTTGAGTGGCTTGGATATCGTTAGGGGTAGCGACCACCAAAATTGTGACAGATCGTTGATCTATGGCAGGACGAAGAACCTGAGAGCCGTACAACTTTTGCTTGGTCATACGAAGCTTGAACGCACTGGCAGGTATTTGGGAA
>NZ_JBJGXN010000019.1:0-48083 GCF_045447035.1 Pseudomonas sp. O230 | reverse complement strand
GATTGTTGCCTGTCGCAAAGGGCTGCAACCGGCCAGTAATGGCCGTTGGCGGAAAGCTCACATGACTGAATGACAAAACGCTCAGGTTTGCCATCTCTCATGACGCCGTCAAACAGGCCAAGCACGATTTCGCAGGCCTGCTCGGCGGTTAGCACGACGTTGATCTTTGTCACGCTTTGCCAAAGCCGAACAATGAACGCAGCCAGCCTGCCGACTTCCGTTCATAGAAGGGTGCGGTTTGCTTGAGGAAGTAATCGCTAAGGCCTGATTCCCCTTCGTGAACGCGATAGAGGTCAACGGGGTCGCCATCCGGAGCGGTATCCCCGGCAACGTTGCCGGCTTCGCGCATGACCAGTTCAATATCTCCGTCCGCTTCAATACCAATGATTAGATGAGGCTTTTGATCAGACGATGCGTCATGCATCAACGCCAGAAATGCACGCTTTACGTTGCGATGTTTGGCGAGTAATTGTGTGAGCGAGTTGACCATCTTCGACGGATATTGCGACGGCTGTCCGAGCAGCACTTTGGTGTCTTTTTCGACCGTGCGCTGCACCGGCTTTTGGCCGATCTCGTCGGAGAGCAGATGGCGCACTTCCTCCGGGAAAAACTCTTTCCCGTAAGGAGACTTTGGATTGAGGAAAAGAGGGGTGCCCAGTGTGATTTCAAACAGCGATCTGGCCGGGATCTCTACGTAGGACTCTTCGCTATCTATGGATCTTAGTAGTGTTTGCAACGAAGAAAAAAACGGGATGACAGCGGAGCCGTCAGGCTTTTGCCAATGCGCGATGCTGATGTTGCTACCAGCCTCGAGGTTGACTTGACCTTCGCCAGTGCCGGCAGTGCCAAGGACGTAGATAGTGGAATTCAACAGAGTCTTGAAAAAGTCAGGTCGATTGGCCGGTTCATCCGCCGCCAGCCTGAGTGATTTTTCGAGGGTGTTTTCTTGCTTGGTATCCATGATGTCCATCGGCAGTTCCATCAAAACAGACAAAAAGTGAGCGGCAAAGAGCGCGCAGTTTTTCACGCGACGGTGAAAACAGGAAGAACAGCAGGCTAATAAATCTGGAGCATACGGAGAGTCACCCTGAACGGTTTTCCAAGGATAGCTCCTCCATATCAGTGGTGTATGAAGAGCCAAATGCGGTTAACCTCGAAGGGCTGCTTCTGGCCGATTCTGTTGAAAAAGTCGGCTTCGGTTTCCAGGGCAGAAAAGTACGCGTCGTAGATTGAAATCCTAACTTTCGGCAGTGGCTTCCTAGCTCAGATTTCACGTAGCAGCGCGCAGACAAGGCGTTTTCACGAGTCAATACGCGGGTGGTTCGAGCAAACCGACTTTTTCAACACAATCGGCCGATTACTGCCTATGAGGGAGCAATCGGCTGAGCGGTCATTAAAGTATGCTGGCCTTCGCGATTTCAAGTTCGCACAGCAACGACTCGGGCAAAGCTTGCAATGCTTGCGGTCGCTGCGAATCCAGCGGCTCCCCATAACGCTAACGTTGCTCCATGCTCGCTCGATAACATGAAGCAATACGCAACCAGCGCCGCACCAATCGCCTGTCCAACCAATCTTGACGTAGCAACCATTCCGCTTGCACTGCCAGCACGTGTCAGTGGCGCGCTGCCCATAAAACCTTTGAGGTTAGGAGCTTGGAAAAAACCAAACCCAATGCCTGACATAGCCATGCGCCAGCTAATGTTCAAAGTCGACGGGGCATCAGGCATAAGTACTAGAGCTACCAACCCAACCGCCAGTATTGAAAGGCCAATTCCGCCTAATGCGCCGGGAGAATAGTGATCACTCAAGCGTCCGGCAATTGGGGCCATTATCGCTACCATGACAGCCCATGGCGTCATGAGAAAACCAGCCTCTACTGGGGATTTTCCAAGCGCCGTAAAGAAATAAAACGGCAGGGCTACGAACGCCAGTCCTTGTGCTGCGAAGGTGCATACGGACGTCACGACAGAAAGCGCAAACATGGGCCGACGCAGCAGATCAATCGGCAGCATCGGCGCCTTATGGTCTGCCTGCCGATTCAAGAGCAGTGCGAAGAACAAGGCAGTTGCGGCCAATTCCAATGCTAGGGTAGTGAATTTTTCTTGGTGGGCAGCATCCCCGAATAACAAAATCAAAAAGCTGAACGCGACTATGTTGTAGAGGGCAGTCAGACCATCAAACTTGTGAGTCGCCCGGCGGGTATCAGGCAATACTTTACGCCCCAGGAAAAGTGCAACCAAGCCAAGCGGAACGTTGATTGCGAATAACCATGGCCAACTGGCAACTGACAAAATGAGGGATGACATGGTCGGTCCGATTGCAAAAGCAACCGCAACAACCAAGGCATTGGTTCCGTAGCCACGTCCTAGCATGCGCGTCGGATAAATAGCTTTAAGCATGGCTGTATTGACACCCATAACGGCGCTAGCCCCTATTCCTTGGAATAACCGAGCTATGACCAGTGAAGGCAACGACCAGGCCAGAGCACAGGCAAGCGATGCCAATGTGAATAAAAACAGTCCGAAAAGTAGAACCCGCCGGTAGGAGATGATTTCACCCAGCGCAGCGAATGGAAGGAGCGTTGCAACCATCGCTAACTGATAGACGTTGATGATCCAAACCGATGATGCAGGTGTTGTCTGCAATTGAGTGGCTATTGCAGGTAAAGCGACATTGGCAATTGCGGTGTCGAGTGACGCCATGGCGACACCGATCGCCAAAGAAAATATAGCGAGGCGGCGGGCGTTTTCAGGCAACCCATCTGGCTGAGAACTGATGGTCTCCGCATCCATTGTTGTTAGTCTGGACATGCTGGCTCCTAGATGTAGAAGAGCTGGTTTCTTCTATCAAGTTTGCTTCGTTGGAATTGCTTAATGGGTGGTGCTCAGGTGTGAAGCAATCTTCTGTCGCTTGCTTGATAGCGTCCAAGACCGATATGCAATCCTTTAGATAAGTCCAGCCTATAGATGTAAGTCGTGTCTTCTTGATCGCAGAGAGACACCCATTGGCCAACCGCCTTAAGTGAAAGTCAGTTTTGTGGCGGTTAGCGGCCACCATGCACTGCGACTGATCCACCTTGTTCTCCCCCGACGAGGAGGACAAGGCATAAGCACAATCATGAGAAGAAATCATCTGTCCAGGATCAACTCAAAGCTTGGAGGGCAGAAGTCCTCGATCCGAGTCGGAGTAATCGAGTCCTTGGTTAAGTCTTCAGCTTGCTGAAGGAGGCTTGCCGAGCTTTACCTGGCCATCGATACGAAACTGAGTACCTGAGACTGTCAGTTACTCGGAGTATTTTGTGAAGATCAGATCCGTCGCCGGGGGTAATTTTGTATGGCAGGCGAAGCAGCCGTTGATGATTTGTTCACTGGGATTGGGTTTGCCTTTTTCAAACTGCCCGTAGCCCCAACCGCCCGTACTGGCGTAGCGTTTTGAGTCTTTGACTTCAATCTGGACGTTGGTGGGCTCCCCAGCGATGAAAGACTGTTCCCGGCCAAAGGCGGCGTTGTTTTGCGCGGAAGACTCATACTTGTAAGCGAGTCGAGCGATGATCGTGCCATCTGGAAATGGAAGAGTTCCATCCCGGAACGCCTTCATGGCGACATCATTTCCCAGAATGACTCGAATGTCAGGCTTGTCACCTTCTTCATGAGCGATGCTGACGAACTGCCAATTTCGGTAGCCCGGTGGGAGTGTTACGCCAAACACTGGCGATCCTTCTGCGACTGGGCCCGGGGTTGAATCAGCGGATGCAGCAACTGAAAAAACTAGCCCACAGAGAAAACTGACGGTCGCGGTTAGAACAAGCAATTTTGAAGTCATCACACATTCTCCAACGATGAATGTACGCAGTTTTGTCGACTACATTGTCGAGGGTCTGTAAGTGCATCCGGCCTTGCGGCCAGATGCGGTAGATCGAATGCCGCGACCGCTCCATTGACGGTTGCGAGCAGTCGTCATTTGGCGGAGGCAGCCGTTTCAATCAGGCTGGCGACAACCTTCGGATTGGACACCATCACGACATGGGACGCGCCTTTGACCACAACGGTCTTTTTAGCGTGCGCACGTTCAGCCATGAACACTTGGGCTTGTGCCGGGATGTTCTTGTCCTTGTCACCGTAAACGAACCATGAAGGGATTGTTTTCCAAGCGGGTTCGCTCGACTTTTCATTGAGCGCTGCTGCGGTCACAGGGCGTTGGGTCGCAGCCATCACTTTGGCGTCGGCGTTCGAGACGTCCGCAGCGAACTGATCGTGAAACTTGTCCTGCTGGATGTAGAGGTCCTTACCGCCGTCGGCCAATTCAACCGGTGGCGCCAGGGTTGGACCCAGGGTGTTACCGGGGAAGCGGCCAGCCAAGTCGGCAGTGGATTCACCTGCATCGGGTGCAATACCGGCGACATACACCAGAGCTTTGACGTTGGCATTTCCATAGGCAGCTTCGCTGATGACCGGACCGCCATAAGAATGACCGACCAAGACGATTGGTGTCTTGATGCTCGCCAGCACATCGGCTACCGACTGTGCATCGCCCTTGAGCGAACGAAGAGGGTTGGAGGCTGAGATCACCGGGTAGCCATCTTTCTCTAAGATCTTAACTACACCGTTCCAAGAGCTGGAATCGGCGAAGGCACCGTGCACCAGCACCACGGTCGGTTTGACCGGAGCGGCGAGCGCGGCGGTCGAACTGACCATTGCCGTCGCCAAGGCCAGACCTGCGAATAACTTGTTCATCTAATGTTCCTGTACGTGAAGAGGATTGATGCAGGTAGGGCAATTTGAAATCGGTGCAAAGGCGCCTATGCCTTCCTTGGGAAAATGCATACCTTCTGTGGAGCATTTAGGGCTCGCGCCTCTACGACCGGCTGCAAATCGATAACTGCGAGGGTCATGGTCTGCTTGAATCAAGCACGTGAGAACGACCAGAAACTACAATCGACTGTTTCACTCACTGAAATGGCCGAGGCGCTCGCATTGGCCTCGCCAGGCACACTGTTGTGGCTTAGCAATACGATGGGCACGGCTGTTAGTCCACTTGGTTCTGACGGGCACTGTCTAGCGCCCAAGCTGTCCATTGGCAGGGCCGATTTTCGTCCTCGCGGATGAGATGACACCGCTCAAGCAGAGGTGTGGTGCGCTGAAAGATTTCAATGCGCTGATCAGGCTACACAGAGCCGTACTCGATGCGTCTCGGCGGCAAGGAGAGTGCAGGTCCCTCAAGGGATTTACAGCGAATAGCTGTAGTTAAAAATAATGCGTGTTTGATCTTGGTCCGGCACCACGGAGCTATCGCCGCGATAAGTGCCATGGCGCAATGTTGTTCCAAAGCCTTTCAAAGGGCCTTCTTGAATGACGTAGTCCACCCGCATGTCGCGTTCCCACTCCTCGTGATCGCTTCCCCCGGCAACATCCTTAATCTGGTCACCCTTGAGATAGGAGATCGAGGTTTTCAACCCGGGCACACCCAGCTTGGAAAAATCGTAGGAATACTGACCAAAGTTCGTCTGTTCGCCGGCTCGGGAAAAGTTGCCCACGATGGCATCCGTAAACAGGTAGAAGGCAGTACCGCCGTTACCCTCCGGTCGATTTCGGCTATCTACGACGTTGCCTTGGTTGAGCCAAACGAACCCTCCATCGTCGCTGACGCTTTCGTGACCGAGCAAGAACGCATGTCCTCCAAGGGTGTAGGTGAACATTGCAGACCAGGTCTTGTTATCAACCTCTCCAGGTGTTTTCGCAAAGCCGCCGTTGTTGTTGAAGCGGTACCCGACGTCGCCGTTTTTCCCATCAGAGTTGCTGTCGAAGTATCGCCGATCTGTTTTGAATGATTGCTCATTGCCTAGGGGTAATACGTGTACCAATCCCAGGTAACTCTGTGTGTAATAGTTTTCAAGTTTGGCGAAGTAGTACTGGAGTAGTAGATCCTTGGTAGGCTTCCAATCGCCGCCTGCAAAGCGGAAATCGTTCGAGTCCTTGGTGCCACCTGCAACAGCCAGTCCAGTGGGGTTGCTGGTAGCCCTACCAGAAGACTGTTCAATTTTGCCGGCGGTAATCGTAAGGCTGTCGATTTCCTTGGAAGTGATTATCCCCCCCCCGAAATTTTGTATGACCAAACGCGAGTCTGTAGCTAAGAGTATTGGCAGACTGGGCGTGAAAATATTACCGACTGCTATCTCGGTTTTTGAGAAACGCGCTTTGACGTTAGCACCCGCTCTGCTCCATGAATGAGCTGCTGAGCCATCCGTGTCACTGGGGAAGAAAGTGTTAGCGTCGGGGTGATGCCCCTTACCCCCGTCCAAGTGAATAGCTACCAGAGATGCCACGTCGAGGCCGAAACCTACTGTGCCTTGTGTGAAACCCGAAACGAACCCGAACTTGAGTGCTGTAGCTGTTTCACGTTAGTCGGCACCACCTTCGTGGTTGTCATTTGAGTAATACATGGTGCGATTGCTGATGGTCGTCAGACTGTCCTCGATGAACCCATGCCCGTTAGCGTCAGCGGCATTGGCCCCAATTGAGAAGCCGGCGAGAACAATCGCGGCGGGCAGGGTTGTTCTTTGCATAAAGACTCCCGAGTAGCCGGCGCTAATGAGAACTGACCTATCCCTGCCTTTTGAAAACTGACCCAATGCGGACTGCCGATTTTGTTACTGCAATTGAAGGAGCTTAGCAGCAGACCCTCGGTTGAAAAGCAAGGAAGCCAACTTTCCCCTTTGAGCATTTGAGGTATTTCAAACCTCTGCAATGCCTGCTAGCGCCAAGCATTAGGATGCTTTGCTGGAAGCCGGCTATGCCGGAACCTGCCATGGGGCCGCGCAATGGTGCTCTCTGCTCACTTAAAGGAGCCGCTTACAAGCCGACGGATCAGGTCAGAAAATCAATTCCAACCCCCACCAACATCAGGGCGAAAAGCAGCTTCAATGTCCTGGGTGAAAGCTTGTGTGCCAGCTTCGCTCCAAGTGGGGCAACGAACATACTGGTGAGTGCAATACCGATCACCGCAGGCAGGTAAATAAAACCAAGGCTATGCGCTGGAAGCAGTGGGTCGTGCCATCCAAGAATCATGAAACTAATCGTACCCACAACCGCAGTAGGAAATCCGCAAGCGGCGGATGTCGCAACCGCCTGCTGCATAGTGAGGCTGCGCCAAGTCAGGAACGGCACAGTCATAGAGCCACCGCCAATTCCGAAAATGGCGGAAGCCCAACCGATAAACACGCCGGCTAAAGCCAGACCTGGCTTACCCAGTAATCCGCGGCTGACTTTTGGTTTAAAGTCCAGAGCCATCTTGGCCGCTACTACGATCGCGAACACGCCAATGATCTTTTGCAAATCTGGGCCGGCGATGAAGCTGGCAGTGCCTGAACCCAACCCGGCACCGATCAGAATGCCAACCGTCATCCAAGCGAATACTCTCCAATACACTGCGCCGGCGCGATGATGTGCTCTTACTGATAGGATCGTTGTAAAGATAATGGTGGCCAGTGAGGTGCCCACTGCCAGATGCGTCAGTACCGAGCTGTCAAAGCCCTGTAGGGTGAAGCTGAACACAAGCACTGGGACGATGATGAGCCCGCCGCCAACACCAAACAGGCCAGCCAATACTCCAGCGCATGCGCCAAGAACTAAATAGAGTAGAAATTCCACGGGTTTCTCCGGAGGTCACGCATGTTGTCTACGCGGCGATCCGCTGTGTCAACGTGCGATGTCAGATGGATATGGGCATTCGACTCGTTATTCGCGTCGACGGGCCATCCTCCACTCCTGTCTAAAACTCCGAAATGACCACCTTATACAATCCAGCGTTTCATCCGCTGAAATGATCAGCGGTTAAGCCCAAAAACAACGACGCTCGACGGAGCTTTAGCTGGCCTCATGACGTGGGTGCCAATGCTGTCAATTGCCATTTTTAGGAAGACACTATCTGTAAATCGAGACTGGAACTAACAGACCCGTTGGTGGACTCAAACGCAGATTTCGATGTGGAGGTGACGGTATGACTCAAGAGCCATTCGGGTGCGGATTGGAAGCCGTGCTCAATCTTGTCGGTGGAAAATGGAAGTTGCTGATCTTGTTTCACTTGAGCAGGCAACCGCGACGCTTTAGTGAGTTGAGACGACTTGTCGGCTCGGTTAGCGAGAAAGTGTTGAGCCAGCAACTGAAGGAAATGATGCGCGATGGGCTAGTGCGTCGCATCGATTTTCAGAAGGTCCCACTTCACGTTGAGTACGAGCTAGAGGCCTTTGGGGTTGATATGGGACGTGCGCTTCAACCTGTATGCGAATGGGGCACCCAAAACATGGACGTCATTGCTGTAATCGCCAGAGTCCGTGATAAAAAATCAGTGAAAGAGGACCTGATTCTCAGTTTATCGCGTGAAGGCTAGGCGGCAGGTCCCTAATCAGGTGGCTTCGCTTTAGATCTTTTCGTGTACTTACCAAATGGTGCGTACTAGGAAACTCAATTTCGTTATTCGACAATGCGATCCTTCAAAACGACCAGAGATTTACCGACGATGAACGGGCAAGCCAATTTCGAGTTCGCACAGGACTTTTTGCAGAAACTGGGTAGTGGCGATGCTCAGGCACTAACGCTTCTATTCGATGAAAATGCAAAATGGGAAATTGCGGGGGATGTGGGAGCGCTACCTTGGCTCGGCAAGCAGCAGGGCAAAGAAGCAATTGTTAATTTCGTAAGGGACACTGCAACGCTGCTTACTAGCGAGAGCCTTACTGTTCAGGATATTCTGGCTAATGAACACCGCGCAATGATCCTGGGGGCACTTGCATCCCGGGTCAACGCGACGGGCAAGCTCATCGAAACATCGTTTGTACTTGTACTGGAAATTAGCGATGGGCTGATCATCAATTTCAAGATGCTCGAAGATACATTTGCTGTGTCGCAAGCCGCTCGGGGCTGAGCCGTCCTTACGAGCGTATTTATCTCCGACAAATGGAAAGGTCGGAGAAATTAAATTCCGCGGCGCACCCGTCCCGGCGCCTCGCCATAAATCTCCTTGAATTTCTTGCTGAACGCCGCCTGCGATTGATACCCAACCTGGGCCGCAATATCGTTCAATCCCAAGTGGGAATGACTCAGTAGGCTGAAGGCCAATTCCATCCGGACCTGCGTAAGCAACACCCACGGTGAGACGCCGGCCACCTTTACAAAAGCCCGCATAAAGGTTGCACGAGACATACTCGCAGTCTCGGCCAGACCCTCTATTGTCCATTCATAAGCGGGGTCAGCCAACATCGACTGCCAGGCGCGACCCAAACGTTTATCACTGAGTAATGCAAGCGTACCGCTGTCTTGGCCGTGACTCGCCAGATGCGCGCGCAGAATCAAAGTGAACAATGCTTGAGACAACGCATCGAGCAAAAACCGAGCGCCTAACTGATCGCCATCTGCTTCACTGCGCAATATCTCGACCAACGCCGCTAGTACACCATTGTCCGCTAAGGCTCCACTGGGAATCACCAGGTACTCAGGTAGTGCTGCAAACAACATCGAAGCCCGATTGTAGTGAAAGCCACCACACAGCATGTCCAGATCTGTGCTGACATTCCCAATGCGGTATGTCGGCAAAATCCCACCTGAGACGAATGTGGGTGATGTTGGTTGTACAGTTTTCCCAAGGCTATGCATGACATGTGGTGCGCCCCTGGGCAGCAGCAATATGTCGCCGGCGTGCATGGGGAAGCGCTGACCATCCGAAAACTCCACTCGGCACGCTCCCTCCAACACAATGTGATAGGGCGCTTTCCCCAAGGCTTCCTGTTCGTGATCTCGAGCCCAATCCCCCTGAAACCGACAACGCAGATCCAGACTGCCCCGAACGTTGGCCAAGCTGATGAGTTTGTCGATTGAATTCATTTGAGAGCTTCGCAGAAAAAACTGAGCGGATTGAACAAACCTGAATCTCGTCACAGGGGAAAACTGAACGTGTTGAAACAGTACACCAACCCGTTCAGGAGTTTATGCAATGTTCAGTAATTGGTCCGAATTATTGCCCACTATCCAGAAAGCCTTCGGCGCACTGGGCAAGAGCAATCCAAAAATGGTCAAGGCCTACATGGCCCTCGGTGAAGCCGCTGCCGAAAACGATGTGCTGGATGTCAAAACACGCGAGCTGATCTCTATCGCCGTTGCCGTCACTACTCGCTGCGACGGGTGTATAGCTGCTCATACGAACAGTGCGATTAACGCTGGCGCGAGTCGAGAAGAAGTGGCCGCTACTTTAGCAACCGCGATCTCGATGAACGCAGGTGCTGCATACATCTATTCACTACGCACACTCGAAGCGTACGACACGTTGAAAAACTAGCCTGAAATGCGCTCACCTAGCGCCTCGTCACTGCAAAGTGCCGAGGCTTTTTTTACGCCATCAGTACGCCGAGGACACCTTGAGACGATCAAGCAACAACTTGAGCATGACGAACAAAAACACCTTTCGCTGACACCGCAGACTACCTCCACATTCAATCTTCTGGAGAAGTCTCATGCTCACCTCATTTACTGCTTGGTTAAGATTCATCAGCAAGCTGGACACCTTTGGCGCATCGCTAATGCGACTGGCGATCGGAGTTGTGTTCCTCTGGATTGGCGCGCTCAAATTCGTGCCCTACGAGGCGGACAGCATCACACCGTTTGTCGCCAATAGCCCGTTCATGTCGTTCTTCTATGAACACCCGCAAGAGTACAAGGCTCACCTGACCCATGAAGGTGAACTGAACGTCGAGAAACGCGCCTGGCAGACAGCCAACAACACATACGGGTTCTCGACCGGGTTGGGCATTGTCGAAATCCTGATTGGCCTGTTGGTGCTGTCCAACCCGATCTCCCGACGCACCGGGCTGCTTGGTGGTGCATTGGCCTTCGGCACGCCACTGGTGACGTTGAGCTTTTTGATCACCACGCCCGAAGCCTGGGTGGGTGCTCTTGGTGACGCACATCACGGTTTTCCTTACCTGTCCGGTGCCGGTCGCCTGGTACTCAAGGACCTGCTGATGCTCGCTGGCTCTCTGCCCGTGATGGCGGACTCCGCTCGGCAATTGCTCCGCGAACATCGCGCTTGATCGTCACATAGTTACGCAACACCTGCCGTCCTATAGCCCACGTTGTGGCGTAGGGCGGCCAAGTGGCTTTCGTCTTTGATGTCTCTACCGTTACCGAACACCATTCTTTCACCCGGTGAAATACCGCATTGTCACGGGTAGTTATTCCGCTCGGTTACCGATGTGTTGAGTATTCACTTGAGCGCCAGACAACGCGCTGACTCGAACCTCTCAGCAGAGCGACTCTGCACGACGCGGGAGTACCGGTGATGTCCCTGTTCAAATACCTGATGCTGCTCGCATTGCCGTTCATGTTTGGCTTCGGCCATGCTCAAGCGGAAATGCCGAAAATGATGTATCGCCACGTGATGGTCGATGGCGTGAACATCGCCTATCGAGAAATCGGCGACGTCAATGCCCCGAACGTGCTGTTGCTGCATGGCGTACCCAGCTCGTCACGCATGTATGACGGACTGATGCGGCAACTGGGCAACCACTTTCACTTGATCGCACCGGACTACCCCGGATTCGGCAACAGCGATGCGCCTGCGCCGGATCAGTTTGTCTATACGTTTGATCACCTTGCCACCTTGATCGAACACTTCACCGATGCTGTCGGGCTCAAGAAATACAGTCTGTTTATGCAGGATTACGGTGCACCCGTCGGTATGCGGCTGGCGATGGCGAGGCCGCAGTCGGTGACGTCCCTGGTCTTCCAGAACGGCAACGTCTACGCCGAGGGTTTGGGCAAGATATGGGAGAGCCGCAAGGCCTACTGGGCCGACCGTAGCGCCTATGAGGCCAAGTTCCAGGCGGCGCATCTGTCCGTTGAGGTCACCCAGCAGCGCCACATCGGGAGTGACCCGGATGTATCGGCGTACAACCCCGACCTCTGGCAAGACGAAGTCGCGTTCCTCAATCGCCCGGGTAAAGGCGCGATTCAGATGGCGTTGATTTATGACTATCGCACGAACCTGGAAGCCTACCCGACCTGGCAGCAATGGCTTCGTGAACATCACCTGCCCACACTGGTGGTCTGGGGCAAGCATGACCTGGCCTTCACTGTCGCCGGTGCGGAGGCATTCAGGCGCGACTTGCCCGATGCGCAGATCAATATCCTCGACGGCGGGCATTTCGTGATGGATACCCGACTGGACGAGGTCGCTGCCCTGACGCGTCAGTTCCTGATCAAGCAGTAACGAAAAACGCACGCCCCGGCATTTCCGGTGCGTGCGTTCGATGTTGCTCGCGGCTCAGCGTTTGACTGACAGATCGACCTGGGTCATGCGGCTGCGAATGGTGAACACGCCGTCTCCGGAGAGAATCGCGCTGCGGGCAAACAGGCGTCCGCTCTCCCAGTTCGACAGGCCCAGTTCCGGCTTGTTGAGTGCGTACTGGCCATCAACCCAACGGGTAATTCCGTTGCCTACAAAGGGCGCGTTGACAGCGTTGTAGAAGCGTTCCTGGGTTGCTGCGTCTTCGCTGATCAACGACACGGTGAACTGCGGGCTGTAGCGATTGAACAAGGCGATGGCGCCGTCCAGGTCGTCAACGATCTTCAGGCTGACTTCCGGGGTTTCCTCCCATTCCCACTCGCGGCCCATTTGCGCTTGCGGCAGCGGTTCGGCAAGGGCTTCGGTCTGATAGCCTTCGGCGCGGTAGACCTCGACGGTTGCGCTCTGCCAGTCAGCCGGCAAGTGCTGTTCACTGCCTTCGACGATGTGCAACTTGCAGCCCTGACCTCGTGCCGCGCCGGCCTGTTGCAGCGCCTCCAGAAACAGCGGCACCAGTTCGGCGGCGCGGGCGCGATGAATCAGGCAGACATTGAGGGTGTTGCAGACCTTGCGATCCAGGGAGTTGCGCACCACGCTGGCGAAGCGCGTGGCGTCGGCGTCCTTGTCGGCGACCAGCCAGGCGCCACCGGTGCCATGCAGACTCACGGCGGTGCCGGCCTGTTGGGCGATGCTGCCTAATTGACTGACGGCACGCCCCGACCCACGGGCCACCGCCAGCGACAGACGCCGGTCGGCGAACATGGCCCAACCGGCGGCGTGATTGATGCTTTCCACCAGCGACACCGCGCCCACCGGCAAACCGGCCTCGCTCAATGCCGGGTTCAGCGCGTGGGTGACAATCGCTTGCGCCGTGCCTAGGGCATCGCTGCCAATGCGCAGCACTGCGGTGTTGCCGGTGCGCAGCACGCCAGCGGCGTCGGCGAAGACATTCGGCCGGCCTTCGAAGACGAACGCGACAATCCCCAGCGGCGACACTACCTGCTCGACTTTCCAGCCGTCATGCTCGACGCAACTGATCACTTTGCCGCGCGTGGCCGAGGCATCGCGCCATGCGCGCAGGCCGGCGATCATGTCGCGACGCATGCGCTCATTGGCCAGCAGGCGCGTGGTCGAGCGGCCACGGGCCTTGGCCCGCTCGAGGTCGGCCTGGTTGGCCGCTTCGATCAAGGCCCAGCAATCCGGCGTTTCCAGGCGTTGGGCGAACAGATCGAAGAAGGTGCTGATGGCCTGATCCGACACCGCCGACATCGCGGTGAATGCCGCTTCGGCGCGCTCGATCGCCACTGCTGCGGCTTTCTGGTCGGCCACCGGGATCAGCAACAACTCGCCACTGGTCTGCTCCACCAACAAGTGGTCCCCGGGCTGAAACCGCAAGGCCAGTTCGGGGCTGACCACAGTGACGCGGTTACCAGCGAAAGGAATTGGCGTGCCAGCGACTAGACGTTCGAGCGCAAGAGACATGAAGCGGTTTCACCATGGTGTGGGCGGTCGGGAAGGGGACCGGTCGGGTTTATCAGTAGCTCGGCAGAGAGCTGATTTTTTCAAAGACACTGTTGGCTATGTGTCCCGAAGATTCTCCATTTTAACTTCATACATCTCAAAGGACACCAGATGCATTTCAGTGCATTGCGATGCCTCCGCTTAACCAACGGTGCAGTCGAACCAAGAGGAGTTTCGGAGACTTGGAATTTTGAAACTATCAATGACCTCGCATAAGACGCTGACGCCAAGCCTGATCAGTATGTTCAGAACAACGCCTCGCTGGATTATTTCACACAGCACAATTAAGTCATGACATCCCTGCTGGTTCTCTAATTGCCCATACATGGTGAGACTGAACGCAGAAGCAATTGACCCATTTCGGGTTAATGCAGTGTCCATCCAGGGAGTCCCCACATGATTGATGTCGCTCATTCCTGCGACGGTAACCCTTGGTTGGATACTCCAGCCATGGCCGTTACCGAATACGAAGGCGGCTTATTGCTGCCCCAATTGATGGGAGCGCTGGCTAGCGAATCTAGAGCGGCTCATGTCACGCACAGAGCCAGCACGCATCAGAACAAGGCGTCGGTCCTGAAACTATGCGCCCTAATTTTGCGTGCATTGAAGCTTCGTTTTTCTCCCCTATAACGACATTCGGCGCCCAAGTGTTGTGCGACCTTGCAGAGAATTGAGATGACCTACGACTTTGATTTATTTGTGATTGGTGCAGGTTCCGGCGGTGTCCGCGCGGCGCGTTTTGCCGCAGGGTTCGGCGCGAAAGTGGCGGTTGCCGAGAGTCGCTACCTCGGTGGTACGTGCGTCAACGTCGGTTGCGTACCGAAGAAACTGCTGGTCTACGGGTCCCATTTTGCTGACGACTTTGAACAGGCTGAGGGCTTTGGTTGGGCTGCCGGCAAGGCACAATTCGACTGGGGAAAATTGATCTCCAACAAGAACCGTGAGATCGAACGACTCAATGGTATTTATCGCAAACTGCTGATCAACAGCGGCGTAACGATACTCGAAGGTCATGCACGACTGGCCGACGCGCATCATGTGGAAATCAATGGACAGCGTTTCAGCGCCGAACGCATTTTGATTGCAACAGGCGGCTGGCCACAAATTCCGGATATTCCAGGTCGCGAGTATGCCATCACTTCGAATGAAGCATTCTTTTTGGAGCAACTGCCCAAGCGAGTACTGGTGGTGGGCGGCGGTTACATCGCCGTCGAATTCGCCGGCATCTTCAATGGCCTTGGCGCCGACACCAGCCTTCTGTATCGCGGTGATCTATTCCTTCGTGGGTTTGATAAGGCGGTTCGCACGCACCTGGTGCAGGAGCTGACCAAGCGCGGACTGCAATTGGAATTCAACACCGATATCGTCCAGATCGATAAACAGTCTGACGGTAGTCTACTGGCGACACTCAACGACGGTCGTCAACTGGAAACCGACAGCATCTTCTACGCCATTGGCCGCCGGCCAATGCTCGACAATCTGGGCCTGGAAAATACCCGAGTCGAACTCAATGACAAGGGTTACATCGACGTTAACGACAACTTCGAAACCCGCGAGCCATCGATTCTGGCGTTGGGTGATGTGATCGGCCGAGTGCAACTGACCCCAGTCGCCACGGCGGAAGGCATGGCGGTCGCTCGTCGATTGTTCAAGCCTGAAGAATATCGTCCAGTAGATTACCGCCACATTCCCACTGCTGTGTTCAGCCAGCCCAACATCGGAACCGTTGGACTGACGGAGGAACAGGCGCTGGAGAATGGCCACAATGTGACCGTTTTCGAAAGCCGATTCAAGCCGATGAAACTGACCCTCACGGATTCATCTGAGCAGACGTTGATGAAGCTGGTGGTGGATGCTGTTACTGATCGGGTCTTGGGCGCGCACATGGTGGGGCCCGACGCCGGAGACATCATCCAAGGGCTGGCCATCGCGTTGAAAGCGGGTGCGACCAAGCGTCTGTTCGACGAAACCATCGGTGTGCACCCGACCTCGGCAGAAGAGTTTGTGACCCTGCGTACACCTGTATCTGGCCGATGACAGCAGACGGCCAAACCAAATACTTTTTCAAGAGCCTTGTTATGAAAGTCCAATTACCTCGTTACGAAGGCTGGTCGCTGTTCGGTCTGCTGTGTTTGCTGATATTGGTGATGACGGCGTTGATACTGGCGCTGAATCAAGATTTAGTTGAAGGTCTACGTAGCGCAATCCGCGCCACCGCGCGAACCTCGTTTGCTCTGTTTCTTGTGGCTTTCACCGCCTCTGCATTCGCTGTTTTGGTACCGTCCCCGTTTTCCAAAGCGCTTGTGCGCGAGCGTCGTTTCATTGGTCTGGCATTCGCGTTTTCTCACCTGCTGCATGCGGTATTGATCTACAAGTACGGTCAGCTGAACACCTAGTTCTGGCCCGGTCGAAGCACTATCACCAACATCCCTGGCACGCTTGGCTATTTGTTTATCCTGTCGATGACAATTACGTCCTTCAAAACCACCACACGTCTGATTGGTCCCAAGACCTGGAAAGCCTTGCACCTCACCGGCATGTGGGTGCTAGCAGCCGTTTTTGCTTACTCCAACTTCAAACGCATCCCCCTGAGCGCTTGGTATGTATTGCCGTTTAGCATCATGTTTTCGGCAATTGCCATTCGGGTTGTGGGTAAGCTCGCACAGAAGAACAGACGAAATCAGCCTCGCGCTTTTGCTTGAAATTCGATTTGGTTTGAGCGGGGCAGGGGAGAGCGTATGTCGACAAATAGGGTCGTGAACACGCCGTTCACTCGTCATTGAATTGGTCTACATTGAATGGGCTTGCCTAGGTGTACGTCACCACCAACATCGGTTACAGCACCGTCAAATTGACGTTGACCTCCCCCGCGGCCGCCTGCCGCCGTTGCTCCCGTATACCGACAAGCTCGTTTTGATGTATTGCAGACTCGATTCCTCTGGCATCGCAACACTGCTTACAAGCCAGGGGCTCGATAACGTCTATCTATGTTGGAGCACGCGTCATGAGCCTTACTCTCTACGGTTTTGACGGCAGTCCATACGTTCGTACGGTGAAAATGCTGCTGAAGGAAAAAGGAGCGGAATTCAATCAGTTACAGGTAAACGTGATGAAAGGTGAACCGCATCAGCCGGAACACCTCGCACGGAATGCGTTCGGGAAAGTGCCGGTCATCGATCACGACGATTTCAGGGTGATTGAAACCAGTGCGATCATGAGCTACCTAGATGAAGTCCTGCCTGGCATTTCACTGACGCCCAAAACTGCTCGGGACCGCGCCAGGAGCCACATGGCCCAGGCGATCTATGATTCCTATGGTTATGGTTCGATGGCCTCCGTCTTCGGTTATTACCTGTTCCCCGACTTCATTGGCGGGCAGAACGACGCCTCTCGCCTTCAAGGCATCGAGAAATCGAAACTGGTGCTCAGCGAGCTGATGAAGATCAAAGGTAACGATCCGTTTCTGGGCGGGCCCGCATTGAGCATCGGCGACCTGTACCTAGCACCGGCATGTGCTTACTTATCGATGACGCCGGACGCAGAGGAAATATTTGCCACCAAAGGCTTCGCTGACTGGTGGACACGAATTCAGGAGCTGCCCAGCTTTAAGGCCACACCACCGCAATAGTTTGTAGGGTGATCTAAGAAGTTTTGCCCTACGCAATGACGGAACATCACCATTAGATAAGCTTGGATCTGACATTCGAAACCCCCTCTTTGACGTTTTTACACATCCTCTATTGAGGTTGTGTAAAAACGTTTTTATGCGACTGCAGTCCAGTTTATTTTTCGCGTCGCACATCCATCTGCCGGAATAACCTTTGGTAGTCTCCTTAGTCCAACCATTCCCATTTTGGTGCGTGGACCCAGTTTGGTGCTTTGCATTTCATAACACCGTTTAACATCTCTTTACTCGTTGCCACGTCTCCGGACGCTCATAGTTTTTCCTTCTCCCGCTCATAACATGATCCGGTGTCACTGATCTCGTTGCCAGCCCACGGAGTTGAAAAATGGCAGACCAATCTCCGCTTTCCCATGATGAGGCGACGCGCCGTAGCCTCGTGATAATCGGCCTAGGCGCAGCCATTACCACCGTGTTGCCAATGTCCGCTCAAGCACAGACAGCTGAGCCGGCTAAATCGCATAACGTCACTTCCAACACAATCACCACTAGCGACGGTGTGATTCTTTACTACAAGGATTGGGGCCCAAAAACTGGGCCGGTAGTAACCCTCAGTCACGGCTGGCCTCTCGACTCCGACAGTTGGGATGGTCAAGCGTTTTTCCTGGCAAATCAAGGATTCCGGGTGATTGCTCATGATCGCAGGGGACATGGTCGTTCCAGCCAACCGTGGGACGGAAATGACATGGATCACTATGCCGATGACTTGGCCACGGTGATCAATACCCTGGATCTGAAAAACGCCACAATCATGGGTTTCTCCACTGGCGGCGGCGAAGTGGCTCGTTATGTGGGCAGGCACGGCACATCGCGAGTGGCGAAAATTTGTCTGATATCTGCCGTACCCCCGCTGATGTTGAAAACTGCTGCGAATCCAGGCGGTTTACCTATTGATGTATTCGACGGTATTCGTGCTGGGATGATCGCCGACCGCTCGCAGTTGTTCAGGGACATTCCAGCGGGCCCATTCTATGGTTTCAACCGGCCAGGGGCCAAAACCTCCCAGGGGATGATCGATTCCCGGTGGCGTCAGGGAATGGTGGGCGGGTTTAAAAACACCTTCGATTCCATAAAGGCTTTTTCGGAAACTGACTTCACCCAAGATCTAAAAAAATTCGATAAACCGACCCTGATCGTCCATGGCGACGATGACCAGATCGTGCCGATCGATGCCGCCGGCCGAGCCTCGAAAAAGCTTGTTCCTAATGCAACCCTGATGGTCTATCCAGGGGCGCCCCACGGACTGACGGAAACCCATAGAGAACAACTCAACAAGGACCTATTGGCATTTCTACGCAGTTGAAGGTCATAACTGACTGGAGAGAAATCATGTCTGAGAAATTCTACCCCATCGGTAGGCGCTCATTTGTAATGGGTGCTGTTGCAACCGTGGCAGCAGGCGCAATGCCTTCATTCGGCGCCGAAAAATCTGCTCCCGCAGGACTTGAGAAATACGCCGCTCCGAAAAATCCAGCGCTGCCGAAATCGACTATGAAGCTCGATCTTTCCCGGACAGCTCTTGTGGTGATCGATCCGCAGATTGATTTCATGAGTTCCAAGGGCCTTGCGTGGCCAATGACGGGGGAATCAGTGACGGAACAGAATCTCGTCCCGAACCTATTGAGCTTGTTCAAGGCCGCCAAAGCGGCAGGTATCACCGTGGCGATTTCACCGCACTACTACTGGGCCACTGATCACAACTGGAAAATCCAGGCTCCCGTGGAAGTCATGCAGCACTCAATGAAACTGTTTGATCGCAAGAGTGCCATCGATCTGGAGGGGTTTGCCAACTCGGGAAGCGACTTCATGCCGGAGTTCAAGCCCTATATTGAGGACGGTAAAACCTTCGTTTGCTCACCTCACAAGCTGTACGGCCCACAGGTCAACGACTTGACTCTCCAGTTGCGTAAGCAGCTCGTTGACCAGGTCATTTTGACGGGGATGCTGGCCAATCTCTGTGTTGAATCACACATGCGCGAGCTGCTCGAACAGGGGTTCGAAGTGGCGGTGGTGCGTGATGCTGTGGCGGGACCGAAACTTCCTGAAGGTGATGGTTATCTGGCAGCGATAATCAACTACCGGTTCATGGCGAACGCTGTATGGACTACCGAAGAAGTACTCAGAATGTTGGGTGGCAAGGTTTGATTGAGCCGTATGTCACGGGGTTGAGTCCGGCCTCGTGGCAGGACGTCCTCTTGGGGTGAGTTGCAATGCGCTTTGCTTGTTCAATGAGTTCAGCAATTGTATTGCAGCACGCAGATCAGCTGAATCAAAGCCCTCGGAAAATCGACTGTAGACGCTCTGAAGTCGCTGGCCTGCCTCGGCGTCCCGACCTTGCAAAAGATGCAGACGGGTAAGAGAGATAGCGGTGCGCAGTTCCCAAGCCAAGGCCGATAGGCGTTCGGCGCAGGCCAGTGAGCGATTCAAGTATTGCTCCGCCAAGGCCAGGTCTGGGCCCGGTCGATACGCATACAAGTCTGCGGTCACCCGCAAAATTTCTGGGGTATCAAATGTTTCTCCGACGTTCTCGACCATTTCCAGTGCGCCGCTGGCGATCTCGATCGCATTGTCATATCGGCCTTTGGCCGCAACACCCTTTGCAAGGCATCTCACAAACATGGTATTGAGCACCTGATGGTTCTCAATGCTCAGCACGTTTAAGCAGTCATGTAAGAGATGTATGCCTGCATCCACTCTATCTTGGCCGATCAGCAGAATGCCTTTTAAACCTATACCCGCGGCATGATCGTGCCCAAAGGCATTCTCTTCGGCCGTCGAGATCAGTTTATCAATTGTCTGTGCCGCATTGTTCCAATCACCCATCCATAAAAAAACCGTTGTCACATAAATGAGCGAAAGGCAGATGGTCGCGGGATGGCGCAAGTCGTAGGCATCACCCAAGGCTTGCCGTCCAATTCGGGCAGCTTGATCTGGGTATCCGCGTAGCCATAAAACTCTAGCCAAAGATGCCAGTGCACGAATGCGATAGTCATAACCGAAGGAGAACTCGTCCTCGTTCACGAGCGGCGGCTTTAGGTCTGAATTGGCTTTGCATGTTCGGAATGAGAACCCCGGCACACCGACAGGATTGCCACTGTCTTCCAACGCCCGCTGCATCATGGCGATAATTTTAGGTTCAGTCATTCGCGTACTGAGATTTAGCTTCTGCCACTGGATATCATTAGGGCTCCGTATCCCCTCGGATCCAGGCAGAACAGAATGCTGCAATTGACGAAGCAGGATGTCGTTAATATTTGCGACGGATTCAATTCCCTTGTGAGGGTTGACCGGCAGGGTTTGTGAGGTGCCTGACGCCATCATTGAAGGGATTGAACATGGCCAATGCTGCACTTTGAGCAGTGGCGCTCCATTGGCTACTTCGACTCGTGCCGTCAGGGCCCGCTCACTCCACCGCCGACACTCATCCAGCATCGATAAACCGAGGAATAGGGGGGCGGCTGCCGCGGCGAGACGGATGCCGAGCAGCAGGTTGCGACGATTGGAAAACGCCCATTCCAATGCTGAGCAAATGTTCCCCAAGTGCTCAATGTACAATTGAATTCGCTCGTATTCAGGAAGCGGCTCACCTGGCACGTTCAGTTGTTCCAGCATTGATAACAGGCAAATGGTATGACGCTCGATCGCCAAATCCACTTCACCATGGGCACGTAGCTTTTCCAGTGCAAACGCCCGCAGTGTATGAGGCAGCTTGTAACGCATCGTTCGACCAGCACGCTCAACCAGAATCAAAGATTTTTTGACCAGGCGTCCAATCGCGTCGATAACCAATGACTCATCGATTTCCGCCTTGACGATTGCCGTGACCATTTCCAGGGAAAAAATACCGCTCAGAACCGACAGCCGTCGTAGCACGATAGCTTCGGTTTCCGATAGCAGGTCACAACTCCAATCGTACATAGCCATTAGCGTTTGATGGCGTGGCAGCGCTGTCCGCCTGCCGTCCCAAAACAGGCTGACGCTGACTCGACTATTCAGTAACTCGGCAATGCCCTGGATCCCATAGGCCTCGACTTGGCCAGCTGCCAGTTCTATCGCTAAAGGCATGCCATCGAGTTTGCGACAAATATGCGCAACCATCGGCGCGTCGTTGTCGCTCAGGATGAACGCGTTATCGTTGTTATGAACTCGCTCGACGAGTAATTGCACTGCTGAGAATTTCAGCGCGCCAGTTGCCGTCAAGCCGCACATCTCTGGCGGGTAAGTCAAAGAACACAATCGATGGACATGCTCGCCTTCAGCCCGCAATGGCTCGCGACTGGTCACCAGAATGTGTAGTTGTTCGGTTTCTCCAAATAGCTTCTCTGCAAGATAAGTAGCGGCCACGATGACGTGATCACAGCTATCGAGCACCAGCAGCAATCGCTTTTCTCGCAAAAAAGCGACCAGCGCTTGAAGAGGGTCCATGCCGTGAAATCGAATGCCTAACGCGGACGCCAGAATGCCTGGCAACAAAGCAGGATCGGTGATGGAACTGACATCTAGGAAGAGAAGAAGGCCTTCAAAATGCGCCACCAAATGATGGGTCACCGCCAGCGCAACCGTCGTTTTGCCCATACCGCCGGGACCGCAGATCGTTACGAAACGGTGGTGCATTATCAGTTGCGAGATGTCAGGGACTGTTTCGTCACGGCCTATCATTCGTATCAATCGCGGCGGCAGCGCGCTGATCGAGGTCGGGGGCGATACCTGGGCAGTGTCGGAATCAGAATCACGGGAGACGGAGGCTACGAAGCTATAGCCGCGACCTGGAAAATTGGCGATATAGCTCACGTCCGTTTCGGCACACGATAAGGCTTTTCGTAACGCGGAAATATGCACACGCAGGCAGCTCTCAACGACAATCACGTCCTGCCAGACCATTCTGATCAGATCGCGGTTGCTGACCACCTCACCCGAATGCTCAACCAGGGCAATCAGGACGTCGAGGGCGCGACTTCCGAGTTCAATCGGTTTCCCTGTTTTCAATAACAGCCGTTGGGCAGGGAGCAGATTAAATTGGCCGAAGGTGATCGACTGGGGACATTGTGAATCCGAAGAACCGGTTGCTGACCCGTTCATGATTCGCAAGCTCGGGCGACCTGGCACAGTGGTTTTCGGTAAAGTGACCGCAAAAGCGAGTCGATAGCTGATGCCATATTCATAGGCGTCACTGACTATAGATGAACTTACCCAGGCAGCTCACTCTGTAGCGTCCGTGACTCCAGTTCTCGCGTGCCGGTTTGTTATCTCCATATACAAAATTTCGCTCATCTTGCAGTGTAGGCGCCGTGAGGTTGTTTGGTAATGAAATATCTTTCCCGCTGCTGAAGCCGCGCGATAGCAGATTTGAACCAGTGGAAATCTTTATATTCGTGATGGGCGTACGCCCTTCAGGGTAGAGCTGAATGTGCAGTCTGAAATTTTGAGCTGTTGCATCATATTTTCTAAGTAATTGTCTTGAACACGACATTTTCAAGTGAACATCGCTTCAGATCAGGCTGCACATTCAGCGTTGTGGTTACTCAGCCCGTACTGCAACCACCACCCTCGACCAGGTACGTTGCAATATGCCGCTCACCTTTGGAGTCTTCATACACCATCTCGGCTTGCACAACCCCTCATGCCTGGCTGGTGTCGGAGATGCTGATGGTTTTTGCCACATCGAATGGAACGCCGGTGCGCGCAGTCTGTGCGTCATTGGCGGCGAAAGCGCTACCGGCGGCAACGGTCAGGAACAAGGCAATAATCGTATTCATGGTTTTCATGGTCTTTACTCTGGAAATATTGGGTGGTGGGTGATGGCCCGCAGGAGTGCGGGCCTGTATCCGCTTAGAAAGGGCGCAGTGGCAAGAACTTGCCGTCGAGGGTGATCACTGCACGATGGCCGCCTTCCGGGTCTTCGACTTTCTTCATGTTCAGCTTGAAGTTGATCGCGCTGATGATGCCGTCGCCGAACTGCTCATGAACCAGGGCTTTCAAGGTGGTGCCGTAGATCTGGATCATTTCGTAGAAGCGGTAGATGGTCGGATCCGTTGGAACACCTGACAGGCTGCCGCGCAGCGGGATGATTTGCAGACGGGCTACCGAGTCGGCGTCCAGGTCCAATTTTTTGCCGATCAGTTTGGCAGCGGCTTCAGGCAGCGGGTGCTGGCCGAGCAGGGCAGCGGTGACGTAAGCCAGGCCAAGGCCGGTGCCTTCAGTCACTTGTTCGAAGGACAGGTTTTTGCGCGCCTTGGCGTCGAGGATTTTCGCGGTCAGCTCGAGGCTGGTGTCGTTGTAAGCGTGGGACTGTTGCATGGCGTTTCTCCTATCGGGTTTGCTTGGTGGCGGTTGCCAGGTTTGTGTTGCTTGGGTGTGAAGCAATGTTCTGCTGGTTGCTCGATAGCGTCCAAGACCGATATACAATGCAACGCATAAGCGGGGCCTATAGAGGGGGAATTCCATGCTGCTACGACACTTGCGCTATTTGTTGGCGGTCGCCGATAACGGCGGCTTCACCCGCGCCGCCGAGGCGCTGCATGTTTCCCAGCCGACCTTGTCGCAACAGATCCGGCAGTTGGAAGAGACCCTCGGCGTTGTGCTGTTCGACCGGACTTCGCGCACGGTAAAACCTACCGATGCGGGGCAGGCTTACATCGAATGTGCACGTCGCGTATTGGTTGAGTTGGAAGCGGGCAAGCGCGCATTGCACGATGTGAAGGATCTGTCCCGCGGCACCCTGCGCCTGGCCATGACACCGACGTTCATGGCGTACTTGGTAGGATCGTTGGTGCGCGACTACATGGCTCTCTATCCGAACATCCATCTGGAGATCTTTGAACTCTCCATGGCCGATATCGAAACCGGCCTGGCGGATGACTCACTGGATATCGCCATTGCGTTTGACGATGTAAGAAATGCTGACATCGAAACGATCCCGGCTTTTATTGAAACCCTGGGGCTGGTGGTGGGGCGGAATCATCCGTTATATGACTGGAAGAAACCCTTGACCGCCGAGCAGGTCGCTCAACTGGACTTTGCGTTGCTGACTCCCGATTTCGCCACCCGTGTCTGCATCGATGAGTATTTCGCCAAGACGCAGATCACTCCCAAGGTGGTGATCGAGGTCAATTCGGTCAATACGTTGCTGGAAGTCATGCGGCACACGGCGGTCGCCACTATTCTTCCGGAGCCCATCGCTACCCAGGACCGCGCCCTGCGCAGGATCGCGCTGCTGGACAAGGGGCCACGGCGCGGAGCCGCCTTGCTGCGGCGTAAAAACAACTACCACAGCGCGGCGTCAGTCGCCTTTATGGACTTGATGTTGGGAGTGTCGGTGGGGCAGTAGGTTCGGCAAATAATGATCATTACACGCAATGAAATGCTGGATTGTAATTGCTGGTCATTCCGCTGTTTACGAGGGGAGGGGAAGATAACTCCATCGACGCGATCACCGGGTCGAACTCAAACAACAATCGGAGCACGTCATGTCCCAGCAAGCGATCAAACTTTATCGTCACCCTTTGTCTGGCCACTCTCATCGAGTCGAACTGATGCTGTCCCTGCTGGGGCTGCCAACCGAGCTGGTATTCGTGGATCTGATGAAGGGCGCGCACAAAGCGCCTGACTTCCTGGCGCTCAACCGTTTTGGCCAAGTGCCGGTGATCGATGACAACGGCACTGTCCTGGCAGACTCCAACGCCATCGTGGTTTATCTGGCCGCCAAATACGGCAAGGGCCAATGGCTGCCGACTGATCCGGTAGAGCAAGCCAGGGTTCAACGCTGGTTGTCAGTAGCCGCCGGTCAAATCAGTTCGGGTCCTGCCACTGCGCGCTTGATCACCGTGTTTGGTGCCGGTTATGACGCCGAAGAAACGATCAAACGTTCTCATGCCCTGCTCAAGGTCATGGAGCAGGAGCTGGGACAGAGCAAATTCCTGGCCGGCGACAAGCCGACCGTCGCCGATGTTGCCGCCTACACTTACGTATCCCACGCACCGGAAGGTAACGTGGCGCTGACTGACTACCCGAATGTCCGTGCCTGGTTGAGCAGAATCGAAGGGTTGCCGAACTTCGTTGGCATGCAACGTACCGCTGTAGGCTTGCAAGAGGCTTGACCCGATTCCGAAGGAGCTTGCCGGGAAAATAATCCCGGCCAGCTCCTTTTCATTTGTTTCGCAGTTCTCCCAGGACGCTTTACGTACATGCCGCCAGCCCGACGGCGCGTGCGAAAGTCGCTGTAGCCGACGATACTGGCAAACAGTTCTTCCCGCGCAAGCGGCCAGATACCTCGCTGTCCTCTCATCAAGACAGGGGCGCTTATGGATCGTTTTCAAGAAATGCAGATATTCATGGCAGTAGCCGAGGAAGAAGGCTTTGCCGCCGCCGCCCGTCGGTTGAAAATCTCTCCCCCCAGCGTGACCCGTGCCATCGCCGCGATGGAAGAGCGAATCGGCACACAACTCCTTTCTCGAACCACTCGCAGCCTGCATCTCACTGAAGCGGGTCAACGCTATCTAGAGGATTGTCGGCGTATCCTCAGTGATATCGACGAGGCGGAGGAGGCGGCTGCCGGTAGTTACTCGATACCGTGCGGACATTTGACCGTGACTGCGTCGGTGCTGTTTGGCGAGTTGTACATCGCGCCGCTGCTGGCCGACTACGTGGACCAGTTTCCCTCAGTGCACCTCAATGCATTGCTGGTGGATCGTGTCGTGAACATGGCCGACGAGGGTATCGATGTGGCCATACGAATCGGCCATTTACACGAGGCCAATCAGCAGGCCATCAAAGTCGGCGAAGTACGTCAGGTGATCTGCGGTACCCCCGATTATTTCGAGCGCTATGGCAGGCCGCGTCATCCCGGTGAACTCAATACGGCCAACATCGTCATGTCTTCGGCCAGCCATTTGCTGAGCGACTGGCAATTCGTCAACGACGGCAACGCACTGAGCTTTCGATTCGAACCGCGCTTGGTGGTCACCGCCAATCAGGCCGCGATCAATATCGCCAGCCTTGGCTGGGGCGTCACGCGGGTGTTGTCCTATCAGGTGGCCAACCAGGTGGCAGCTGGCGAACTGGAATTGGTATTGGAGGACTTCGAACCGCCGGCGCTGCCTATTCAAGTGGTTTACCTTAAGAGCACCCGAATACCGGCAAAGGTTCGTACCTTTGTGGATTTTCTCGCTGATCGACTGGGCAAGGACAAGGCGCTCAAAGCTGTGGTGAAGGGTTCCAACTGATGGATCGCTACCATGAATTGCTGATGTTCGAAGCGCTATCGGAGCGCCCTAGTCTGGCGGCTGCGGCCCGTCGTCTGGATGTGTCCGGACCTACGGTCGTTCGCGCCATTGCACGGTTGGAGGAACGTCTTGGCGTGCCGCTGTTGCTACGAAGCACCCGCGGGGTGTCGCTGACCGAGGCCGGCGCAGGCTTCATGGCCGATTGTTCACGCATTCTCAGGGCCATCGAAGATGCAGAGGCTTCGGCCAAGGGCCTGCACGTTCAGGCCCAAGGCAATCTCACGGTACTGATGCCTTTGCTGTTCAGCCGTTATGTCATGACCTCGATTCTGACGGACTACATGAGTCTGTATCCCGAGGTAAAAGTCTTTGCGCAATACCATGATCGTTTTCCGAACATGAATGAAGAGGGAATCGATGTGGCGGTGCTGGTCGGCAATCTGCCCAGTTCGTCATTGATCGCACGGCAGGTGGGCTTTGTTCGCTCGATGGTATGCAGCAGCCCTGCTTATCTGGCTGCTCACGGTGAGCCCGGCGTACCGGAGGATTTGCGAAATCATCGGCTGGTCGCCACACACGCTTATCGAGACAGGGTCCAGTGGGACTTTCACCACGATGGTGGGGTGAATCACTTAAAAGCCCGGACGCGAATCAGTTGCGCAACAGTGCAGGCGGCCATCGATGCAGCCGCTCATGGCGCCGGTATTACCCAGTGTGTGAGCTATCCGTTGTACGAGTATTTGAACACTGGGCGATTGCGACGTGTGTTGCAGCCCTATGAGTTACCGGCGCTGCCGGTGCACGTGGTGTACCGCGAAGGGCGCAAGGCCTCGATGCGGGTGCGCAGTTTTGTTGACCACATCGTCGACGGCCTGCGCGAGCATCCGGCCATGCAACCGGATGTTCTTTGAACGCTTGCTGCGCACGCAACAGCGGAGGTCGCTGCTAGTCATTACTTAGCAGTGGCAGCTGTTTCAATTTTCGAACGGTTTTCCAGGCGGGTTCGCCCGAGGAAGCCGCGATCACGGGTAGCCGTCTTTATCCAGAAGCGGTGTCTCGCCTGTGTCTGACTTGCCCGCCCGGCGTATGGAAATACGTCTGAAATCGCCTGAGCTATAAACGCCGTTCGGGCATTTCAGTGAGCGAAATAGTGGATTGTATTTTGTGGTCGTTCTCTACATCGCGGTTAAGGCGGAGCATAAGCACACACACTCTTCCATGCTGCACAGCAGAGGCTTATGACCGATGAAACGCGTGCTTATGTTACTGGCCAACGGCGTAGAGCCCTTGGAAATGGCCGCTTTTACCGATGTGCTTGGCTGGGCCAACCTGCTGGGTGATCACCCTGTGGAACTGGTCAACGCCGGCCTTCGCAGAAAGATCGTGACCACCTTCGGTCTCATGCTCAATCCGAGTTTTCTATTGAGCGATCTGGACGTGAGCAGCTTCGATGCCTTGGCACTACCTGGTGGTTTTGAACCGTCGGGTTTTTACGAGGAAGCTTTGAGCGAACCCTTCCTGGCGACCATCCGGCATTTCGTCGAAGCCGGTAAACCCGTTGCCAGCGTTTGCGTGGCTTCCGTGTGCCTGGGCGTGGCCGGCGTGCTGCGTGACAGGAACGCCACGACCTATCACCAGGAGGGCGGCAAGCGGAAAAACCAACTGTTGGAAACCGGTGCACGCTTTGTCGATCGCCCCGTGGTTGTCGATGACCAGATCATCACTTCAAGCGGGCCGGGCACTGCCACGGAGGTTGCATTCGCACTGCTGGAAAAAATAACCAGCGTCGAAAATGCCGCTTTTATCCGCAAGAAGATGCGCTTCGCCACCCCCGGCCGTGATTGGTACGAAACGCCGCAAGTGCCCTGAAATGATCCACCCGCTCCGAATCGACTCTTTACCAAGGTAACCGTATGACTCACACAGCACTCATCGTCGTTGATATTCAGAACGACTATTTTTCCGGCGGCAAATGGGAACTCAACGCTACTGACGCTGCCGCTGACAATGCGGCTCGTGTGATTGGAGCAGCACGGGAGCGGGGTGACTTAGTCATCCATATCCGTCACGAGACTTTAGCCCCTAATGCACCGTTTTTTGTTCCAGGCTCCGACGGCGCGCAATTGCACGAGAAGGTGCGCAATCTTGGGGACGAGTTGGTCATCGTCAAACACTTCATGAACCCATACCGCGAAACGGAACTGCTCGAAGTGCTTGAACACAACGAGATTGAACGGGTCACCGTGGTCGGCAACATGAGCCACATGTGCATCGATGCTGTCACCCGCGCGTCTGACGACTTCGGGTTTGAGGCGACAGTCATTCACGATGCTTGTACGACCCACGACCTGGAATTCAACGACGTCAAGGTTCCTGCACATCTGGTACATGCGGCGTTCATGGCCGCCTTGAAGTTCGGGTACGCCGAAGTGCTAAGCACTGACGAGTATGTGGCCTAGATTTTCATTCTGCTGCCGAAAAAGGTAACCCAATGTTCAATCTTTCCAATGCTGTCGATTACTACTACTGGCCAACCCCCAATGGGCAGAAGGTCGCCATTTTTCTTGAGGAATCAGACCATCCTTACGTCTCGCATCCCGTCAATATCAGCAATGGTGAGCAATTTTCCACTGAGTTCACCCGGATTTCGCCCAATCAGCGCATCCCGGCGATAGTCGACAGAGAGACGGGTATCTCGGTCTTTGAGTCAGGGGCGATTTTGTTGTACCTGGCTCAGCGCCGCGGGCAATTCATCCCCGACGATGCGAAAGGGGCGGCTGAAGTCATGCAGTGGCTGTTCTGGCAAGCGGCGAACCTGGGGCCGATATTGGGACAGGCAGTCTTCTTCCTTAATTATGCCTCTGAACATGTGCCGCTTGCTGTGGCACGGTTCAGTAAAGAGAGCGAACGTTTGTATGGCGTTCTGGAGCAGCAATTGAGCGAACGACCTTACGTCGCCGGCGGGTACTCCATTGCCGATATGGCGATCTATCCTTGGGTGCTGCAACATGACAAGCAAGGAATGACGCTCGATGGTTATCCTAACGTCGCCGCTTGGCTAGAAAAAATCAGCATGCGCCCAGCAGTGGTTCGGGCCTACGCTAAAGGGGAGCAAATTCGTCCATCTGGTCAAACTGATCAAGACAGAAAAAAGCTTTATGGGCTTCCATAGCGGGGGCGCTACCCCTTAGTCGATTCCAGGTTGCTCGAGTGGGTGCAGGGGCTGTCTCGAGCTTCATGAGGTTGCAAAGCGCAGAGTTGATAATCACCGGCAACTGCGTATTAGACCCCGCTGCCGGGGATTCAACCATTCCTCGCCGGGCGGCGGGTGAAGGGCACCTGTTTACGAATGCGTAGAGGTGATCATGAATCAGTCGGACGCGCCAGGAGCATCCCCTTGGCATGCGGGTGAGCGTGTATTGCAGGAAAGCGTCGGCGTCGCCGATCAAATGGAGATATTCGGACGCAAGGTCGTACGTGACTACATGCCTGATCAGCATCGATTGTTTTACAACCAGTTGTCTTACCTGGTGGTGGGCGCGGTCGATGAACAAGGGATGCCTTGGGCCACGTTGATCGAAGGCCCCCCTGGCTTCATCCATTCACCCGATCCGCGAATGCTGCAACTCGACCGCCTGCCCTCCGAGGGTGATCCAGTTAGGCCGGCCCTTAAGCAAGGCGCTGCGGTGGGACTGCTGGGCATTGACCTGAAAACCCGAAGGCGCAATCGCATGAACGGCAACATCAGCACCGCCTCGTCAGGCGGTTTTGCCGTTTCTGTGGTGCATGCTTTCGGCAACTGCCCGCAATACATTCAGTTGCGAGGCGTTGAGCCGGTCAGACTTGGCCAAGCTTCAGCAAACGTAGCGGCCGAATGTCTCAGTGAACTGGATGAAGCCGCGAAGTCGACCATCAGCAAGGCCGATACCTTTTTCATCGCCAGCTATGTCGACCTGGATGGCGATGCATCCCGGCGCTCGGTGGACGTTTCTCACCGGGGTGGCAATTCAGGTTTCGTCAGGATCGAAGGCAACGTGCTGACGATTCCCGATTTTGCTGGCAACCTGCACTTCAACACCTTGGGTAATTTCCTGCTTAACCCGCGCGCAGGGCTGGTGTTCATCGATTTTGAAACAGGCGACATGCTGCAAGTCAGCGGGCGTACCGAGATCATTCTCGAGGGCCCGGAGATTGCTGCCTTTCAGGGGGCTGAGCGACTTTGGACGCTGACCGTGGAACAGGTGGTCCGACGTCAGGCTGTGTTGGCCCTACGTTGGCGGTTTGAAGGTTTTTCGCCTAACAGCCTGATGACGGGCAGTTGGGAGCAAGCTGAGGGCCGATTGCAAGCCGATAACCTGCGCGATCAATGGCGACCGCTGAGGGTGACGCGGATCGTTGACGAGAGCAGCTCCATTCGCTCCTTCTATTTTGAACCGGCCGATGGCGCGGGCATACCGCGGTTTGAGGCTGGCCAGCATCTGCCGGTGCGCTTTTGCCTTGCTGAAGGACAGGCACCTCTGGTCAGAACCTACAGCCTGTCGAGTGCGCCGTCGGACAGTTTTTTCCGCATCAGCGTCAAGCGTGACGGACTCATCTCGTCGCATCTGCACGACCGCATTCAGGTAGGGGATCTGGTTGAAGCCCGTGCCCCTCAAGGGCGCTTCACGGTGCAAGCCGATGAATATCGACCGTTGGTTTTGCTGGCCGCGGGCGTGGGCGTGACTCCACTGCTGTCGATGCTGCGTGAAGTGATTTATGAAGGCGAACGTATCCGTCGCACTCGACCGACCTGGTTCATCCAAAGTGCGCGCAGCCTGAGTGAACTCGGGTTTCGCGATGAGCTGTACGAACTGGCGACCCGTGCCAAGGATAAAATTCGTGCGCTGCGTCTTCTCAGTCAGCCGGAAGCTCATGCTCGCGTTGGTGAGGATTTTGAGGTGGCGGGGCGTGTGGATGTCGATCTGCTCAAGGCATTGCTACCTCTGGACGATTACGACTTTTACCTGTGTGGCCCTGGTGCTTTTACCCAGGCGCTGTACGACGGTCTGCGTCAGTTGCGTATTGGCGATGATCGTATTCACGCGGAGACTTTCGGTCCTTCGACCCTGGTTCGCCAACGAGATCATTTAACCCCTGAGGTCGAGCAGATACCCGCGGCAAGCAGCCCGGTCAAGGTGCTGTTTTCGGCATCGGCGAAGGAAGCTCGTTGGGAGCCGGGTGGCGGGAGTTTACTGGAACTGGCCGAGAGCCGTGGCCTGAATCCGGACTTCAGTTGCCGGGGCGGATCGTGCGGTACATGCCGGACCCGATTGGTCAGTGGTCAAGTGCATTATCTGAACATGCCGGCTGAGATGCCCGCCAAAGGGGAAGTGCTGATTTGCTGTGCGGTGCCAGCGCAAGCCAAGGAGGGCGACGCCCCCTTGGTGCTGGATTTGTGAGCTGGCGTCATCGGTGCTCATCCCGCCATGCGCGGGTTGAGTACCTGGTCGATGCCGCCTTCGCTTTCAAGTTGAGCCAAGTCATCGAAGCCGCCAACGTGCCAGTTTCCGAAAAAGATCTGCGGGACAGTACGGCGACCGCTTCGGCTGACCATTTCGTTCTTCACGTCGATTGAGCGTACATCAATTTCCTTGTACGCAATCCCTTTGGCATCAAGCAAACGCTTGGCATTACGGCAGTAGGGGCAGGTCGCGGTGGTGTACAAAGTGACTTCAATCATGTTGAGTACTCCTGAAAATTAGAGGCTGATTTAGGCAACAGCTTTTGCTGGACGGGCATGAACGGCAACGGTGTTTGGATGCTTGACCAGTGACTTGAAGGTCTTGTTGTCGGCGTCCAGGGCGTCGATTGAACCGGTCCCGATGTCGTAGACCCAGCCATGCAGATTCACCAGACCTTTTTCCTGCGCCAGTCGCACGCTTGGATGAGTCTGAATGTTGGCCAGTTGGGCGATGACGTTTTCACGCACCATGGAACTGACTTTGGCGGCTTCACTGGTGTGAGGACGCGATTCGTTGATGACTTTCGCCGACTCGGCATGTTGCAACCAGCCGGAGACCGCAGGCAGGTGATCCATGCACTTGCACTTGGCGACAGCGGTCATGGCACCGCAATCGGAATGGCCGCAGATCACGATATCGGTCACACCCAGTACGGCGACGGCGTATTCGACCGTGGCCGACACACCACCGGAATGCGGGCTGTAGGACGGCACGATGTTGCCAGCGTTACGGATCACGAACAGTTCGCCAGGCTCTTGCTGCGTCAGCAGTTCCGGTACAACACGGCTGTCGGAGCAGGTGATGAACAACGTGCCTGGATGTTGCGTGGTGGCCAAGTGTTTGAACAGGTCAGTGCGTTGTGGAAATGCTTCTTTTTGGAACTTCAAAAAACCTTCGATGAGCGCTCTCATGATGTTTACCTTTCATTGAGTGTTGAGTGAGTGACAATTAGTTGGTGCAGCCGCTACCGATCACGTTGTATTCCAGGATGTGGGTTTCACCGTGCGAATCGCGGTAAGTCATTTGCACTGGCGTCGGGCCACAGACGTCAGCCTTCGGGGTGATGTGAATGACTTTGGCGACATCCAGGTGCATGCCATACGCATATGGGACGGCCTCAGGTGCTACCACAGGTTCCTGTGCGTAGGCTGACAGCGAAGCCGTCAGGGACAGGGCGAGAAACAGAACTTTTTTCATGACGAATCCTCCATTCAAATGTGGTGATTGATCGAAAAGGGTTAAGAAATTTTTTGAAGCAGGCCCGCAAGGCTGCGGGCCGATTTACAGGTCCGGTTGCATCCTTAGAAAGGACGCAGTGGCAGGAACTTGCCATCGAGGGTGATCACTGCACGGTGGCCGCCTTCTGGGTCTTCGACTTTCTTCATGTTCAGCTTGAAGTTGATCGCGCTGATGATGCCGTCGCCGAACTGCTCGTGAACCAGGGCTTTCAAGGTAGTGCCGTAGATCTGGATCATTTCGTAGAAGCGGTAGATGGTCGGATCCGTTGGAACACCCGACAGGCTGCCGCGCAGTGGGATGATTTGCAGACGGGCGACCGCGTCGTCGTCCAGGTCCAGTTTTTCGCCGATCACTTTGGCCGCGGCTTCAGGCAGCGGGTGCTGGCCGAGCAGGGCAGCGGTGACGTAAGCCAGGCCAAGGCCGGTACCTTCAGTCACTTGTTCGAAGGACAGGTTTTTGCGCGCCTTGGCGTCGAGGATTTTCGCGGTCAGCTCGAGGCTGGTGTCGTTGTAAGCGTGGGACTGTTGCATGGTGTTTCTCCTATCGGGTTTGCTTGTTGGCTGTTTGCCAGTTGGTGTTGCTTGGGTGTGAAGCAATGTTCTGCTGGTTGCTCGATAGCGTCCAAGACCGATATACAATCCTGCGCATAGGTCGTTCCTATAGATACAGGTCGGAGTGTTCATGAATGTTGAAAACTCAGAGGCGCTGCTGTTGATCCCCAACGGCTTTCCGGTGTGGATTGACGTGGCTCAAGCAAGCATTGGAGGGGCGGGCACGGCGATGCGCTTTGTATTGCCCTTGCATGCTCACAACCTACCGTTGATGCATCGTCAGGAAACCAAACTGGTGGTGGCGCTCAAGGGTGAACTGGATATTCGTGCCGGCCGGCATCGGATCGCGTTACTTCAGGAAGGCGAGGCTATAAAACTCAACCCCGGGATCGCTCACCGCATCCATCAGTACGGAACGGTGGCGAGCACTGTCGGTGCGGTGTTATGGCCAGGTGCGGTCGAACAAGCCTTTCGAGAGCTTGCGGTGGCCGCCCTTCAAAAGACTCATCAGCGCAGCGACATGATTGAGATCCTCGCTCGTTACGATGTGGTCTGGACCACGCAATTTCATCAAGATGATCCTGAATCGATAACGGTCCGGCCTTTGCGGGATTGGCTAAGCGATCTGCCAGAGGCATTGGCGAGGCTATTGGCGCTGCGGTGGGGAGGGTGAAGCTTTCGCCTCGATCTGGCCGACGAGGCGAAGCTTTGTGTAGGTCGCAGAGGTATAAGTCAGGGACTGGCGTAATCTACTTCCACCCCGTAAATTTTTAGGGAGTAACGGCATGCAGTCGTCTGCCTTTGACAGTTACCTGTTGGCCGATGGCAAACTCTTCGCGCGGAGAGCGCACTACTTGCTCTTCGCCTGTATTACTTCGAACGGTGTAAGCGCGCTCCTCCAAACCGCTTGCTGTCTGGACCTCACGTCCTCCCAACAATCCTAATCCTGCTCCGATCAACGCTCCTAAAGGTCCGCCGACTGCACCTCCAACTAATACTCCAGTTCCTGCACCAAAGGCGGCGCCCGCGGTGGTGTCGCCGGTTTGTGAGAGGACCTCGTCGGCTCTCGTTGGACCTGCGCTGAACAGTGAAAGTCCGACAACAACGGTTAAAACACTTAGGTTTTTCATGCTGACTCCAAATGGCAAGCACCCGGTACCTACCATGTTGATCATCATGAGCGACTGACATACATCGCTCCCTAACCTTTCTTGAACGTCAAACAACACGGGTATTTCTGTGGCACTGGCTAGCAATCACCTCAGCCAACAGGCACCACTATGTGGGAGCCTGGGAGCCATAGGGGAAGAGCTATTCCTTGAGTTTCGCTGCAATTTTTGCGACGTATTGCCCTTGGTGGTGAGCAATACCTAATTCACGCGGGTCCGGTTGGCGGGAGCCATCAGCGCCCGCAATGGTGGATGCCCCATAGGGGGTACCGCCGCCTGGTTGCGATACATCGAACAAGGCTGGATCGGAATAACCGATAGGCACAATGACCATGCCGTGATGAGCAAGTGTCGTCCACGTCGAGGTGACGGTCATCTCTTGGCCACCGCCGGTACCCGTTGATGTAAATACACTGGCGACCTTGCCAACCAGTGCTCCGCTAGCCCACAGGCCGCCGGTCTGATCGAGGAAGTTGCGCATCTGTCCGGACATATTGCCAAAGCGCGTCGGCGTGCCAAAGATGATGGCGTCGTAGCCAGATAACTCGGCAGGGTTGGCTACGGGAGCCGCCTGGTTAGTCTTGCCATGTGCCGCTTTGAATGCCTCAGGATCCATGGTTTCAGGAACACGCTTTACCGTGACTTCAACCCCCGGGACGCTGCTGGCACCCTGAGCTACATGCTGCGCCATCGTTTCGATATGGCCGTACATCGAATGATAGAGAACCAGAATCTTGACCATCTTCAGTTCCTCGTTTCGCTACATCGTCTGTCGAACGCTGGTTGTTACAGGCCTAAATCAGAAAGACCTGGATGATCGTCAGGGCGACGGCCTAACGGCCAACGAAATTTTCGCTCCGACTCTTTGATTGGCATGTCATTGACGCAGGCAAACCGATGAGCCATCAGTCCGTTTTCAGCAAACTCCCAATTCTCGTTTCCGTAAGAGCGATACCAGTTACCTGAGTCATCGTGCCATTCGTAGGCGTAACGCACAGCGATGCGGTTATCGGTAAAAGCCCACAGCTCTTTGATCAGTCGATAGTCCAGTTCTTTGTTCCATTTGCGTGTCAAGAATGCTGCGGCCTCGGCCCGGTTTACCGCGAAGTCGACGCGATTGCGCCAGCGGGTATCGGGTGTGTAGGCGAGTGAGACTTTTTCTGCATCGCGGCTGTTCCAGCCGTCCTCGGCAAGCCTGACTTTGAGAATTGCCGATTCGCGATCGAATGGGGGTAGTGGGGGACGGGTTTCAGCTTCAGCCATGATTTTCACTCCGAACGTGTAGGGACATCGTGGTCAAGCAAGCAATGTGCTTAGGGAACAGGTGAGCCCTATGCCGTTGTTTCTGGAAATTCCGCCAATGGAACGAATGTGTTGGTTCTGCCATCGAGCGCGACGATGGACCCTGTTTCGATGTCATAGACCCAACCATGCAGATTCAGCTTTTTCTGTTCTAGAGCCAATCTGACGCTGGGGTGGGTTTTCAGGTTGGAGAGCTGAGCGATTACATTTTCCCGAACCATTGAGCTGACACGTTCTTTGTCGGATGCGTGGGTACGAGTCGCGTTTATTACCTTGGCCGACTCCGCATAGCTCATCCAGGCCGCCACTGCGGGTAAATGATTCAATGATTTGCAACTGGAAACCGCCGTCATTGCACCGCAATCCGAGTGACCACAAATGACGATGTCATGGACCTCAAGTACCGCAACGGCGTACTCGACAGAGGCGGTGACACCACCCGGCTGCGGCCCATAGGATGGAACTATGTTTCCAGCGTTGCGTATAACGAATAGCTCTCCGGGCTCTTGCTGTGTGAGTAACTCCGGAATGACTCTACTGTCGGAGCAGGTGATAAATAACGTTTCTGGATTTTGGGTAGTGACGAGATATTTGAAAAGGTCCGTTCGCTGCGGGAACACTTCTTTTTGAAACTTGATGAAACCTTCGACGAGTGCTTTCATGTTCAAGTTCCGGTGTAAGTGTCTGGGTGAAATTGCGGAGACCAATTCTAGAGGTCGTGCTCACTATCGTCTAAGAATCAGAGGGAGTAATGATCTGTTTGTTATGTGGGATAAATCTAATACTGTTTAACTTTCATGTTCTCAGTTTTTTTGACTGAGGGACAGGTCGTGCCTTTGCTCATCAATTATTGAAATAATTAGACTGGGTTAGCCTGAATTATTGCCAGAATTTTTAAGCTGCTTCTTTTTTTGCACTTATTTCGAGCCATGTTGCACTTTTTTCGCTCAGGTAATGACTGAAGCGCGAACGAAGCCAGCGTTCGCCTGGATCATTGTCCAGCGTGGCGCTCCATGACATGGATAGATCCAGGTCTGGAAGCGTCATCGGAACCGGATCGGCACGTAAACCACCTTGCCGTGTCATGGCCTTGGCAATGTAATCGGGTACTACGGCCAACATCTGCGTGTCCTCAAGCAGTGATTTAAGCGCGCTATATTGCGGAACAGCCAGGACGATCTGACGTTGCCGCCCCAGGGATCCCAATGCTCGGTCAATGTAATCGGATGCTTCGCCGTTGACCGAAACAGAGACGTGTGGGCGATTACAGTACTCGTTGAGATCCAGAGGACCCGCCATGGTGTTGGCGCTTAAAACCGTGGGGCGAATGCTGCGCAGGAATTTTCGTTTGGCATTGGCGGGGAGTTCGCGGCAATGGCATACGCCCAGTGACACCTCGCCTGTCGCCAGCTGATTGGCCAGCAATGAGTGGTCGGTACGACGCACGACAAAACTGACTTGAGGTGCTTCCATACGCAGGTGACGCAGCAGGCCAGGCAGCAACGAGTATTCAATATCATCCGAAAGGCCAATTCTGAACACGCTGCTACTGGTCAGGGGATCGAATTCATTCATGTTGCTCAGCGCAGCCGCCATGGTGTCCAGGGCAGGGGTCAAGGTGAGTTGTATTTCAAATGCTCTGCTCGTCGGCTCCATGCTTCTCCCCATGCGTATGAACAGCGGGTCATCGAAAAACTGACGCAGTCGATTCAAGGAGGCACTGATCGCCGATTGGCAGAGAAACAATTTCTCACCGGCACGGGTAAGATTTCGTTCGTGCATCAGCGTTTCGAAAACGATCAAAAGACTGAAGTCGATTTTGCGAAGATCGTTTCTGTTCATCGTCATCACCAAAAGGGCTGCGGCCCGCCATTGTGCTTCTGTGAGCAAGAGCAATGTTCAATGGACATCTGACTCATTGCCTATGAGCCTCTAGGCGGACGGTAATAATCAAATAAATTAATTGACTTTGAAGACCGGTATTTACTTGAAGTGCCGCTTTCGTTGGCTTGATTGTAGTGTGAGTGATGAAGACTTGATTAGCACTTCTACGTAGGTTTCACTTGTCTAAGGTATAAGTGGTACGGGCTAATACTTGAGTATAGGTGTGTTAAGCAAGCAGGGTGGGTGGCGTCGGAATAGAGATGATCAATATTTCTTAGTTAAACAGTGGGGGTTTGACAGGGCGTTTCGCGGTTGTCAGTTTACGATAAAGCCTGTCTCTCTATTTCTCAGGATTTGTTCAATACAGTCAATCATCACTTGTCCGTCAAATGGTTTGCTGAGAAAGCAGATCGCTCCCGCAGATTTTGCACGTTTGCGAACCGATTCCTCCGGGTATGCAGTGATGAAAATAATGGGGATGTCGTGCCCTTTACTAAGGAGTTCAGATTGCAGATCGAGGCCAGTCATGCCCGGCATTTGAATGTCCGAGATCAGGCAGTCCGTGCCGTAGCTTTTGGCGCAGGCGAGAAAATCTTCGGCACAGGAAAAAAGACTGGGTTCACAGCCCATCGAGCGCACCAGGCTGCTAAGTGCGATTCGGCCAGATTCGTCATCGTCGACAATGGAGATCACAGGGACTTTATTCATTGCGCAGATCCTGGCGCGGCATCAATGGATTCGAAACAGCTGAAAAGCTATCGCGCCATTCCACTTTATTTGCCAATAGCCTTAAAAGAAATCATACACACGTATGTGTTGCTCAGCGTTTTGGTCCGATCCCCAGGGCTTGTGCCATTCGAACCAGGTCTGCAAACGACTTTGCGTGCATTTTTTTCATCACATGCCCGCGATGGATTTTGACGGTGATTTCACTCAGATTCATTTCTCCCGCAATCTGTTTATTCATCAGACCCTTGGCTGCGTGGGCCATGACTTCTCGCTCACGGGCTGTCAGCGTCTGGTAGCAGGTGCGCATTTCGGCGTCCTGCTGGTCGATTTCCCGGCGCTTGGCATCCCTTTGGTGCGCAGCGGCGACGGCATCCAGCAAATCCTGGTCGCGGAACGGTTTGACCAGAAAATCCACGGCCCCGGCTTTCATCGCCTTGACTGACATGGCGATGTCGCCATGACCCGAGATGAAGATGATGGGCAATGCGATCTTCGACTCCACCAACTGATGCTGGAACTCCAGGCCACTGGCGCCTTGAAGCCTTACATCGAGGACCAGACAGCTGGGCGCATCGAGATCGGGCAGTTGTAGAAACTCTGTCGGCGAGGCAAAGGTCTGCACTTGAAGCCCGACCGAACGAAAGAGACTACTGAGCGCTTCGCGCATGGGGGCCTCGTCGTCTATCACAAAGACAACAGGGCCCTTGTCCGTGCGCCCCTTATCCATGGAAGAAATATCTTCTTTCACGCAGGCTCCTCATTGCTGGAGGGGAAGGACAAGTGGAATGTCGCGCCTTCCCCTGCTTCACTCGTTGCCCATATACGGCCGCCATGGGCATCAATGATCGATCGACAAATGGATAACCCCATACCCATTCCGTCGGGCTTGGTGGTGTAGAACGCATTGAACAGCTTCGGCATGCTTTGCGGCGAAATACCAGGGCCGCTGTCTTTGATATCAACACACACTTCGTCTGCATCAGAACGTCGAAGGCTTACATGGAGCGTGCGATGTTTACCTTTGGTATTGGCCATTGCCTGCACACCATTCATGATCAGATTGATGATGACCTGCTGGAGTTGTACGCGGTCACCAATAATCTGGGCTGCCTCGGTATCGTATTGATGGTCTAGCACAATTTTGTTCCGTCTGACCTCCCTATCGACCAGCGCCAATGACTCTTCTATGACCTCCTGGAGGTGAACCGGGACGCTTTGAGGATCGGTCTTGCGTGACATGGCCCGGATACGCCGAATCACCTCGCTCGCTCGATGGGTCTCGCTCATCATCCGCTCCATCGCACTGCGCACCTCGTCGATGTCTGGCACCTCGCGATTCAACCAGCGCAAACCGGCCGTGCCATTGGTGGTCACGGCGGCCAGGGGCTGGTTGACCTCATGGGCGATCGATGCGGCCAGTTCACCCAGGGTAGTGATCCGGGTCACGTGAGCCAGTTCGGTTTGCGAACGATGCAGTGCTTCCTCCGCCATTTTTGCATCCGTGACATCCATCAGCGCCCCGATGTATTCAAAATTCCCCGTGGCATCCTGGACGGGATGAGCGAGCATTTGCACATGCTTGATCCGCCCGTCGGCCATCAACAGCCGATACTCCACTTTGATGTGAGGCTCTTTCTGGTAAGCGTGCTTGATCGACACTTTGACCAGGTCCAGATCATCCGGATGGGTTTTTTTCAGGACGCTGGACAGCAGCGGTTCCTCGGCGTCACCGAACTCGAATATCCGCCGGGCCTCGTCGGACCAATACATCTCGCCGCTTGGGATTTTCAGGCCAATGCTCCCGGTCTGACTCAGCCATTGAGCACCGGCCAGAAACGCTTCGCTTCGTCGCAGGGCATTGATGGCCCTTTTTTGCTCGGTGATGTCGTTGTGAGTGGCCAAAACCGCTTTTGGTTGATTGCTCTCGTCCCGTGACAGGGAGCAACGACTTAGAACCGTCACGGCCGTCCCGTCACGTCGGTGTTCCACAACCTCGCCTTCCCATCGGCCGGTTTCAATCAGCGAGTTCATTACCTTTTCCCAGGTGAGCGTCAGTTGAGGCCGCAGAAGCTTTCGAAAATCCTGCCCGATAGCTTGTGCTTTGGACCAGCCATACAAGGCTTCGGCGCCCGGGCTCCACGTAGTGATGATGCCATTCATGTCTCGAACGATGATGGCGTCGTGGGTTTGCGCGAGCATCCGCACCTGCTCCTGCAACTCGTCATTGGCTGCTTTGTTTTTCAGTGCCAGTAAGGTGGTGATACCGATCGCGGACAGGCTGACCAGGCAACGGGCGAACGCGGAGCTATTGAAGTCGCTGCCATGGGAAAGAAAGAAAGCAGCCAACGTCAATCCAAAGCAGGAGAGCGAAACGCCAATCACACCTTTACGGGAAAACAGGTTCACCGACATCAGAATCACGGCGACGTAGAGCACCGCTATGGCGATATGGATGGACGTGAGTGTGTCGATGATGAAGATTGCACCTGCAAGCGTAGCGGCGCCAAATCTCTGGAGGAGCGTATTTGGGGCAGGATGTTCGGGATTTTCTACAGCTACCGTCGGTTCAATTGAGATTTTCATATCAATCAATACGCCTGCTGGGAATGCAATTCGTCACGGGTGATTGCAGTGAACACCCATGGTGAAAATGCAGCAAGCAAAACCCATATCGGATAGCGAAGCGTGCTGGTTCGCAGCACAGTTAACGTAAAGTTGGGGAAGCGTACGACAGAGACTAAGCAATCAAACCCGTCCTCGACGAGAAGAGCATGCGCACCAGGCCGAAAGGGCGATGGAGATACTCGGCAACTTGTGCGCTATAGCTATTGCCGTTGATGCACCAATTGCAAAAGTGTTCGCAGTTGTTGGACAGAATTTTGTACTGTGATTCTCCGACTCTCGACATGGCCCGTACAATAATCTCGTCGCTGGAAAAGGCGCACTGTTCCTCATGCACCCAAATGGAACTGCCGTTGCCGAAGCGATCCAGGTCAGAAATTTCAATCGGGCCGGCTTGCAGCGATGCGCTCAATCCAGAGTAATGGGCGACCTTGCCATCGCCAAGGTAGATGCCGTGATGAACATAAAACTTGCGCGGAGTTACAAGGTGCGATCCTGCGCTCAGGCGATCAGCGTCGCGGACTATGGAGGCTGCATGCTTTGAGTGTGCCTCCAATGATGTTGGCGCACTATTAGCGTTGCAGGCAGGGGATCCATTTTCAAAGAACGGGTCATTCAGGTTTGAGCCACATTCCATATTGACGACTGCCGAGTTCAAATAGATCGAACCCAGGGAGGATACAATGCCAATTGTTTTCACCAGTAGCTTGTTCATGATGAATTCCTCTGGAGCCTTTGAAAATAGAATATCTTGCCGGAGGAAAATAATCAGTCGCACATTGGTTTATGCGAATAGTCAATTTATATGCGTTTCTAATACTTCAGTATTATTCTCGCTGCTTACGAAAATTTTTGAGCTGGCGGGCATGTCGGAAGATGTGTTTCATGCGCATAACAGTGCGACGTAGGTAGGTCAATGGAGATATCACGATGCTTGTATCGAAATGTATCTCGACGATTGTTAGCTAACTCAGCTTACAAAACCCCGGTCCTCCCGACACGTGTCAGATACACCTTTGCCTCGAAACAGATTCACCGCACGAGCGGAATTCCACACGACCTTTGCCGTGCACTGACCGGAGAAAATTAATGTCACACCTTAACGCTCGAGAATCTATCGGCCTGTTTGGTGCTGCCCTTGCTGCTGCCGTCACTCTTTCTGCATTCGCGGGGATGGCGCATGCCCAAGACACGCCGGCCGCGAAAAGCTGGCAGACAGGGCTTCACCGCACGGATCTCGTGAAACTCGATCTCGGTGTTTCCGACCGTGAAGTTATCCAGGTTCGTGTCGACTTTGAACCTGGTGTCGCTGCACCTAAGCATTCTCACCCAGGCGTGGAAGTGGCTTACGTAATCAGCGGCACCTTTCAATACCAGCTCGAAGGGCAGCCAACGGTGACGCTCAATGCCGGTGACTCCTTGTACATTCCGGAAGGCACTGCGCATATCGCAACGAACATTGGCACCACCACGGGATCAGAATTGGCGACCTATATCGTCAAGAAAGGCGAACCGCTGGTTAACCTGCAAAAATAGGCAGCACCTGCCGGCTGCTTGGGAGCACGACCTCTAGGCAGACGGCATGCGTCATATGGGCGTATCGATGAGCCGCTAACCTCTTTGGGCTGATTTCGATCCAATGGCTTGCATGAGGTGGCGAAGCTCATCTTTTCGCGTGCGCCTAAAAAAATCTCAGCTCAGACACATTGCAGATACATAACTGCTGTTTCATGTATCAGTTCGCCTCCAGACAGAGAGTGTTGTTATGTTTAACAAATTGGGTAAGGTCCTGAAGTCAATCAGCCAGAGCGCGCGTTTAATGGTTGGGGTTCCCGACTACGACAATTACGTGGCTCAAATGGCAATCAACCACCCTGATCAGCCAGTAATGACCTATTCGGAGTTTTTTCGTGAGCGGCAGGATGCTCGCTATGGGAAAGGAAAATGTACAACGCGCTGCTGCTAATTCCTCAAGCGTTCAACCACGACTGCGAGCAGCCGTATGCCGTAAGATTTATCAGGTGCATTCGGTAGAAATCACCCAAGTGTTACTCAGCGACCTTCATGTTTTTTGCGATAGGCCCCCGGTTGCATACCCACGGACTTTGCAAAAGCGCGCGTAAAGGCAGAGGTCGACTGGTATCCCACGGCTGGGCTGACGGCTTCAACCGTGTGATTGGTCTTAAGTAGTTGGCAAGCATGGCGTATCCGCAAAGCTAGCAGTACTTGCCCCGGTGACTGTCCCGCCAGCTCGTTGAAGCGCTTGAAGAACGCCGAACGTGAAAGGCCGGTAAAGGCCGCCATACTTTCCAATGACCAAGCCTGTTGCGGGTGTTCGATCAGTTGATCCAGAAGCGGGGCAAAGACTGGGTGTCGTGCCACCGCTACCAGCCCGCCGAGGTTCTGATTGTCTGCCACCTGTTGGCGCAGCACATACAGAAATAGCAGGTGGCTCAGTCGCTCCAGCAGCGCAGATGAAGGCGTTGGCAGTCGCTCGCACTCCTCAAGAATTAGCTCAAATAAAGCCCTTGCCGCCTTCAGGGAGGGATCGCCAGCACGAAGGATAATACAGTCGGGCAATCCTTCGATGATTAGTGACGACAGCCCGGATTTAAAGTGAAAAAAACCGCAGACAAGTCCCACACCATCCTCGGCCTGTCTATCCAAGGGAACCATGTCGATTTTCGGAAGGAGCTGCGCAGTGTGGGCCTCCTCAGTGCTGGAAAGCCGATACTCAAAATCCCGTAAAAGAAATATCGCATCCCCTGCATTCAAGCGTTGCGGCTCGGTTTGGCCAGCGATATGCAGCCAGCAGTGACCTTGGACAACCAAATGAAAGCTGGAGCGCGCGGCCCCAGAGGTGCTGGCATGCCAGCCACCGCAGTAACGGCCGACATGAAATAGGTTTGCCTCCAATTCGAGGCTTTCTAATAACCAATCCATCAGCGAGCGCGACGAAATCATCTATTCAAAACACTCATGGGCATGTAATCGCTACTAATGAATCTGGTTGGATTTCCTGATAAACAAGAGACTAGCCGGACTTCAATCCACATGAGTCCATCCCATGTCACGTGTCACTCTACACACATTGCAAAGCGCACCTGAAGCCGCAAAGCCCTTCCTGGAAAATGCGCAGAAAAACTCCGGCTTCATTCCCAACCTTCTAGCTGTGCTGGCCAATGCTCCGGCAGCATTGGAAACCTACGTTACGGTATCGGCTCTCAATGGAAAGTCCGACCTTAGCTTGGCTGAGCGTGAAGTGGTGCAGTTGATTGCTGCGACGACTCACGGCTGTGATTTTTGCGTGGCAGGCCATTCTGCGGTAGCAGTAAACAAGGCAAAGCTACCAGATGAGGTCGTTGACGCTCTGCGTGATCAAGCGACCATCCCGGAGGTGAAGCTCGAAGCCCTGGCGGCCTTTGCTCGCGAAGTGATTGCCACACGAGGTAATGTCAGCGAACCCACCTACAGTGCTTTTAAAGATGTCGGGTACAGCGAAGGCAACGCGCTGGAGGTGATTCTCGGCGTAAGTCTGGCGACCCTGTGCAATTTCGCAAATGTGTTTGCTGGCACACCACTCAACGCTGAGTTGGGTCGGTATCGTTGGAAATCCGGTGAATAGCTTAAAGCGTTATGTGTCGAACATATCGGTTTACACGGGATCCTGAAATGCTCGACTCAGCGTGAGCCATTTGGCTGGACGCTTTTGCCTGAGTACTGGTGTGGAGCGATGTGACGTAGATGCTGTTGTGTCTTGCAACATCAACGTTCATCGCTACGCCACCAGTTCACATTACGGTATCAGTGGTGAGTACGTTTCAAGCCTGCTGAACGAACGCCAACCGTACGGCAAATCCAATAAGCAATGTGCCGAATAGCCACTGCTGCACCCGCTGGGCGGTAGCGCTTCGATTCAACCACCGGCCTACCCAAGCACTTGCTGTTGCGTACAAGCTGTCGAATACGAAGCCCGTAATAACCAGAACGACACCCAGCGTAGCAAACTGCTCCCATACCGAAGACCGGCTGGGATCAATGAATTGCGGTAGCAGCACTGAGCTGAACAGCAACGCTTTCGGATTGAGCAGATTAGTCAGGAGGCCGCGGCGGAAAGCGGCTATCAAGGATGAAGATGCAACCCCATTCTCGTGTGCTGCTGGTGAGCTTGCGCCACTGCTTTTGAACATTTGTAACCCAATCCAGAGCAAATAAGCAGCGCCCGCATATTTCACGATATCAAAGGTCCAGGGCAGAACTTTAAACATCGTTGCCAGCCCCAACGCAGTCAGTGTGACATGGCAAGCGCGTGCAAGCGCAAGACCCAGAGCGGTCGCCAGTGCAGCAGTTCGGCCTTGTTTTGCTCCGGTTTGCAGCAGCAAGACCATATCGGGTCCCGGCATAAGAAAGATCATTGAGAGGGCTAGGAGATACAGCGCTTTATCTTCCATTTAGAGCAGCTCGATGGCGGTTAAGGAAGACAAAATTCTAGGGCCAAGGGGTAGGGCAGGTGGTTGCGTATTGAACTCATTTAGCGGCTAGTTTTGGCAGAATCTGCCAGCCTAGATTCTTAAAAGGTCGAGTAATGCCAAATAATCGTAATTTATGTATCAAGCTTGATAACTCCGATCGAGCCATCCTTGAAGCCTTGCAACGGGATGGTCGCCGGACCAATGTAGAACTGGCTGAAGAAATTGGTCTTTCTGCATCTCCTTGTCTACGCCGCATACGCAACCTAAGAAAGACAGGTGTCATTCGCGGCTAAAAGGCTCAAGGCCAATGTGGCTTCTTTGCTGCTAGGCTCCCCTATGGTGGTAGAATTCCATCCTGTGTCTGTAGTCCGTCCTCGTTCGCATTGCGAGATTCAAATGAAAGAAAATCTAAGCGAAGAAGAGATGCGCCAGGCGCTTTTTGGTCCATCCAAAAACAACGAATCAGAGCCAGAGAACACTCCAGAAGAACCTGCTTCCCCTGATGCCCCGCCGTGGAAGGTTGTCAAATCGCTCTCGCCGAAATTGAGAGTTACGCTGCGGGTTTCGAAAGAGTTTGAAGGTAATACTGAGCTATTCACCTACGATGCGAATACCTTGAGCACATTTGTCGCCGAGCAATCAGCAAAGGCCGAAGCTAAGAAGAAAAAATTCAAATACTTTGAATTGGTGTCAATCAAGCCGAGTTGATAACCGCGTTTTTATTAAGGCGTAAAGCTCCCGCAAGTGGAGCCAAGTTGTCCGGGCTCCAACATTTTCACGCCGTACCCAATCTTCCAAATTTGAGCGTCGAGGGCGGGCATAGCTATCAACGTGCGCAGTTCACTATCAATGCGCAGTTAGGTCGCCGGTCAGTGTTCGCAGCTCACCGCGGACGATGCCGAGGAATGTGCGCAACAGCAGCCCGAAAATCACGACGGAAGCTAAGGTCAGCAAAGATATGGCTATGCCATCGGCGTATCCGTTTTGTGCATACGTTGCGTAACGCATTGCAGCGCTAGACGACGCTAGCGGGAAGCTTACAGACCACCACGCAACGCGAAATGGACAACACCCCGCCAAGCTCAACAGACGACCTAGCAGAACTGTCAACAAGAAAAGCATCAGCATGAGCATGAGCATGAGCATGAGCATGAGCATGAGCAATGCTTCGGCGAAAGCATCGATTTGTCCAACGGCCGTGACATACGAGGAGAAGCCGACAGCGAATGGCGCGACTAAAAACAGCAGGGACGGCTGTAAAGTTGTGGGCATCGGATCTCCCACCATCAATCGCGAAAAAATTAGCGTAAATAGCGGTACAGCGAAGAACAAACCGATTGCCAGCGAAAATATCATAAGGCCGTGCATGGATTGTAAGTGCAGCGCAGGTACCGCGAGCGGCACGTTGATCATGCCCACAACCGGGATAATCCACGCTGGAGTGGTGTGCTGTATTTGCTGTCGAACACTCATCCAGCGATTGACGATGAACCAGGCAAACACCGTCATGCCCACCGTGCCGAGTACCCAAAAAATGCGTGCCAGTGGAAGACTGATGTCGGCCAACAAGATGGGCAGCAGGAGAAGGCTGATCAGCGGTGTACCGAACATGTTGCCGGCGATGGGGTGATTGAATTCGGCCCGAACTAAATCGAAGCTGCTCCACAGCTTTATTGCGTAACCACCTACCATAGCTAAAAAGCACAGCATGGCCGTGTAGCCGATGTATTCGCTGACCCACTGCGGTGTACCGAAATAAGCATGCGCTATGCGCCACGCCACGGTCAGACTGCTGAGGCCCATAATGGACCCGAACAGTGCCACTGGCAGGTATCCGATCGCCCCAATCTTGGTATCGAT
>NZ_JBJGXN010000018.1:0-60436 GCF_045447035.1 Pseudomonas sp. O230 | reverse complement strand
CCTAATTTCAGCCTTATTCGGATTTAAGCGAAATACGCGCAAATGCCTTCTTTCCGGCCTGGCAAACATGGGTAGCGCCCAGTACGTATATAAAGGTGCGATCCACAACCTCACCATCTATACGCACACCGCCAGAATTCAGCAAATCACGCGCTACCGCCGAGTTCTTCACCAGACCCGCCTTATTAAGGACGGCAGCGATCGGCATATCTTCGGCAGCGGTCAATTCGATTTCCGGAAGATCGTCTGGCAGCTCACCATCCTTCATACGATTGCCCGCAGCACGATGAGCACTGGCTGCAGCCTCTTCACCATGGAAGCGCGCAACGATCTCTTCGGCCAGCTTGATCTTGATGTCGCGCGGATTGGCACCTGCCTCAACATCGGCGCGGAATGCATTGATCTCTTCCATGGAACGGAAGCTGAGCAATTCGAAGTAACGCCACATCAGCGCATCCGGAATGGAAACCAGTTTGCTGTACATCACGCCCGGCGCCTCCTGGATGCCGACGTAGTTGCCCAGGGACTTGGACATCTTCTTCACGCCATCCAGACCCTCGAGCAACGGCATGGTCAGAATGCACTGTGCTTCCTGACCATAACCACGCTGCAGCTCGCGACCCATCAGCAGGTTGAACTTCTGATCGGTACCGCCCAGCTCGACATCCGCGCGCAAGGCGACCGAGTCATAACCCTGAACCAGCGGATAGAGGAACTCATGAATGGCGATTGGCTGATTGGTCGTGTAGCGCTTGTCGAAATCGTCTCGCTCGAGCATGCGAGCAACGGTGTATTGCGAAGTCAGGCGAATGAAGTCGGCCGGCCCCATCTGATCCATCCAGGTAGAGTTGAACGCCACCTCGGTTTTGGCCGGATCAAGAATCTTGAAGACCTGGGTCTTGTAGGTCTCGGCATTTTCGAGAACCTGTTCGCGAGTCAACGGCGGGCGTGTTGCACTCTTGCCGCTCGGATCACCAATCATCCCGGTGAAATCACCGATGAGAAAGATCACCTGATGCCCCAGCTCCTGGAACTGGCGCAGCTTATTAATAAGCACGGTGTGACCCAGGTGCAAATCCGGCGCGGTCGGATCGAAGCCTGCCTTAATACGCAGCGGCTGGCCACGCTTGAGCTTTTCGATCAGCTCGGACTCGACCAACAGTTCTTCTGCACCACGTTTGATCAGCGCTAGCTGCTCTTCAACCGACTTCATAACAGACCCGCAAGGCTCGAATTCAAAGGGAACCAACCATACAAGATCACGCGTCAAATACAAAGTTTGGCCGGCGCAATGACGCCAATCCGCTGACAGAACGACCGCGGACTTGCTTCAGGGATGATTTGGTTATATTTTATACAGTTATTTCATCTTCATCATGTCATTCATCTTTTCCAATTCATCTTTTCAAAGTCAAAAATTACCTATGACCAAAGAATCGTCTAAAGCGCCACCGCTTTACCCGAAGACCCACCTGCTCGCTGCAAGTGGTATCGCCGCCCTTCTGAGCCTGGCGCTTCTGGTATTTCCTTCCAGTGATGTAGAAGCCAAAAAGACGACCCTGAGTCTTGAACTGGAAAGCCCTGCTGAACAACTGACACAAGATCAAGACGCCGCTGACGCCGCCCAAGCCACAAATGAGCCGGTAACTTCCCCTTTCGCGCAGATTGAAAACAGCGCCGAAGAGCCCCAGGAAACCGCGCAGGCTGTACCCGCGCCGATCGCCGAAGAAAAGAAGGGACCTAACCACAGAGAAGTGATCGTCGCCAAAGGTGACACGCTCTCGACCCTGTTTGAGAAAGTCGGCCTTCCGGCGACTTCGGTGCATGAAGTGCTAGCCAGTGACAAGCAGGCCAAGCAATTCAGCCAACTCAAACATGGCCAGAAACTCGAATTCGAACTGAACCCTGAAGGCCAACTGACCAGCCTGCACAGCAAGGTCAGCGACCTCGAAAGCATTACCCTTAACAAGAATGGCAAGGGTTATGTGTTCAACCGCATTACCGCCAAGCCCACCGTGCGCTCCGCTTACGTTCACGGTGTGATCAACAGCTCGTTGTCGCAGTCCGCCGCACGCGCCGGCCTGTCCCACAGCCTGACCATGGACATGGCGAGCGTGTTTGGCTATGACGTCGACTTCGCCCAGGATATTCGCCAGGGTGACGAGTTCGATGTGATCTACGAACAGAAAGTCGTCAACGGCAAGGCTGTCGGCAATGGGCCGATCCTTTCCGCACGCTTCACCAACCGCGGCAAGATCTACACCGCCGTGCGTTACACCAACAAACAAGGCAACAGCAGCTACTACACGGCTGACGGCAACAGCATGCGCAAGGCGTTTATCCGCACCCCGGTAGACTTTGCCCGCATCAGTTCGAAATTCTCCATGGGGCGCAAGCACCCAATCCTCAACAAGATCCGCGCTCACAAAGGTGTCGATTACGCAGCTCCGCGCGGCACGCCAATCAAGGCGGCCGGTGACGGCAAAGTGTTGTTGGCCGGCCGTCGCGGCGGTTATGGCAATACCGTGATCATTCAGCACGGCAACACTTATCGCACCCTGTACGGCCACATGCAGGGCTTTGCCAAAGGTGTCCAGACCGGCAGCTCTGTCAAACAGGGTCAAGTGATTGGCTACATCGGCACTACCGGCCTGTCCACTGGACCGCATCTGCACTACGAGTTCCAGGTCAATGGTGTGCACGTCGATCCACTGGGTCAAAAAGTGGCGATGGCCGATCCAATTTCCAAAGCGGAACGGGCACGTTTCCTCGCGCAAAGTCAGCCTCTGATGGCGCGCATGGACCAAGAGAAATCCACCCAACTGGCTTCGAGCAAGCGCTAAGCCATGACGCTCTATATAGGTGTGATGTCCGGAACCAGTCTCGATGGCCTGGACATCGCGCTGGTTGAGCTGAACCCGGCGATCAAACTGATCGCCACGCATTACATTCCCATGCCTGATTCCCTGCGCGCCGAGCTGCTTGGCTTGTGCGCCAGCGGCCCGGACGAGATTGCCCGCTCAGCCATCGCCCAGCAAAATTGGGTGAAACTGGCGGCGCAGGGCATTCATACGCTTCTTGATCAACAAAACCTGAACCCTGAAGACATTCGCGCGATTGGCAGCCATGGCCAGACCATTCGCCACGAACCGGCGCGCGGCTTCACGGTGCAAATCGGCAACCCTGCCCTGCTGACCGAATTGACCGGCATCACCGTGGTCAGCGACTTCCGCAGTCGCGACGTGGCGGCCGGCGGGCAAGGCGCCCCCTTGGTTCCAGCATTTCATGAAGCGCTGTTTGAAGAACAGGCGGGCAATCGCGCGGTATTGAACGTTGGCGGTTTCAGCAACCTCAGCCTGATCGAACCCGGCAAACCAGTCGCCGGTTTCGACTGTGGCCCCGGGAACGTGCTGCTGGACGCGTGGATTCATCAGCAACGCGGCGAAAACTTTGATCGTGACGGCCAATGGGCTGCCAGCGGAAAAGTCGAACCTGTTCTGCTGAAAGCGCTACTCAGTGATCCGTTCTTCGTAACCAAAGGCCCGAAGAGCACCGGTCGCGAAGTGTTCAATCTGCCATGGCTGACACAGCATCTTTCGCAGTTGCCGACCTTCGCCGCCGAAGACGTGCAAGCAACCCTGCTTGAGCTGACCGCGCTGACCATCGTCGAATCACTGCAAAGCGCTCAAGCAAATACCCGAGAATTGCTGGTCTGCGGCGGCGGTGCGCACAACGCCACGCTGATGAAACGCCTGGCTGGCCTGATGCCAAACACGAACGTCAGCAGCACCGCCACTCACGGCGTAGACCCGGACTGGGTCGAAGCCATGGCCTTCGCCTGGCTGGCTCATTGCTGCCTGGAAGGCATTGCGGCCAATCGCCCAAGCGTCACCGGCGCCCGCGGCCTGCGCATACTCGGTGCCATATACCCGGCCTGATCAAATCCCCGGACAGCAAAACGCCGCAGGACCCGGAGGTCATGCGGCGTTTATTCTTGCGGTGAAGCGCGATCAGATCGAGAACGAAGAGCCGCAGCCACACGTGGTGCTGGCGTTCGGGTTCTTGATGACGAAACGCGAACCCTCCAGACCTTCCTGATAGTCCACCTCAGCGCCTGCCAGGTACTGGAAGCTCATCGGATCGACGACCAGACTCACACCTTCGCGCTCGACGATGGTGTCGTCATCGGCCACTTCTTCATCGAAGGTGAAACCGTACTGAAAACCTGAACAACCGCCGCCCGTAACGAATACGCGCAGCTTCAAGCGATCATTCCCCTCTTCATCGACCAGACTCTTCACCTTGTGCGCGGCACCGTGGGTGAATTGCAAAGCCGTGGGGGTGAAGGATTCGACGCTCATGCTGACTATCTCCCGGCGTTACGCCGCCATAATGCGTGATGACGCGCATTATCCGCTTCTCCTAGAAAATTGGTCAACTATTGTTACGGTATATCAATAAACCCGATTGCCGGTGCGAAACGCAAAAAGGCCCGTTCAACGGGCCTTTTTGCTGAGCGGGCTAAAGCCTTACGGCAGCATGCCAGCGTGCGACAAGCCCAGACGTTCATCCAGACCAAACAGAATGTTCAGGTTCTGCACCGCCTGACCCGACGCACCTTTGACCAGGTTATCGATCACCGACAACACCACCACCAGATCACCGTCCTGCGGACGATGCACCGCGATACGGCAGACGTTGGCGCCGCGCACGCTTCGGGTTTCCGGGTGACTGCCTGCGGGCATCACATCAACGAACGGCTCGTTGGCATAACGCTTTTCAAACAGCGCCTGCAGATCTACCGAACGATCCACGACCGTCGCGTAGAGGGTCGAGTGAATGCCGCGAATCATCGGTGTCAGGTGCGGAACGAAGGTCAGGCCGACATCCTGCCCTGCTGCACGACGCAGACCCTGGCGAATTTCCGGCAAGTGACGGTGACCTTTCACGGCGTAGGCCTTCATGCTTTCCGACGTCTCGGAGTACAGCGAACCTACGGCAGCGCCACGACCCGCACCGCTGACGCCGGATTTGCAGTCAGCGATCAAGCGCGAGGTATCGGCCAGACCGGCTTCGAGCAACGGCAGAAAACCCAGTTGCGTAGCGGTCGGGTAGCAACCCGGCACGGCGATCAGGCGAGCCTGCTTGATCTGCTCGCGATTGACTTCCGGCAAGCCGTAGACCGCCTCCTCCAGCAACTGCGGCGCACCATGCGGCTGGCCATACCACTTGGCCCACTCATCGGCATCTTGCAGACGGAAGTCCGCCGACAGGTCGATGACCTTGGTCCCGGCCGCCAGCAACTCACCGGCCAGCGCATGGGCAACACCGTGAGGCGTGGCGAAGAACACCACGTCGCAAGCACCCAGCGTCTTGATGTCCGGAACGCTGAACGCCAGGCCGTCGTAGTGACCGCGCAGGTTCGGGTACATATCAGCCACGGCCAGACCGGCCTCGGATCGGGAAGTGATCACTACCACTTCTGCTTGCGGATGCTGTGCCAACAGACGCAGCAGTTCGACACCGGTGTAACCCGTGCCGCCGACGATACCGACCTTGACCATAAACCTGCCCTCAACGAACCCACTGGAAAGCCGTCGATAATAGGGCCCGTATCGTCCTGCGACAACCGGCAAGGTGACGTGCGGAGCCTCAAGCCTCTACTATTCCGGCTACCGTGAACCTGGGAATAACTAAATATGCTTTATCTGTGGCTCAAAGCGCTTCATATCATCAGCATGGTCTGCTGGTTTGCCGGCCTGTTTTACCTGCCGCGCCTGTTCGTCTATCACGCCCAAAGCGAAGACACTGTCAGCAAGGAACGCTTCAGCCTCATGGAGCGCAAGCTGTACCGCGGCATCATGGGCCCGGCGATGATCGCCACCCTCGTGTTCGGCATTGCGTTAATCGGTATGAACCCGAGCATATTCAGTCAAGGTGCCTGGATTCACGCCAAGTTGACGCTGGTGGTGATCCTGATCGGTTACCACCATATGTGCGGCGCGCAGGTGAAACGTTTTGCCCGTGGCGAGAACACCCGCAGCCATGTCTTTTTTCGCTGGTTCAATGAAGTGCCGGTTCTGATATTGCTGGCTATCGTAATTCTGGTCGTCGTTCGGCCGTTCTAACTTCAATCAGCACCACTCACCGGGGTACTTCCAATGTCGCTGCCCGCTTTGCTCGAACAACGTTTGCGTCTGCCCGTGGTGGCAGCGCCGATGTTCCTGATTTCCAACCCGCAACTGGTGCTCGCCTGCTGCCGTAACGGCGTGGTGGGCAGCTTCCCCGCGCTGAACCAGCGTGAGAGCAGCGGCTTCAAGGCCTGGCTGGAAGAGATCGAAGCAGGGCTGGCGACACTGGAGAACCCGGCGCCTTATGCCGTGAATCTGATCGTCCACAACAGTAACCCGCGCCTGCAAGCGGACCTGGACATCTGTATCGAGCACAAGGTGCCGATTGTGATTACCAGCCTTGGGGCCGTGAAAGAGCTGGTCGATGCGGTCCACAGCTATGGCGGCCTGGTGTTCCATGACGTAACGACTCGCCGTCACGCAGAGAAAGCAGCGGAGGCTGGCGTGGATGGTTTGATCGCCGTTGCCGCGGGCGCCGGCGGACACGCGGGCACCTGGAGCCCGTTTTCGCTGATTGCCGAAATCCGCCAGTTCTTCGACAAGACGCTGCTGCTGGCCGGCTGTCTCAACCATGGCCACGAGATACTCGCGGCGCAATTGCTTGGTGCGGATCTGGCCTACTTCGGTACGCGATTTATCGGTACCACTGAAAGTCATGCGCCTGACGCCTATAAGGAGATGCTGCTGACTTCCAGAGCAGCAGACATCGTCCATACTCCAGCAGTGTCGGGTGTTCCGGCGAGTTTCATGCGTCAAAGCCTGGAGGCTGCCGGGTTCGACATGGCGGCCTTGCAAGACAAGGGCGAAGTCAACTTCGGCTCCAAGCTCAAGCCGTTGAGCGATGAAGCGAAGGCCTGGAAAACCGTGTGGTCCGCCGGCCAGGGTGTCGGAGAGATCAACGATTTGCCCAGCGTGGACCAATTGGTTGCCCGTCTGGACGCTGAATACCGCAAGGCGCTTGAGCTGGCGGCACAACTGCCGACACGCTGGCCGCGCTAGCAGGAAATTTGGCCGGTCTTCGTCGACTGGCTTTACACTCCGGGCTCGCAGCCCTCTAACTATTCAAACACTCGCGACAAGGATGCCTCGCAATGAGCGACAACCGTTTCAAGATCGTATTCGACGGCGCTCTGCTGCCAGGTGTCGAGATCGCCACTGCCAAACTCAATCTGGCGGCGTTGTACAAAAGCGAAGTGGCGGCCGTCGAACGGCTGTTCAACGGGCAGACGGTTACGCTCAAGCAAGGCCTGTCGCAGACCGACGCGCAAACCTACCTCCAGGCACTGACGAAAACCGGTATCGATGCCCGTATCGAAACCGAACCCTCGATTGAACTGAACCTGGCCGACGCCCAGCACCACGCCCCCGCCAGCAGCCAACCCGTGTTCGCGGAACCTGATTCGCCATACGCACCACCTCAAGCCAGGGTCGGTGAACATGTGCCGCCGTTCGGTACGCTCAAGCCTTTCGGTGTCGAGGGACGCATCGGCCGGTTGCGTTATCTGGCCTGGACCATGGTGCTGACGCTGGTCATGCTCGGCGTCGGGTCGGTCTTGGCCATTTTCGCCATCGCCCTGATCAGCAGCGATTCGACCGCTGGCCTGATTGTCGGAGGCCTGGTGGCGTTGTTCCTGTGCATCGCCATCGCAGTCGTCAGCATTCAGATCAGCGTTCAACGGCTGCACGACATTGGCTGGTCCGGCTGGCTCTGGTTGCTGAATCTCGTGCCATTCGTGGGCAGTTTCTTTCCGTTCGTGATCATGGTCGTCCCCGGCAACACTACCGCCAATCGCTACGGCCCACCGCCACCGCCGAACAGTACGGCAGTCAAAGTACTGTCTTCGCTGTGGGTCGTGTTCATTGCCATCGTCTTTATCGGTGCATTGGCTGGCGGTTTCAGTGCAATCCAGCAAGAGTACGAAGACGCTGCCGGACTCAGCTATGACAGCGGCTCGGTAACCACCGACAAAGTGGAAGTCGAGCCCGCCGAAGAGGCGGAACAAGTACCCGATTCCACAGACGATGAAGCCGAAGAAGCCCCGGCCCCTGTAGACTCTGCGAAAGAATGAACAGCGCTCCCCGCCCGTGACACCTGCGTCGCCGGCGCGGAGCTGTTGCGATGGAGAACTGCATGACCCGTTACGCTCTGATCACTGGCGCCTCCAGTGGCATCGGCCTGGCGATGGCCGAAGCGCTGGCCCGCCGTGGCCGCAGCCTGATTCTGGTGGCCCGACAGCGTGATCAGCTGGAAAGTATTGCAATTGAACTGACCCAACGCTTTGGCGTTGAAGTGTTGTTCCGCGCCTGCGACCTCGGCGAGCCGCTGCGCCTGTCCGGGTTTCTGCTGGAGCTGGAAGAAGGTGACCGGCAGATCGACCTGCTGGTGAACTGCGCCGGCATCGGCACCTGCGGCCCATTCCTGGCGCAGGACTGGATGACTGAACAAGACCTGATCGAAGTGAACATTCTGGCCCTCACTCGCCTATGCCACGCCATCGGCAACAGCATGGCCTTGCAGGGTGGCGGGCAGATTTTGAACGTCGCGTCTGTTGCAGCGTTCCATCCCGGCCCGTGGATGAGCACTTACTACGCCAGCAAAGCCTATGTGCTGCACTTTTCCGAAGGGTTGCGCGTCGAGCTGAAAAAATGCGCAGTCAAGGTTTCCGTACTCTGCCCCGGCCCGACCCGCACCGCGTTTTTCCGCACCGCACAACTGAACAGCGACAAACTGGTCGAGAGCAAACTACTGATGAGTCCCGAGGAAGTCGCGCTCTACACGGTGCGGGCCTTGGAGAAAAATCGCGCCATTATTATTCCAGGGCGGCTGAACCGCTGGTTCGCCTTCCTGCCGCGGCTCGGCTCACGCTGGTTGATCAGGACCATCACAGGCATGGTCAACAAGGCCTATTGCCCACGCTGACCTGGCTTCAAGGCAAAAGGCTGGGCTCGGGGATCACCCATGAGTACACTCAGGCCAGCCCAAACAACGGAGAAAACAGCTGTGGATACTCTGTTCACCAAGATCATCAACCGGGAAATCCCGGCGAAAATCATTTACGAGGACGACCAGGTACTGGCCTTCCACGACATCGCCCCACAGGCACCGGTGCATTTTCTGGTGATCCCGAAGAAACCGGTGCGCACCCTCAACGACCTCACCGAGGACGACAAGGCATTGGCCGGGCATATCCTGTTCACCGCCCAGCGTCTGGCACTGGAACTGGGTTGCGAAAAAGGCTTTCGCGTGGTCATGAATTGCAATGAAGAAGGTGGGCAAACTGTTTACCACATTCATATGCACGTACTTGGTCAGCGCCAGATGCATTGGCCGCCGGGTTGATTCATACCCCGCCCCTGCAAGAGCACGGCTTGCCGGCGATGGCGTCATCGAGACCGCCACCGCCGGCAAACCGGCTCCTACAGATGCAACCTGCGTCGCAGTGACCCAGCGCAAACCTTCCCCGGCCGATTGGGTTAAACTGGCCGCCGAGATTCCTCCCGGAGATCAGCATGACTACCCAACGTCACTACTCGCCGATTGACCGCCTTTTGCTGCAAGCCGATGCCGCGATGCGTACCCTGCTACCCTTCAGTGGCCAGCCGTATCGTCCGTCCCCCGCGATTGTGCAGCCGGAAGCGCAAATGAGCGACGAAGACACCCGGCACGTCGCCGGCCTGATGCGCATCAACCATACCGGCGAAGTCTGCGCCCAGGCGCTGTATCAGGGTCAGGCCCTGACCGCCAAGTTGCCGCACGTGCGCGCCGCCATGGAACATGCCGCTGAAGAAGAAATCGACCACCTGGTCTGGTGCGAGCAGCGCATCAAGCAGTTGGGCAGCCATACCAGCATTCTCAACCCGCTGTTCTACGGCATGTCTTTCGGGATTGGCGCGGTGGCCGGGTTGATCAGCGACAAGGTCAGCCTGGGTTTCGTGGCTGCTACCGAGCATCAGGTGTGCAAGCACTTGAACGAGCACCTTGAACAGTTGCCGGCCGAGGACGAAAAGTCCCGGGCGATTCTTGAGCAGATGCGGGTTGATGAAGAACACCATGCTGAAAGCGCACTGGAGGCTGGGGGCTTTCGTTTTCCGGCGCCGGTGAAGTTCGGGATGAGCTTGATGGCCAAGGTGATGACCAAGAGTACTTATCGGATCTGATTGCAGCTTTTTTTGTAAGAGCGAGTTTGCTCCTACAAGGGCAATGCATAAAAAAGGCGACTGCCGTGAGGTAGTCGCCTTTTTTGTGATCGAAAATCTTAGGTCGGCATGTTGCGCGCGTAGAAGATTTCGAGCATTTCGTGTTTCACACGATCCGTCACTTGGGCACGTTGCTCAGAGGACAGGTTGTTTGTCGCGTCGCCGAACAGGTAGTTATCCAGTTCGAAGTTCTTCAACAGCATTTTGGTGTGGAACAGGTTTTCCTGGTACACGTTCACGTCGGTCATCTGGTACGCGTCGCGGGTGTCGTCGGAGAGGTAGTTCTGAATCGAGTTGATCTCGTGATCGATGAAGTGCTTGTTGCCTTCGACGTCACGGGTGAAACCGCGAACACGATAATCCACGGTCACGATGTCCGAATCGAACTGGTGAATCAGGAAATTGAGCGCTTTAAGCGGTGAAATGACGCCACAGGTCGACACGTCAATGTCCACACGGAAGGTCGCAATACCGGCGTCCGGATGGATTTCCGGGTAGGTGTGCACCGTGATGTGGCTTTTGTCGAGGTGGGCCAGGATGATTTCGGGCAACGGGCCTGGCGACTCTTCGATCTGGCTGTCGGTCGGGGTCACCGGCTCTTCAGAGATCAGGATCGTGACGCTGGCGCCCTGTGGGTCGTAGTCCTGACTGGCAATGTTCAGGATGTTGGCACCAATGATATCGACAACTTCTGTGAGGATCTGCGTCAGGCGTTTCGCGTTGTACTCTTCATTGATGTACTCGACGTAAGCCTGCTGGTCTTGCGGGGTTTCCGCGTAGCAGATGTCATAGATGTTGAAGCTCAAGGTCTTTGTCAGGTTATTGAACCCGTGGAGCTTGAGTTTGCTTTTCACCGTTAAAAACTCTCTATGTATTGCGGCCCGGGCCGCGTGATCAAGCATGCCCGTCAGATGCGAACGACGCACCTGCGTAGGACGGTTAACACCTCTTCGCGATGGCGATTTTGGTTGTCTGTTCGGGCGAGCGGCCGGTCGGCTGACGGACCACTACCCTGAAAAAAGTGGCGCATTATGCAGACGTCAGCTTGGGATCGCCAGAGTCTGCACTGCTTTTATGATAGTTGAATGTCGATTCAACCGAGTTCGATGATTTCGTAATCGTGGGTAATCGCAACACCCGCCGCGCCGAGCATGATCGACGCCGAGCAATACTTCTCGGCAGACAGCTCGATGGCGCGTTTGACCTGGGCTTCTTTCAGCCCGCGGCCCTTGACCACGAAGTGCATGTGGATCTTGGTGAAGACCTTCGGGTCTTCGGTCGCGCGTTCGGCTTCAAGGAAAGCTTCGCAGCTCTCGACGGCCTGACGGGACTTCTTGAGGATGCTGACCACGTCGAAATTGCTGCAACCGCCGACACCCAGCAGGAGCATTTCCATCGGCCGGACACCCAGGTTACGACCACCGGCATCAGGCGGACCGTCCATGACCACGACATGACCGCTACCGGATTCACCGAGGAACATGGCTTCGCCAGCCCATTGGATGCGTGCCTTCATCGCCAAGACTCCACTGTCTAAAAAAGGGTCGCCAGCTTAGCACAGGGCTCTGGATTGACAGCGCTCGCCGTCCTAGGACATAACCGTCTGCGCTGTAGGTAAAATCTCGAATATTGCAGGAAGTGTCTGTTAAGCTGGCGCCAATTCGCTGGCGCATAGCCAGCTATGTAGCAACCTCAGCGCCTCATAAAAAAACCAAACACACCGTGCAGTCTTTTCGGGATACAACCATGGTTGCTATTGCCCCTACCCCCAAAATCAAGAACCTCGACAAGCTGTTGATGCATTGCCAGCGCCGTCGCTATGCGGCCAAGAGCAACATCATCTGTGCCGGCGACCGCTCGGAGACGCTGTTCTTCATCATCAAAGGTTCGGTCACCATCCTGATCGAGGATGACGATGGCCGCGAAATGATCATTGCCTACCTGAACTCCGGAGACTTTTTCGGCGAGCTGGGTCTGTTTGAACAGGCGGGCCTCGAACAGGAGCGCAGCGCCTGGGTGCGCGCCAAGATCGAGTGCGAAGTGGCGGAAATCAGCTACGCGAAGTTCCGCGAATTGTCCCAACAAGACCCGGACATTCTTTACGTACTCAGCGGACAAATCGCACAGCGCCTGCGTAACACCACGCGCAAGGTCGGCGACCTCGCGTTCTTCGACGTGACTGGCCGCGTTGCCCGTTGCCTGCTGGAATTGTGTAAACAGCCCGATGCGATGACCCACCCCGACGGCATGCAAATCAAGGTGACCCGTCAGGAAATCGGGCGGATTGTTGGTTGTTCCCGCGAGATGGTTGGCCGCGTGCTCAAGGATCTCGAGGAACGCAACCTGGTCGACGTCAAAGGCAAGACCATGGTGGTCTTCGGTACGCGCTAAACCTTGAACATGTCTGCCAGCAACTGGCGATAGAGCGCGTCGAGCCGCCCCAGTGCGTCCGGCGCGGCAAACTTCTCATGGAGCGCGATGTGGCTCTCGGCGCGGACACGCTGCTCCAGGCCGCAGGCCTCATTGAAGCGATTGACCGCTGCGACCATCGATTCGCGTTCGTTATCCAGCAACAACGCACCGTGCACCAGGCCGACCGGACGCGTACCGCCCTTGCTCTGGCGCCAGCGCTGAGCGGTGCCAACCATCTTGCGGCCGTCGAGGTTGACGTTGAATCGGCCGTCGCAGAACGCGCCGTCCACTTCGCCCAGGGACGAAACGCCGCCCAGTTCATCCAGCAACTGACAGATCGGATCGCAGAGTCGACGGTAAGCGCTTTCGATGCGGTTCTGGTCGCCCTCGCTGCGCGGCGGCGCGTAGACCAAGGCGATGTTGATGGTTGAAGCCGATTGCGGCACCGGTTCGCCGCCGGTTTCGCGCAACAGTACCGGCCAGCCTGCGGCGGCAGATACTTCGCACGCGGTCTCGAAACCAGGCAGGCGATTCAAGCGGCGTGGCATGACCAGAGCTTTGTCACTTGGCTGCCAGAACAGCAGACCGAATTCCGAGTCGCCGGTGCAGACTGAGGCCAGCAAATCCTGTTCGGCTTGCAGGCCTGCTTCGACAGTCTGAGAGATTGGTTGGGGCATGGACGACTCCGTAAGACCTGACGTCTTTGGGGTACTTGATGGCCTCTTCGCGGGCAAGCCCGCTCCCACAGGGGATCGGGCGCCTGCAAAAATGCCTCAGTCGAGGGTCGAGCCGCTGACCGCAACACCGCGCTCAGGGAAGAACAGACGCTGAAGCTCGGTGCCCGGGCTTTCGGCGCGCATGAACGCCTCGCCGACCAGGAATGCATACACGTCGCTGATTTCCATCAGCTCGACATCGGCCCGATTGAGGATGCCGCTTTCAGTGATCACCAAACGATCGCGCGGAATCCGCGGCAACAGGTCGAGGGTGGTTTCGAGGCTGACGTCGAAGGTGTGCAGGTTGCGGTTGTTCACGCCGACCAGCGGCGTGTCGAGGGTTTTCAAGGCCCGGTCCAGTTCGTCGCCGTCATGAACTTCCACCAACACGTCGAGGCCAACGCTTTTTGCCACTGCAGCCAACTCGGCCATCTTCACGTCGTCCAGTGCGGAGACGATCAACAGCACACAGTCGGCGCCCAATGCACGGGCTTCGACGATCTGGTACGGATCGATCATGAAATCCTTGCGGATTACCGGGAGTTTGCACGCCGCCCGGGCTTGTTGCAGATAGGCATCAGCGCCCTGGAAGTAATCGATATCGGTCAACACTGACAGACACGTCGCGCCGCCCTTCTCGTAGCTCCTGGCGATATCGGCAGGAACGAAGTTCTCGCGAATCACGCCTTTGCTCGGCGAGGCTTTCTTGATCTCAGCAATGACCGCCGGGTGTTTCAGCTTGGCTTGAGCAATCAGCGCCTTGGCAAAACCACGGGGTGCATCGGCCGCCTTGGCCAGACTTTCCAGCTCGGCCAGGCTCACACGAGCGCTACGCTCGGCGACTTCCTGGACTTTGCGCGCCAGAATGTTTTCCAGAACCGTCGGTACACTCATCCCTCATTCTCCACTTTGAATACCGCGGTAAATGCACCCAACTCCTCAAGTTTTTCCCGAGCGAGGCCTGTGTGCAGCGCATCGTGCGCCAGGGCAACGCCTTCTTTCAAACTGGTCGCATGGTCGGCGGCGTACAACGCGGCACCGGCATTGAGCACGATCATCTCGGCAGCTTTCTGACCGCTCTCGGTCTTGCGCTTGCCCAGGGCATCGCGAATCAGTTCGAGCGAAGCGGCCGGGCTTTCCACCGCCAGGCCGTGCAGGCTCTGGCTCTTCATGCCCAAATCTTCTGGCTCGACCCAATACTCGGTGATCTGGTCATTCTTCAGCTCGGCGACAAAGGTGGGCGCCGCCAGACTGAATTCGTCCAGGCCATCCTTCGAATGCACCACCAGCACATGCTTGCTGCCCAGACGCTGCAAGACCTCGGCCAATGGCCGGCACAACGCCTGATTGAACACGCCCACCACCTGATGCTTCACGCCGGCCGGATTCGTAAGCGGGCCGAGCATGTTGAACAGAGTACGCAAACCAAGATCCTTGCGCGGGCCGGCGGCGTACTTCATGGCACGGTGATGAGTCTGGGCGAACATGAAACCGATGCCGACGTTGTCGATGCAGCGCGCCACTTGAACCGGGGTCAGGTTCAGGTAGATGCCCGCCGCTTCCAGCAGATCGGCACTGCCGCTTTTGCCCGAGACGGCACGGTTACCGTGCTTGGCCACGGTGCAACCGGCCGCTGCCACCACAAAGGAAGACGCCGTCGAGACGTTGAAGATGTTCGCACCATCGCCGCCGGTGCCGACCACATCAACCACGCCGTCGAGGGTTTTCAGTTCGACTTTGTCCGCCAGCTCGCGCATCACCGACACGGCGCCAACGATCTCGTCGATGCTTTCGCTTTTCATGCGCATGGCCATCATGAACGCGCCGATCTGCGCATCCGAGCATTGCCCGGTCATGATTTCGCGCATTACATCGCGCATTTCTTCGGTGCTGAGGTCGAGGTGATCGACGATACGGCTCAGGGCTGTCTTGATATTCATGGAAAGTCCTTAGCGCGTGCCGCCGGTTTGTTTGAGGAAGTTGGCGAACAGCTCGTGGCCCTGCTCGGTCAGGATAGACTCAGGGTGGAATTGCACACCTTCAATGTTCAACGTCTTGTGGCGCAGGCCCATGATCTCGTCGACGGAGCCGTCTTCAAGCTGAGTCCAGGCGGTCAGCTCCAGGCAGTCGGGCAGGGTTTCGCGCTTGACGATCAGCGAGTGATAACGCGTGACGGTCAGCGGATGGTTCAGGCCTTCGAAGACACCTTTGTCCTCGTGGAACACCGGACTGGTCTTGCCGTGCATCACCTGCCGGGCACGAACCACATCGCCACCAAACGCCTGGCCGATGGATTGATGGCCCAGGCACACGCCAAGAATCGGCAGTTTGCCGGCGAAATGCTTGATGACGTCAATCGAGACGCCCGCTTCGGTCGGCGTGCAAGGACCGGGCGACACAACGATGCGCTCAGGATTGAGGGCTTCGATTTCGGCAACGGTCAGTTCATCGTTGCGCACGACTTTGACCTGGGAGCCGAGCTCACCGAGGTATTGCACAACGTTGTAGGTAAAAGAGTCGTAGTTATCGATCATCAGCAACATGGCTTGAGAACCTCTTGAATTCACTGACTTTAAATACAGCCTTCGAATGAGCGACCCGCAGCGTCCAGCGCTTTGTCAGCCAAAGCGACATGGCATACGGGTCACGTTCATCGGTCAGCTTTCCGGGGTTTGTTCAGCCAGGGCGACTGCGCGGAACATGGCACGACGCTTGTTCAGGGTTTCTTCCCATTCCAGCGCCGGTACCGAGTCGGCAACGATGCCGCCACCGGCCTGCACGTGCAGTTCGCCGTTCTTGATCACGGCGGTGCGGATCGCAATCGCCGTGTCCATGTTGCCGTTCCAGGCGAAGTAACCGACCGCACCGCCGTAGACGCCGCGCTTGACCGGCTCCAGTTCGTCGATGATTTCCATCGCACGAATCTTCGGCGCGCCGGACAAGGTGCCCGCCGGCAGGATTGCCCGCAATGCGTCCATCGCCGTCAGCCCGGCCTTCAATTGCCCGGTGACGTTGGAAACAATGTGCATCACGTTGGAATAACGCTCGATAACCATCTTCTCGGTGAGTTTCACCGAACCGATTTCCGAAACGCGACCGGTGTCGTTACGACCCAGGTCGATCAGCATCAAGTGCTCGGCGATTTCCTTGTCATCCGAGAGCAGGTCTTTTTCCAGTGCCAGATCGGCTTCTTCGTTGGCCCCGCGTGGGCGGGTACCGGCAATCGGGCGCACGGTGATCAGGTTGTCTTCGACCCGCACCAGCACTTCCGGTGAACTGCCGACGACGTGGAAGTCGCCGAAGTTGAAGAAGTACATATAAGGCGTCGGGTTGAAGCAACGCAGCGCCCGGTACAGATCAATCGGCGCAGCCTTGAAGTCGATCGACATGCGCTGGGACGGCACGACCTGCATGCAGTCACCGGCGAGGATGTATTCCTTGATGGTGTCGACGGCTTTTTCGTAGTCGTCCTGGGTAAAACTGGAGCGGAACACCGGGTCAGCCGATTGTTGCTTGCTGAAGTCCAGACCACGGCGCGGGGTGATCGGCTGACGGAGTTTTTCCAGAAGCTCTTGCAAACGCGCCTGACCTTGCTCGAAGGCATCGTCCTGCGCCGGGTCAGCCAGAACGATTGCGTGCATCTTGCCGGCGAGGTTGTCGAACACCACCACCGCATCGGACACCATCAGCAGAATGTCCGGCACGCCCAGCGGATCCGGGTTTGGGCACTTGCCCAGACGCTTTTCCACATAGCGCACGCAGTCATAGCCGAAGTAACCCACCAGACCGCCGTTGAAGCGCGGCAGGCCGGGGATGGTCGGTACGTTGTAGCGAGCCTTGAATGCTTCAACGAAGGCCAGCGGATCTTCCGCCTCGTGGCTTTCGATCTCGACGCCGTCATGGGTCACGCTGACGTGATGGTCATGCACCCGCAGCACGGTGCGGCACGGCAGGCCGATGATCGAGTAACGGCCCCACTTCTCTCCGCCCTGCACCGATTCGAGCAGGTAGGAATTGGGTTCGTCAGCCAGTTTCAGGTAGATCGACAGCGGCGTGTCGAAGTCGGCCAGGGTTTCGCAGGCAAGCGGGATGCGGTTATAGCCGGCAGCGGCCAAACGCAGGAATTCTTCGCGGATCATGGAGTAGCCTCGTGGCTTGAGGTGCTAACAGTCAGGTATGCAAACGCGCCGGCAGACCGGCCAGGAACAAGTCAGGCGCGCCAACGCCAGCGGGCCAGGGCCTTGATGACTTTCATCCAGAGTTTGCGAGTGACCACCACGATGGCGTTTCCAGAAGGGGGTTGAACAGCGTCGGCCAACGTTATCTCAGCGGCCGGATCCAGGCAACCGGGAATTAGCTTGCGCAGGTCGTCGATGACCAGCGCCGGCGACTCTTCGGCAATCGGCCGGCCGTGGTTATAGCCATAACTGAGGGCCACGCATTTGACCCCCGCCGCTTTCGCCGCCAGCACATCGCTGCGCGAATCGCCGACAAACAGCGACTGCGATGCCGGGATGTTGGCCATTTTCATCACGAAAAACAGCGCCGCCGGGTCGGGTTTCTTCTGCGGCAGGGTGTCGCCGCCGATGATCCATTTGAAATAGCGGCCGATTTTCATCTGATCCAGCAGCGGCGCGACGAAGCGCTCCGGCTTGTTGGTGATCAGCGCCATCTCCACGCCTTGCTTGTTCAGCCACTTGAGGGTGTCACGCACGCCGGGGTAAACCACCGTCAGGTCGTGACCGTCCTCATAAAAGCCGTTGAACAATTCCAGGGCATGTTCAGCTTCGACCTCATCGACACCCTCGCCATCGATGTGATTGGCCAGGGCCCGGCGCACCAGCATCTGCACGCCGTTGCCGACCCAGTCACGCACCGATTCGATGCCGACAGGCTTGCGCCCGAGTTTGAGCAGCATGTTATCCACCGCCGCGGCGAGGTCAGGGACCGAATCGACCAGCGTGCCGTCCAGATCGAACATCACCAGCCGTGGCAGACGCCCCGGGAACAGCTGCTCAAAGCCACTCATGGGCGGGCCGGCGCCAGCTCGGAGCGCATCTTCTCGATCACTTCCTGGTAGTTCGGCGCATTGAAGATCGCCGAGCCGGCCACGAAGGTATCGGCGCCAGCGGCCGCGATTTCACGAATGTTGTTCACGTTGACGCCGCCGTCGATTTCCAGGCGGATGTCACGGCCCGAGGCATCGATCAACGCACGTGCTTCACGCAGCTTGTCGAGGGTGCCAGGGATGAACTTCTGCCCGCCGAAGCCCGGGTTGACGCTCATGAGCAGGATCATGTCGACCTTGTCCATCACGTACTTGAGCACGTCCAGAGGGGTCGCCGGGTTGAACACCAGGCCCGACTTGCAGCCGCCCTCGCGGATCAGTTGCAGGGAACGATCGACGTGCTGCGTGGCTTCCGGGTGGAAGGTGATGTAAGTCGCGCCGGCCTCGATGAAGTCGCCGACGATGCGATCCACCGGGCTGACCATCAGGTGCGCGTCGATCGGCGCGGTCACGCCGTACTTGCGCAATGCGGCGCAGACCATCGGGCCGATGGTCAGGTTTGGTACGTAGTGGTTGTCCATAACATCGAAGTGCACAAAGTCGGCGCCGGCGGCCAGAACGTTGTCCACTTCTTCACCCAGGCGGGCGAAGTCGGCGGAGAGAATCGACGGAGCAATTACGAAGGGCTGCATGACGCACCTTTTCTGAGCAGAATCACGATGGCGCGCATTGTATACCTCATGCTTTGACGCGCGCACCGTAAGGACGATGATCAGTAGGCTGCGCGGTAGATCTTCTCGATATCAACCGCATTCAGTTTGCGCGGATTATTGCGCATCAGACGCTCGATGCCCGCGGCTTCCACGGCCATGGCCGGGATCGCATCCTCCGGAACGCCGAAACTGCGCAAGCCCGGCGGGATTTCCACGGCGGCGCACAACGCGGTCATCGCCTCGACGGCTTTGTCCGCCGCGTCATTGGCGCTCAAATCAGCGGTCTTCACGCCCATGGCTTCGGCAATATCCTGCATACGCTCGACGCAGGCCATCTTGTTCCAGGTCATGACATACGGCAGCAACAAGGCGTTGCTGACACCGTGGGCGATGTTGAAGCGGCCGCCCAACGGATAGGCCAACGCATGCACTGCGCCGACCCCGGCATTGCCGAACGCCATGCCCGCCATCAGGCTGGCGGTGGCCATGTCTTCGCGCGCTTGCAGGTTGGACGGATTGGCGTAGGCCTTGGGGAGCGCCTGGGTAATCAGCTTGATCGCGCCAATCGCCAGGGCATCGGTGATCGCCGAGGCATTGAGCGACAGATAGGACTCGACCGCATGCACCAATGCATCGACGCCACTCGCGGCGGTGACACTGCGCGGGCAGGTCAGGGTCATTTGCGGGCTGACCAGCGCCACGTCCGGCAATAGATAGTCGCTGACGATGCCTTTCTTCAGCTGCGCGACCTTATCGGAAAGGATCGCCACGTTGGTGACTTCCGAACCGGTGCCGGCGGTGGTCGGAATGGCGATCAGCGGCGGGCCTTTGCGCGGCACCTGATCGATGCCGAACAGATCTTCCAGCGCACCGTGATAACCGGCGTAGGCGGCCACGCTTTTGGCGATGTCGATAGCACTGCCGCCGCCGAGGCCGATGAGCCCGTCATGGCCGCCTTCGCGGTAGACGCGCATGCAGTCTTCGACGATGGCGATTTCCGGGTCGGGCAGTACGCGATCGAAGATTTCGTAAGTGCGATCACCCAGCTGCGCCAGCGCCAGCTCGACCGTGCCGGACTTGACCAGGGCGGCATCGGTGACGATCAGCGGGTTGTCGACATCCAGGCGTGTCAGCTCGGTGGCCAGTTGCTCGATGGCACCGGCGCCGGTGATCAGTTTGTGGGCAATTTTGAAAGAGGAAAGACTCATGCGCGCAGCCTCTTATCGTTTGGGGAGCTGGGCACAATAGTAGCTGGGGATTGGGGTTTGTCTGTTATTCAGACAGTGAATGACTTCATATCCATGACGGGGTCGACACAAAACTAATGTGGGAGCGGGCTTGCTCGCGAAAGCGGTCTGACATTCAACATCAACATTGACTGACAGGGCCTCTTCGCGAGCAAGCCCGCTCCCACATTTTTCAGACCTGTGCGGTACGCAGTTTCTCGCTGCGGCCCCGCAGCCATTCCAGCGTCAGCAGCAGGATCACCGAGAAGGCAATCAGCAGCGTTGCCGCAGCTGCAATCGTCGGACTGAGGTTTTCGCGGATGCCGCTGAACATCTGCCGTGGCAAGGTCGCTTGTTCAGGGCCGGCGAGGAACAGCGTCACCACCACTTCATCGAACGAGGTGGCGAAGGCAAATAACGCCCCGGAGATCACACCCGGCGCGATCAGCGGCAAGGTCACCCGACGGAACGCGGTCAGCGGCGACGCACCGAGGCTCGCAGCAGCCCGCACCAGGTTGTGGTTGAACCCCTGCAACGTGGCCGACACCGTGATGATCACAAACGGCACGCCCAACACCGCGTGCACCACGATCAGCGAGAAGAAGCTGTTGCCCAGACCCAACGGAGCGAAGAACAGGTAACTCGCCACACCGATGATCACCACTGGTACCACCATCGGCGAAATCACCAGCGCCATCACCAGCGCCTTGCCCGGGAAATCGCCCCGCGTCAGGCCAATCGCCGCCAGCGTGCCGAAAATCATCGCCAGCACGGTCGCCGCCGGGGCGACGATGATGCTGTTCTTCAGCGCGCGCATCCATTCAGCCGAGGCGAAGAAGTCCTGATACCAGTGCAGCGAAAAACCTTGCAGCGGGTACACCAGGAAACTGCCCGAGTTGAACGACAGCGGAATGATCACCAGCACCGGCAGAATCAGGAACAACAAAATCAAGCCGCAGAGAATCCGCAAGCTGTAGAACCACACCCGTTCGATGGGCGACATATAAGGACTCAGCATTTCGATTCTCCCCTTAGCTCAGGCGCAGGCGGCTGGCGCCCACCAGCCAGCTGTAAATCAGATAAAGCACCACGGTCGCCAACAGCAGCAGCCCACCGAGTGCGGTCGCCATGCCCCAGTTGATGCTGGTGTTGGTGTAGAAGGCGACGAAGTAACTGACCATCTGATCGTTCGGGCTGCCCAGCAAGGCCGGGGTGATGTAGTAGCCGATGGCGAGGATGAACACCAACAGGCAACCGGCGCCGACACCGGCGTAGGTCTGCGGGAAGTACACCCGCCAAAAACTGGCGAACGGGTGGCAGCCGAGGGAAATCGCGGCGCGCATGTAGGTCGGCGAGATGCCTTTCATCACGCTGTAGATCGGCAGGATCATGAATGGCAGCAGGATGTGCACCATCGAGATGTAAACCCCGGTGCGGTTGAACACCAGCTCCAGCGGCTTATCGATAATGCCCATGGCCATCAGGCCGCTGTTGATCAGCCCGCCCGATTGCAGCAAGACGATCCACGCGGCGACCCGGACCAGAATCGAGGTCCAGAACGGCAGCAGCACCAGGATCATCAGCAGGTTGCTTTGCCGCGATGGCAGGTTCGCCAACAGGTAGGCCAATGGATAGGCAAGTACCAGGCAAATGGCGGTGATGATCAGGCCCATCCAGAAGGTACGGGCGAAGATGTCGAGGTAGATTGCCTGATCCGGCGTGGCCGGGGCGATTTCGCCGAGGTCGTCGATACGGTGATCGACCGCCGCCAGCAAGTAGTAAGGCGTGATGCTGCTGGTGTTGCGGCGTACCGCTTGCCAGTAGGCCGGGTCGCCCCAGCGCTCGTCGAGACCTTCCAGCGCTTCTTTATAAGAGGCCGGTTCAGTGGCGAACGGCAAGGCGCGGGCGGTTTTGGTCAACAGGCTGCGGTAGCCGGCCAACTCCATGTTCAAGCGCTTGGACAGGTCGCCCAGGGTCTGATTCTTGCGCGCTTCAGCGAGGTCTTCGCTGGCTGCTTTGTAAACCGGTTCAGCGGGCAGGCCGCGGCCGTCCCAACTGGCGATGGCCGCCACGGTGCGCGGCATGCCGCCGACCACTTCCGGGTTACCAACGCTTTTGTAGAGCAGCGCCACGATGGGCACCAGGAACACCAGCAACAGAAACAGCACCAATGGCGCGATCAAGGCCTGGGCCTTCCAGCGGTTGATCCGCTCGGCGTGCTTGAGCCGCTGCTTCAAGGTGGGGTCAGTGCCCGCGTTCAGGGGAATGGCGGTGGCCATGGCGTACTCCGGAAATCTTTGATCGTTACAGAGGTGACGTAACACCTCGATCGTTTAAATGTGGGAGCGGGCTTGCTCGCGAAGGCGGCGTGTCAGTCAACAATGATGCTGAATGTGCTGACGTCTTCGCGAGCAAGCCCGCTCCCACAGGTGGGCAAGCCCACCATCACAGGTCTTGCTTACTTTGCAGCCCAGGAATTGAAGCGCTGCTCCAGTTGCTCGCCGTTGTCAGCCCAGAAGCTGACGTCGATCTGCACCTGATTGGCAATGTTTTCCGGGGTGGTCGGCATGTCTTTCAAGACGTCCTTGGACAACAACGGCACGGCTTGGGTGTTGGCCGGGCCGTAGGCGATGTTTTCCGAATAGGTCTTCTGCTGCTGTGGCGCCACCGAGTAGGCGATGAATTTCTTCGCCGCTTCAGCACGCGCCTTGTCGAGACCTTTCGGGATCGCCCATGCGTCGAAGTCGTAGATACCGCCGTTCCACACGACTTTCAGGTTGCTTTCTTTCTGCACGGCAGCGATCCGGCCGTTGTAGGCCGAGCTCATGACCACGTCACCGGAAGCGAGGTACTGCGGCGGTTGTGCGCCGGCTTCCCACCACTGAATGCTTGGTTTGAGTTCATCGAGTTTCTTGAACGCGCGGTCCTGACCGTCTTTGCCGGCCAGCACTTTGTAGACGTCTTTCGGCGCAACGCCGTCGGCCATCAGAGCGAATTCCAGGGTGTACTTGGCGCCTTTACGCAGGCCACGCTTGCCCGGGAATTTCTTGGTGTCCCAGAAATCCACCCAACTGGTCGGCGCGCTTTTCAGCTTGTCGGCGTTGTAGGCCAACACGGTCGACCACACGAAGAAGCCCACGCCGCAAGGCTGGATAGCGCCTTTGACGTAGTCTTCGGTCTTGCCGAACAGCGCCGGGTCGAGTTGCTCGAACATGTCTTCGTCGCAACCACGGGACAATTCTGGCGATTCAACTTCCACCAGGTCCCAGGACACGCTCTTGGTGTCGACCATGGCTTTGACCTTGGCCATTTCACCGTTGTATTCGCCGGCGACGATCTTGCCGTTACCCGCCGCTTCCCACGGTGCGTAGAAGGCTTTGACCTGCGCAGCCTTGTTCGCCCCGCCAAAGGACACCACGGTCAGGTCCGGGCCCGCCGCCATCGCGTGTGCCGCACCGATCATGCCCATGACCAGGGCGGTGAATTTCAGGGATCTCAACATTTATTGTTCTCTCCACGTGCAGGGTTGGTTGAAGCAGGGGGCGATCAGTTCGCCTCTAAAAGTGGGTCGAGCGCGCGAACGTGTTCGACCTGCCAGCCAAGCGGTACCACGTCGCCGACAGCCAGCGCGGGATCGAGCTCGGCAATCGGTTGTTTCACGAAGAAGTCGGTCTTGCCGCAGACTTCCAGGCGAACCCGGACGTGGTCGCCCAGATAGATGAATTCCGCCACCCTCCCTGAGAAGCGGTTGACGCAGGACTCGCTCGAACCATTGAGGCTCACGCGCTCCGGACGAATCGACAGCGTGACGGGCTCGCCGGTCTTGCCGACGTTGACGGCCAGCGCTTCAACCTTTTCACCGCGACCGAGTTCGACGATGCAGCGGTCGCCGGTCTGGCTGTGAAGGCGGCCGTTGAGGCGGTTGTTCTCGCCGATGAAGTTGGCGACGAAGGTGTTTTTCGGCTCTTCGTAGAGGCTGCGCGGCGGGGCGATCTGCTGGATTTCGCCCTGATGGAACACGGCCACGCGGTCGGACATGGTCAAGGCTTCGCCCTGGTCGTGGGTCACGTAGACCACGGTCACGCCGAGGCGTTGGTGCAGGTGTTTGATTTCCATCTGCATGTGTTCGCGCAGTTGCTTGTCGAGTGCGCCGAGGGGTTCGTCCATCAACACCAGTTGCGGTTCGAACACCAATGCACGGGCCAGGGCCACACGCTGTTGCTGACCGCCGGACAGTTGCGCCGGATACCGCTGGGCGAAGGCGTCGAGCTGAACCATGCTCAGGACACGTTTGACCCGGTCGCTGACATCGCTCTTGTTCAAGCCGCGCACGGTCAGCGGGAACGCGAGGTTCTCGGCGACGGTCATGTGCGGGAACAGTGCGTAGTTCTGGAACACCATGCCAATGTCGCGCTTGTGCGGCGGCACGTTGTTGATGGCGCGCCCGGCCAGGAGGATTTCGCCGGCGGTCGGGGTTTCGAAACCGGCGAGCATCATCAGGCTGGTGGTCTTGCCCGAACCAGACGGCCCGAGCAAGGTGAGGAATTCGCCTTTGCGAATGTCCAGGTTGAGGTCTTTGACGATCAGGTTCTCGCCGTCGTAGCTCTTCTGCACTCCACGAAAGCTGACCAGAATGTCACTGGCCCCTGCGTTTGAATCGACCTGGCTCATACCCACACCTTTGTTATTGATGACTGCTGTGGACTAAGCCTAGTGGACGCTGATGACCACGCAAATCGGGGCGCAGGAGAGAATCGCCTCAGCCGGATGGAAGGTTGGGGGTAGGGATTGCCCTACAAGGTTGGCGCGTTTGGGCAAACGCAGAGGCAAGCTCTCGGCTGCAAGCCACGGACAACGGCAAAAGCTATTTGGCGGGATGTCGTAAATGGACATGGCGTTGCGCCTTTCTGTAGGAGCCGGCTCGCTGGCGATGGCGTCATTGAGATCGCCATCGCCAGCAAGCCGGCGCCTACAGGGGGATTCGGTGTTTTCAGAGGAGCTTGTGCTCCATCGCGTATTTCACCAGTTCGGCCAGGGAGGTGATGTTGAGCTTCTGCATCAGCCGCGCCTTGTGGGTGCTGATGGTTTTGCTGCTCAGGGCCAGCTGCTGGGCGATGTCATTGACGTTGGCGCCCTGGGCCAGGCGTTCGAACACCGAGAATTCACGCTCCGAGAGCAACGAATGCAGCGGACGCGAATCGGTCAGGCCGACTTCGAAAACCATCCGGTCGGCCAGGTCCGGGTCGATGTAGCGCCCACCCGCTGCGACCTTGCGGATCGCGGTCAGCAGCAGCGCCGGGTCGCTGTCCTTGGTCGCGTAACCGGCCGCGCCGACCTTCAACGCCCGGGCGGCCATTTGCGCTTCGTCGTGCATCGACAACACCAGGATCGCCGGCGGATTGTTTAGTGCACGAATCCGCGGAATTGCTTCCAGGCCATTGACGCCCGGCATGGAAATGTCGAGCAACACCACCTCGCAGGGCACATGCCGCAAGGTTTCGAGCAACTGCTCGCCATTGCTCGCCTCGCCCACCACCAGCAAATCCTTGGCCAGACCGATCAGTTGTTTAATGCCTTCGCGGACGATGGTGTGGTCTTCGGCTACCAGTACACGGATCACTTACTTCTCCTCATCCAGTGGCACTCGCACGCTCAGGGTCGTGCCTTCACCCGGTTCACTCTCAAGCGACAATTGCCCGCCCATGATCAACACCCGTTCGCGCATGCCGACTACCCCAAAGGATGTCGACCTACCGGTGGCGGGGACAAATCCTACGCCATCATCGCTGACGGTCAGACACAACTCGTCGCCCTCAAAGGTCAGGGTCAGTTCGACAGTATGCGCCTGGGCATGCCGCATGACATTGGTCAGCGCTTCCTGAAGAATCCGGAACAAGCCGATCGCCTTGGCATCGCTGAGCACCGGCAAGTTCTCCGGCACCTGCACCAGACACGGAATCTGCGTGCGCGCCTCGAAACGCCGGGCCTGCCATTCAATGGCCGAGGCGATCCCGGCATCGAGAATCGGTGGCCGCAACGCCGTCGCCACATCACGCACCAGTTGGAACAGTTGAGCGATCAAGCGCTTCATACTGTTCAAACGCTCATTCAGACCTGGGTCAAGCTGGGCGTAGGCCAATTCGCACATGGACGTTTCCAGCTTCAACACCGTCAACATCTGACCCAACTCGTCGTGAACTTCCCGGGCGATGCGCGCCTTTTCCTCTTCCCGCACGCTCTCCAGGTGCGCGGACAACTCACGCAATTGCTCACGGGAGCTGGCCAGCTCCAGCTCGATGCGCTTGCTCTCGCTGATGTCCCAGACGATGCCGTCCCAGACATAGGCGCCATCTTCAAGACGGCGGGTAATCGCCTTGATCTCGGCCCAACGCTGCTCGCCCTGACGAGTGAGGATTCGCCCCTGCCACGACCAGTCGCTGTCGGTGTCCAGCGCGTGGTCCTGAGTCCGGTGATAACTGGCCTTGTCATCCGGATGCACCAGGCTGCGCAAGCCTTTGTCGCGATGGGCCAAGGTGGTTGGAGAATAACCGACCAGGTTCTCGCTGCCCTCGCTGATGTAGGCAAAGTCGATCTGCCCTGTCACCGGCGCCCGCTCCAGACGAAAGACCAATCCCGGTACGTTGGCGGCAATCCCTTGCAGCCGCGCCTCGCTTTCCTGCAGCGCAGCCAGGGCGCGACGACGCTCGGTAACGTCGTTGAGGTAAACCACCAGGTATTCGCCATCGCGAAAACGCAGGAAGCTCAATGAAACGTCCGCCGGCAGGATGCTGCCATCGGCCCGCAGGCAATTGGTTTCGAAACTTTGCGGTCCTTCTTCGCTGGCGCGGGCGCGTTTCCATAGGTTCAGCCAGCGGTCCATGTGCAAACCGGGCTCGAAGTCGATCAACGGCCGGTCGATGATGCCGCCCGGTGGATAACCGAGCATGGTTTCGGCGGCGCGGTTGGCGTAGCGCACATGGCTGTCCCAGTTGACCCAGAGGATGCCGACGGTGCTCTGGTCGATGGAAAACTGGGTGAGGCGCAACGCTTCTTCGCTGGCGGCACGCAAGGCAATGTCTTCTCGCGCCACCACCAACCGTTGCTCGAGGCTATGCTGCTGCCGCCGTTGCCAGGCTACGATCGCCATGCTGCTCAGCATCAACACCGCCAACAGCAGGCAGAGGTTCTGCCAGAAACCCGGTGACTCGGTCAGTCGCGGGTACTTGGGTTGCAGCCATTGATTGTGCAGCTGCTCCAGGTCCTTGGCCGGGATCGCTCGCAGCGCGCTTTCGATAATGCCGGCAAGTTCCGGCCAGTCCCGCCGTGTCGCCACGCGCAGCAATTGCGGCAGACCAATATCACCGACCACCACCAGCCCGGCAAACTCCGGTTCGACGGACAAACGGCCCAATTGCGCTTCGTCGACCACGGCGTAACTGGCTTGCTGACTCAGCAACAGTTGCAGTGCCTGGCGTTCGATCGGCACGCCCTGGAGGTTCAGGTGCGGGTAATTGCTGCGCAGGTAATCGGCGGTGGCGCTGGGCATGCGCACGGCGACGCGGGTTTGGCTGTCGAGTTTTTCCAGCTCGATCACGCCGGCGCCCTTCTGGTCGCTGACCACCAGTTGCGGCACCCGCATGTACGGATCGGAGAACTGCCACAGACGCAGGCCACCGGGGGTTTGCGCCAACCCCGGGGCGATGTCGATTTCACCTTCGCGCGCGGCGGCTTCCAGTTGCGCAAGGTCGGGATAGTTACGCCAGCTCAGCTCGACCTTAAGCGCCTTGGCCAGCCATTTCATCAGCTCGACGTTAACCCCGGACAGTCGCTGCAAGCGGCGATCGTATTGCGCATAGGGCACTTGCAACACCAGTCCGACGCGCAATTCATCATGTTGCGCCAACCATTGCTGCTGGCTTGCAGACAACTGCGCGACGTGCACCGGTGGCGCAGACGCCGCCCAGCCCATCAAGGGAAACCACAAACAGCCGATAACCCACAGGCAGCAAAAACGCATCATTGAAGTCTCACACACTGACAAATACTGACCAACCCATTAGGCTGCCGGAACCACTTCTGGCCTGGAATATCCGATGCCCCCTGTCTACCGCCTGGCACTGCCAGCATTGTGCCTGTCGCTGATCCTGCCTTGCGCCTTTTCCGTCGAGGCAGCTGACCCGGCACCGGCGGCCGCGGAAAAATCCGCAGGCGAAAAACCGGTCGAACGTCAGCCGCTGCTTGAGCGTAGTCAGGAAGAAGCGACAGCACTTGAGCGAAAAATCCCTGCTCAGGAACAGCAACAGCTCCAGGCAGGCAGCGACACTTTTCTGGCCTTGTGGAAACCGGCCAATACCGCAGACCCCAAAGGTGCGGTGATTATCATCCCTGGCGCTGGCGAAACCGTTGACTGGCCGCAGGCAATCGGTCCCTTGCGGCGCCAATTGCCGGACGCCGAGTGGAGCAGCCTGAGTATCACCTTGCCAGACGTGCAAAGCGATGCCATTGCGCCACGTATCGTCGAAGTGACGCCTTCGCCCAAAGCGCCTGATGCCGGCAGCAAGGACTCGACCACGGCGGCGCCCATCGAGCAGGCGGCGGGCGGTGAAGCGGAGGTGGCCGACAAAGCCACTGCTGAAACCAGCGACGAACAAACCAAAGCCGACGCCGAACGAATTTTCGCGCGCATCGACGCAGCTGTTGCCTACGCCGAACAGCAAAGTGCTCGCAGCATCGTGGTGCTGGGTCATGGCACCGGCGCTTACTGGGCCGCGCGTTACCTGAGCGAGCGGCAGCCACCGCAAGTCGAGAAGTTCGCGATGGTTGCCGCGCAGACGCCCGTATCAGCGAAACCTGGCCTGGCTGAACTGACGCCGACACTGAAGCTGCCCACCGCCGACATTTTCTATAAGGACAAGTCGCTGGACCGCAACGCGGCACTGGAGCGCTTGCAGGCAAGCAAGCGCCTAAAGGGTTCGACGTTCAGTCAGGTATCGCTCAAGGCGTTGCCGGGCGACGCGAAAGCGCAGCAAGAGCAGTTGGTTCGCCGGGTGCGAGGCTGGTTGAATCCTCAGGCTGTGGACTGATAGACCGAGGCGCCTGCTTCGCTGGCAAGCCTGCTCCGACAAATCTTGTGTCGTTCCGAACACTGCAACCGACACAAGATTTGTGGGCGCGGGCTCGCTCGCGAAGGCGTCATCACTGACGACACCTAACTCACTGGCTACCTGAAATCCCGCCGCTCACGAATCAGCGTATAGGCGCTATGCAATTCGCGCGTCTTGTCCGTCGCCTCGCGCACCTGCAACGCCGTTGCGCCACTGCCGGCAACCTTGTCCGGATGATGACGACTCAGTAAACGCCGGTAGGCGCGCTTGATCTGCGCCGGCTCGGTGGTGGCGGACACACCCAGCAGCGACAACGCTTCCTGATATGTGACGGCAGTGCCAACCAACGATCGCTTATGCGGTTCATAGTCAGCCGCCAGCGCCTGCACCTGATACGACGTCCAGCCCAACCATTTACCCCATTGACCAATCAGTTCGCGCTCGGCGTGACCGGCACGACCATCGGCCCAGACCATTCGCCAACAGGCGCGCAATACGCCTTCCGCCGCATGAGGTTGCGCACTCAAGCGTCGCAGATAACCGCGCAACCGGTCATGGCCTGACTTGCCGCGGTTGAACGCGGCAATCGCCCGGCGCTTGGCCGGTTCGGTCATTTCCAGTGCCTGCATTTCCTGGCGCGCCTGCTGGATATGCCCGTCCACCACTCGCCCATCGCATTTGGCCAGCCGTCCCAGCAACACGAACAAAAGCTCATCATTGCGCAGCACCGGCCTGCCACCGAGCTTTTCACGCAAATGTCCCCACGTCTGCAATTGCAGGCGCCGATCCAGCGCCTGCCCCAACAACGCGCCGAGCATGGCCCCCGGAATGCTGGCAATGGCAAAGCCCGCTCCGGCTCCAATCAGAGTCCCTGGCCACAGCATCTCAGCGACTCGCTTCAATCAGGGTTTCAACTTCCGCCAGACGCTCGTGCGTTCCGACATCCACCCATCGACCGTTCAACCGTTCACCCGAGACTTGCCCGTCGGCCATGGCCGTGCGCAGTAGCGGTGCGAGCTTGAACGCCCCGGCGGTGTGCCCCTCGAACAGTTGCGGATGCAGCACCGCAATACCGCTGTAGGTCAGAGTGGCGACATCCGGTTGAGCGTCGTGCACTTGCCCGTCGACCAGCATGAAATCGCCCGCCGGGTGATGGCGCGGATTATCCGCCAACACCAGATGTGCCAGGCCGCTGATGGGCTGATGCAAGACGCTGAAGTCGTAGTCGGTCCAGATATCACCGTTGACCACCACAAACGCCTCATCACCCAACAATGGCAATGCGCGGAAAATCCCGCCACCGGTCTCCAGCGGCTCACCTTCGGGCGAGTACTGGATACTCACGCCATAACGCGAGCCATCACCCAGGTAGTCTTCGATCTGCTGTCCCAGCCAGGCATGGTTGATCACAATTTCGGTAAACCCGGCCGCCGCCAGCGCGTGCAGGTGATACTCGATCAGCGGCACCCCGCCAGCGCGGACCAGCGGTTTGGGCGTGGTCAGGGTCAGCGGGCGCATGCGCTCGCCTTTACCCGCCGCCAGAATCATTGCCTTCATGCATTCGCTCCAGCACGCAGACTCAGCAGCAACACGTCCAGCTCAGCCAGTTCAGGACGGCGGGCGATCACGGCGTCTATATAAGCAAAGAAGCGTGGCACGTCAGCGAGGTAACGCGGCTTGCCGTCGCGATGGCAGATGCGGGCGAAGATGCCAATGACTTTCAAATGACGCTGCACGCCCATCAGGTCGCTGGCGCGCAGGAAGTCGTCGAAGTCTGGCTGCACCGGAATGCCGAGGGCGCCCGCTTGCTGCCAGTAATCCTGCAGCCAAGCGGTCACACGCTCTTCAGGCCAACTGAGAAAGGCGTCCTTGAACAGGCAGGTCACGTCGTAAGTCACAGGTCCATAGACCGCATCCTGAAAATCCAGCACGCCGGGATTCGGCTCGCTGAGCATGAGGTTGCGCGGCATGTAATCGCGGTGCACCAGAACTTTGGGCTGCGCCAGCGCGCTGTCGATCAACAGCTCTGTCACGTTCTGCCAGAGCATTTGCTGCGCCGAGTCGAACTCGATATCCAACTCACGTTTCACAAACCACTCGGGGAACAATTCCAGCTCACGACGCAACAGCGCCACGTCATAACTCGGCAGCGGAGCAACCATCGGCAACCGCTGAAAAGCCAACAGCGCCTGCAGGGCATCCTTGAACAAATCGTCGGCATTTTCGCTGTCGATGACCTCCAGATAAGTCTTGTTGCCGAGGTCGTTGAGCAAAAGAAAACCGCGTTCCAGGTCTTCGGCATAAATTTTCGGCACATTTATTCCGGATTTCGCCAGCAAAAAAGCGATATCCACGAAGGGTTTGCAGTTTTCCTGGGGCGGTGGTGCGTCCATTACGACGAAACTTTTGCCGCCGCCTTCCCAGCGAAAATAGCGCCGAAAACTCGCATCACTACTGGCCGCGGTCAACGTGGCCGGGGGTACGGCGCCCAAACCCTGCTCCGCAAAGAGGGTCGCCAACTGCTCATCGAGCCAAACTTTCAGGTGTTGCAAACGTACATCTTGGTCAGGCATTGCAAGGGTCTCCGACGGCGCTAGCCGTCAAGCGGGTCATGCTTTATTATCCAGCATCTTTTTCAGACCATCGAGAGGCGTGCGGCCCACACCGCGGGCAGATGGCACGCAGGAAGCCCGGACTAATAAGATGGCATTGAAATCCCCCGCGTTTCGTAAAAAATTTCCGTTGTTGGTCACCGGCAGTCTGCTGGCCCTGCAACCTCTAGCCACTTCGTTCGTGGTCGCCGCGGAACAGTATGACTGCTCAGTCTCTGCTTCGGGTGCCTGGAACTGTGCGCCCAAGACGCCGGCGGCTGCATTGCCACCGCGTCCCGTCCATGACGGCAGCGCAGTCTCCGCGACCGGTGAAGCACCGACCGAGAGCGCCAGCAGCGAAGACACCGGCGCCAAGACTGTGCTGGTTACCGAATCCAAAGGCCGCGGCCTCAAGTCCCGTAGCGAAGACTACAGTCACCTCGACTGGGTTCCGCGCGAGAAGCTCACTGCAGCGCAATTGGCCGAAACCGGTCCTTACTGCTCTGGTTCCTATATCGAACCGATTCGTCCTGGCATGAATGACAAGACGAATAAAAGTGACGCCCCGACGTTTGTCGGCGCCAAGGCCTCTCGCTACAAGCAGGATGAACAGATCGCTACCCTGGCCGGTGACGTGGTCCTGCGTCAGGGCAGCATGCAGGCCGAAGCCGACGAAGCGAACCTCTACCAGGCCGAGAGCCGAGGCGAGCTGGACGGTAACGTGCGCATTCGCGACAACGGCGCGCTGATCGTGGGCGACCACGCCGATGTGCAGCTCGACACCGGCGAAGCCAAGGTCGACAACGCCGAATACGTGATGCACAAATCCCGTGTCCGCGGCACTGCGCTGTACGCCAAACGTGCCGAGAACGCGATCATCCGCCTCAAGGATGGTACGTACACCACGTGCGAACCGAACAGCAACGCCTGGCAGCTCAAGGGCAACAACATCACCTTGAACCCGGCGACCGGTTTCGGTACGGCGACCAACGTGACGCTGCGGGTCAAGGACATTCCGGTTCTGTACACGCCGTACATTTACTTCCCGATCGACGACCGTCGTCAGTCCGGCTTCCTGCCGCCAACCATTGGCAGTGGCAGCGATACCGGCTTGCTGTTAGTCACCCCGTACTACTTCAACCTGGCACCGAACTACGATGCCACGTTGTACCCGCGCTACATGAGCAAGCGCGGCATGTTGGTTGAAGGCGAGTTCCGTTACCTGACCAAGTCCAGCGAAGGTCAGTTCGGCGCGGCTTATCTCAACGATGAAGACGACGAACGCAAGCGGCAGACCGACTACGAAAAAACCCGCTACATGTACAACTGGCAGCACAAGGGTGGTCTTGATTCGCGCGTTCTGACTCAAGTCGATTACACCAAGATCAGCGATCCGTATTACTTCCAGGATCTGCAGACCGATCAGTTGGGTGTGAAATCTTCCGACTACGTGAACCAGCAGGGCGCGGTCAGTTATCGCGGCGAGGGCTATACCGCCCGTCTCAACGCTCAGGCCTACCAACTGGCGACCGTATCCAACATCACGCCGTATGACCGTTTGCCGCAGATCACTTTCGTTGGTCAGCTGCCGACTCATCCGGAAGGCCTAGATTTCGACTACGAGACAGAAATCGTACGCTTTGAGCGCGACCTGGAAACCGGGCAGTTTTCCGATGAAAACGGCAACCTGTCGCCTCGCCTGGACACCAACGTGGCCGGTCTGGCGCGTGCCAACGGTAATCGTCTGAACCTCAAGCCAGGTGTGAGCCTGCCGCTGGACTGGACGTATGGCTTCGTAAAACCATCGCTCAAGTATCAATACACCCAGTACGACCTTGATCTTGATGGCACCGGCAAAAACGATCTATTGACGGGCCGCAATAACGCTTCGGCGCTTGGCGAGTCGTTCAGCAGCTCGCAAAACCGCGGCGTCCCGATCGCCAGCGTCGACAGCGGTCTGTATTTCGATCGCGACACCAACTGGTTCGGCACGAAGTATCGCCAAACCCTGGAACCGCGCCTGTTCTACCTGTATGTCCCTGAAGAAGACCAGAAGGACATTCCGGTTTTCGACACCGGCGAATACACCTTCAACTATGCGTCGCTGTTCCGCGACAACCGTTTTTCGGGCTCCGACCGCGTCGGCGACGAGAACAAACTGTCGCTGGGCGTGACCAGTCGCTGGATCGAAGAAAACGGTTTCGAACGTCAACGCGTCAGCGTCGGCCAGGCTTACTACTTCAAGGATCGCGAAGTCCAGTTGCCGGGTATCAATGCAAAAACCCGCGAAGATGCGCATTCCAGTGTTTCCCCGTATGCACTGCAATACGAATACCGCTGGAACCGCGATTGGCGCACGACCGCCGATTACAACTGGGACCCGGACACCCGCAGCCCTCGCTCGGGCAGTGCGATGTTCCACTACCAGCCTGAAGACAACCCGAACAAGGTCATCAACGCCGGCTATCGCTATCGCAATGACCAGGTCCGTTACGACCAGAACACCGGTCAGTGGTCGGTGGGCGGTGGTGACTACGGCACGCCGGGCACCCCGGGTTACGTGAAGGACTACTACAAGATCCAGCAGCACGACTTCTCGGTAATCTGGCCGATCGTGCCGCAATGGAACGCCATCAGCCGCTGGCAGTATGACTACAACCAAAACCGTACACTGGAAGCCTTCGGTGGTTTCGAGTACGACAACTGCTGCTGGAAACTGCGCCTGATCAACCGTTACTGGGTTTCCTATGACGAATTCAGTCAGGACGCTCCGCAAAACGAAAAAGGCGACCATGGCATCTTCCTCCAAATCGTTCTGAAAGGTCTCGGCGGCGTTGTTGGCCAAAAAGTAGAGAGCTTCCTCGACAAAGGCATCCAAGGTTATCGTGAACGTGAAGACCAAGCTTTCTGATTGTCTGCGCCCGCTGATGCTGGGCGCGCTGTTCCTGGGTACTGCGGCGAATGCCGCGGTACAGTCCATCGATAAAGTGGTGGCCATTGTCGATAACGACGTGGTCATGCAGAGCCAACTGGACCAACGCGTTCATGAAGTTCAGCAAACCATCGCCAAACGCGGTTCTGCTGCGCCACCGGCCAGCGTGCTTGATCAGCAGGTGCTCGAACGCCTGATCGTCGAAAACCTGCAACTGCAGATTGGCGAACGCTCCGGCATCCGCATTACCGATGAAGAACTGAACCAGGCTGTCGGCACCATTGCCCAGCGCAACAACATGTCGATCGAGCAATTCCGCGCCGCCCTGACTCGCGACGGTCTGTCTTATGACGACGCCCGTGACCAGATTCGCCGGGAAATGGTCATCAGCCGTGTACGTCAGCGCCGTGTGGCCGAACGCATCCAGGTGTCCGAGCAGGAAGTGAAGAACTTCCTCGCTTCCGACCTTGGAAAAATGCAGCTGTCCGAAGAATTCCGCCTGGCCAACATCCTGATTCCTACGCCGGAAAGCGCCAACTCCGACGCGATTCAGAATGCAGCCAAACAGGCAGACGCTGTTTACCAACAACTCAAGCAAGGCGCTGACTTCGGTCAGTTGGCAATCGCCAAATCCGCCAGCGAAACTGCACTGGAAGGCGGCGACATGGGCTGGCGTAAAGCCGCTCAATTGCCACCTCCGTTCGATCGCTTGCTGAGCACCATGACAGTTGGCGATATTACCCAGCCAATGCGCACGCCAGGGGGCTTCATCATCCTGAAGATCCTCGACAAGCGTGGCGGCGAGACCCAGACGCGTGACGAAGTGCACGTGCGTCATATCCTGGTCAAACCTAGCCCGATCCGCGACGAAGCAAAAACCAAAGCCCTGGCTCAGTCGCTCTACACCCGCATCGAAGCGGGCGAAGATTTCAGCGAACTGGCGAAAAGCTTTTCGGAAGACCCGGGCTCCGCCCTCAACGGCGGCGACCTGAACTGGATCGACCCGAATGCATTGGTGCCCGAGTTCCGCGAAGTGATGGCCAAGACCCCACAAGGTCAGCTGTCCAAGCCGTTCCAGACCCAATATGGCTGGCATGTCCTGGAAGTCCTTGGCCGCCGCGCCACCGACAGCACCACCCAGGCTCGCGAGCAACAAGCGATGACCGTACTGCGTAACCGCAAATACGACGAAGAGCTGCAAACCTGGCTGCGTCAGATCCGCGACGAAGCGTACGTAGAGATCAAACTCCCTGGTGCAGACCAGGCAGCGCAGTGAAACCCAAACGTTTCGCGCTGACACCCGGTGAACCGGCCGGCATAGGTCCTGACCTGTGCCTGCTGCTCGCCTCGCAAGCCCAGCCACACCCCCTGATTGCCATTACCAGCCGCGACCTGCTCATTGAGCGGGCCGCGCAGCTGGGCGTGGTCGTCGATTTGCTGCCGGTCACCCCGGACAGCTGGCCGGATGTACCCGCGCCAGCCAATAGCCTGTATGTATGGGATACACCGCTCAAGGCCAAGGTCACTGCCGGGCAACTGGACAAGGCCAATGCGGCGTTCGTTCTGGAAACCCTCACTCGCGCTGGCCACGGCTGCCTGGACGGACACTTCGCCGGGATGATCACCGCCCCTGTGCACAAGGGTGTGATCAACGAGTCGGGCATCGCCTTTTCCGGGCATACAGAATTTCTCGCCGACCTGACGCAGACCGCGCAAGTGGTGATGATGCTTGCGACTCGCGGATTGCGCGTGGCACTGGTCACCACTCACCTGCCCCTTCGCGAGATTGCCGATGCAATCACACCGGAACGTCTGGAGCGGGTAACACGAATTCTGCACACCGACCTGCAACAAAAATTCGGCATCGCCCAGCCACGCATCCTGGTGTGTGGGCTCAACCCCCATGCCGGCGAAGGCGGACACCTGGGCCATGAAGAAATCGACATCATCGAACCTACATTAGAGCGCCTGCGTGGCGAGGGCATGGACCTTCGCGGCCCCCTGTCCGCCGACACTCTGTTTACCCCCAAATATCTGGAGCACTGCGACGCGGTGCTGGCGATGTACCACGACCAGGGCCTGCCCGTGCTGAAGTACAAAGGCTTCGGCGCAGCAGTCAACGTGACCCTCGGCTTGCCGATCATCCGCACATCGGTCGACCACGGCACTGCCCTGGACCTGGCCGGCAGCGGCAAGATTGACACCGGCAGCCTGCAAGTCGCCCTGGAAACCGCTTACCAGATGGCCGAGACCCGTTTATGACCGAGCACTACCAACACAAGGCGCGCAAACGCTTTGGCCAAAACTTCCTGCACGATGCCGGCGTTATCGACCGCATCCTGCGTGCCATCCGCGCCAAGCCTGAAGACCGCCTGCTGGAAATCGGCCCAGGCCAGGGTGCGTTGACCCAAGGCTTGCTGAACAGCGGCGCCCAACTCGATGTGGTGGAGCTGGACAAGGACCTGATCCCGATCCTCAACCAGCAGTTTGGTGACAAGAGCAACTTCAACCTGCACCAGGGCGACGCGCTGAAGTTCGACTTCAACAGCCTCAACGCCGCGCCCAACAGCCTGCGTGTGGTCGGTAACCTGCCGTACAACATCTCCACGCCGCTGATTTTCCACCTGCTGAACAACGCCGGCATCATTCGTGACATGCACTTCATGCTGCAAAAGGAAGTGGTCGAGCGTCTGGCGGCGGGCCCTGGCGGTGGTGATTGGGGCCGCCTGTCGATCATGGTTCAGTACCACTGCCGGGTCGAACACCTGTTCAACGTCGGCCCTGGCGCGTTCAATCCACCACCGAAAGTCGATTCGGCCATCGTGCGCCTGGTGCCCCACGACGTACTGCCGCACCCGGCCAAGGATCACAAGCTGCTGGAGCGCGTCGTGCGCGAAGCCTTCAACCAGCGCCGCAAGACCCTGCGCAACACCCTCAAGCTGCTACTGAGCAACGATGAGATCACCGCCGCCGGTGTCGACGGCAGCCTGCGCCCGGAACAGCTCGATCTGGCCGCCTTCGTGCGTTTGGCCGACAAGCTCAGCGAACAAGTCCTACAGACTCCCGCCGCCGACTGACAGGCAACAAGCGTTATCGGGTAGGACACCAGCCCCCATGTCTGGTTTACTACCCGATACTTGGCCTAGACTGAGTTCAATCAGCTACGCCCCGCGTCCCGCTTCGTTTTTAAGGCCTCTTGCATGTCCGAACCTCGCTATCAGGTCGACGTCAGCGTCGTCACCCGCTATCTGGCAGAACAATCGCAACCCGAGCAAAACCGCTTTGCCTTCGCTTACACCATCACCGTGCACAACAATGGCGAATTACCAGCCAAGCTGTTGTCGCGACATTGGGTGATCACCGATGGTGACGGGCATGTCGAAGAGGTTCGCGGTGCCGGCGTGGTGGGCCAGCAGCCGTTGATCGAGGCAGGCGAGAGCCACACCTACAGCAGCGGCACGGTGATGACCTCAAAGGTCGGCACCATGCAAGGGACTTATCAGATGCTCGCTAATGACGGCAAACACTTCGACGCCGTCATCGCGCCCTTCCTCCTGGCGGTCCCCGGAGCCCTGCACTGATGGCGACGTATGCCGTTGGCGACCTCCAAGGTTGCCTCGAACCCCTGAAATGCCTGCTCAAGCAAGTCGCGTTCGCCCCTGCCCGGGACAAACTGTGGCTGGTGGGCGACCTCGTCAACCGTGGCCCGCAGTCGCTGGAAACCTTGCGCTTCCTTTATAGCCTGCGCGAATCGCTGGTGTGCGTACTCGGCAACCACGATCTTCATCTGCTGGCCGCCGGGAATAACATCGAGCGCCTGAAAAAAGCCGACACCCTGCGCGAGATTCTCGACGCGCCGGATCGCGCGGAACTGCTGGAATGGGTGCGCCAGCAAAAACTCATGCACTACGACGAACAGCGCAACATCGCCCTGGTCCACGCCGGCATACCGCCCCAATGGTCGCTGCGCAAAGCCCTGAAGTGCGCCGCCGAAGTCGAAGAAGCCCTGCGCGACGACAACCGCATCGCTCCTTACCTCGATGGCATGTACGGCAACGAACCGCTGAAATGGGACAGCGACCTCAAAGGCGTGACCCGCCTGCGCGTGATCACCAACTATTTCACCCGCATGCGTTTCTGCACCAGCGAAGGCAAACTGGACCTCAAGGGCAAGGAAGGCGCCGATACCGCGCCGGCAGGTTATGCGCCGTGGTTTAGCTACAAAGAGCGCAAGACCAAAGACTTGAAGATTATCTTCGGCCACTGGGCCGCACTTGAAGGCCAATGCAACGAGCCAGGTATCTTCGCCCTCGACACCGGTTGCGTCTGGGGCGGTTCGATGACCCTGATGAACGTCGACACCTTTGAGCGCCTGCAGTGCAAATGCGACGAGCATGGCCACACCCTCCTGCCGCCAGTCGCCTCCCCTATTTCCGAACAAACGTCAGCCAGCGCCCCGCGCTAGACTGCGCTTTCAGCCGAGCCACAGGAGCCCGCCATGAGCGAATTCAAACGTATCCCCCCAGAACAGGCCCAGGCCCTGCGCGAACAAGGCGCAGTGGTGGTCGATGTTCGCGACCCTGCAACATTTGCCGCGCTGCATATTGCCGGCTCGAAGCATCTGGACAACGTGTCCATCTCCGATTTCATCCGCGCCGCCGATTTAGATGCACCGACGGTCGTGGTCTGCTATCACGGCAATTCCAGCCAAAGCGCGGCGGCCTACCTGATCAGTCAGGGCTTCTCCGACGTCTACAGCATGGATGGCGGCTTTGAGCTGTGGCGTGCGACTTATCCTTCGGAAACCGCGCAAGGCACTTCCGAATAATTTTTTTGTAACGCGCAAGCCCCGGCTCCCGCGGGCTAGCGCGGTGGCAGACGAACGGTCAGCCACAACTAATTACGTATCCGCCCTTTACCTCCCGAATTCCCAACTATCCTTAAGCCCAGGCCATCCAAAACAGGGGAGAGCCGGTACACCGGCGCGCGGGTCATCGGGAGTAGCTTTCGGGGCGGTACGCTTTGAAAGGGTTCTGGGGGGTAAACAGCGACTGCATATCCGGTCGCTGCCAGCATCGACTGACTGATCCGGCGTCGGCTCCACGTATCGAGCGAGGTGACGTCATGAGTATCTTTAGCCACTTCCAACAACGCTTCGAGTCCACACGCCAGGAAGAACTCTCACTGCAAGAGTACTTGGAGCTGTGCAAAAAGGACCGCAGCGCCTACGTTTCCGCCGCCGAGCGTTTGTTGCTGGCCATCGGAGAACCGGAGCTGCTCGACACCTCGACCAACTCGAGGCTTTCGCGGATCTTTTCCAACAAGGTGATCCGCCGCTATCCGGCCTTTGAAGACTTCCACGGGATGGAAGAATGCATCGACCAGATCGTCTCGTATTTCCGCCATGCCGCTCAGGGCCTGGAAGAGAAGAAACAAATCCTCTACCTGCTCGGCCCCGTCGGCGGCGGTAAATCGTCCCTGGCCGAGAAGCTGAAACAGCTCATTGAGAAGGTGCCTTTCTACGCGATCAAAGGCTCGCCGGTATTCGAATCTCCCTTGGGTCTGTTCAACGCCACTGAAGATGGCGCGATCCTCGAAGAAGACTTCGGCATTCCGCGGCGCTATCTCAACACCATCATGTCGCCATGGGCCACCAAACGTCTGGCCGAGTTCGGCGGCGACATCAGCCAGTTCCGCGTGGTGAAGCTCTATCCGTCGATCCTCAACCAGATCGCCGTGGCCAAAACCGAGCCGGGAGATGAAAACAACCAGGACATCTCGGCACTGGTGGGCAAGGTCGATATCCGCAAACTGGAAGAATTCCCGCAAAACGACGCCGACGCCTACAGCTACTCGGGCGCACTGTGCCGGGCCAACCAGGGCCTGATGGAATTCGTCGAAATGTTCAAGGCGCCGATCAAGGTGCTGCACCCATTGTTGACCGCCACTCAGGAAGGCAACTACAACAGTACCGAAGGTCTGGGGGCGATTCCGTTTACCGGGATCCTGCTGGCCCACTCCAACGAATCGGAGTGGCACACCTTCCGCAACAACAAGAACAACGAAGCCTTCATCGACCGGATCTACATCGTCAAAGTGCCGTACTGCCTGCGGGTCAGCGACGAAGTGAAGATCTACGACAAGCTCTTGTTCAACAGCTCCCTGGCCAAGGCGCACTGCGCGCCGGACACGCTGAAGATGCTCGCCCAATTCACCGTGCTCTCGCGCCTCAAGGAGCCGGAAAACTCGAACATCTACTCCAAGATGCGGGTGTATGACGGCGAAAACCTCAAGGACACGGATCCAAAAGCCAAGTCGATCCAGGAATACCGTGACAATGCCGGTGTCGACGAAGGCATGAACGGACTGTCGACCCGTTTCGCGTTCAAGATTCTGTCGAAGGTCTTCAACTTCGATCCGCACGAAATCGCCGCCAACCCGGTGCATTTGCTTTACGTGCTGGAACAACAGATCGAGCAGGAACAATTCCAGGCGGAAACCCGCGAACGCTACCTGCGCTTCCTCAAGGAGTACCTGGCACCGCGTTATATCGAGTTCATCGGCAAGGAAATCCAGACCGCCTACCTCGAGTCGTACAGCGAGTACGGCCAGAACATCTTCGATCGTTACGTGCTGTACGCCGACTTCTGGATCCAGGACCAGGAATACCGCGACCCGGAAACCGGCGAGATCCTCAACCGCGTAGCGCTGAACGAAGAACTGGAGAAAATCGAAAAACCGGCAGGCATCAGCAATCCGAAGGATTTCCGCAACGAAATCGTCAACTTCGTACTGCGCGCCCGAGCCAATAACAACGGCAAGAACCCGACCTGGCTCAGCTATGAAAAACTGCGGGTGGTCATCGAGAAGAAAATGTTCTCCAACACCGAGGACCTCCTGCCAGTCATCAGCTTCAACGCCAAGGCCAGCAAAGAGGACCAGCAGAAGCACAACGACTTCGTCACACGGATGGTCGAGCGCGGCTACACCGACAAACAGGTACGACTGCTGTCCGAGTGGTACCTGCGGGTCAGAAAATCACAATAACCCGCTGCCGGTCAGACCGGTTGTCGTCAGCCAGAGACCTGTGTGCGTATTTTCTGTTACACAGGCCTCTGGAAGGTGTTCGAAAGTCGGTAGCGAGTTCAGGCAGCATCCAAAGCGCTTGGGGGAGCGTTGAATCTCCCTTGGCCCTCGGTCCGATGCTGCATCACCGCTCGCCCCTTTCAGGACAGCTTCTAAGGAGCAGTCATGAGCTATGTGATCGACCGACGTCTCAATGGCAAGAACAAGAGCACGGTGAACCGTCAGCGGTTTCTGCGGCGTTACCGTGATCACATCAAAAAGGCTGTCGAAGAAGCGGTCAGCCGGCGCTCCATCACCGACATGGAACACGGCGAACAGATCAGCATTCCCGGCCGCGACATCGACGAGCCGGTGCTTCATCACGGTCGCGGGGGCAAACAGACCGTCGTGCACCCCGGCAACAAAGAGTTCATCAGCGGCGAGCACATCGCCCGTCCGCCGGGAGGTGGCGGCGGCAGAGGCCCCGGCAAGGCTGGCAACTCGGGTGAAGGCATGGACGAGTTTGTCTTCCAGATCACCCAGGAAGAATTCCTCGAGTTCATGTTCGAGGACCTGGAGCTGCCCAATCTGGTCAAGCGTAACCTGACCGGCACCGATACCTTCAAGACCGTTCGTGCAGGCATCAGTAACGAAGGCAACCCGTCGCGGATCAACATCATCCGGACTCTGCGCTCGGCCCACGCACGACGAATTGCCCTGTCCGGCAGCAGCCGGGCGAAACTGCGCGAAGCCAAAGAGGAATTGCTGCGACTCAAGCAGGAAGAACCGGACAACTTCGGCGATATTCAGGAAATAGAAGCGGAAATCGAAAAGCTCAGTGCGCGCATTCATCGCGTACCGTTCCTCGACACCTTCGACCTCAAGTACAACCTGCTGATCAAGCAACCCAACCCCAGCTCGAAAGCGGTGATGTTCTGCCTGATGGACGTGTCCGGTTCCATGACCCAGGCGACCAAGGACATTGCCAAGCGTTTCTTTATCCTGCTGTACCTGTTCCTCAAGCGTAACTACGACAAGATTGACGTGGTGTTCATCCGTCACCACACCAGTGCCCGGGAAGTCGATGAGGAAGAATTCTTCTATTCCCGCGAAACCGGCGGCACCATCGTTTCCAGTGCGTTGAAACTGATGCAGGAGATCATGGCCGAACGCTATCCGAGCAACGAGTGGAACATCTACGCCGCCCAGGCTTCCGACGGCGACAACTGGAATGACGATTCGCCGATCTGCCGCGACATTCTGATCAACCAGATCATGCCGTTCGTGCAGTACTACACTTACGTTGAGATCACCCCGCGCGAACACCAGGCCCTGTGGTTCGAGTACGAGCGCATTGCCGAAGCCTTTTCCGACACATTTGCCCAGCAACAACTGGTCTCGGCCGGGGATATCTATCCGGTCTTCCGTGAACTCTTCCAGCGCAGGTTAGTGACATGACCGCCAAAGAGCAGAAGCGCCAACCCATTTCCACCGGCTCCGAATGGACGTTCGAGCTGATCCAGGCCTACGACCGCGAAATCAGCCGTATCGCGGCTCGCTACGCGCTCGACACCTACCCCAACCAGATCGAAGTGATCACGGCCGAACAGATGATGGACGCCTACGCCTCCGTCGGCATGCCGCTGGGCTACCACCACTGGTCGTACGGCAAACACTTCCTCAGCACCGAAAAGTCGTACTCCCGCGGGCAGATGGGTCTGGCTTACGAAATCGTGATCAACTCGGACCCCTGCATCGCCTACCTGATGGAAGAAAACACCATCTGCATGCAGGCGCTGGTAGTGGCTCATGCCTGCTACGGGCACAACAGCTTCTTCAAGGGCAATTACCTGTTCCGAACCTGGACCGACGCCAGCTCGATCATTGATTATCTGGTGTTCGCCAAGCAGTACATCATGCAGTGCGAAGAGCGCCACGGCATCGATGCGGTCGAGGACCTGCTGGATTCCTGCCATGCGCTGATGAACTACGGGGTTGACCGCTACAAACGCCCTTACCCGATATCCGCCGAAGAAGAACGTCGTCGGCAAAAGGATCGGGAGGAGCATTTGCAGAAACAGATCAACGATCTGTGGCGCACCATTCCAAAAGGCGCGGACAAGTACAGCGACAAGGACAACGCACGCTTCCCCGCCGAACCTCAGGAAAATATCCTGTATTTCATCGAAAAACACGCGCCGCTGCTGGAGCCTTGGCAGCGGGAAATCGTGCGAATCGTGCGCAAGATCGCTCAATATTTCTATCCACAGCGTCAAACCCAGGTGATGAACGAAGGCTGGGCCACGTTCTGGCATTACACCCTGATGAATGACCTGTACGACGAAGGCCTGGTGACTGACGGCTTCATGATGGAGTTTCTGACCTCCCACACCAGCGTTGTTTATCAGCCAGGGTTCGACAGCCCTTACTACAACGGTATCAACCCCTACACCCTGGGTTTTGCCATGTACCGAGATATCCGGCGCATGTGTGAAGCCCCTACTGAAGAGGATTACCGCTGGTTCCCGGAAATTGCCGGCACCGACTGGTTGCCGACCATCAAGTTCGCGATGAGCAGCTTCAAGGATGAGAGCTTCATCCTGCAGTACCTGTCGCCTAAGGTGATCCGAGACCTGAAATTGTTCAGCATTCTCGATGACGACCAGAAAGACGACCTGCTAGTGCCGGCCATCCACGACGAAGATGGCTACCGCACTATCCGTGAAACCCTGGCCGCGCAGTACAACCTCGGGAATCGCGAACCCAACATCCAGATCTACAGCATCGACCGCCGTGGCGACCGCTCCCTGACCCTTCGTCACCAGCAGCACGACCGCAAACCGCTGGGAGAGTCCACCGAGGAAGTGCTTAAACACTTGCACCGCCTCTGGGGCTTCGACATTCACCTGGAAACCCTCCAAGGGGATCAAGTGATGAAAACCCACCACGTACCGCCCCGAAGCGAACACAGCGAAGGCGATTACGGCCGGTTGGACCTGGCCGTCATTCATCTTTGATCCTGTTTCTGCCTCCGGAAGTTCGACGCAACGGTTATTCTGTCGGGCTAACGGAGGTTTTTTATGCAGATTTATAAAGTCGGCGGTGCGGTTCGCGATCGCCTGCTGGGCAAACCTGTCACCGATATCGACTGGGTCGTGGTCGGCGCCACCACCGAAGAAATGCTCGCCAAGGGCTATCGCCCGGTGGGTGCGGACTTTCCAGTGTTTCTTCATCCAAAAAACGGTGAAGAATACGCCCTCGCCCGGACTGAACGTAAAAGCGGACGTGGTTACGGCGGTTTTACCTTTCATGCCAGCCCCGAGGTTACCCTCGAGGAAGACCTGATTCGTCGCGACCTGACGATCAACGCCATGGCAGAAGACGATCAACAGAATTTGACCGACCCCTACCATGGCCAACGCGATCTCGAAGCTCGCGTTCTGCGCCACGTTTCCCCCGCGTTCGCCGAAGATCCGCTCCGTGTTCTACGTGTTGCGCGCTTTGCTGCTCGTTATGCCGAATTGGGCTTCACCGTTGCACCGGAAACGCTGGCGCTCATGCGCCAACTCAGCGAGTCGGGCGAACTGGAGGCGCTGACCGCCGAACGCAGCTGGAAAGAAATCTCCCGCGCGCTATTGGAAGATCAACCTCAGGTGTTTATCGAAGTGCTGCGCGAGTGCGGTGCTCTCAAGGTGCTGATGCCGGAGGTCGATGCGCTGTTCGGCGTACCGCAACCGGAAGCGCATCACCCGGAAATCGACACCGGTGTACACACGTTGAGCGTGCTCGAACAATCATCGCAGCACAAACAACCACTGACTGTGCGCTGGGCTTGCCTGCTGCATGACCTGGGCAAAGGACTGACGCCGAAAGAAGACTGGCCGCGGCACATCGCCCACGAACACACAGGCCTGAAGCTGATCAAAGCGGTCAATGAACGCTTCAAGGCACCAAAGGACTGCCAGGAATTGGCGTTGCTGGTGGGCCAGTATCACACCCATGGCCATCGCGCCCTGGAGCTGAAACCCTCGACATTGCTGGAGCTGCTGCAGAGTTTTGACGTCTACCGGCGACCTCAGCGGTTTGAAGAGTTCATTGCGGCGTGCGAGATGGACGCCCGTGGCCGCAAAGGGCTGGAGCAGAGAAGTTATCCACAGGCGGATTATTTGCGCGGGGCGGCGACAGCGGCACGGAGCGTGGCAGTACAGCCGTTGCTGGAGAAGGGGTTCAAGGGGCTGGAGCTGGGTGAGGCGATCAAGCGCGAGCGACTAAAAGCGCTGAAGGCCTACAAAGAGGCGGCGTCTGCCTGAAAAGCTTCGCGAGCAGGTTTGGCGCTTCCCCAGTGGGAGCGAGCCTGCTCGCGAAGGCGTCATCAGCCTCACAATAAATTCGAAGATGTCAGCTGTTTACCGCGCCACTCGAAAGCCACCGGCGCCAACACCTGATCAATCTGCGCCTCACGCCACAACGTCGCAAAGCTTTTGCCTACGCCCGGATGCACTCTGTCCGGCGCAATCAGGGACAACGGCCACAGTACAAAGGCATTTTTCAGAATTTCTGCCCGCGGAAGGATCAGTCCGTCGAAATTGCCCACCAGATCGCCAAATAGCAGCACGTCGATATCCAGCGGCAAACCCCTGCGGTCCGGCGCATAGCGGCCGTTGTCTGCCTCGATGAATTTCAGTCGGCGGTCCAGTTCTATCAGCGGCAAATCTGTGTAGGCCGAGACGACGAAATTGAAGAACGGCCCGCTCTTGATCCCCACCGGCTGGCTTTCAAACACCGCCGAGCACCTGATATCCACCAGAAAACCCGCCAGGGCTTCCAGGCCAGCCTGCAAATGGGTTTCGCGCTCGATATTGCTACCCAGCCCGAGGTACACCTGAGTCAGCGGCATCCGCGCTCGATCTCCACGCCCACACCACCGGTGGCCGCCGGAACGGCACCTGGCTTGGTCAGTTTGAGACGCATCCAGGTGATGTTGAATTCGCTCATCAGCACTTCAACCAGACGCTCGGCAAAGGTTTCGACCAGTTGGAACTGCGCCTGCTCGGCAAAGGCCTGGATGCGCGACGAAACACTCGCGTAATCGAGCGCCAGGGTCAGGTCATCACCGGCCGCGGCCGGACGGTTGTCCCAGGCGAAGCTCAGATCAAGACGCAAGCACTGTCGGATGCCTCGCTCCCAGTCGTAGGCACCAATCACGGTGTCGACTTCCAGGCCCTCGATAAACACTCTGTCCAAGCACTTTTCTCCGCTGCACGACAAGGGCGCAATGCGCCGTTAGAATCAGGGCGTCCTCGCCCGGAATAGTTAGCATGTTTTGGTTACTGGCGACTCTCGCCTACCTGCTCGGCTCTCTGTCCTTTGCCATTTTGCTCAGCCGCCTGACCGGTAACCCCGATCCGCGAATGAGTGGCTCGGGCAATGCCGGCGCCACCAACATGTTGCGTCTGGCCGGCAAGAAACTCGCCATCCTGACCTTGATCGGCGACCTCTGCAAAGGGCTGCTGCCGGTTCTGATCGCCGGTGTTGCGGGCCTTTCGCTGCAAGAACAGGCCTGGATCGGCGTATGTGCTGTCATCGGCCACCTGTTCCCGCTGTATTTTCGCTTTCGCGGCGGCAAAGGTGTCGCCACTGCTGCCGGCATGCTACTGGGGCTTTACCCGCCAGCCGCCCTGCTGGCGGTCTGCGCCTGGCTGCTGACGTTCTACCTGACCCGTACCAGCTCACTCGCCGCGCTGATCGCCACACCGCTGACCCTGCCGTTACTGGCCTGGCAAGAACCTGCGGCCCTGCTTCCCATGAGCGCGCTCACGGGCCTGATCGTCTGGCGTCATCGGGGCAATCTACGCGACCTGTTTGCCGGGCGCGAACGGCATTTTTAAATACCGGAGGTGAGCGCCGTTCATCACAGCCCTGACAATTGCTCCATCGGCCAGCGCGCCTGCACGCTGATCGCCAGGCTTTCGTGCTGGCCGGCCTGCAAGCGCTGGCAACCGGCAAACGCAATCATTGCGCCGTTGTCGGTACAGAACTCCGGACGGGCGTAAAACACGTCGCCCTTCATGTCGCCGAGCATTTTCTCCAGTGAAGTGCGCAACGCCTTGTTGGCGCTGACGCCGCCTGCGATCACCAGACGCTTCATGCCCGCCTGTTTCAGGGCACGCTTGCACTTGATGGTCAAAGTCTCCACCACGGCCTGCTGGAACGCCAGCGCGATGTCGCAACGGGCTTGCTTGCTGTCGTCCCCGGCGTTGACGCTCTGCTGCCAGGTGTTTAGGGCGAAGGTTTTCAGGCCACTGAAGCTGAAAGCCAGGCCTGGGCGGTCGCACATCGGACGCGGGAAAGTGAAACGTCCTGCAACGCCTTGCTCCGCCAGACGAGCGATTTCCGGTCCGCCCGGATAATTCAGGCCCATCATCTTCGCGGTCTTGTCGAAGGCTTCTCCGGCGGCATCGTCGAGGGTCTCGCCCAAGAGCGTGTATTGACCGATTCCGTCGACCTGAACCAGCTGCGTATGACCACCCGACACCAACAAAGCGACGAACGGAAATTCCGGCGGTTGCGACTCCAGCATCGGCGCCAGCAAATGACCTTCCATGTGGTGCACGCCGAGCGCCGGAATGCCCCAGGCAAAGGCCAGCGCCTGAGCGCAGGAAGCACCGACCAGCAGCGCACCGACCAACCCCGGACCCGCGGTATAGGCGATCGCGTCGATCTCGGTGGGCACGCAGCCCGCCTCGGCCAACACCTGACGAATCAAGGGCAGCATGCGTTTGACGTGGTCACGCGAGGCCAGTTCCGGCACCACGCCACCATAGGCACGATGCAGGTCGATCTGGCTGAACAGCGCGTCGGCCAGCAGGCCGCGCTCACTGTCATATAATGCGACACCGGTTTCGTCGCAGGAGGTTTCTAATCCCAGTACTAGCATGGGTTTGCGCCTTGTTTAGGCTGAATTCGAAGGCCGGCATAATAGTCGCCATGCGATGCCCCGACTAGCGGTTTTCGATCAGAGGCTTTGCATTCCGAGCGATGAGGGGTTAACATCCGCAACCCTTAAAAACCGACGTCTTCAAGTGCTCTTTTGCCGCGAGGATGTTGACCCCGGTAATGAATGAAGGTAGCTCTGGATGCCAGCCGTCAAAGTAAAAGAGAACGAACCCTTCGACGTAGCTCTGCGTCGTTTCAAGCGCTCCTGCGAAAAAGCCGGTGTACTGGCTGAAGTTCGTAGCCGCGAATTTTACGAGAAGCCAACTTCTGAGCGTAAGCGCAAAGCAGCAGCCGCTGTTAAGCGTCACGCCAAGAAAGTTCAGCGCGAACAGCGCCGCGCCGTTCGTCTGTACTAATACACAGACGTTCGTAGCAAGCTTCTGCCAAGCCCGGCCCTCAGCCGGGCTAATGGCATTTGCGGACAACGCTTGATGCTTCACCGTCAAAGCCGCAGACGCGACCGAGACAAACCTGCTTCACAGCGTCAGACCTGGCTCTTTTGCCAGCGGTGCACGTCTTTTCTGACGAGCCTTCCAAGGCTACTGACGAGCACACCCCCTGATTCCTCTCACGACGATCAGCCCAAGGCATCTTCTTGCGTGCCCGCTTATGAGCTATCCGAGGCCATCGACTGGCCGCAGCGGATTCAGCGAAACACTTTCAAATAGTCGAATACTGATTGGCATTAACGTCAGTGAATTTTCGGCAGATACACTTCCCGACAGCGATTATGCAGACGACACTGGTCGAGCCGCACACTTTGCGCGCCTCAAGCAATGACCCGCGTTTGTCAGCCCTTCGTTTTGGGTCCATTTCAGCGCAGATGACGAGACCGCCATGGCCGGGTTAATTCCCCAGAGCTTCATTGACGACCTTCTGAACCGCACCGACATCGTCGATGTGGTCAGCTCGCGCCTGCAACTGAAAAAGGCCGGCAAGGACTACACCGCCTGCTGCCCGTTCCACAAAGAGAAAACCCCCTCCTTCAGCGTCAGCCCCGACAAGCAGTTCTATTACTGCTTCGGCTGCGGCGCTGGCGGTAACGCCCTCGGCTTCATGATGGACCACGACAACCTGGACTTCATCCAGGCTGTCGAAGAACTGGCCAAAGCCGCCGGCATGGAAATCCCCCGCGAAGAAAGCGGCCGGCCGCACAAACCGCGACAGCCGACCGATTCGCCGCTGTACCCCCTGCTCACCGCCGCCGCCGACTTCTATCGCCAGGCACTGAAAAGCCATCCTTCGCGCAAAGCCGCGGTGGATTACCTGAAGGGTCGCGGGCTGACCGGCGAGATTGCCCGGGACTTCGGACTCGGTTTCGCCCCGCCCGGCTGGGACAATCTGTTCAAGCACCTGAGCAGCGACACCCTGCAACAAAAGGCCATGGTCGATGCCGGCCTGCTGATCGAAAACGCCGAAACCGGCAAACGCTATGACCGCTTCCGCGATCGCGTGATGTTTCCGATCCGCGACAGCCGCGGGCGCATCATTGCTTTTGGTGGCCGGGTATTGGGCGATGACAAACCGAAATACCTGAACTCACCGGAAACTCCGGTATTTCATAAGGGCCAGGAACTCTACGGCCTGTATGAAGCTCGCAAAAACAACCGCAACCTCGACGAAATCATCGTCGTCGAAGGCTACATGGACGTCATCGCCCTCGCCCAGCAAGGCCTGCGCAATGCCGTCGCCACACTCGGCACCGCCACCAGCGAAGAGCACTTGAAGCGACTGTTTCGCGTGGTGCCCAACGTTTTGTTCTGCTTCGACGGCGACCAGGCTGGCCGTAACGCCGCGTGGCGAGCACTGGAAGCCACCCTGCCCTGCCTGCAGGACGGGCGGCGGGCGCGCTTTCTGTTCCTGCCCGAGGGCGAAGACCCGGATACGCTGGTCCGCTCCGAAGGCACTGATGCCTTCCGCGCGCGGATCAACCAGCATGCGCAGCCGCTGGCAGACTACTTTTTTCAGCAGTTGACCGAGGAATCGGACCCACGCTCGCTCGAAGGCAAGGCCCACATGGCCACCCTCGCGGCGCCGCTGATCGACAAGGTCCCGGGCGCGAACCTGCGCATCCTCATGCGCAAGCGCCTGAGCGAAATCACCGGACTCAGTGGCGAGGCCGTGAGCCAACTGGTGCAAAGCGCGCCTCAGGACGCGCCACCGACCTATGACCCGGGCCTCGATTACGACGCGATGCCAGATTACAGCGACTACCATCAGCCGCAGGCACAAGAGATGTACGCGCCGCAGCAGGAATGGACGCCGAAGAAACCCGGCGCCGGCGGCAAGAAATGGGACAAGAAACCCTGGGACAAGAATGGCAAGCGTGGCGGTGATCGCGATCAACCGAGCGCCCCGCGCACACCGATTGCCGTGGAAGCTCCGACCCTGATCGCACTTCGCACGCTCATTCATCACCCGGAACTGGCTGGCAAGGTAGAAACCGCCGATCACTTCGCCAATGAGAGCAACACCTACGCACAGCTGCTGGTGGCCCTTATCGAGGCCGTGCAAAAAAATCCTAAGCTAAACTCAATTCAGTTAATGGCCCGCTGGCACGGGACAGAACAGGGACGCCTTCTCAAAGCCTTGGCCGAAAAGGAATGGCTGATTAAAGGCGATAACCTTGAACAACAGTTTTTAGACACCATTACTAGGCTATCAGCCGGTCAACACACCGATAGCCTGGAAGCACTTATCAGAAAAGCAAGACAGCCAGGATTGACCGCAGAGGAAGCAAATCAGATCGCAAATCAGATGCGCGACCTATTAAAACGCAATATGGCTACACCAAACCCGACCTCAACTGGCGCGTGAGGTCATAGCTCAGGTATAATCCTCGGCTTGTTTTTTGCCCGCCAAGACCTTCAGTGGATAGGGTGTTATGTCCGGAAAAGCGCAACAGCAGTCTCGTATCAAAGAGTTGATCACACTGGGTCGTGAGCAGGGCTACCTGACTTACGCGGAGGTCAACGACCACCTGCCGGAGGATATTTCAGATCCGGAACAGGTGGAAGACATCATCCGCATGATCAATGACATGGGGATCAACGTATTCGAGGTTGCGCCAGATAAGGATTCCCTTATGCTGGCCGACGCCGATACCGACGAAGCCGCGGCCGAAGAGGCAGCAGCAGCGTTGGCAGCGGTCGAAACCGACATCGGTCGCACCACCGACCCGGTGCGCATGTACATGCGCGAAATGGGTACGGTAGAGCTCCTGACACGTGAAGGCGAAATCGAAATCGCCAAACGTATTGAAGAGGGCATCCGTGAGGTGATGGGCGCAATCGCGCACTTCCCTGGCACGGTTGACCATATTCTCTCCGAATACACTCGCGTCACCACCGAAGGTGGCCGCCTGTCCGACGTCCTGAGCGGTTATATCGACCCGGACGACGGCATTGCGCCGCCTGCTGCAGAAGTGCCGCCGCCTGTCGATCCGAAAGCCGTGAAAGCGGATGACGACACCGACGACGACGAAGCTGAAGCCAGCACCGACGACGAAGAAGAAGCCGAAAGCGGTCCGGATCCGATCATCGCGGCACAGCGTTTTGGCGCTGTCTCCGATCAGATGGAAATCACCCGCAAGGCGCTGAAAAAGCACGGTCGTGGCAACAAGCTGGCAATCGCCGAACTGTTGGCCCTGGCTGAGCTGTTCATGCCGATCAAACTGGTGCCGAAGCAATTCGAAGGCCTGGTCGAACGTGTTCGCAGTGCCTTGGATCGTCTTCGTCAGCAAGAGCGCGCGATCATGCAATTGTGCGTGCGTGATGCCCGCATGCCGCGTGCCGACTTCCTGCGCCAGTTCCCGGGCAACGAAGTTGACGAAAGCTGGACCGACGCACTGGCCAAAGGCAAAAGCAAATACGCTGAAGCCATTGGTCGCCTGCAACCGGACATCATTCGTTGCCAGCAGAAGCTGACCGCGCTGCAAACCGAAACCGGTTTGACGATCGCCGAGATCAAGGACATCAACCGTCGCATGTCGATCGGTGAGGCCAAGGCCCGCCGCGCGAAGAAAGAGATGGTAGAAGCGAACTTGCGTCTGGTGATCTCCATCGCCAAGAAGTACACCAACCGTGGTCTGCAATTCCTCGATCTGATCCAGGAAGGCAACATCGGTCTGATGAAAGCGGTAGACAAGTTCGAATACCGCCGCGGCTACAAATTCTCGACTTATGCCACCTGGTGGATCCGTCAGGCGATCACTCGCTCGATCGCCGACCAGGCCCGCACCATCCGTATTCCGGTGCACATGATCGAGACGATCAACAAGCTCAACCGTATTTCCCGGCAGATGTTGCAGGAAATGGGTCGTGAACCGACCCCGGAAGAGCTGGGCGAACGCATGGAAATGCCTGAGGACAAGATCCGCAAGGTATTGAAGATCGCTAAAGAGCCGATCTCCATGGAAACCCCGATCGGTGATGACGAAGACTCCCATCTGGGTGACTTCATCGAAGACTCGACCATGCAGTCGCCAATCGATGTTGCTACCGTTGAGAGCCTTAAAGAAGCGACTCGCGAAGTCCTGTCCGGCCTCACTGCACGTGAAGCCAAGGTTCTGCGCATGCGTTTCGGCATCGACATGAATACCGACCACACCCTTGAGGAGGTTGGTAAGCAGTTCGACGTTACCCGTGAGCGGATTCGTCAGATCGAAGCCAAGGCGCTGCGCAAGCTGCGCCACCCGACGAGAAGCGAGCATCTGCGCTCCTTCCTCGACGAGTGATCACAAAACCCCCGGCCCAGGCCGGGGGTTTTGCTTTATGCAGATTAAATCCCCCGCACTTCCCTCCCGCCGAATTGCCCGTCTACACTCGAAACATTCCCCGAGCCATAACGAGACCGTTATGCCCAGACTGCCGACCGTGCTTTTTTTGCTGTCGCTGATGACCTGGACCGCAACGGCTGGCGCGCTGACTCTGACCGACGAAGAACGTAGCTGGTTGACGGCCCACCCGGACTTGCGCCTGGGTGTCGATGCGTCATGGCCGCCCTTTGAGTTCCGCGATGATCAGGGCCGCTATCAGGGTCTTGCCGCGGATTACATCGACCTGATTCGCCAACGCCTGGCCATCAAACTCACGCCCATCGAACCGGTGAGCTGGACGGCCGTGCTTGAGCAGGCCAAACAAGCGAAACTGGACCTGTTGCCAGGCATCATGTCGACCCCGGAGCGTCAGAACTACCTGGCGTTTACCCGCCCCTACCTGGACTTTCCGATTGTCATTCTTGCCCACGTCGGAGGTGCTCAACCGCGCAAGCTCGAAGAGCTGTATGGCCTGAAAATCGCCGTGGTGGAAAACTACGCGCCCCATGAACTGCTGCGCACCCACCATCCCGACCTGAATCTGGTGGGCATGCCCAACGTCAGCTCGGCGTTGCAGGCACTGGCGACCGATGAAGTGGACGCGGTGGTCGGTGATCTCGCTTCCAGCGTCTGGAGCTTGCGTCAGCTCAAGCTCGACGGGCTCTATGTCAGCGGCGAGACACCCTATCGCTATCAACTGGCAATGGGCGTGCCTCGTGACAACAAGATTCTGGTCGGCATCCTGGACAAAGTCTTGGCAGACATGACGCCGGCAGAAATCAGCGCCATTCAGGAACATTGGGTGGGTAACGTCCTCGATCATCGAACCTTCTGGTCCGACCTGATCGTTTACGGCTTGCCGGGGTTGCTGTTGCTGATCACCGTGCTGGCGGTGGTCATCCGGATCAATCGCCGATTGAGCTCGGAAATTGCCCGCCGCATCGACCTGGAACAGGAACTGCGCAGCAGCGAATACCATTATCGCGGGTTGGTGGAGAGCCTTTCGGCCATCGCCTGGGAAGCGCGGATCACCGATTTCACCTACAGCTATGTGTCGCCCCACGCCGAAGAATTGCTCGGTTATCCCCTGTCCCATTGGCTGATTCCGGGGTTCTGGCGCAACATCATCCACCCCGCCGACCTGACCCGCGCCCAGACCTTCTGCGATCACGAAGTCCTGGCCGGGCGCGATCACAGCCTAGATTACCGGGTCATCACCGCCGACGGTCGCTGCCTGTGGGTGCGTGACATCGTCAGCCTGATCGAACACGGTCATGAACCGGTGATGCGCGGATTGATGATCGACATCAGCGAAGCCAAGCGCACCGAAGAGGCGCTGCGACTGTCGGAGCAGAAGTTTGCCTCGGTGTTCCAGCAATGTCCGGACATTCTGGTCATCGCGCGGCTTTCGGATGGCTGTCTGCTGGAGGTCAACGAAGCGTTCGAGGATCAGATTGGTCTCAAGGCTGAAGAAGTCATCGGCCAGACCGCCACCGACCTGAACATCTGGGGCATCCCCGGAGTCGGGCCGAGCTTGCTGCAGCGCTTGCAGGCCGGCAGCATCCGTAACCTGGAGATGCCCTTTCGCCGCAACAATGGCCAAGTGTTTACCGGCCTGATCTCCGCCGAACCCTTCGACCTCGATACCACGCCGGCGCTGGTGGTGGTGGTGCGTGACATCAGTCAACTCAAGGAAACCCAGCAACAACTGCAAACGTCCGAAGAGAAATTCGCCAAAGCCTTCCATGCCTCACCCGATGGCTTGCTGCTGTCCCGGCAGAGTGATGGCTTACTGCTGGAGGTCAACGAAGGCTTCAGCCGCATTACCGGCTTCAACAGTGCTATGTCGGTGGATCGTTCGGTGCTTGAGCTGGGGATCTGGGTCAATCTCAACGAACGCAAACAAATGCTCGATTTGCTGCATCGGGACGGTTTCGTCCGCGACTTCAGTTGCCACATCCGCCGCAGCGACGGACAGATCCGCCTTTGTGAAGTGTCGAGCCGTCCGCTGCCGATCGGCGACGAAGATTGCATGCTGACCATCGCGAGGGATATCACCGAGCGCCACCTGATGCAGGAAAAGCTGCAACAGGCCGCGACCGTGTTCGAGAGTACTGCCGAAGGCGTGTTGATCACCGACACCCAGCAGCACATCAGCGCGGTCAATCGCGCGTTTACCGAAATCACCGGCTACAGCGAAAGCGAGGCCTTGGGCCACACCCCGCGCCTGCTCGCCTCAGGCCTGCATGACAGCGCTTTCTACGCGGCCATGTGGCACCAACTGACCGCCGAAGGGCATTGGCAGGGCGAGATTTCCAATCGGCGCAAAAACGGCGAGTTGTACCCGAGCTGGCTGACCATCAGCGCCGTGCGTAACCGCGACAAGTTCATCACTCACTTTGTCGCCGTATTTGCGGACATTTCCAGCCTCAAGCACGCGCAGGCCAAACTCGATTATCAGGCGCACCACGACCCGCTGACGGGTTTGCCAAACCGCACGCTGTTCGAGAGCCGGCTGCTGACTGCACTCAACAACCAACAGGAAAACGGCGGCCAGGGCGCCGTGTTGTTCCTAGATCTTGACCGCTTCAAACACATCAACGACAGCCTCGGGCACCCGGTCGGCGACCTGCTGCTCAAGGGCATCGCCGTACGCCTCAAGGACCAGTTGCGCGACATCGATACCGTGGCGCGCCTCGGTGGAGACGAATTCATCATCCTGCTGCCCGGCTTGCAACAGTCGAGCGACGCCGACAACATCGCCACCAAACTGCTCAACTGCTTTTCTGCGCCATTCCAGGCTGGCGAGCACGAGTTCTTTATCAGCGCCAGCATTGGCACCAGCCTCTACCCCATGGACGGCGGCGACGTTGCCACACTGGTCAAGAACGCCGACGCGGCGATGTACCGCTCCAAGGCCAAGGGTCGCAACCGGGTCGAAAGCTATACCCGCGACCTGACCGCTCAGGCCAGCGAGCGCGTAGCACTTGAACACGAACTGCGCCGCGCCATCGAACGCAATGAACTGTTGCTGCACTACCAGCCGAAAATCAGCCTGGACGACAATCGCCTGGTGGGTGCAGAAGCCCTCATCCGCTGGCATCACCCGACCTTCGGCGCCGTGCCACCAGAGCACTTCATTCCCTTGGCTGAAGAGAATGGGATGATTCTGCAAATCGGCGACTGGGTGCTAGAGACTGCGTGTCGGCAGATGTGCGAGTGGAATCAGACCTATGAGTGCCTCGGCCCGCTGTCGGTCAACCTCGCAGGCGCACAACTGCGCCAACCCAACCTGCTTGGCCGGATCGAACAACTGCTCAAGGACAACGGCCTTCAGCCCGGATTATTGCAACTGGAAATTACCGAAAACTTCATCATGAGCCAGGCCGAGGAAGCCCTGACGGTGTTGCATCAACTCAAACACCTGGGCGTGCAATTGGCGATCGACGACTTCGGCACCGGCTATTCCTCCCTGAGCTACCTCAAACGCCTGCCGCTGGATATTCTCAAGATCGACCAGTCTTTCGTCCGGGGCCTGCCGGATGATCCCCACGACGCGGCAATCGTTCGCGCCATCATCGCGCTGGGCCGCAGCATGCAATTCACCGTGATTGCCGAGGGCGTCGAGACCCTGGCGCAGCAGCAATTTCTCGCCGAAGAAGGCTGCGAACAGATTCAGGGCTACATCGTCAGCCTGCCCTTGCCGCCAGACAAATTCGCCGCGACGTTTCTTCGTATAGCCGTATCGGATTTTTCGGATAGCACAGCCGAGAAACCGTCGCTATAATCCGCGGCCTACTGAGGGCCTATAGCTCAGTTGGTTAGAGCAGAGGACTCATAAGTGCGCCGTAAGATGGCGCAACAACGTTGTGGTTAATAGCCATCCCCTTGTGGCATTTAGGGGTAAACCAGCGGCTTACCGGAAGGGGAAACCCCGTAAGGGACAAGAGCATGCCGTGAAAAGGCCTTCTGCGGAGGAATCTCTCCTCCAATAGAGAAGGTCAGGTAGGGCAGGTCATGGTCAAGGCTGTATTGCTTGAAGCCTAGGTAAAGCGTGGGAAATTCGGCACCGGGGTGGCATGAGATTGAGGCCACTTCTTCTGGTTGCGGGGAGACGATTATGAGCCCCCTGCAAGCCACACCAGAAGCGCTAGCACAAGTAGTGTGAAAGATAACCGAAAGGGCGACCTAACACCTGAGCACGTTGTTGCGTTAACTGCGGGATCACCTAAAGGAAGCAATTCCCATGGTGACGGAAGGCTCGTAGTACCTGTTTGTATTGGGCCGGTAGCATAACGGTTAATGCAGCGGCCTCATAAGCCGTTGAGTGCGGGTTCGAATCCCGCCCGGCCCACCATCTTTTTTCGGTGAGGGGACGTGTCCGTTCACTAGCTATCGACCACCTCAAATACGACCGGCTAATCCCCGGTGAAAGGGAAGGGGCCTAGGATGTAATGTTTCTAGGACGGTGGAGGTATGCGTGATGCAGAACAAAAGCTTCATCCGAATAGAAACACTCAGGAAGGCTAACGCCGATCCGAACTTTGTTAATGATCGCATCTACCGTCTCATGTTCAAGGAAGACTTGTACATTGCGGCCTATGAGAAGATCAAAAGCAAACCCGGCAATATGACTGCGGGTAACGATGGAACGACCCTAGATGAGTTTTCGATCAGAACGATCCGGAACATCATCGACAAAATGAGAGACGAAAGTTTCGCGTTTAGAGGCGCCAGAAGGGTTCTTATCCCGAAGGCTAATGGTAAAACCCGAGAACTATCGGTGGCACCACCTACTGATAAGGTCGTGCAAGAGGTCATGCGAATGATCTTGGAAGCTATCTTCGAACCTACGTTTAGCGACAACAGTCACGGGTTTAGATCGGGGAGGAGTTGTCACACTGCACTGAAGCAGATCCGGGAGCAATGGTCGGGAGTAACTTGGGTAATCGAAGGAGACATTAAAGGCTGCTTCGACAATATCTCCCACGAGAAACTGGTTACACAACTGGAAACGCGGATCAAGGACGAACGGTTTGTAAACCTGATTAGGAAGTCACTGAAAGCGGGCTACTTCGACAAAGGAGCTTACTTCTCCGGAACCATCGGTACGCCACAAGGGAGTATTATATCCCCGATTTTGGCGAACATTTTCTTGCATCAACTAGACCGCAAGGTCGAGGGTTTGATTCAAGAGCACGAGATGGGAAAGGAAGATAAGAAAGCGCTTAACCCTGCGTATAGAAAGTTGCTTAGCCGTAGGAGTTATCTGCAAGGGAAAATCGCAAGATTGGAAGGAACGGAGCGGGAAGCAGCTATCGCTGAAATTCGAGCGATCAGCAACGCATCCCTGCAAATGTCCCCCACCCTTGTCTCGGATAACGGCTTCATACGGGTTAAATACGTCAGGTACGCGGATGACTGGGTTGTAGGGATCAATGGGCCTAAGCACCTAGCCGAAAAGCTCCGAGCTGAAATTGGTGAGCATCTATCCACAGCGGGTCTTGAACTCAGCCTGGAGAAAACGCACATCCGTCACGCGAAGACCGAAAAAGCGAAATTCCTGGGGACTAGCCTCAGGGTAGGTAGCGAAAAACCCAAGATCATGAAAGTCATCCGTAACGGAGCAGTTTTCCGTAAGAGAGTGGCAGGTTGGACTCCGATTATGTACGCACCAGTACGCGAACTTGTCGAGAAGCTCCACGCCAAAGGATTTTGTAACTCCAAAGGCGAACCTACCGCGATCAACAAATGGATACTACTCGACGACATACAAATCGTAGAGCAGGTTGGAGCTGTATGGAGAGGCATATCGAACTACTACTCTTTTGTAGATCGGTTCTCAATGCTGACCCGGATTCAATACATCCTCCAGCACGCAGCGGCGAAAACAATGGCGGCCAAACATCGGTCTTCCAGAAGCAAGATTTTCTCTAAGCACGGAGCTAGCCTTCGAGTAAGAGTGAAAAATGCAGCCGGAGAGGTGATAAGACAAGTCGAATTTCCCCTTATCAGGAAATGGGCCTCGTCTCCCAATAGATTCAAAACAGGGACAGTTGACGTTAACTTCCTGGAGCGAAACCTAAGACTTAGGACTCGCTCTAAACTGGGATCACCTTGTGTTATCTGCGCAAGTGACGACCGTGTGGCTATGCACCACGTAAAGCACATTAGGAAGCTGGGTCAAGAAGTTAAGGGCTTTACTCGGGTATTGGCGATCCTTAATCGGAAGCAAATTCCCGTATGTCACGAGTGCCACCACAAGATCCATCGTGGTAAGTACGACGGCATATCACTTAACCAATTCTCCCTGCTACACGTGGCAGCAGCTTGAGTACATCTGGAGAGCGCAGTGCTTGGAAACCTGCACGCTGCGTTCGGAGGAAGCTAGTTGGTATCCCCCTGGGAGCCGGTTAGCGATCCTACTCCTTTGGTCCACGGTTCAAGTCCGTGTGGGCCCACCAAACAAAAAAGCCGCGCTGAATGCGCGGCTTTTTCGTGTCTGATGTTTGGATTCGTTTACTTAGAG